>JBDROF010000018.1:0-182936 GCA_043810345.1 Bacteroidota bacterium | reverse complement strand
ATGAGGATGGTACTTTTTTCCACCTGACTCTTCAGCGCGTTTTCCTGAGCCAGGGTGACTACGAGAATCAGGAGTACGGGCATCAGGAACAGAATCGCAAGGCCGGGGATGTCCCGGATCAGGATAAGCCACTCTTTCCGTATTGCTGCCAGGAATTTTTGCATGGAGCAAAGTTAACCTTTCCAGCGGGCTTCGAGAACAGATACCGGTGCAATCGCGGAATATTCCCGGAAAAGGGAAAGGCCAGCCTGATGGAACAACGCTTCAAATTCCTCACGGGTTCGCTCTTTACCACCAGGCATGGAAGTGAGCATCTGGATGTCGATCATTTTGGCGGTCGACGGCCTGTTCCCCGGTGGAATGATCATTTCCACGATGATCACTTTCCCATTCTCAGGTAAAACTTTCCGGATATTGGAGAGGATGGTGAGGCAACAGGAGTCATTCCAGTTGTGCAAAATATTTTTCAGCAGGTATCCGTCAGCTCCTGATGGAACGGATACCAGGAAATTCCCCTCCTTCAGGTTCACCCTCTCTTTTACCCCATAGTCTTGCAGCGTTTGTCCCGCTTTTTCAAGGGCAGCGGGAAGGTCAAATAGGATTCCCCGGAGAGAAGGGTGTCTCTTCAGGATGTTTGCTAAAAGAAAGCCCTCTCCGCCTCCGATATCGGCCAGGATTGTGATGTTCGAGAAGTTGTACGATTGAAGCAAGGGAGCTATTCCCAACGAGGAGAGATCCGACATCGACTGGTCAAACAGGGCATAACTATTAGGATCTCCGGCAAGGTAGTCATAAATGTTTTTGCCAAACTTTCTGTTGAAGCCATCTTTTCCGGTTCTGACTGTCTCCAGCAGGTCACCGGTGATTTGCCAGTTCAGGTTGCCCAGATGGTGCCTGAGCATATGGCGCAATGATCCCGGTCTGTCCATCAGCGGTCTGGATAACCCGGTATTGGAAAACGTCCGGTTTTGGCTCTCACGGAAAATGCCTTGGGAAGCCAGAACCCGCAGGATCCGATAAAGGCTTTCCGGGTCTGAACCGGACTCCCTGGCAAGGTCAGCAAGCGATTTATCCTCATCCTGAAGCAACCCGGCAATATTAAGTTCTGCTGCCACGTAGAGGGATGGAAGCAGATAGAAATACTGAAATTTCTCATACAATACCACATTTCCTGGAAACATCCTGTCATGCAAAGCCAATAATGCTGAGCGGACACCCTGGATGGCTCTGACAATCCATCGAGGAGGTAACGTGGGTAAAGAAGATTTGTTTTTCATGATGGATTTGTAGCTACAGCTGGTGGTGAGAACTTCCACCTGTTATGCGACCAGAGGTAAAACCGGGGATCCTCCCGGATGTTATTCTCCAGTGCCTCAAAATACCGTTCAATGAGTTCAGGAACCATTTGAACCTCTCCGGGTTTATTCAGAGGTCGGAATTCCACTTCATAAAAGCCACGCTTTACTTTCTGGATATGCACATAGAGAACGACCCCTTTCGTCATACGGTGCAGGTTTTCAAGACCACGAAAAGCTGCGGTAGGTTGATTCAAAAAGGTCACCCAGGGAACCTTCACATTTTTTGCCGGGCGCTGATCGGCTGCAAAATAGAGGCATAGTGGTCCTGTTTCCTGGGTGTTGAGCAAGTATTTATAGGCTTCATGATACTGGTAGAGAAGAAGTCCGTATTTCCCCCTGGAATGAAGGATCAGGTCATCCACAAACGTATTGGTTTGCGCTTTGTAAATGGCCACACAGGTGAAATTAATCTTCAACACCAGGTAAGAGACCCACTCCCAATTGCCGTAATGGCCGGGAGCCAGAATGACGTTGACCCCATCTCTGGCATATTTATCCAACAGTTCCGTATTGGTCAACTTGTACCGGTCGTCGAAATCACTGACATTCATATGAAAATTTGCGACTGTTTCCACCAGGTAATCAGCCAGGTGTTTGTAAAACTCCCGTTTAATGTACCTGAGTTCTGATTCCGGCTTTTCCGGGAAGGCATTCCGGAGGTTTCTACACACTACCTCTTTCCTGTATCCAAGGATGTAATACATGATGAAAGAAATAAACGAAGAAATCCCGTAAAAAAACCGGAAAGGCAAAATAGTCAGGAACCAGATCATCAGACGTAACGAGAGTCGCATGCGGGCTGAATCTTTGGGGCAAAGGTAACACTTAGAAGAGAATGAAGAATTACGAACGACGATTTACGAATGATTTTTCCTTGCTTACTGCCAACTGCCAACTGCAAACTGGTATTTTACCTGCAGAATAAGGCAACTTGGGCCACCGGTACCTTTTACAAATTCAGAGAGATCCAACGGATAAACCTTGAATCCTTGCTGCCGAAGGGCGGTAATAGCAGGTAGATTTGTCTGGTCTGCAATCACTTGCCGATTGGGAAGAGGGATCACATTTCCACTCATGAATCCGGTATGGGGAACTTCGATGCGTTGAAAGCCTTTGAAAAAGCTTTCCGGAAATAGATTTCTGACACACAGAAGAGTATCCGGTGAGACAAGGGTCATGGGTCCGCCTAAATGGAGAAAAGGAGAGTGGACGGCTGCAGTTCTGATCTCATATTCCATTTCGTCAAACTGGCGACTGATTTGCCTGATGCCTTCAGCGTTGGTCCGGGAAGATTGCCCGATGAATGCTACCTTTTCTGCCAGAATGATATCCCCACCTTCTATAATTCCGGGTGCTTCGATGGCCTTCACACAGGGAACACCGATTCTCTCCAGCGTTTCGGCCATCCATTGCTCTTCCCCCTCCCGGGAAGGAAGGCCCATCCTAAGTTTGATATACCCTTGTGGCGTACAAACGGAAGGATCCTTTGTAAAAACAGAATTGGGATGCCCGGGAAGTTCTGATAGGATGACCACTTTGCATCCGGCTTTTTCTATAGTTGTTACCAGAGCATGATGCTGATCCAGGGCTTTTTGCTCGTTGGAAACCTGCTTAATGTTATGGGCAGAAAAATTGGTAACTCCGAAGTAAGCAGGACCAGGAGCACAAGTGATCAGGGTCGAGGGTCGAAGGTCAAGGGTCAAGTTCAAGGGTCAAGGTTCAGGGTCGGAAATTCTTATCCGCTATCCGGCATCCAGTATCTAGTTATCAAGCATCTGTATCCCCAATAGATCTGCCAGTTTCCGGGCTTCGAGAAGAGCCTCTTCCCGGGTTTTGAACTTCTGCATCTCAAGCCGTGATTGAGGTGTGCCAGCTTCTAGGACAACGCGGTAATCCTCCTGAGTGGTATTCATTGCCCGGTTACTCAGGCTGAAAGTCCGGAATGAGCGTATGGTCCGAACGACACGAATCGTTTGAAACGAATCCATTGCTCTCCATTTCCCTGTTTTAAATATTCCAAGAAGAAGATGGCAGGGACGGACCCGGCGATTTTTTACATCAATCTCACAGCCACTCCCTGTAAATCCGGCAAATGCACCGATCACGATCAGGATGGATCCTGTCCAGTAAAAAGGGATCAGAACGAGTCCAACGATAACCAGGATCAATCCCGCAAAGGAACCCCCGGGCCCGAAGGATTTGTCAAGTCTATAAATTGAACGCACTGGTCAAAGGTAAGGGT
Source organism: Bacteroidota bacterium (assembly GCA_043810345.1). Lineage (GTDB taxonomy): Bacteria > Bacteroidota > Bacteroidia > Bacteroidales > FEN-979 > QYOJ01. The sequence continues at coordinate 179,336 of JBDROF010000018.1, read as the reverse complement.
TTTAGGTAAACGTGTCACACCTGTCCAACCTGTTTATGGTGCACCAAATGAGTGATGATTTTGACAAGGCATATATTCCTTGACCCAGCAGTTTCCAATGAAGAACGCCTCCCCTTTTGAGACCAGTATCCGGTCAAACTGTATCAGGGTATCCGGAAATTCATCAAGCCACATGTCTTTGATTACGTAAATATGGGGTTGGGCGAATACGGAATCAACCATCTTCCAGTTTCTCACATAATCTTTATCATGAGGTGTCGCTTTGATTCTGTCCGGATCCGGTACTGCTGTGATATAGGAATTCCAATACTCGGCAATCAACCCGATGGAACCCAGGCTCCGGAATTCGCCGACAACGGTCACCATGGGTTTTAAACTCTTTGGACGCTGGAACCCGAAATAATAAAAGGAGCTGAAAACTCCAACCATCAAGGTAATCACAGTAAAGATTTGCAGAATCTTTTTGTGGATGGAGACAGGATAATTTTCAAGAATCATCAGAAATGCAAGCCAGCCAACGATATAGATGCCGGTGAAATACCTTCTTGGGATTCCATTCAGAAGTGCCCAGCGGGACCAAAGAATTATCAGAAATATAAGAATGCCTTCCGCAATAAAAAACAGAAACCATTGCCGGTTGTTTCGGGGAAGAAAATCTTTATGATAACTCCGTATAATGATCAAACACAACAAAATAACTAAATACATATAAATCCCTGTAAACGGGTTGTCGGATCTGAATGTGAGAATAGCTATCGCTGATTTTTTCAGCTGTAAGCAAGCTTCAAGGCTCCCCCCAAAGTTATTGAAGGGGTTGGCGTGATAGTCCTCAATTCTTACCGCATGGTACCTGGCATACCAGATGAACAAACCAGCCAGTAAAACCCCGCTAAGCAGAAAGTAGATCTCTTTCCTTCTGAAATCAGACGATATATTCGACCTCTCATTCCGGTGAAACCAAATCAGCACCAAAATGATTATAAAAACAGAAGCGGCGGCAATGTCAGAGATCCATAATAACATTACTACTGAGACAGTGATCCCAACTAACACCACCCACTGTTGCCAGGGTGTTTTTTGAAGATCCGGTCTGTGGTAAAAGTTTACCAGAAAGATTAATATTCCGACCAGACTATATTGGACTCCCGCGACGTTCCGAACCAGGTCAATGAAATGGAATGGAGGGAAAAACCACAGGACTGCCAGAAAGATCTTTCCCTTATTGGATTTAAGCAATGTTGAGAAAGCTAAAAATCCCAGCACAAGGATAAGGTAGTGTGAAAGTGACTCAGAGACCACTGGAGATAAGGACAACACTTTATTAAAAAACTGTCCGATCATAGGGATTATGGATCCATAGCGGTCCTGTCCCCAGAAATAGAGGTCTTCCGGCAGGTGGAACCAACGAGTCATCAAGATGGTTACCGCATCATCAGAATTCAGGATTGGATAGAACCTGGACGAAAAGATGAAAAACGAAGCGAAAATGATCGCAGAGATAATTCCTATGGTGAGATATTTCTTCACTTACGTATTTTTTTCACAATTTTCTGTCGAATCTTGTTATAAGAGGGTGGCGGCCCCATTCTCAGGGATTTCCCATCAATATACAAGGCATCTGACAGTCCCCATTCCCGGATTGCCTTTTTCTCTTCAGTTGGAATTACCCGGTAAACCACGGTTTCACCGAGCTCTTCAGTAGCTCGTTTTGCCCGTTCGTGAACGATGTTCATCGCCGGGCACCAGCCGTTGATAAAAGAGGTTACAGCCACCTTTCCCGGAATGGTTTCAGGTTTTTTCTGACGTTTGATGAACCTTGATGGATCATTCCGCCAACCACTCCGTGGACATCAACGGCGAGTTTAACCCTCAGACCGTTATCTTTCATTTTTTGAAACCACTTCTCCTTGTGATCGCCGGCCTCTTTCATCTCCTCCGACCAATCTTCCAGGCAACAGAAATAGAGTGGTTCATGCTCAGGTGATAAATCGATAATTCTCATGTAATCGGGATATTAGAGTAATACACCTATGAAAATCAATAACGCAACTACCAGGATGCCTAGGAAGATCAGAGCGATCCCTTCTGTGATCCACTCCATTCTGAGGATGTTCCGGTTGACTTCGGAGATATCCCCGAATCCCTTAACCACCGATTTCGTTGGAAACAAGTGAGCAACACCCCAGCCGAAGGTAGTCGCTCCCGCCACATAAAAAAACACCTCTTTCGTCATAGTCTTACTAAATTAATTTTGCATTTTGCATTACTCTTCATAGTATTCAAAAGCATCCACAATATCCAGGTACACTCCGTCAAACCCGGCGTCGATAATGCGTTTCAGGTAGGAAGTGTTGTTTCCGAAAATAATGGCCTGCCAGGCAGGATCCCAGTATCGGACCTTGAAGTTACCCGGCCAATCGGGATTGGCTTTGTCGAGCCACTCCGGACTCCCGAACTCCCATCCTGTTTGCCAGTAATACCGGTAATTCTCAGCTTCGCCGATACTCATGTAACAGATGACCAACCGGGTTCCCCCATTTGACTTGGTTTTAAGTGAAGTTACATCCTCCTGTATGAGTTGTTCGTTCCCCTGGAAGAAGAGGTCAATGATGAAGAGGTCAAAGTTGGTTTTGCTGAGCGAGTCCAGAAAATGATTTTTGGTGGGAAACGCATCCGGGTTCAACAGGTACAGAAAATTCTTAGCCTGATTAAGGGAATGGATATGGTTGGAATTTTCATTGAAGATCGGTACCGGGTAGGCAGGGACATGATCCAGTTCCCGGTGATCTACTGAAAAGGAGATATAGCCTTTTGCCTCATTCTGGAGATAGGAATCGAGCATATCTGGGTGAGCAGAACAATAATCTGTCACCAGAATCACGTTCCCTGCGGTTTTGCAACGGTCAAGGTATCCCTCCATATAAAGCCGGTCATTCACCGGGGTAGGAATCCCGTCGCCGTTATAACCATAGAAAAGATCCTCCCGTCCCTGCCCACTGATTGCCTGTGAATACCCGGTAGCCAGAGGGCCTGACGATTCCCCGTCGAGGGTGATCAGCTCCTGACCATTCTGGGGTATCACAATGAATCCAGGGGAATAACTTCTTGCGAAACCGGAGATCCCTTCAATAAATTTCCTCATCTCCTGCCTGAAATCCAGATCCGGAATGTCGTTTTTCTTGCAGGCGAGGGTGACAGCTAGAAGAATGCAGATGACAATACGTAAATGTTTCATGTTGAAATCTTTGGCTAAACAAATATAACAAGACTTGCGTTCCCATCCAAAATTTTGTACATTTGAATTTGATGAAACTTCCATCCTGAACCATCTTGTGCAAGGCTTTTTCTTAGAAAATTAATTTTTTCCTTCACAATAAATTGACCCTTTATGAAGAAATATACTTCCAATCATTTACCAGAAACCCATCCCAAAACAGGTAAAGAGAGTTCTTCCGGCCGAAAATGGGTTAGTACGCGCTTGCTGGATGATGTTTTTACTGACGAGGTGAGCCTTTTTAAACCCCATTTTGAGGTCGATTACGAGGGTTACCTGCAGCGTCTCTGGGAGTCGAACCCGGAGATCTATGAATTATTGAAAAAATCGGAGAGCCTTGAAGATGCACGTGAAAATTTGTACAGCTACCTTGAAAAGGCCGAGCGAAAGGTCTTTCAGGTGGATAACGACCTACATATCCTGGAGAAATCCACGGTACGGGAGAGTATTCGGGTATTCAGGAGTGTCATTGGACCTGTAAATGAATTTCGAACCGAGTTTTCAGCACTGGACTGTCTCTGGAAGCTCGCCAGAAACCACAGAGATGAGATGACGGGTAAGATTTCTGCCGGTTTTCTCATGGAGTTCATCAACCTCTTTCGCGGGGTGACCGGAAAATCAAACATTTACCTCGAGAACGATCAGGTGAAGAAGGGCGTTCCCGAGTTTTTCAAACTGCACGGGAGAGAAGCAGCGACTGTCCGGATGGAGATCCTGGATGAACTGGGATCCAATATGAAGAAGTACTTTAAAAAGTTCCCGTCCGGACTGGAGGAAGAGGTCGTCGGGTGGCGTGCCGAGAACCGTGCGAAGATTCTTCGCTACTTCAAGGCAAATGAAGAGGATTGGAACGATTACCAGTGGCATCTGAAGCATGTGATCAAGGATCCCAAACCGCTGATCGACCTGATCGAGATGACTAATGATCAGAAGGAGGCAGTGGACAAGGCGGTCAGAAATAAAATTGCCTTTGGGATCACTCCCTATTACCTGGGTTTGATGGACACCAAGCTCTCTATAGGTTATGATCATGCCATCAGGGCTCAGGTAATTCCACCAAAAGATTATGTGGATGAGCTTACAGCCCACAAAGGTGATCGCGGGATATCATTTGATTTCATGGGAGAACACGATACTTCCCCGGTCGATCTGATTACCCGCCGATACCCCTTCATTTCCATCCTGAAACCGTTCAACACCTGTTCCCAGATTTGTGTCTACTGTCAGCGTAACTGGGAAATTGAGCGGGTGCTAGAGCCAAAGGCCATGGCAACCAAAGTGAAACTGGAAGAGGCTCTTTCATGGTTTGATAAACATAAAAGCGTTGGAGATGTGTTGATTACAGGAGGAGATCCCCTGGTGATGACCAACCAGCAGGTTGAGAATATCCTAGAGATTCTGTCAAAGAAGAAGCATATATACAGGATCAGGATCGGGAGTCGTACACCGGTCGTGCTGCCCATGCGATTTACGGATAAACTGGTCGGGATTCTGGGAAAGTATCATCAACCTCCACGATTGGAGATTGCGTTAATCACTCATTTTGAGCACTCTTACGAGATCACTCCTGAGGCGATGGCTGCCGTTCAGAAGATCAGGAAACTAGGGATCAGCATTTACAACCAACAGGTTTATACGGTGGAGAACTCCCGGCGGTTTGAGCTTGCAAAACTTCGTTGTGACCTTAAATCCATTGGGGTTGATCCCTATTATACCTTCAACATGAAAGGGAAGGAGGAGACCAAACGATACATGGTCCCGATTGCCAGAATACTTCAGGAGCGGAAGGAGGAGGCACGCTTGTTACCCGGACTCGACCGTACTGATGAACCGGTATTCAATGTTCCTAAATTAGGGAAGAACCATTTGCGGGCCGGACAGGATCACCGGTTGGTCATGATCCTACCCGACGGATCCCGGGTTTATGAGTTTCATCCGTGGGAAAAAAACATCTCCCCGGTCCCACCTTACAACTACGTGGATGTTCCCATCTACGACTACCTCGAGGAACTTGCTGCCAGGGGAGAGAATGTCCGCGATTACAGGACGATCTGGTTTTATTATTGATCCCGGATGCGCGATATGCGATGCGCGATATCCTTTTTACAACTGTCTTCTACCTATTACTACTCAAGTCCTTCGTCCTTCGTCTTACGTCCCTCGTCCTTCGTAAACACCTGATAAAGTACCGGCACGATAATCAGCGACAGGAAGGTGGAGACGAGGAACCCTCCGATTAATTCGATTTGGGATTTACGATCGAAATCTGCGAAAATCCGCCAGGATCCTCGTCATCTGCATGCTATTTGATTACTGCATCCTCTACGATCACATTATAGAAGTAGCCTGCCCCGAAATCCTTATCTACAGCGACGACTCCCTCAAATGTAACAACCTCACCAACGTTGACAATTGCTTTTGATGTGATTGTCAGATCATAATTTTCGCCATCTTTTGATCCATCCTGGAGGTGTACCCAGTTACGGTCCATGATTTCGGGGAGGAATTTTACTACCTCGCCCCTGATTTTCACCGTTTTACCTGCATAGGAGTTACGGTCTGCATATAACTCAGCGATCGTGATGCCAGCTTCTGCCCTGGGGATTTCAATTCCGGATTGTTCCCTGAATTGCGGTTTTGCTCCCATCGTAGATGAACTGAACTCATTGCCCTGCAGTATCGGCTGATCCGTAAAATCCTGAACAAAGAAAATACTCGGGAATGTCCTGTTTAACTCATTGCTGGTGAAATTATTCATCTCAGAACCGACCGACCAGAAATAGGTACCCTCCTCCTGGATATCGGTTTTGGGAATGGCAATCCAGTATCCTCTTTCATCCTCTGAAACAAGTACATAGGTGTATTTGCTGGTTTGAATAACCTCTTCTGCAACCACCTGGTGTGCATTAGGGGAAAGGTTTTTAACTTTTTTATTGGAAGTTGACTGACAGGCAGTCAGCAATACAATAACGCTGAGAATAGAAGCGTATATCTTAGTATCGAATCTCATATATTTGTTAGTTGGTTTCCGGATCACAAAGGTAATATTCAAAACTGTACCCTCCAGGTCCCCATCGGGAAAATTCCCATCTGAAAATAGTATCTGATCTCTCCGGTTCGGGGGTCGATCCGTTGTAAAGCGATGTTGGTATAACTTGTACGGTACTGAAGATCCAGAAGAAATTCCAGGTGGTATTTTGGCATGTTTCGTTTGATGCCAAACCGGAAGGCAACTCGCTTGTAGCCAGGGAACCGGGATTCATAGGAACGGCTCCAGTCGGGGATTGGTTCCCCGGTTGCCACGGTGGCACTGACATCGTATGGGATGTATGGGTTTCCTCCGGCCCAGGTGGCACGCAGTCCGAATGAGAGTACACCCCATTTCCGTTTCCCGACCACAAATTCATACCCACCGACAGCATTCAGCACATAATTGACATTGAAAGCACTGTTTCGGGTCACGTTATCGTATCCCTGATACGTTGAGTTGAAAAGGGAGGCAGTGAGCAGACAATAATAGTTCTTCCTGAAAAACCGTTCAAAGGTAAATTCTACCCCATAATTCTCTCCGCTTCCCAGGTTGATCAGACTATCGGCATATTGCCTGCCGATGAAAAACTCATGCCCCTGGTTCAGAAGCGCGTATTCAGGGATGGAGCGTTTGACAGGGATATCATACAGGTACTGGTAATAGGTCTCCGCTTTAAATCTAAGATTTTCAGTAAGCAGGTAATTATAGCCAACTGCCACTTGCCAACTGCGTGTGAAATCCATAGTGAGATTCGGTTGTGTGACTGTTCCATCAGGATGATGGGCCAGCACGAAATAGATCACCCGCGGTTGAATCTGGCTATAGATGCCGGTTCCAAAGTTCAGGCTGTGACGATCATGGATGATCCAGTCGAATCCAAACCGGGGTTCCAGGGCCCAGCTGTTATTCAGGGTCAGAAGGGATCCGGACACCCCTGAAGTGATGGAGAAGCGGTCGGAAAAGTTGTGCCTCCATTGGGTGTATCCTCGCAGGAAGCCCATCTGTTCTTTGCTACCAGTATTGACCAGGAATGAACCTTCCCACATCATGCTGTCGGCATACGACATCCAGTAATGATCGTAAAAAAGGCCGGCATCCAGGCTGTTCCCGGGTGAAAACTTATGAAAAAGCTGCGACGACAAAGAGCTTTTGATCTCCTCCGACCGTTCTCCTGCCCATGGCGACGGAATGGTAACTACGTTTGAGAAGGTGTCTATCCTGGTACGGACAAGTGATCCAACCACATAGATCATGTTTTTCAGCCGGGTTTTGGGAGTCAGCAGGATCTGGTGTGAAAATCCCACCACTCCCAGGTTTGATCCGTTTGCAAGATCCTCTCCATAATCAGGGAACATCCATTCATCCTCTTTTTTTTCACTGTCGAAAATGTCAATGTTGCTGATTCCACCCATCCCGGTGATGGTAAAGGTGCCGGCTTTTTTGGTGGGAAAAGTGAGTTTGAAGTTCAGGTCCTGATACCGCGGAACCAGGTTCAGGTTGATCCCCAGGTAGCTGATCAACTCAAGCATGGAGTAGCGGTAAGCAAAGAGATAAGAGGCTGATGAACCTTTTGAGAAAGGACCTTCTGTTCCGAACTCAAGGCCATTCCATCCCATTTCAAACCAATACTCCCGGCGGTCGCTGTTCCCGTTTCGCATGCGCAGGTCAAATACACCAGCCAGCGTATTCCCATACTGGGCAGGAAAGGCTCCTGTAAAGAAGTCGGAATTGGTTAAGAGATTGTTATTCATTACTGTAACGGGGCCACCTGTGGTTCCCACAGCGGCAAAATGGTTGGGGTTTGGAATCTCCATATCGTCCAGCCTCCATTGCAAACCCATCGGGCTGTTCCCCCTGACGATGATGTCATTCCTGTTATCCACTCCGGAGGTTACTCCGGCAAAGTTTTGAGCCATTCGGGCAGGGTCATTGTAACTTCCTGCAAAACGAAAGGTCTCATCCACGCTGAAACTTCTTACACTTACCGTAGCCATCCGGTTGATGGGCTGGTATTTCACGTACTCGCCCCTGATCTCCACCTCCCTGGCCGTGAGAACCATCTCCTGAAGGTAAACAGTGATTGTGCTCTCTTTCCCTGAACTTACTGTGATATCCGGAGACTCATAAGGAGCATACCCAATGAATGTGACCTTGATCCGCCGAGTGCCGATGGGAATCTCCTTCAATGTAAAATGACCCTCTTCATCTGTGATAGCCCCTATCAATGGATCACTTCCTGCCAGTATTACTGAGGCTCCCGGAAGAGGGGAGAGGGTCTGTTGATCCAGGACAATACCTTTGATTGATTGCCTGAGGATTTGTTGAGATGAAACGGGAGTTGAGAAAAGAAAACAAAAAAATAAACCACTAAGGCACAGTGTCTTCGTGTCTTTGTGAATTCGTGGTGAAGATATGCACTCGTCATTCATCCATCAATTGATCAACGTCTGATTTGGAGAGTCGTGTCCAGCGTGGGTTGATGAATTTCCCGCCGTTCCAGTCGAAATCCACCTTATCAAATGTCTCTTCGTAGAATGTCAGTTTACTCCGCAGGTCCGGTGTGTGTTCGATGAAAATATAGTTCTCAGGCTTTTCGTCAATGTGTTGCATGATCTGGGTAGCCAGGGGAGCCACCCATTCTGTGACAGGTGTTCCCGGATTCTGCCTGTAGATCTCTGTAGCGATCACCAGCGTTTTGCCATCCTTCCGGCGAATAATCTTCAACCCGCAACGGGACGGAGTTTCCCATTGACCGAGGAAATCGAAATAGTGGTCCATGTAGTGGTCAAAAGAGGGATTTGTTTCCATATGTCAGTCGAAAGTCTATAACGTTCATTAACCATTTCACTTATGGGCGGGTTCGGAACCCGCCCATACTACACGAACCCGCCCCTACGGATACGTTTCTATACCCCAACCTCTCTGCCAAAACTTACGTCTATCAGATCCCGCCTCCGGGGAGCATAAGTGCCGTCTTCCACCTCCCGGTTGATCACTCGGGTGATCAGGTTGAACATCTTCATGGTCTGCGGTTCATCCCTGTAAAAGGTGTCCCATGCATAATGGTACAGTTCCTGCAACCGTTCAGCAGTCATGTGTTTTGGGTGATAAACTACTTTGCCGGCATTGTAATGGTCCCAGTTATGATCGAAAATCTTGTTTTGCTTGACCAGGTCAGCGTAAGCTTTTGTATGTGGGAAGGGGGCGAGGACAGTAAACTCCGCAAGGTCCAGGTTGATCTCCAGCAAAAAGTCAATCAACCGTTTGATGTCATCTTCAGTTTGATTATCAAGGCCTAACAGGATTGTTCCCTCTACAGCAATTCCATAGTCGTGATACTGCTTGATCCGGTTGCGGATGTAGTCGGAGGTATCGAAGACCGCCTGATAGACATACCATGCTCCGGCCTGTGCAGCGAGATCAAGCACTTCATCTTTATCTTCGATCGTATGGCTGACCCACTTCTTTTTCAGCGGAATCATCGCTTTGAACAATTCCTTCTCCCACCCGGTATCCAGCGCCAGCGAGTTATCCACGATGAAGAGGCGGTTGTTGTCCATCTGGGAGAGCTCTTCCACCACGCGCTCTATCGGACGTGGTCTGAAGCCGCGGCCACCAAGGTATCTCACGGCGCAGGGATAACAATCGTATACACAACCACGGGAGGCATGGAAGAGATCCACCATCCGGAATCCTTTGTGATAATAGAGATCTTTCTTAAGGATAGTGCGATCAGCCGGTCCCACAAGGTTCATGTCGGGAGGTTTGGCCATGAAGTTATAGACCTTTTTCAGCTCATTCTTTTGGAAATCCTCAAAAACATCTGTCAACCTGCCTTCTACCTCTCCAAGGAAGACTGCGTCGGCATGTTCCATGGTCTCTTCGGCATGCAACATGGTGGAGATCCCTCCGAAAATGACCTTCTTTCCCAGCTTCCTGTACTGATCGGCAATGGCCCAGCCTCGTTGGACCTGCGTTGTCAGCATCATAGAAATTCCCACAAAATCAGGACTTTCGTCAATAACCAGATCTTCGACATTTTCGTCGGTGAAATCAATCTCTGCGTAATCAGGAATATCGGCCGCCATCACAACCGGACCATGCGGAGGCAGGTTGAATGTGGTTTGTCCTTCCAGTTTTTCCCATCGGGGGTATATCAGTTTGAATTTCATTCAGTTGGTTGCATTGTTTGATGGTTGCATTGTATCATGCTGCGTATGATCCGTTCTTTTTCTTCCCAGCGCGGGATCTCCAGTGACAGGGCTTTTTTGTACCAGGGAATGGCCATGTCCGGTTTCCCGGTGTTACTCAGGTAATCGCCGGTAAGCGAATAGACCTCGTAAAAATCGGGATTGGTGGAGTGAAACTCGTCAATGAACGATGAATCCAGCGGTGTTGAATCTCCTTTCTTCTGCAGGTTTGTGATCAGGTTCGCCCGCATCTCGCGAAAACGAAGAAATTGCTGATAACCTTCAGAACAGAGGAACGGATCGGGTGGAATAGTCCGGTCCGTTTCCGTGATCTCAACCCGCTGTTGCAGCGTTGCAAATGTATGAAAAATTTCAGCCAGGTCGTAACAGACATACGGCCCTGATTGCCAGGGAGAGGTGGATACCCAGACGAGTCGTTCGACTGGCTTAAAAATGACTGAATGATGAGCAATCAGCTGATTGATAGCCTTTTCGTTTCCCATTCCGATGTCGGCACCGTTGATTCCCTGTTGATCCCGGAGGATTGTTGCCGCTTCCTGCACATCCACAGGCATTAGTTCTGTAATTTTTTGTGTCACACGTTTGAAGCGATAGAGAGAAGCATTGTCCCGGATATTCTTTCGGTTGAGTGGATCCTTAAGAAACTCCCTGGATTGGAAGTGGTTAGCACAAATGATATAGCTTTTCGATGGTTCAACCAGGGCGAGACCGAACGGGGCTTTTTCAATGACAGCAGCCCGGTTCTCATCGCCTGAACCGACAAGGATCGACTCCGAAACAAATGTCTTCCGGTCTTTTGCGATCTGGAAAGCATCGTCAATGGAGGCAGCATATTGGAGGATCTCCCGGGCCAGGATAGAGATCGGTGTTCGGGCCGACATGGGGATCTTTGATTTGGCTGCATTGATGGTCACGGTGATGCCTCGTTCATTCATACCCGACACCGTACCGATCATTCCGCCCCAGGTGATCATCATGAAGCCATAACCCTGATCGGGTTTCTCAAAGCAGACGATCTTGTTTTTAGCAAAATCATCTCCCATATAAAAATCAAAATTTCTTCCGATGAGCAGTGATGAATCACTGCTGTACTCATCCCATACCCCAAAGGAGGTACAGCCCACCAGCATCAGCTCCTGCAGGGCATGGCCGATGTCGTGGGCCGAGTGGTAGTTGAGCATCCGCTGGTAGGGAGCGCCGATGAAATTGAATGAATCGCTGGCGGATAAGGAAATGCCATAGATTTCCCGTTTGTATTCAGGGGCAAGGTATTCGTCCAGATCCCGGTTAAACCAATAGATGAAATATTTCAGGAACTTCTGATAGAAAGTGGATGGTACCAACCGGCGGATCTGCTTCAGAAAAGCATCCTCCTGCTGAAAGATCAATTGCCGGGTCAGTTTGCCATTGGCCACTCCCCGTTCGAAAGGAGTCCCTTGCAGATAGAGTTCCCAGAGCCCTGAATTACTCTTTTTCAGCCAGTTATCTTCAATACGATAGAGTCCGGAATCGGGCTGAGTAACCATCCAGTCAAGGGACTGTCGATTCGCTATCTCCGGAGGGGATACAGAGGTAACAACCGTATACCAGAGGATCAGGATCCCGATGACGGTGATCAGAAGAATCGGGAGGAGGAAACGCTTTTTTCGGTAGAAACGGCGATTTTTATGCATGAAGAATCCACTCCTTGAACTGAACAAAAGTACGGGTTTTGATTTACGAAGTACGATCGTAAATCTAAAATCCGCAATCGTAAATCCTTTTACGCTTTCCGTTTAATGGTTTTCAGCACATTATCCAATCCAAGTATCTCCCCGCACGATATCACCGCCCCGATGGTCACACCTAGCGCGCCATGTATATTCACGCTCTGTCCGGTAAAAAAGAGTCCGGGAATTCTGGTCTTAGGAAGGATGGTGGTCTTTTTCGGATTGGATGCATCTTTTACCACTCCGTACATCGAGCCCTGTGGGGTTCCTGTGTAATCCCGCCAAGTAAGCGGGGTGGAGATGTCGATGGTAGCGACTGCCTCCTTCAGATTTGGAAATTTTTCGTAAACGGCATCAAGCAGTCGTTTTGCTTTTTTTGCTTTGAAGACAAAGTAGGATTTTTCACGTGCGCCGGAATCACTCTTCTCCCAGGCAGAAACTTCCTGAAACCGCATCGGGGTCATGATCAATGCAGTCCGGGCGTAGGCTCCCTGATCCTTTTCCGGAGGGGTCATGAAGAGAAACTCCCTTGGCCATCCCGAATCCGGGATATACCCCTCCCCCGGCCCCTCCCCAAGAAAGGAGGGGAGTTGGGATCGCGGATCCCGGATCGCGGATCCATAATCTGTCCAGACATTGGACGAAGCATGGTGATAGACGTTGTGATTGAGAAACTGGACCGTATCAGGTTTCAATCCCAGGTAGACTGAAAATACGGAGACTGTATTTTCGAGATGGGTTATTCGCTCGCGGAATGCTTTTTGAATTGGTATGCCGATCAGAAATTGCAGCGTTGCAGCAGGATGGATATCCGAAACAACCTGTCCGGCTTCAAACCGGTCGCCATCAGCTGTCACAATGCTGAATCGTTCCCCTGTTCGGCCAATCGATATCACCCTCTTTTTCGCCAGTACTTGTCCGCCATGCGCCCGGATCCCTTCCACCAAGATGTCAGCAATTTGCTGGCTTCCACCAGCTAACCGCCAGGCTGAGGAGATGAAGGAGTGGTTGATCAAGCCAAACTGCGAGAGGGGTGTGGTGGACGGGTTGCCGGCGTAAAGGAAGTTATTGCCGGCGAGAATCTCGGCTAACCCGATGCCGGAAAATAAATTATCCAGGAAATCGTATGCCTTGATTGAGAAGAAAAGTTTCTGGTCCCTTTTGGATGGGATTTCCAGATTATAAAGCGGGTGGGACCGGGCAATCTCGTCCAGCTTTGAAACATAGGCCTCTAAAACTGATTCTGCTCCAGGGAAATAGGGGAGAAGTCGCTTCCGGAAGTTGTCAAAGCCCTGGGCCAGAGGAAATTCAGATTCAGGAAAAGAGATGACGTCAAAGCCATCTGGGTCCATTGGTAGCAGGTCAAGGTTATCACTCAATCCGAAGTATTTCCAGTAATTGTAAAGGGTTTGCCCGGGTGCCATGCTGCCAATATAGTGCATGCCGGTATCGAAGGTGTACCTGTCACGTGTAAATGTCTGAAGGCATCCACCAAATTTCCGATGTTTCTCCAGAATAGTCACCTGCAGCCCCTCTTTGCTGAGAAGATAACCGGTGAGAAGGCCTCCGAGACCGGAGCCGATGATGAGGACGCTATTGCTCATGTATTGCGCATTATTGCATATTAATTGCCCTATTTTTTTCCGATTCACGTTTCACGTCTCACGTCCAAAGGATTTCGCAAATTTAGCAAAACCGGACCTTAAAAGAATATCTTTGCATTGCGACCATTTCCTTCACTGCATGATCCCGCTTCCAATAACCCGGACAACAGGAGTACTCTCCGACATTACCAGGTACTTTCTCCGGAAGCCGGAATACCATACCATCATCACGTTCCAGTCGGAAGAGGAGCGGGAGGTCTATTGCAGCAGTATCCTGCAGCGGATCGGTATTGATGTCCATCAGTACAACCTGATGAATATCCACCGTATCGGCGTAGAGGCTCCCGTCAGTTATCTGTTTCATGAACTCATGAAATGGAATGGAGACTCGATCTGCTGGCCGAACCACATTGCCCGGGTCAATCTTCAGGATGGAAAGATCGAGAATATCGTGATTACCCTGCTGGGCCGTTTCGCCAAACTGTTCGTAATGAAAGCCATCCGCATCCATCGGATCCCGGCCGCTAACGATACCGATAATGCCCGTTACTTTTTGTATCAATGCAGTGGTGGATATCCGATCGGCATCTTCTCGATCTACGTGCGTTCATCCATTCCGGAACGTGGAGAGAAGGAGATGTCGCAACTCTTTTTCCTGGTCAGTTTTAACTTTTATGGCAAACAGTTCTGGTCCAGGTTAAAACCTTTAAACAAACTCTGGGAGTTCGTTCACAACCGGGTCACATCCCATGTGGCATGCCGGTTTAAACAACTGGTTGAGTGGAAGTTTGAGAACCTCAAACATCCGGAATAGCCATTGTACCATGGTACAGTGGTAAAGAAGGGTCCTTCATTCCTCATTGCTTATTCCTCATTCTTAATTCCTTACGTATAATCAAAAACACGTTGGAGCTCTGCTTCCCCTGATCCACTACCTCGAAGGTTAATCCCTGCGATTCAGCCATCTTCCTTACCTGATCGGCTGTAACAAACCAGAGCTTTTTTCTGGCATCCTGGGTCCGGTTAAAGTTCAGGATCTGTGTGGATAAGAACTCGGAGAGGCGTGTTCTTTTGTGCCGGTCCGACAGCTCTTTGATCCCTTCACGGATTAATAATACCCCTTCGGGTTGCAGTTTTTCCATGCAGGATTTCAGGAGTTTTTCCTGCTTCTCCGGGGAGAGGTAATGGAGCACATCCCCGAGCAAGATGCCATTATGCGGAGTGATAGGATATGCCGTAACATCCGCGTGGAAAAATGTGATTCGATGGTTCTTCAAATACCCGTTATTGGCTGCGACGATCTTCTCTTCGTCATAATCCACGCCTGTGAGCATCCGGCTTTCACCGGTTAACATCAGCATATAGGTGATATATCCATACCCACATCCCAGATCGAGAATATTCCCCCTCTTCGGGAGCAACTCATGATACGACAGGAAATCCCGCTCCAGCTTCATCTTGATCCTAATATACCATTCCAGTACAGGTCCTTTGAAGAGGTAGTTCATAAGTACCGGGAGATGGTAATAGGCGGGTGTTCCGTGTTGCTCACGGAAGTGTTGATACTGCTCCCTGTAATACCTGCGTAAAAAGCGGGATCGCTCGGAATAGGTAGTACCAAATTGACTGTTTTCCGGAGTGATCCGGGGAAGGATCTTCATGAACAGCCGGCTCGGCTTTCCCCAGAAATGTCCTTTCGGGAGGAAATCTCCACTCCCGAAGATCAGGATGGGGAGGATGTCAACTCGCAGCTTTTCAGCAATGTAGAATGCTCCGCGGTGGAATCGCAGAATACGGCCATCTCTCGACCTGGTTCCTTCTGGGAAGATCAGGATGGAGTACCCTGCATCCATTCTTTGTTTGATGATATCCAGGGAATTATCGACTCCGCCTGACATGGATGGGAAGCCGGCTAACCGCGCTACCGGACCGAATACCCAATGTCGGTAAACCCAATCGTTGGTAATGATCAGGATGTTTGGATTCAGGCGCAGCAATGCAGGAGTTTCTATCAACGACTGGTGGTTGCTGATGATGATGGCCGGTTTGCCAAAGTTCTCTCCACCCGGATTCTCAACCCGGTGATTGTTTGGGAAGTTCATTGCAATGTAGATCCTGCTCAACCGGCAAAAGATCTTATGAAAAATATCCTCTTTTCTCCTCCTGGAGATAGGGAGCACCGGGCTTACGAACACACCATAGATCACTAGGATCAAAGCGATGGTGGAAATGGGGATCCAGGCAATAATTACCGAGAACCATGAGATAAACAGGGTTACCGGGAAGCTCTTTTTCTGCTTCGGTTTCAGCAGGAACCAGTTGGCGAGCATCGATTGATAGGCATAGGAGACAAGTACCACTGAAATAACACCTATGATGGAGATCAGGGCAATGGAGTGGAGGGCAGGATGGCGTGCGGCAAACAGGGCTGCCACTCCGATAATTGTTGTCGCGGAGGAGAGAAAAATGGAGACCTGGTACGTTTGCATGACGCGGACACCGGTTTTGTATTCACTCAACAAGCCACGCATCATCAGAATGCTGTAGTCAACTCCCAGCCCGAATACAAAGGAGGAGATGATGATGTTGAAGATGTTGAACCTGATCCCAAAGAGACCCATAAAGCCCAGCGTCAGCAGCCAGGCAAAAAACATTGGCAGGGCAGTGGTAAAGCCCAGTTCGATCCGGCCGAAAGAGAGAAGAAGCAATCCGGAAACAAAGATCATCGAAAGAGTGACCAGCCTGTTGAAATCGACCCTTACATTCTCCACAAACCGGCTGGTGAGGTTCTGGCGATCGAACAATACAAACCGTGGGTCGTTCTTAAAAGATTCATACACAAGAGGTTTTTCGTCTTCTGTCACCCTCGCAACAGCAGTTACCATGGTCAGGTCAGGTCTCTCGCTGATCCACTCTCCAAAGAGGGATTCCTTCATCCGGGCGCTCTCCTGAGGTGTTAGTCCGGTAAATGACCTGGCCAGCATCCGTTCCAGTCCGTCAAATGCACCTGGTGCAAATCCTGACTGCTGTCCTGCCCGACGAATCCTGACAATCAACTCCTCTTTCCGCTTGTCTGTCCAGAAGCTTTGCCACATTGAAAGGCGTTCTTTCTGGATTGAATCAGAGAGAAGGAATGTGCTGATCCCCGACCATCCCTGGATCTGATTCCGGGCTTCAAGATCCTCTAGATTGCTGATAGCCAGTTCGTTTGATTGCAACGCCTGGTCGAGGGTCTTGCCAGTCGATACGATATATACATTTTTAACTGAAGATGAAGAAAGCTTGTCAAGCGCTGCCTCTGCTTTACCAAGCTTGTCTGACATGAAGTTCAGGCTGTTCATATCGGTTTCGAAGACCACCTTTTTAAGAAAAAAGAGACTCATAATCCCAAGAACAGCCAATCCTACAATCAGCCATCCCTGTTTTCCAAACTGGATAGATCCAATCCGGTCGATGAGATTTTCTTTATGCCTGCCTCGTTCTTTTGGCAGCAGGTAGCTCCCAAGAAACTGGGGAAGGATGATAAGGGCAAAGAGAGCAGCGCCGAACACGCTGATGGCGGCAAACCAACCCAAATCATGCAATACGGCCGAATTCAGAAAGACCAGACAGAGGAAAGCGCCAATAGATGTGAGGCTACAGACAAAAATGGTCTGGGCCATATCCCTGATCACTGCTTCGACGTTTTGTTTCTTTCGATAGTGGTTGATCATGTATAGTGCATAGTCAATGATCAGACCCAGGATCACTGATCCAATCCCCAGGGCGATGGCTGAAACATTTCCTTTAACAAGATAAAGTACGCTAAGCGCAAGTCCTCCTCCGAAAAAGGCCGGGAGGAACCCGAGCAAAGGAATAGCTGCATTGCGGAAATACCATCCGATCAGCAACAGGATAAGGATCAGCGCCAGAAAAAGGCTTAGGATGATGTCTCGTTTCAACTGGTTTGCATTGCTAACGGCCACGGCCACAGATCCGAAATAATCGATCTCGACCAGGGGAGCTGTGGCTGTCTCTGATAGTTCAGGAATGGCAGTCAGCTGACCGACCAATTGATCCAGTGTCCGGATCAGTTTTGCGTTTTTACTGGTTTCACTTGGTGGATTAGTCGGAGTGATGAAGAACAGAAGGTGCCTGCCGTCCTGAGAAAAAATATAACCATCCCGTAGCCTATAATGATCGTCTACCTGGAGACTCTGTAGTTTTCTCAGAGCAATGTTGGAGAGTCCCAGAGGATCCTCTACCAGTCTCCGTTTCATCATGATGCTGGCTGGAGAGACCAGGATCTTGTAATTCTTCCTGACGATGGATTCCAGTCCCGTCTTCTTACCAAGGCTGTCCAGACTCAGATAGTCATCCTCATCCAGGAAGAGGGGAAGATGATTGTCGATGAGGCTCAACACCAATGGTAACAGGCTATCTTCTGTTTTCAGGAACGCCGATTGAATATAAGAGGAGTCAAGTTGGGTCATCAGGCTGTCGTAAAGCAGTTTAGCAAGTGCAATCAGCGTATCGGGGCAGGGGGTGTCAAGACTGTCGGTCTGACGGATATGGACAATCAGCTTTTCAGCAAACTTAAAATTCCGGATCACATACTCGTCCTGATGGAGAGTGTCATCTTTTGAGGTGATCCTGGAGATATCCTCCTCTAGTTTCACCTGGGAGGCAAAGAGGATGATAAAACCGGCTGTAACGGCCATGAAGATCCAGAACGCCCAGCGGTATTTCCGAAAAAAACGGTAAATGTGGATGAAGAAAGCAGCCATTTAGCACCGGTTAGTTCTTTTCCATCTCTTTTAGTTGTACATTCTTTCTGAAGGTGACCAGCAAAACATAGGTGATGAATCCGGTCACAGGTGCCAGCACGGCACCAAAAACAAAACTTCCCACGATGTATTGGATCAGGTGTTGCTTGATCCACTGGAAATTAATGCCTGAAGAGTATTCCAGATGGGTGTTCTCAGCTCCAAGCACAAACCCTCCTGTGATATAACTGCAAAAGAGGATAATGGGGATCAGGGGAGGGATGCTGATGTTGGAGGCTACCAGTGCGACAAATTTGTGCAATCGGAGAAAATGTGCCAGTGCTACAGCAACAATCATCTGATATCCCCAGACGGGAGATACCCCGATGAAGATGCCAAGCACCACAGACCAGGCCAATTTTGCGTTGGTATCCTCACTGTTGATGAAATACTCCCGGATGATCTCCCTGAAGCTTTTTTTCCGAAGACCTTTGGTAAAATGGAACGGTCTGACCCAGAGAAGGGCTGCAAAGACCAGAATGCTATTGAGCAGACTGGTCCGAGCAAAATCCCTCCCTTTCCGGAAATGTGAAACACGCTCCGCGGCTGCTCCATACCAGATCTTCACCGGTACCGATAGGATAGACACCCCCCGCCAGGCTAACCGGACAAGGATCTCTACCTCAAATTCGTACCTGGAACAGTAAAATTGGCGGATGGTTTGGATCCGCTTAAGCGGGTAAAGGCGATACCCCGATTGTACATCAGGGACCCTCAGACCGGTCTCAACCCGGAACCAGAAAATGGAGAATTTATGTCCGAAACTGCTGGTTCCTGGTACATCCTCCTGTTTCATGTCCCGTGCGCCAATCACGATGGCATCAGGATCCTCTTCTGTTTTTTCAATGAATTTCGGGATGTCTTCCGGAAAATGTTGCCCATCGCTGTCGATCGTGATAGCATAGCGGTATCCCTGCTGAATAGCATAGTTGAATCCTTGCCGGAGCGCGAAGCCTTTGCCGGTGTTGCGGGGGATGGTGATAATGGTGAATGTGGTGGATGTGGTGGAAGTGGTGATTATGGTGACTGGTGACTGGTGACTGGTGACTGGTGAAGTGGTGCCGTGGTGCCGTGGTGCCGTGCCATCTTCTGCCAAGTGCCAACTGCCAGCTGCCAACTTGTTTAAGATCTCCGGTGTTTCATCCGTGCTCCCGTCGTTCACCACGATGATGTCGTCAGAATATTCCTGTACTCCTCGGATCACCTTCTCCAGCGTTCCGGCATTGTTGTAGGTTGGAATGATCACGCAACACCTCAACGATTTCATCTTCTGGCTTATGTAATTGCTATCCGGCATCCGGGAACGAGGTTGACAAAGCAAAAATAGCAATTCCACACAAGGCAGCCTTAAGTCTATTAAATATGTACCTTTGATTATCTTTTCTGCATCACATTTTAAAATTCGTCATTCGTAATTCGTAATTGATGAAGATCCTCCTGATAAATCCTCCCCGTTCTCCTGAAAACAACATTCTAAAATATGCCCCGAAGGCAGCCAAACGATTCATCCACAAGAAATTGATCGGTCCGCCTCTGGGATTACTGACCGTCGCTGCAGCCGTGAAGGATCATGACGTAGTGTTGTTTGACACAAAAGGGGAGTATGACCTTGATCCGGCCACTCCGCCATTACGGAAACTTGTCAAGGAGCTTGTGGAGAGACACCGGCCGGATGTGGTGGGCGTAACTGTGATTACTTCGGAATTCAACGATTCTGTTACTATCTGTAAGGTAGTCAAGGAGGTGAATCCCGAGATCCTGACCGTCGCCGGGGGATTGCATGCTACCCTGCTCCCTTTTGATTTCACAGATCATTCTGTTGATGTGGTCATCCCGGGGCAGTGTGCACATATATTCAGGGAGTTGATGAGGGCCAAAGCGGTTGGAATGCCATTGGAATCAGTAGCTGGCATTCTGATCAGGCAGCAGGGTGTCCTGGTGAAGACAGCTGGAAAGCCATCACCCTGGGATGCAGCTTGTGAGGATTACCTGGCGATTGATCGTGGGCATCTGGCAAAATGGATATCGACTTATAGAGTTGGTAATAGCCCTGATCCAAGTACCTATGTATTTACCTCTCTTGGATGCCCCTATAAGTGCACCTTTTGTTCTATCTGGACGCAGTTCCTGGGGAAATACCACCAGCGAACTGTTGAAAGCCTGATCCAGGAGCTGCAATCCATTCCCGAGTACTCGGTAGTGCGGTTTGCAGATGCCAACACCGTGGTGGACATGGCGTTCATGAATCAGCTGTTCGCCCGGATCGTGGAAGAACGGATAGAGAAAACATTGGTGATGGATATCCGGGCCGATGTGGCGGCAAACCATCCGGAGATTATTGAAAAGATGGCAAGGGGAGGGTTAAAAGTCGTGATCTGTGGTTTTGAATCATTCCGTGACGAGGAGCTGAAGCGGTACAAGAAGGAATCGCCGGCAGGGGATAATCAGAAGGCGATTGAGGTGTTTCATGAATATGGGATCATGGTCAGAGGAAACTATGTGATTCCTTTTGATTATATGAAAGATGATTTCAAAGCATTAGCTGATTACTCCTCTGCCAACCCGGTTGTGTATGCCGGTTATACGATTTTGTCGCCGATGCCGGGCACCGTCTATTACCGGCAGATCAAGGAGCAGATTATCGATCATGATTATAATAAGTATAACTTTTTTAATGCAGTTACAAAGACAACCCTTCCCTATGAAGAATTTCATGAAAGGGTTGGAGCGCTGTGGCTGATCAAGAAGGGGACAGATGTAATTTAAATTTACAAATCGCAAAAAACAAATTTCAAATATATCCAAATTCCAATGACCGAATTGCCAACCATTTCAATCACTGCTGACAGATTAAAACATTAGTATTTAGTTGTTATTTGATAATTGAATATTGGTGCTTATTGTTTATTTCATGAAGAGAGTCCTTCTGGTTAATACAAATATTGAAAAATTTCCTTATCCTATTCCCCCTTTGGGACTTTGTTTACTTGCATCGTACCTGGAACCTTGGTATGATGTGAAGATCTATGACGGGGTTTTTAATGAAGGGAGATCGCTGGTGGATCAGGTAAAATCCTTTGATCCCGATTACATTGGATTCAGTATCAGAAACATCGACGATGTCGTCGCTGATAGAACGGTGTTTTATATCGGCGATATACTGCGTGACTTTATCCACCCGGTTCAACATGTTTCCCAGGCTCCCGTAATCCTTGGAGGTAGTGGATTCAGTGTCTTTCCGCAGGAGATCATGGAGATGACCGAAGCCGATTATGGGATCACAGGGGAGGGGGAGGAGGTGTTCCTGGAGGTTCTCCGCTGCCTGGACAAGGAGAAACCGGTGGATCACCTCCCGCAGGTGTTCAGGAAAGAGAACAGGAAAGCAGGAGCGGTTTCAGTGACAAAGTTTATTCCCTTTCACTCCATCCCTTTTTCTGAGATTGACCGACACATCGATTTTTCCCCGTACAAAGAGCGTGGTGTCTATAGTGTCCAGACCAAAAGGGGTTGCGCACTCCGGTGCATCTATTGTACCTATCCCTGCATAGAGGGGAGACGTTACAGGGTCCGTAATCCGGATGATATTGCACGTGAGATTGAAGAGGCCATGGACCGGTTGGGGAAGGTCACCTTCGATTTCATTGACTCTACCTTTAATGAACCGGCAGGTCATGCAGAAGATATCTGTCGCGCCATCATCCGGAGAAATATTCGTCCCCGGCTCCGGACCATGGGGATCAATCCCAGGAACACCAGTCATGAACTCTTTAAACTGATGATCAAGGCAGGTTTTATACAGATTGATGTAACTCCCGACAGTGCGGCCCCGGCCGTTATTAAAAACCTGCAGAAAGGATTCACCTTCCGGGATATCAAGCGCACTGCCCTCTTGACCAGGATGTATGACTTGCCTACCATGTGGTTCTTTCTCTTTGGAGGACCGGGAGAGACTACTGAAACGGTTGCCCAGACACATAATTTTATTGGCCGGTATATCAACGAAGAAGATATGGTATTAATGCATGCTGGCTTGCGGATCTATCCGAATACACCCCTGGAGAAAATCGCTCTGAAAGAGGGTGTGATCCAACCCGGGGAATCCCTGTTTTACCCATCACCCTACTATTTTTCAGCAGATACACCGAAAAAGAAACTGGGTAAGATACTGAAAGAGATCAGCAATACATTCCATAATTGTCTTCCATCTGCTGAAAGCTCCCCCTCACCGGAGTTGATGCAAAAAGCCCTGCTTACGCGAAAAGAGAAAGAGCTAACCGAACCCATGTTCAGGACACTGCTAAGAATCAGGAAGGAAGAAAGAGGAGCGACGAAGGACGAAGGATATAAGACGTAAAAAATCAATTCATGTGCAATCTTGGAAATGATGGCAATGATACGCAATTACTTATTCTCTGGCACGTACTTCTTCTCTGGCACGGTTCCATCTTTCGATACAACCATTCCTTTGATCTGAAGAATCACATTATCTGTATCAGCGTTGGTCTGCACAGTGATTGTCTTGATAAAATTACCTGGTGCTGCCGCATTGTAAGTAGCTGAGATTGTTGTGGACTTTTTTGGGAGAATTGGTTCGGTTGAATACTTCAGGTTCGTGCAACCGCAGGAGGCTTTCGCGGAGCTGATCAGGAGCGGTTCATTGCCTTCGTTGGTCAATGTGAACTCGGCTGTTCTCGGGATGCCTTGTTCAATTTGTCCAAAATCATTTACAGTCTTATCAAATTTGGCTATAGGGCCATTTTTCTTTTCTTTTTTATCTGCCTCTTTATGGTATGTGATCGTTGTTTGTTGGGCCAATAATGAAATAGATGCAGCAAAAAGAATGAGGATGGTGAAAAGTGTTGCTTGTTTCATGTCGGTTGTGTTTTAATTGATTGTACAAAAATCCGATCATCTATTCGATATCCATGTTAACAAAAGGTAAAACAATGTTAACGTAACGTAAAATTATGTTAATGAAAAGCAAAATTACGTTTTTTAAGCAGATTTTGGTCTATTTTTGGACTCCACATCTCAGGTTGCCCGGATGAAACATAATCAGGTAAGGTTCGTAATCTTGTTCGGGACAGTTGCTATCATCGCGATTTTCACGATTCAGATCTATTGGCTCCTCAAGGCCTGGAATATGAATGAGAAGCAGGTGAACGAATCGATCTCCATTGGGTTGAACAGTGTCGCACATAAAATGTATCTCTATAATGAAACGGTTCCTCCCCATGAGAACCCGGTGAACCAGCTTTCTTCCAACTACTTCGTAGTCAACATAAACAGCGTTGTCGATGCCAATATCCTGGAGTATTACCTGAAGAGTGAGTTCGCCCGGATCGGACTGGATGTGGATTATGAGTATGCCATTTACGATTGCCATAACGATAAAATGGTCTACGGGAATTACATCCCCAGGCAGGGTGTTAATAAATCTCTTTCCCCCTCCACCAACCTGCCAAAATACAGTGAGTACCTCTACTATTTCGGGATTCGGTTTCCTTCCATCCAGAATACTGTCATCAGTAATATGACAATCTGGTTGATCCTATCTGGTATCCTGCTGGCCCTGGTACTCTTCTTCAGCTACTCTATCCTGGTGATTTTCAAGCAGAAACGATTTTCTGAATTACAGAAGGACTTCATCAACAACATGACGCATGAATTCAAGACACCAATTTCCAGCATTAATATTTCGGCAGATGTCATCACTCATCCCTCAATCCTGGAGGATCCGGAACGGTTACTGACCTATGGGAACATCATAAAACAAGAAAACAGCAGGTTAAACATGCTGGTAAATAAAGTCCTTAATATCGCTCGGATTGAGAAAACGGGCTTTGAGTTGAAACGGGAGAATGTCGAGTTGAATGAGCTGATCATACCAGTGCTGGAAAACTGCCGGAGCAATTCGGGAAAAGTGTTTTCGGTCAGGACAAAACTTGCCGCTGATGTTGGAAAGGTCCATGCGGATCCGGTACACCTGTCAAATATCATTTACAACCTATTGGATAATGCATCAAAATATGGAGGTGAAGATCCCGCAATTGTTGTTGAAACCTATTGTGAAAATAGATCTGTTATTCTGAAGATCAGCGATAATGGTCCGGGGATCCCTCATTCATTTCAGAAAAAGGTATTCCGTAAGTTTTTCCGTATCCCCACAGGAAACGTGCATGATATCAAGGGATTTGGACTGGGTCTTTTCTATGTCAGAAACACCTGTAAAGCACACGGATGGAAAATCTCGCTGAAGAGTGAACCGGCAAAAGGTTGTTCCTTTGTTATATCCATGACCAGATGAAAAAACGACCCAAGATACTGTATGTTGAAGATGACCTGACGCTCTCATTCGTGACAAGGGATAACCTTACTATGAAGGGATACGATATTGACGCAATTGAAAACGGGAAGGATGCGCTGGAGAAGTTTGGGAAGAACAAGTATAATCTCTGCATCCTGGATATCATGCTCCCAAAAATGGATGGTTTTACCCTGGCTGAAAAGATTCGTGAACAAGACCTTCAGGTTCCTATTATTTTCGTCACGGCCCGCTCTGCCAGAGAGGATAAAATTCATGGACTCAAGCTGGGTGGGGATGATTATATCACAAAACCCTTTAGCATTGAAGAGCTTGTGCTGAAGATCGAGGTATTCCTGAAACGGCGGGCCGTTCAGCTTTCGGATGAAGAATTCAGAGTGAATGAGATCAATCAAAGGGTGATTTGGGATCCTGTCAATCTTTGGCTTACCGTAGCTGATAAAAAACATGCGCTAACCCACAGAGAAGCGGAATTATTTTCGTTCCTGCTGAAAAACCGTGAGAAGGTGGTGAAGAGAGACGAGCTCCTGATTGAAATTTGGGGACACAACCATTTCTTTTCAAGCCGCAGCCTGGATGTCTTTGTTTCCCGTCTGCGGAAACATTTGGGAAAGAATGGTGTGGTGATCGAAAATGTTTACAATGTAGGGTATAGGCTGAAGGTAGACTGAGGCTTAATGCGTGAGGATCTCATCCATGGACAAAAACCGGTAATTTCCTTCAATAAACCGTGAGTTCTTCTTCAGACTACTTCCGGGTCCACACTCCACAAACAGGTTGATGCCCATGTCGATCATCTTTAGCTGGGTTGAGTGCCAGTTAAAATGTTTGTAAAGGTTTTCAACAAGTTCCGTTTTAATATCTTCAGGTGAACTCAGGGTTTCCCGGTTGAGCACCGATATCAATGGAATCTGGAGTGTACGGATATCCAGGCTATAAACGAATTTAGCAAATTGTAGTGCGGCCGATTTTAACAAATAGGAATGGTAAGGGACAGTTACACTGAGCATCCTGGCATGAAAAGCTCCCTCTTCCCGGGCGGCCTTCAGCGCTCTCTCCAGATCCTGCTGACGTCCCGAAAGCACAAATGAGTAGGAGCTGTTTTGGTTTGTAACTTTTACCCCTGGGAGGGATTGAAGAATGTTCCGAATGTCAGGTTCGGTAAGTCCAATGATCCCGGCCATACCAAACCGGTCAGTCATCGTTGTATAAGAGATCTCCTGAAAAGCATTGCGGATTAACAAAAGACCATTCTCGAAGGAGAGAGCTCCCCCGTGAACCAAAGCGGCATAAATCCCCATGCTGTATCCGCAGAGGAGTTTCGGGTGAATCCCTCTTCCCTGAACAATATCTGAGATTGCACAGCCATAAACAAAAGCAATATACTGAGTCCGTAACTCATGGTCCAGAAAATTCTGGTTCTCGGGATGGAAAAAGGTCAGGTCGGGATCAACCACCCTGGATGCTTCTGCCAAAAGATGGTGAAAGTGTTTACTGAAACCATCAATTTGCGGAGACTTATCGTCGTCATAATCCCTGACAAAGGCAGGAAAAACAAATGCGGCTGTACAATCAGGCAAGGAATGTCAGGGTTTTTAAACTAATTCCAGGATGCGGTTCTCATGTTCAATGATAAGCATCTGCATGTCAATTAACTGCCCGATTGTCTCAACCGGGTGTTTGACAGCATATTTACCGATGGTTTTCAGCTCAATCTCAAGTGAATATTTCTTTTTGAAGATTTCGATAAGTTCCAGGAACATGAGCGAATCTCCATCCAGGTCTTTGATGATATTTGTCTGATCTGAGATCTCCGAAACGTCTACCTCACATTCATCGGCAAAGAATTCATATACAACCTCTTGCACCTCTTCTCTTGTATTTTCTCTAATCTGTGCCATACACTCTTTTTTTTCAAAGAATCAGAAGCAAAAATACTTCTTTTTTCTATTTAAACTGTATTCCTGTTAATACTTTCTGAAAACGAGAGTAGCATTGTGGCCCCCGAAGCCAAATGAGTTTGACAAAGCGACACGAACCCCTTGCTTTCTGGAGGAATGAGGTACATAGTCCAGGTCCAGATCCGGATCAGGATGATCCAGGTTTATTGTGGGCGTGATCGTATCGTGATAAATGGAAAGAATGGTGATGATTCCCTCTATAGTCCCAGCGGCTCCGATGGTATGTCCCAGCATGGATTTGGAGGATGATACAGGAATTTTCGCGGCTCGTTCACCAAAGGTCCTCTTGATTGCCAGTGTTTCATACCTGTCGTTGAGTTCGGTTGAGGTCCCGTGAGCATTGATGTAGTCTACTTCATCCAGGGCAATACCAGTGGATTTGAGCGCTTTGTTCATGGTGAATGCCATCCCTTCTCCATCCTTCATCGGAGCCATGATGTTGTACCCTTCACTGCTCAAACCGTAACCGGCCAGTTCGGCAAAGATGGTAGCATGATGTCTGGAGGCACTCTTTTCAGATTCCAGGATAATCACACCAGCCCCTTCACCGATGACGAATCCGTCGCGATCTAACGAAAAGGGTTTGCTGGCCTTTTCAGGTGGATCATTTTGTACCGATAAAGCATAAAGAGCGTTAAATCCTTCGATCTCTTCTTTGTTGATGATGCTGTCGGCTCCCCCTACGATGACCAGATCAGCCTGGTTGTTCCGGATCAGGTCATACCCCGAAGCCAGTGCATAAGCTGAGGAGGCACATGCCGTATTGATGGCATAATTGGGCCCCATAAGCTGGTAATCCAGAGATACCCAGGCCGACATGGAATTCGTCATGCTTTTGAATACGGTATTCTGAGGATTGGTATCACTCTCCACGCTTGAGTTCCCGGTATTTACAACCCCCATAATCACAGAACACCGGGTCTTATCCATCTGTTCAAAATCTACCCCGGCATGGTTCACTGCATCTTTTGCAGCCACCATGCACATCCTGGTCACACGGGTCATCTGACCGGCAGCCCGTTTCTTGATGTAATCTTTGTAATGGTCTTCAAAAGCTGCAGGTACTTCTCCCGCTATCCGAGTCTGGTTTTCTGAAGCATCAAACAAGGTAATGTTCCCGATCCCACTTTTGCCAGTTACCAGGTTCGACCAGTTGGTTTCCAGGTCAAGACCTAGCGAGGAGACGATCCCCATTCCGGTAACAACCACTTTTCCAGCCATTTAGTAACTATTTTTCGAGTTGATTCACCCACTTGCAGATTCGGGTTGTCGCTCCTGTGGAAGGAACGGCATCGGGATTGTTTTTTCGAAATTTGGAGGGAGGCATTGTTCCTTTCCGGACCTCTTCACAGATATCCTGAGCTTTAACAAACTGCTTTTCCGGGGAATATTCGTCCCACTTATCGAAATTGAGCTTGGCTTTAGCCAGGCTATTGCCATCGTTGACATGACATTCGAGACAGGATGTTTTAATGACGGCCCAAACCGAGTCAGGAATGTTTTTCGGCGGGTCTGAAATGGGTGGACCTGCTGGCCTGATAAAAGAGACAAAGATCACAAATGTCCCCACTAATGCAACCAGTATGATACCTGATTTTTTCATGATGTAGTGGTTTGATATCACAAAGATCGCAAAGAAATCGGATAAGTACGGATGGGATTTGAAAATTATTCAAAGGGACCCTTTTCGAGGCCTAAGTACTCCCTGATCGCCTGGTTCATCTCATCAATCGTACATCCCGACTGCATGGTGAACCGCTTGGCAGCATTCAGATAGGTAAACCTGAGGTGGTTGGTGATCTCACGGGCAACTTCTGGCCGGAGGGGTTCAGGTGACGATGAATCGCTCATCTTCCCTTCCGTATAACGAAAAAAACCCTCTCCTGATTTCAGCCCAAACTTACCCGCATCCACAAGCGCCTGGAGTTTGTTGATCAGGTTTTGGTAATAATCTTTGTGCGGGTAGTCCGATGTATAATTTCTGACCGCCGCCAACATGGTTTCAATCCCAACGTTATCCATGAAATCAAACACTCCAACAGGAAAAAGTTGCTCTTTGATCAACGTGTCAATCTGCTTGACTGTAGCCATTCCCTGTTCAACAATTCGATAAGTTTCATTCTGAATATCAAGGAATAATTTATTTAAAATAAAGCTATTAGATTCATTCAGAAGAAGTATTTGTTTACCTGTCTGACGTAAAAAGGCTTCAGTAGTTGAACGCACTTTGGTGGATGTTTTCTCAGGAAAAATCAGCTCCACGGTCTCCTTTAACGGTACGGGGAAAAAGTAGTGCATTCCGATAATCCGTTCGTCTCTTTTCGAATCCAGAAAGAGCTGAGACGGATTGAAAGAGGATGAGTTTGTGGCCAGTATACAGGATGATTTAGTGATCCTGTCCAAATCCGCAAAAAGCTGTCGCTTCAACGTTAACTCTTCCGGGATCGCTTCGATCACCAGGTCGCAATTTGCGGTATGACTCACATCGGAGGAGATGATCGTTCTCAGAAGCAGGCGATCATGCTCATCCTGACCCACGATGCCGCTCTTAAGATGGCGGTGGATTTTTTTTTCCAGGTGCTGCTGAAGTTTTTCTACATCGGCATCCGGGCTTCCGATCCAGCGCAGGGAATAGGGCGAATGGAGCAGGGAATAGAAGATGCTGGACCCCATTTTTCCTTCACCGATGACGCCAACAGTCTGGATGCTTGATACCGGATGAATGCTGCCTGATGCCTGATGATGGATGTTGATCATTCCTTTTACTGGTTTCCCCTCCCTTTTTGGGGAGGGGTTGGGGAGGAGTGATCTTTCCACGCACCCCGGTCCTGTTCCCTCACTATGTTCCGGTAATCTTCCATGTTTCTTTTATGCGCTTCAATATGCCGGTGATATCCCAGCATGGTTAGCAGGAATCCCAGGCCTTTGTCGATCGCAATTTTGTTGGAGCGGATCAGGCCGATGATATAAAAAAAGAGCTCCCGTTTCCTGGTATCTCTTGTAATAAGAAATGCCTTAACCGTGATCCAGGTGAGACGAACTTTCAGCCATGCTGCAATATCGCCACCGGATCTTGTGAAGTTTCCGTTGCTGAACAGGTTTTTCGCTTTCCGTAGAACGGTGTCAAAGGAGTAGAAACGTTCGATAGTGGTCATATATTTATTGAACAGTTCAATCTGCGACATATTCATATAGTGGATGGTAGGGAAATGGCCCACCCCAAGTTCAGGATTACAATTCAGTAGCCGGCCCTCCTCCTGGTATCGCTTATAGATCTCCGATCCCGGTGGTGCGTTCAATAGGTGAAGGTTGACATTGGGAAGGCTGTGTTTCAATGTAAAGTCGTAGATCCGGTCGAATTCCTCCAGGTCGTCGTTGTCGAAACCCACCACAAAGCTGGCGTTAATATGGATCCCATGGGAATGGATCTTCTGAATGGCCTCCTCATAGATGGTCCCACGCCGGTTATGATGCTTGTTGGAGGCATCCAGGCTATCCGGGTTGAGGGACTCAAACCCGATGAGGATATTGAAACATCCCGCATCCGCCATCGCTTTGAGCAGTTCGTCATCTTTCGCCACATCGATGCTGCACATGCAACCCCAGGAGATCTTCAACGGTTTTATTGCCTCCATCAACTCTCTGGCATAGCGTTTATTGATGGTGAGGTTATCGTCTACGAAGAAGAAGTACTTCGAAGGAGCTGCGTTGATTTCCTCCACCACATTATCGATTTCGCGGTATCGCATCCTCCGTCCGAAGATTTTGGTTACTATGCAGAAATCGCAGTTGAAGGGACACCCCCGGGAGACCTGTATCGCTACCTGGAAGATCCGTTTCATATTGACCAGATCCCAGCGGGGCGGTTTCTGGGTAAGGTAGTCGACATAGGAGTTTGCCGCATAGACCTGTTGCAAATTATTTTGCTCAAAATCCTCCAGCAGCTTTTCCCATTGTTCTTCGGCCTCTCCAACCACTACTGCATCACCATGTTCCAGTGCTTTGTCAACCTGAAAGGAGGCGTAAGGTCCACCATAGATCACGATGGCACCCAGTTTCCGGAAGTGGTCTCCCAGTTCAAAAGCCCGGTTGACAGTGGCAGCCAGGGTAGTGATGCCCACGATATCTGGCAGGATGTCTACCGGGATCTCCTCAATCTCCTCGTCATAAATATGGAGGTCGTAATGGTCAGGAGTAAGAGCCGCCACCGTAGGAAGTGCCAATGGCACCATAAACCGCTGCTTTCCGAACATCTTCGCCAGGTAAATATGCGCTGGATAATTGATAAAGCGCTGGCGGGGACTCAGTAAAAACAGCGTATATCGTTTAGGGTTAGTCATTAGTCAATGGTCATTAAGTCATTAGGAAATTTGGAAAACAGTTCGTCGTTCTAACTTTTAACTTGCGTTCTAAATTCTAACGTCTGACTTCGTACCTCAGCACATATCCCGCCTGCATGAATTTACTGACCTCAGTTACAAAGCTAAGGATTATATCACCCGTGTTCAATTGCTCTTCTTTCCGGATCCGGTCGAGACAGAGAAAGGCCATGGGCGGACCGATATAGCCCATCGTGGCCATCTTCGAGTAGAGCGTGTTCCGGTCGATCCCCAGTTCACTGCATTCATCCATCACCAGTTCCGAAATATGTTTTGACGGGAAGTTCACCTGGAAAAAACGGATATGCCGGGGATCGACCGGATGCAGGGCCAGCATCCGTTTCAAGCCATTCAGGAAGACCGAGCCGTCAGCTTCGTGGAAGTTGGCCCGAAGCTCCTCCTGGAACATCTGGGCCAGGTGGTGACAACCTTTCTCATACTCCTCTTTCGGATTCATCCAGTAAGCCGGGCGTCTGTTTCCCATGGCCGACGGTTTTTTCCCTCCGGTTGATTCCATATAGGTGTAATCCAGGTATAACCCATTGCCACTCCGTTCAGGTTCTGCTTTCAACACCAGGGCCGAAGCGCCGTCGCTGAGGAAATAACGTAAAAACAGCTCCTCTTTTTTAACCAGGGATTGATTGTAGTATTCTGCTACCAGCTCCGACGATGACATGCTCGACGAGACCACGAGGGCGTTCCGGTACCGGCCTGATTGAAGAAGTTCGTGGGCGAGCAGAAGCGCTTTGTAGGCAGAGGTGCAATTCGCATGCACTGAGAGCTCCCCGCATCGTTCAATCCCCAGCGCTTCTTGGATCCTTACGGAAGCAGTTGGCATCTGGTCCTGGTGTGCGCTGCCGTAAACGATCAGTTCGATCTCCTCCGGTTTCATTCCGGCATCCGTGATGGCTTCCCGGGCTGCTTTCACCGACATTGTTACATTATCCTCCGTAAATTGTCGTGTAATGGGATCCAAGGCAAAATGATAATATTCTGCCTCCAGCAACTCCTTCATCAGGATCCGGATTCGTTTCATCCATTTCCGGATCTTTTCCGGCGCTTCCATCAATTCCCCCAGAAAATAATCGACCTGGTCGGGTAAAATGGCTGCCCCAGGAAGAAATGAGCCGCTTCCGACAACCTTTACAGATACCGGATGCCGGATGCCGGATGCGGGATTCGGGATCCGCGAAGCGGGATTTGAAGTGGCAGGGGTTGTATGTTTACGTAAAGCCAAAATCTTATCTCTTACAATCCCTTATCCTGTATCTTGAGACATACACTTTCCTCATTCCCTTCTCATACCTTTCCGGCAGCTGGGTTGCAAACGCGACCGCCCTCTCCACCAGCTCCTTTTTCGGCCAAACTGCGTCGACAATCCCCAGATTCAGCGCTGTTTTTGCATCAAAGGTCCGGCCGGTCAGGATGTAGTCGAGTGCTTGCGCTCTCCCGGCCAGGTTGGCAAATCGTTGGATGCCGCCGATACCAGGAATCAGATTGAAGGTTGTTTCAGGTAAACCGAACACGGCTTCATCACCGCAAAACCGGAAATGAGTGAAGAGAGCCAATTCCAGGGCTGAACCAAGACAGACTCCACGTATCGCACTGATGACAGGCAGGGGGAGCGTTTCAAAATAATGTAGTGCCGAATAGTTGGATTTTAGAAAGGATTCAGCGTTTTTGTGGCGGGAAATCTCCCGTAACAACTCATCTAGGTCGGCTCCCGAAGAAAAGTGACGCCCCTTCCCGGATATGATGATCGCCTTCAAATTGGTTGACCCGACAATGACCTTTTTCAATGATGTCATTTCATTGAAAAACTCTACCGTCATCTTGTTCGATGGAGGCTGGTTCATAGTGAGATGCCCGACTCGACCCAACACTTTCCACTCGATAGTATGGAATGAACGGTTCACTATGTTATGTGTTTGATTCAGATAACCGCCGGAGCGATTCTTCCCTGGCTAACCTACAAAAGATCCGGGTCTCTTCCGCGATCGCTTGCTCCAGAGGTAAGTAATGTGCATTTCTGAGGGCTTTGACGACCGACCGGATCACCTGAGGTTGAATGGTTTTCGTCATTTTACGGAGTAGATTGAAACCAAAGGCATATACCTCCTTACGTGGCACAATGAAATCGATCAGCCCGATCCTGCGGGCTTCATCAGCACTGATCATATCACCCGACAGGATCATCTGCAGGGCGTGGGTTTGCCCGATGACAGAAGGTAATCGGACTGTTCCACCCATTCCGGGAAGTAGTCCATGGCTGGTCTCCGGGGTGGCAAAGAGCGAATTCTCAGCGGCCACACGGATGTGACAGGCCAGAGCAATTTCGAGCCCTCCTCCAAAACATACGCCATGAATGGCAGCCACCAGGGGTAGGTCTGTACTGGTCAGGTGATTGAGTATAGCAGCACCGGCAGCGATCTTTGTCTCGAGGTTTTGATCCTTCGAAACCAGTTCAAAAAGCCGTTTTAAGTCGCCTCCGGCTGAGAAATGCTTCCCCTTCCCGTGGATCAGTATCCCTTTGAGAATTGGATCGGTAGTCCAGGTCTTCAACGACTTAAGCGGAACGAACTCAGGTTCATACAGGTAATTCTCCGGAGGATTGTTTATCCTAAGGACCCCTATCCCTTCTCTGATTTCCCATTCGATCTGACGGTTACTCTCCATGTATGATTAATCGTTAAGAATAGCTTTGAACTCATCCGGAATTTCTACCGGCTTCCTGTTTTCATCGATGAAGATGGTCTTTGTTTCTCCCCTGGCAAGCGCAAGTCCGGTTTGCCTGTTAATCAATTTCTGTTTGAAGATCAGGTATGGCTCATCACACACTACCCGGGTTTGAATCTCAATCTCATCGAAAAGTTTCGCTTCCCTCATATACCGGATATGCACATCGGTAACGACAATCAAAATATTATGGGAATGGATCACCTGAGTCAGATTGAGCTCCCGGAATAGTTCCCATCGTCCGTGCTCAAAATAGTTCAGGTAGACCGAATTATTCACGTGGCTATAAGAATCAAGTTCATAACCCCTGACAGAAGTAGTGGTGATATGGGTGTTTTGAGAATGGTTCATGCAACTAGAGACTTGGATTTATAAAAAACCTTTTCACGATCTGATATAGAGGCTGTTACCCGGATGTAACCCTCCTCCGTTTTCTGTAATGTGCAATCGACAGCCAGCTCCGGATGTTCAAAGGGATTGATCATGGACAGAAACTTGATGTTGTCGGCTTCTAACAACCTGACCTCTTTCTGGGTAATCTCCGAGATGATCTCCGTGATTATCCGGAGTTGACAGACGCCGGGAACAACAGGATTACCAGGGAAATGACCTTGATAAATGGGGTGAGTGGGATCCAGGGAAATAGCAATCCGGAATATACCTGGCAGATTATCTGCTTCGGCTTCCTCCTTGCTTTCAGTGATTTGCAGAATATGAAAAAAAGTTCCCTTCAGCATATCAGTAGATACAACCGGTTAGGGGAACAAAGGTACGTAAAAACGAAGACTATCCGTGGAGATCAATTAATGGAGAGTAAAGATATGGAAAGTTTCAGTTTGATAAAGGGATTTAAGATGATTATTCGTGACGGGAATCCCTGCTGATATCCGTTGAAGGCAATATGAGCCTGATCGGCCAGGTTTGATTTACCACGTACTTCAACCAGTGTGTCCCCTTCACAAGTGTACAAATCCCATCGTACGATATTTCCCTGTTTTTGTCGACATGCCAGGTAATTGGTTTTATCCTGGATATAGGATTTCATGTAACCCGATACCTCTTCAGTGGTGAGTAACAACCTGAAATCGGTCTCCAGTATCTTCCAGAGTGCTTTTTTATTCAAAGGTTCAAAGCAATAATGGACATGCAAAGAATCAGATCCGATCTCCAGGTCAAAATAGGTCATCCCAAACTCATTGCTGAAAACAATCCGGTATTTCACACCAGCATCAACAGAAGAATATGCTGTACCGGTGGAAAGATCCCGGATCCCGGATCCCGGATCCAGGACCTTTTTAACAAACATCAATCCGGTCAGATGATGCTCCCGGATATCCATGGTGGCTTTAAAAAGGGCTTTTTCAAAGGTGGAGGAGGAGAAGAGAGTTGGCACTTGGCAGTGAGCAGTTGGGAAAGAGGTTTCAGTAGACTTGTTATCAGAAACGGGGACCAGATGCCGAGGTTTTATGGGCTGACATCCGGTAAGTAGGAAGAGAATAAAGACGCTAGCGAAGATGAAAGATCTCATCGGAGAGAGGCTGGTTAAGTTGTTTCTTTGAGAAGGTGATTCTGGTAAAGTCGCCGGCAGGTTCAAACATCTCTAGCTTATCAACGGTAAAGTCCGTTTTGTCAAAGTAGATTACGATCCTGTTCAAACTCTCCTGTAAGGCAGAGGAGATAGGAGAGAGACTGACGATGTAGTGACCGTTGCTTTGTGTATAATCCGCCTTGAAATTGTCATCATCCAACAGCATTCCCATGACACTTCCGATAAAAATCCTGTTTACCTCTGCAAACACCTTGTTAGCCTGCGTGTTAATTGATCTGACCTCTCCTTCATCCCGGATGGTAATCACATCTCCCCGGATAGCAATGACATAGCTGAATGGGTGAATGTATTCCCACCGGAGTAGTTGCTCCTTTTTAAAGTAGAACTTCCCGCTGGTAATGATTTTATCATTCAGGATGCTCATCTCTTTCTCCTGGGTGAAGTCACTGGAGATGGTCTCCGTCTTTTTTGCAGCCAGGGATACACCTTCCTTGATCCGGTGAATGGTGGCAGCATCCAACGGTTTGTGCTGCGCGTTAGCAATCCCAATGGAGAAAAGTGTCAGAATGAGAATAAGTTTATGCATAGGCTTCAATGTGAGCGAGTTGAGTAATTGGGACAATTTGGTATCCGTGGAGTCTGAGTTGGTCAATAACTCTTTCCAGGAGTGTTGGGGAATTCGCAAGATGATCGTGAAGCAAGATAATTGAACCGGGAGTAAGCTTCCTTAGGATCCTGGTTACTGTTTTTTCCGGGTCTCGATGTACCGTATCAAAGGAGCGGATATTCCATCCGATGACATGATAGGCCAAACTCCTTAACGTGGATGAAAGTATAGGGTTGATGACGCCATAGGGAGGTCGGAAAAGGAGTGGGGATTTTCCGGTGATGTCCGAAACAGCTTTCGCCGTTCTGGTAAGCTCCTTTCTCAGACGACATGCCGGAAAAAAATCGAACCAAACGGAGTGACTCCAGGAGTGGTTTCCGATCAGGTGTCCCCCGGCATCCATCTCTTTTAGAATCATTTCATTGCCATGCAGTTTTTCACCAATGACAAAAAAAGTGGCGGGAATCCGCTGCCGGTTCAATACCTTCAGGATGTATGGCGTGTTTTCGGGATCCGGTCCGTCGTCAAATGTGAGAGCACATAGCTTTTCCGTTGTCACTCCTCTGCAAATGGCTTTATGATGAAAGTTGGAGCTGATGAAAAATGCCATGGTAATGGAGATACCGATGTACAGGCCAAAGAGAACCAGCATGTACACATAGGTGTGAGAGCAAAGATGGCCAATCAACCACTCCATACGGCATCCC
Organism: Bacteroidota bacterium; assembly: GCA_043810345.1. GTDB lineage: Bacteria > Bacteroidota > Bacteroidia > Bacteroidales > FEN-979 > QYOJ01. Next base: position 142,438 of record JBDROF010000018.1, on the reverse strand, counting down.
AGGAAATAGATCAGGTTGAGCGCCAGGAGCAGGATGAAAAATAGTATGGTCAGTTTGCGGAATGTGAACATCTATGCCTGGCTCATGAGGATCAGGGTGTGATTGATCCCCCGGTAGTGGTTATACAAAAGAATATGTTTCAGGGCGGAGGGTTTTTTCTGGATCAAGAGTAGATCAGGAACCCGCTGTTCTTTCAAGATTTTGGAAGCCAGCCATACTCCGAATGAAGAAGCGGTCATGTACTCCCCGCATAGCTGTTTGAAGCCGCAGGAGGCCACTTCCGGGAAAACGGCTGCCACTATATCATCATAAATTGGATCGAATCTGATATCCCCGTTCCGCCCAAGCAATAGAAGATCTATATTGTTCTTTTCCAGTCCGTTTCTTTCAAGGAAAAGCCGAATATAATGAGAGATCTCATGGGTGGTGGTAGGACGATAGAGCATCTCTACGTCGTTGAGAACAGCGTAAGAGTTGCTCTTTTTCTTTTTCTCCAGCAGGAAAAATGCAGCCCCTTCACCTGCGATGGTTCCCCGCTCCTGTTGCTCAAGAAGTTTCAGATTATCAATAGGTTGTCTGCGCCAGAAACCCATCCGGTTTTGGATCTGAAAAGAGTTTTCTGTAAGTTCATCGGCAGCACCAAAAAGCACGTTTTTTATCCGGTTATTTTCCAACCGAACCAGACTGTCGAGGATGGCAGTTTCAAAGGAGAATCCCCGGTGAACGTAGGTGAAGTTATAGCCATGACACTTGATCAGCAAAGCGATCTGGGCACTTACTGTATTATGTGTGGATTGGATAAAAGAGGTGGGAGTGAGAAACTCTTCGTTGTTTTTAATCATATTTCCCAGGAATTTCTCTGTATCTTCCATGCAACCGAGACCGGTTCCAGTGATAATGGCATCCGGAGACCCCACCCCCGATCCCTCCCCTGAAGGGGAGGGGTATTCCAGGCAGATCTTCGCTGCCGCTACTCCCATTTTAATGATCCGTCCCATCCTACGTACCATCTCAGGAGGGACAAACTCCTTATAATTCAGGTCAATGGCTTTCAGGCGCGTACTTTCTACCGAAACCGGTTCTGTAAGAAACTGCCGGTTATCGATTGTGTGCTGAGGAGAGATGCATCCGACGCTGTTTATATATGCTTTTTGTTTTACCACAAATTTCACAGATTATACAGATTGAGGAGGTTGAGAGAGGATCAGGGTGGAGTTATTTCCCCCGAAACCAAAGGAGTTGGAGAGAACATGCCGGATATTCTTCTTCTTTATTAGTTGAGTTACAGGTTGGATCGTTAACTCTTTCATGGGCGTTGACCAATTGAGGTTCGGAAAGATCATCCCGTGGCAGATCGAAAGGATCGAAATCACAGCTTCCACTGCTCCTGCAGCCCCAAGCGTATGGCCGGTATAGGTTTTCGTAGAGCTGAAAGGGGGAACCGGGTCAAAGATCCGCTCCAGGGCAATCCCTTCAGACAAATCATTATTCTCAGTTCCGGTTCCATGAGCGTTGATATAATCCAGTTCAGATGGGCTCAGCTTACTCATTTCCAGGGCTATGGTCATGGCCAGAAAGGCACCTTTTCCATCGGGTGAGCTAGCCGTCTGATGGTATGCATCGTTGGCATTGCCATACCCGGTAAGTTCAGCCAGGGGCTGTTTCCCCTCTCTTTTTACAATTTCTTCGGGTTCAAGCACGACAAAAGCCGCCCCTTCACCAAGTGTTAAACCCGCCCTGTGTTCATCAAACGGATGGCATCCTCTTTTATCCAGGATCATCAGTGTATTGAATCCGTTGAGGGTGAACTTTGTAACTGAGTCGGTTCCTCCGGCGATCACCCGGTCAAGTTTTCCGCTGCGGATCAGGTCGGCACCAAACATGATGGAGTTAGCGGAAGAGGAACAAGCTGTACTGATGGTTGAGATCAGGTGATTGATCCCCAGGTAAGAAGCAATACGTTCAGTGCTGTCGCCACAATCGTGATTGATCACATCTTTCAACCGCCCTTTTGCAGGATCTTCAAGGAATTCCTTGTAAAAGCCTTCGCTACGGTCCATTCCACCCACCGTAGTGGCAGAGAGAAGACCGGTTCTAAGGGCAGTAACATCTCTGATTCCCGCTGATTCTAACGCCTCTTTCGCAGCAACCATCCCCAGCAGGGCAGTCCTCGTAAAATTACCATTTTCGTGTTGGCCTGCCAGGTTGAGGAGCTGGGCGTTGGAGAGTTTCACTTCGGCCATGGGAATTGACCCCTGGTGAAGGGTAGGAAAGAGAGTGATCTCCCCGATGCCGGTTTTGCCGGTTTCCAGTGAATAGAGGACTTCGTGTATGCTGTTCCCAATGGCAGAGATGATCCCGATCCCGGTAATAAAGATGCGTTTCGACATTCAGTTCAGACAAATTCGTGCAGGCAAAGTTAACAGAAAATTTGTTCAACCACGGAGGACAAAGAGAAAGAGCACAGGGCCCAGAGCGCAGGACTCAGTGGGATCGTGTTAAGGGTATTGGATAGTCCGTGAATAGGTGAAGGTTGCTGGTTATCTTCTGCTAAGGAGAATCATGGAATGGTTAATATTTCGGTATTGGTTATAGATCAGGATATGCTTTAAAGGGCCGGAATTCACGTTGTTGAATTTGACGATGGCCGGAACCAGCTGATGTTTCAGGATATTGGCTCCCAACCAGAGGGCGAAACCAGTAGAAGTATAATACTCTCCACAGAGGTGTTTATACCACACCTGTTGAGTTTCCCGGAAGATTCCTGATCCTAGCTGGTCATACACGGCATCAAATTGAATATCCCCATTGTAACCCAGAATTACGATATCCAACTGATTTATATCCAAATCGTTAGCGGAAAGATAATCGTGAATTACCTCTTCCAGATATGTCTGCTTTTCCGGCCTGTAAAGGGTTTTCACATCCCTGAGAGTGGCATAAGTAGAGGCTGTGGATTGGTTCCCCAGCAGGAAAAAGGCAGCGCCTTCTCCGGCAAGTGCACCGGGTGTTTTGGTCGAGAGTAGCTGCAGGTTATTCACCGGGTTCATCTTCCAGTGCCCGGCCCGCCGGGTGATCTGAAGGTGGTTAGCGGTCATTTCATCGATGCCCCCAACAAGGGCTGTCAAGACGGCTCCTTCAGCAAACTGTAACAGGGCATCCTGAAGTGCACTTTCAAAAGAGAATGAGCGGTGTACGTAAGTAGAATTGTAATTGTGACATTTGATGGAGATAGCGATCTGTGAACTGATGGTGTTATAGGTGGACTGGATAAAGGGCGTCGGGTTCATCAATTGTTCACCGGCGGTCATGCCGGTCAGGATTTTTTCGGTGTCTTCAACAGATCCTAGGCCAGTGCCGGTTATGATGGACCCCACCTGCGACCCCTCCCCCGGACCCTCCCCAAGAAGGGAGGGGAGTATTCGTGCATCTTGCAGGGCGATTAGAGCAGATGTGATCCCCATCTTGATGAGCCGGCTCATCCGGCGGGCAGCCAGCGGGTGGATGTATGTTTTATAATTTGGGTCAATCGCTTTCAGGAAATCAGCTGTATACTCCATCACCTCAGGCAGAAACAGAGCTGGATCCGTGGTCTGCTGGGGAGAGATGAGGCCAATACCATGGATGTATGCGGTCATATTTTCCTGAAAATAAGGGTGGTATTATTTCCGCCAAATCCAAAGGAATTGGACATCACCGTTTTCACATCGATATCCCGTATCAATGTTGGTTCCGGTGTAAAGTTCAATTCCGGCATGGGGGTGTTAAAGTTCAGGTTAGGCAGGATCAGCCGGTGGGTGAGACAGAGGATGGAGAGGATGGCTTCAGCCGATCCGGCTGCGCTGGTCATATGACCTGTGAAAGGCTTCGTGGAGCTTACTTTCGGGATCCTTTTCCCGAACAACCGTTCGATGGCAACTCCTTCAGCAATGTCGTTGTTGTCAGTCCCTGTCCCGTGTGCGTTGACATAGTCGATCTCCGACTGATCGGTTCCACTGATCTGCAAAGCCCTCTCCATCGCCAGGAAAGCTCCCTTCCCATCCGGAGATGAGGCAGTCTGGTGGAAGGCTTCGCATGCGTTCCCGTAACCGGTCAACTCCGCTAAGATCTCCCGGTCACCCTCCCTGGCTGCCTCCTCTGATTCCAGAACCAGGTAGGCAGCCCCTTCACCCAGGGTAATTCCGTTCCGGTTGGCATCGAAAGGACGGCAAGGGACCTTGTCCAGGATCTTAAGCGCATTGAAACCATTCACATGAAAGCTGGTGAGTGCTTCAGTGCCTCCGGCAACCACGCGATCAAGCTGACCACTGCGGATCATCCTGGCCCCGAGTAAAATCGCGTTGGCAGCCGAGGAACAGGCTGTGCTAATAGTCGTTACATAATCCCGAATCTGCAGGGTATCAGCAATTTTCTCTGTGCTGTCGGCACAATCGTACACATCGATGTAGATGTTTTTCGAATCGTTGGTCAAAAAGTCGTTGTAATAGATCTCGCATCTATCCATGCCACCCACTGTAGTAGCAGAGATTAACCCTGTTCTCAGGGGTGGAAGATGGGGAAGCCGGGCATGCTTGAAGGCTTCCCGAGCCGCAATCACCCCCAGCAGGGTGTTCCGTGAATATCCCACGAGATCAGTTAGTTGAGCCAGGTCAATCAGTTGATCATTGCTCCATGGAACCTCTGCAAAGGGGAACTCTGTTTTGTGAGGAGTATTGAGATGTTGAAGTTTTCCAATCCCTGATCTGGAGTGGAGGATCGAATCGATGGTCTCCGGAAGGTTCCTGCCAAGGCTGGAAATGATGCCGGTTCCGGTTACCACAACCCGCCTGGCCATTCATCAGACTTTTTGTGGCTCTGTGATGTATTCGGCCATCGTTCTGATGGAGTGGAATATCTTTTTCCCGTCTTTGGGATCTTCAATTTTCAATCCGTAATTTTTCTCAAGAAGAACGATGAGTTCAAGTGCATCAATCGAGTCAAGTCCGAGCCCTTCTCCAAACAAAGGTGAGTCTACTTCAATATCCTCCGGCGATATATCTTCAAGGTTCAGTTGTTCTATCACTTCCTTCTTCAATTTTTCAATTAAATCTTCCATAATTGCCTTGTCACATTGTTTGATATAATTCATCCATTGCCACTTCGGAGAAAGGGATCATCATCCCTGCTTTTTCCTCCGGACCTGCTTTTCCTGCGGGTTCAACGAACATCAGAAGGGCCTCAAACTGCTCCTTCAGAAGCTCCACCCATCCGGCGAGGCAAGCTTCCACCCGGTGGTGCTGAAAAAGTTCGTTCACATAGTTGAACAAAAGCCTGTGGTCGAATTTTTCTGAGATGAGAAACGTATTTTCCCCTTTTACCTGGTGCCGGATACAAATCTCCCCGATCATGATGTTGGGAAGAGTGTAGACAAACACCGAGGGGCTTGGAAAGTATTGCGAACGGTCGTTGATACTTTGTTGGTGGATCAGGTCTGTATCCAGACTGGAGCTTCCATTCGCCAATACGATACCCACACGTTTCTTATCATAAAGATCGAGGTTTACCTGCCTGAGAACCAATTCTGCAGAGATAAACCCAAGCTTGCTCAGGGAGTCCATTTTGTAAAATTTCGGGTATCGCAAGTCGAGTCTCTTAAAGAACGGCTTTATGAACTCCGCAAAAGTAATAAAATTTTTGTCATCAAATTCGAGATGACCATTGACCTTGATCTGGAACGGTCTTATCTGTGAATATGATGAAATGACCTGATCCATATTCAATCTTTTTCAAAAATGATGGCTGCATTACATCCTCCGAATCCGGAAGCGGTCTTCAGGCAGCTTTTCATTTGTTTCTCTTCGTTGTTGGCAATGACGTGGATCGGTTCAGGTACTCCCAGGGATTCAAATCCTGCCGACCTGATCAGTTGTTGTCCCTTTAATGCATGGATAGCGGCTACCGACTCTATCAGTCCGGCTGCGCCCAGGGTATGGCCCCAGAATCCTTTGAAACTGTTCACTGGCACCTCCGTCAAACCGGCCAGAACGATGGCTTTCGACTCCATCTCGTCATTGAATGGGGTAGCAGTTCCGTGGGCATTGATAAACCCGATTTCACTGGAGGACAGATCTGCCTCCTGCATGGCATTGCAGATAGCAAAACTAAGCTCCTCCCCGGTACGGGAAGGCCCGGAAATGTGGTTTGCATCATTGGAAGTGGCTGCTCCGGTCACCTTCACCTGGTTTGAAGGTTTGTTTTCCATCCCGGTGGTCAACACTATGGTACCGGCTCCCTCACCCAGGGAGAGTCCGTCACGACCGGTATCGTAAGGACGACAGGGGGTAGGACTGAGTGATTGAAAGGATTGAAATCCTGAGATCACAAACTCTGTGAGGATATCTCCGCCGCTCACGACTGCATGGTCGTAAGCGCCTGTCCGCAGATACCGGAAGGCGGTCAGCAGCGCCATAATGCCGGAGATACAGGCATTGGAGACGATCAATGGGGGATGGAAAAACTCGAAGAAATCACCCACGATCCGGGCCATCTCCCATAAAAAGATCCGGTGATGATGGAAGCCTCCCTGATGCCTCGCCTCCAACAGGTCAATATTCCCTTTTGTCGTGGATAGGACGAAGAGTGTCTTCCGACTCTTGAAGTTGTATGAAAGCTTACAGATGGCTTCATGAATTGACATGATGAAAAGTTTCTCCAGACGGGTAAAGTCCATGGGATCGATCTTCTTTTTATAGTGTTCCAGGATCGCCTGGAACTCCTCCTCCAGCATCCCGGTGTTAACCAGGGAGAGCGGAACCGGTGACGGAAAAAGGAGTGGATCCGATTGCATACTGATCCCGATGTGTCCGGCCTTCAACGCCTCCATATTCTGGGTAGTGGTGGCTCCAAGGGAAGTGATGATGTTGTCGCTGACGATATACACTGGTTGCATAACCTGCATGTCAGATAAGACCCCAATGTTTTTTCCACCCGATAAAGAACTCCGGGGTTGTGAGTAACAGTTCCCCATCGGGAGTAAGGAAAACCTGCACTGAACTGCCAGTGGCAGCCAGTTCCATATCAGATTTCCTGAATAGCTTGTATTCAAAAATGATCTTAGCTGCTTCCGAATTCACAAACCTGGTCTCAACAATGGCGCTGCCCCCATATTCAAGCGGTTTTAAAAAATCGCACTGCACCTTGACGATTGGGATCATGACCCGGTGTTTCGAAACATCCAGATACCCCAGGCCATACCGCTCGCCAAACGCTTCCCGGGCATCTTCAAAATACTTAAGGTAATTTCCATGCCAGACGATCTTCATAGAGTCCACTTCCCCAAACCTGATTTTTACCTCGGTTCGTTCTACAAGATCTTTGTTCACGTGCTGATTGGGGGTTTAAGTGTCCGGTAGATAGCTGCAATGGCGATGGTAACAGTAAAAAAGATAAGAAGTTTGATGATCTCTGGTAGTACATCCATCAGGGAGCTACCCCTGAGGAAGATGTCAAGAAACCCCGCATGAGCCCAGTTCAGCGGAGAGAAGGCGGCCAGATGCCTCATCAAGGAACCCATCAGGTAGACCGGTACCCATAGTCCGCCCATGGCTGCCAGTACTACAATGGAGACAGACCCGAATGCAGCAGCCTGCTGATGGGTTTTGGAAAGGGTTCCAAGGAGAATCCCATATCCTAATGCAGCAAGGCTCGATACGATTGTCATAATGGCAATAGCCAGGTAATTGGTGCCCACCTCCAGAGGGGGCATGTTGAACAACGGAAGCACGTATATCCCGGCAAGCACCATCAGCATGAACTGAATAAAGCAGACGATCAGGTACACACCGACTTTAGCCATGAATATGGTCATATATGTAACGGGAATGGTCATGAGCCGGATCAGACTCCCCTCTTCCCGTTCTTTGATGATGCTGCTGGTGAGAGGCACCACGATGAAAAACATGGCAAAGATGGCCCAGGAGGGGACATTATGCTGTGTGGTTGACGGAAGGATCTCCTCTTCAACGCCTGACGGAAAGATTTCCTTGAAGTAGACAGACGATTCATAATCGATCACCGGCATATTAAAACCAGGAAAGAGTTTCCGCAGTTCCTCCTGGAAGGTCTCAAAGATCATCCGGGATTCAATCTTTGAATTGAATTCCCGGGTGGAACTTAGAAACGCATTCCGGAACGAATTTCTTACGGCGGGATCAAAATAGATGATCACCTCCACCGAGTCTGTATTGGTCACTCCAGCCAGGAGATTCTGGTCGGGCATCATCAGGCTCATCATCGTTTTATTAACCAGCAGTCTGATTTTAGCCCTGATACGTTCAGAAGTGCGTTCGGGGATGATCACAGCAATCTGATACTCCCCATCAAGGACTTTCTGGCGGGCAACTTCCTGGGTTACGGGTACAGAATCCAGTTGAGAGATCAGAGTGAATATTTTAGCTTCTGTTAATCCCTGTTGAAACTTGTTCCCTACAGAGTCCAGGTCGGTATTTACAAACAATACCGGCACCTGGGGCTCTTTAGAAATGGTGCTCCAGCCGAATTCCTGGACCATGGAGAGGATCACCACCATGACCATAGGCATCAGGAACAGGAGTACCAGTCCGGCCGGGTCCCGGATCAGGATCAACCATTCTTTTCGATAAGCGGCGAAAAATTTAAACAAACCGGGAATATTTGATTAACAAATATCAAGCACCAAATAACAAATAACAACCAAACTCCAATGTTCAAAATTTCAAACATCAGTTCTCATATGTTTTAGATCATTGGGATTTAGAATTTGGGATTTATTTGAAATTTGTTAATTGTGATTTGGCATTTATTGTTAATTAAATTGTTTTCCTTCAAATGCTTAGTCCCTTAGATCTTTCCCTGTCAATCCCAGAAACAGAGTTTCCAGGTTTTTGAATTCCGGATTCTGGGCAACCAACTCTTTAGGGTTTCCTATGGCAATGATCTTTCCCTGGTCTATGATTGCAACGCGGTTGCAAAGTTTCTCCGCCTCTTCCATATAGTGCGAGGTATAGATGATCGTAGTACCGGTTCTCCGCAGTTCGTGCAGGAACTCAAGGATCACATTGCGCGACTGCACATCGATCCCAACAGTGGGTTCATCCAGGAAGAGAATCCTGGGCTTGTGCAACAACCCGGCAATCAGGTTGACCCGGCGTTTCATTCCTCCGGAATATGTGGAAACCAGTTTCCGTGCGAATTTCTCCAGGCCAAACCGGACCAGGTACTCACCGATGCGTTCTTTCAGCGCGTTCCCTCTCAGCCCGTACATATTGCCAAAGAACTGAAGGTTCTCCTGGCCGGTCAGTGTAGGATAGAGAGCTACATCCTGTGGCACGATTCCGATGATGTGCTTGATCTTCTCATGGTTGGAACGGATATCAAGCCCGTCGATGGTAACCCTTCCTTCAGTGGGAGGAAAGAGACCGCAAAGGATAGAGATGGTGGTTGTTTTCCCAGCTCCGTTTGGACCCAGTAAGCCAAAGATCTCATCTTTGAAAATATCGAGTGAAATATGATTGATTGCCGGTTCGTCAGCCCCTTTGTAATACTTGGTCAGATCCCGAATCCCGATGATGGACTCTTCACTCATGATCAGATCTTGATTTTATCGAGTTTTTTATAGACCTTCTCTTCCATATAGGAGATCTCATTAAGCATATCTCCCAGCATCCCATAATCTTCGGTTGGTTCTGATCTGCTCTTGCAGTTACGTGCGCCAATGTAAGAGAACTCTCTCCATTTATTTGCCGCCATTCCCATCATCTCCGACGCTTCCAGGAGGTCCGGATTGTTAAATTTTTCTCCCGCCTCTTTCAGGAAGGCACCATAGATAAACCGGAAACCGGCACCCCCGGAACCAACCTCTTCAGCCATTCTCAGAATTTGCCCCAGGTAAAAAGAGGCTTTTTCTTTTCCGTGTTTTTTCGGCCACTTCCTCAGATCTTTGGCCATGAAACGCATTCCTTTGGTGCCAATCAGGGGGAAAGGAACCTTGATCATCTCATAAACAGTTTTGGCAATCCCATCAGTGACCGCTTTTCTAAGATCTATGTTTTTATTCACCTGGTTGATCCAATACATCTTTCCGTTTGGTGCAAACGCTCCTTTTGCCCAGCGAACCCGCTGCAGGTCATCATAAGATATGGTCTGAGGTTTTTCCAGCACGGTGTCACTGACATGATAGATATTTCCCTCTTTTCCGTACACAACCATGTTGTGCATATTATATTGCATGCGGTATTCCGGGGGGAAGAAGGTGAGATTAAAAACACCCACCTGCAGCCCCGTCGGAACTCCTTTTTCCAGGTTGCGGTCAAGGGCATCCATCGACTCTTTTGGGGTTTTGAATTTTTTGATAACGATGGCATCTGCTCCCAGCCGGTTGGTTCCCCTGCGGAATATTGTATTGGGTATGTTCCGGAATGAGATCATCGGCGCATACTGGATTTTTAAAAATGGTATATAGCTGAAATACAATCCGTTCCCTATTCCGAAAGCCATGGGCTCCGAGATATCCATTCCATAATGCTTAAAGAGGTTTGAAGTGGTTCCACTCTCACAATGGCCTGCCTGGTGGTGGGTATAGTCGATCATGATCGTTGACTGTTCCATAAATTTTCCGATTTCCAGTTATTCGATATTTTTTAATTGTGCAACCGTAATGTTAAAGGCTTCGGCATATTTCGCCAGTGTTTTTTCACTCAACCGCCTGAAGAGACGTGGTTTGAAATGAAGCTTGACGCGCCAGAGTGAAATCTTTGCCTGCATGCTCAAACTCATTACATCCAGCAGGTTTTTCTCCATGTAATAATAAACTGGGCTCTTTTTCCCCGACAAAACATTCTGTCGTGCTGCTTCGATCCGGGCATTCTGGCTGTCCCAAAACTGTTCAATAAAGATCCGGTCAGAGTCGTCATGAAACCGGACCCGTTTATCGTATTTACCGTCTTTATCATATGAATAGAAGAGTTCTTTGTAATGTCCGTGTTCCGGATCCTTGTACTTATAGTCAAACTTCTGTTCTTCCATGATTTTACAAATTTTGTTAATGCGGTGCGAAATTAAAAAAATTATCTTGGTCGCATGAGAAATAACTTTAGTTGACAGGAGGCAATGAGCTGGTCGTTCAGAAACACCTCACCCTGCACTACTAAGGCTTCAAAAACTTCGTGTTCAACGCTAATCCTCGTGAAGAGTTCATCCCCAGTAGCCGGGAAACGTATAATCTTCAGGTTCCGGATCCCTCCGATGAAACCTACCGGAGGTTCATTCCCTGCGAGGGAAGGTTTGCTCCCCACCCCTGCCGCAGCGGTTTGGGCCATGTTTTCAACCAATCCTGCTTCGGTAAACAGGCCGTGATCGCAAAAGAGGTTATCTTCCCGGATTAGAAATGTGGTTTCCACAATCCCGTTGGCTACCGTGATGAGTTTATCCACCATCACCATGGGTGGTTTCTGAGGGATATTTATTTTTTCAAATGGTGCCATAATGATCCTTTTCTGTTCCGTGCTCTCAATCTGTTCATGAAGGTCACTACATCCTCGTCCGTGAATACCCACCTTCTGCCTGTTTGTTCAGCACGCTCCTTCAGGCTCCCGTAGTCAATATGATCAGCGAGGTAATAGGCTGGCTCAATCAGTTTGTCTTCCGGATCAATGGTTCCGTCCGACACCGCCAATTCATACAACCTGGTACCTGGGTAGATCCGCATTCCAACATAGGGAAAAAAGACAGAGTTTGTAATCCGTTTCGAGTTCTCAAATCCCTCGTTGATGCTGTTCTCTGTTTCGCCATAACCACCAAGTATCAGGAAATGGGCGAAATAGATTCCAGCTTCATTACACATATCTGAGACCTCAACGATCTCGTTTACAGTAAAATGTTTCCGGTATTGTTTCAGTGTACTGTCTGAAAGTGATTCTGTTCCAAATTCGATGTGAGTGAGTCCAGATTCTGCAAACAATTTGAGTTCCTCCAGAGCCATGTTATGGGGAGAGAAATAGGCTCCCCACTGGATCTTGATACCCGACTTCAGGATCTTGCGGGCAAGCGTAAGGTTAAATTTCCGGTCGATGTTGAAGACCGAATCGGTAAAAAAGATGTAGTTGATCTGGTTGTTGAAATAGAGATCTTTCAGGCTCTCCACGATCTTATCCGGGTCCAGTGTCCTCACCTTCCTGCCCTCAATCAGAGGGTAGGTACAGTAGATGCACTCATAGGGGCAACCTCTCTTGGTCTGGAGGTTCATCATACCACTTTTTTCCCAATAGAACTGGATCAGATTACCGGAAAAGAAGAGGTCGAGTGAACGGAGGTAATGGTTCCTTGGATTCACTACAATCTGGTTACCGTTTTGGTATACAAGGCCTTCGATTGCATAGACAGGGACTCTATCACGGATGCTGGTCAACAGCTTATAAAGGCTCTCTTCGCCCTCTCCGTAAATGCCAAAATCTGGCTGAAAATAGGCAAACAGCTCCTCAGGGAAAATAGAGAAGGCAGAACCCCCGATGATCAGCATTGTTTCCGGAAGGGTTTTCCGGATCAGGTCGATGATCTCTTTGTATCCTGTCAGGAAAAACTCCCGCGAAAAGGAACTGACATCATCTACGTTCCGAAGCGAAACGCCAGTGAAATCAGGATTATGGTATCTCAGAAAGTCGGTAAATTCCTCTTCACCATGGAGGTTCAGGTCGAATACCAGGATCTCGAAACCCTCCAGGCGGTCCTGCAGGTATGAGAGCAGGTAAGAGATACCTAACGGATAGACCGGATAGGGGACCGCGAAACGGTTGGCTGAAACAAGAAGTAACCTCTTGGTGGTCATACCGGGGTGATTATGTGATGAGATCAGGTTCGGGTTTCCAGAAATCATAGTAGTTAAACCATTGCAACGGATATCTGCGCAGGATCTCTTCGAATTTTTGAACATAAATGGCGACGGCCTCCTTTAGAATCTGCTCTCTCTTCTTCAGGTTGCGTGTAAATTCAAACCGGTACAGAGACGTGGCAAAGAAGTGGTAATGGGTTCGCGTTTCTTTGACGGCAAACACGTAAGAAACAGGAACCTGAAACCGGGCTGCCAGGTTAACCGGCCCGACCGGGAAACGAGCCTGTTTTCCCATGAAATCAAGCGTTACCGTTTTATTCCCTTCAATGAACCTGTCGCCATGCATGGCGATGATATCCCCTCCTGCGAATGCCTGTTCAATCTCTTTCAGATGATTGTAGCCCTCACGGATGATGATGAAGTGGACATTGCGCTTTTTCATGGTATCTTCAAGGTACCCTTTAATCCGTTGGTGTTCGGCATCAAACATAAGGATGTGTATCCGCTTGTTGAGACGGTTCAGCAGGTTTCCGGCAATCTCCCAGTTTCCCACATGGGCACTGATCAGCAATCCTCCATCCTGCATCTGTCGCAGATGCTCTTCTCCTTCGAAATCAAACGTGAAGCGATGTTGGAAACCCGTCAGCATGGCCAGTTTGTCAATCAGTATTTGTCCGAAAATATAATAGTTGTGGAAAATACTGATCACCGATTTCACTATGGAGTAGTGCTGGATATTCCTGAAGTAGGCGTAAACAGCCCTGAAGGCTTCCCGTGAATTGAAAACAAACCAGGTCACAACAAAACGGAGGAGGAGATAAGCAAATGGGATGCCAAGGTATTTTAAGGTCCAGATAAAGATTTTATACCCCAGGACCCCTCCTCTGGTTTTTCCTTGCCATGACGACATCCGGGAGGTTAGTTTGAATGAACGCGTTTGATAACGTAAGAATAAAAGTCCTGGAGGGTCTTTACATCAGTCATCTCCTCGGCTTTCATTTTAAAGCCGAAATTGTTCTCTATGATGACAAAAAGATCTACAAAGTCAAGACTGTCAATGCCCAGGTCCTTTTTCAGGTCAGCATCATGCCGGATTTGCTCTTCATCAATCTCAATCTCTTCAATCAAGAGTTGATTGATCTTAGTGATAATCTCCTCGTTCTGCATCAGGATGTCCATTGATGGATGCAAAAATACATTTTTTTACATTATCCTAGCGGGAAAACTTGCGGATTATTATGGCAGAATTGGTGCCTCCGAATCCGAATGAATTGGAGAGAAATGCATTGATTTCGGCAGGTAATGTTGTCCGGACGAGATTGAGTCGTCCGGTGACCTCATCGGGATTGTCAAAGTTGATATTTGGAGCAACAAAGGAGTTCTGCATCATCAGCGTCGAGTAAACTACCTCGCTGGCTCCCCCCATCCACATTTCGTGACCGGTCATTGATTTGGTGCTGCTCACCATGGGTTTGGTTTTCCCGAAAACATCATCAATAGCTTGTGCTTCGTTGCTGTCGCCGGCCTGGGTCGATGTTGCATGGGCATTGATGTAGTCTATCTCCCCGGCAGGCATACCCGAATCTTTCAGGGCCATCTGCATCGCCCGGCGTGGCCCCTCCACGTTGGGTAAAGAGATGTGTTCCCCATTGGAGGAGAAGCCATAGCCCATCATTTCACCCAAAATGGTAGCTCCGCGTTTTACTGCTGAGTCGTAGCTTTCCAAAATTACAGTAGCAGCACCTCCGCTCGGCACCAGGCCGTCACGGTCGCGGTCAAATGGACGGGATGCTTTGGTAGGTTCCGATTCACGGATCGAAAAGGCATTCAGGGCATCGAAGCTGGCAGTAGATTCAGGATTGATCTCCTGGGCGCCTCCACAGATAATAATATCCTGGAGGCCTTGCCTGATCATCAGAAACCCCATTCCAATGGCATGTGAACCGCTTGCACAAGCCCCTGCAACCGTAAAGTTGATACCGCGCAACCGGAAGATAACCGAAAGATTCATCGATACCGTTGAGTTCATGGACTGGAAAATATAGCCCGAACCGATCATCATGGTATCTTTTTTCTCCCGGAGAATGTCGACCGATTCTACCACCGGTACCGCAGAACTGTCGTTGCCATATATAATGCCAACCTCATGGCGATCCAGAAAGTCCTGTTCAACCCCGGAAGCTTTAAGCGCTTCCAGGGTAGCCATGTAAGCATATTCGCCCTGCACAGCCATCCCCACCCGCATCCGGCGGTCGAGGATCCCTTTGAGTTGTGGACGTTCCACCATCCCTGTCAACGCGGACCGGAATCCCATCTCTTTTCGGACCGGATCGAACACAATGCCTGATTTTCCCTGGTACAATGAATCCTTTACCTCGTCGAGATTCTTCCCGATGACAGAGTAGATTCCCATGCCGGTAATGACGACTCTATTCATAAAATAGCGAGGTAGCGAAGTAGCGAGGTAGCGAAATTAATATATAATTCGTCATTCGTAATTCGTCATTCGTAATTAGGTATATAGTCCTCCGTTAACGTTTATCACAGCTCCTGTGATGTAAGAGGCCTCTTCAGAAGCAAGAAAACCAACGATCCCTGCCACCTCATCAGTGGTGCCGAAACGTCCCATCGGAATCATCCCTTTCAGTTGGGATTCATCCATATCTTTGGTCATATCGGTGCGGATAAATCCCGGAGCTACCGCATTGACCGTTACATTCTTTTTGGCAACCTCCTGCGCCATCGCCTTGGTAGCTCCGATCACACCCGCTTTGGCAGCCGAATAGTTGACTTGTCCGGGCAACCCCTTCAATCCGGATAACGAAACCACATTGATGATCCGGCCGAACTTATTGATCAGCATCTCTTTTATCAGGGCTCGGGTCACATAGAGAAAGCCGTTCAGGTTGGTGTTGATCACATCCTGCCATTCGTCGTCTTTCATCCACATAACCAGGGCATCTTTCCTGATGCCGGCATTGTTCACAAGAATGGATATATAAGCTCCTTCATGTTTCTCCATCCATCCATTCAGGGCTTTTTCTACCTCCTGCTGGCTGGATACATCGAACTTCAGCAACTCCCCATCACTCCCTTTTTCACGAACCATCTCCAGCGTTTTTTCCGCTTCATCCTTGTTGAAGAGGTAGTTGATGATGATGTAATGCCCTGCATCAGCAAGCCGCAGGCAGCAAGCCCTTCCAATTCCTCTGGAACCACCTGTCACTAATACATGCCTCATAGTCTGTTGATTTCCCGGTTATTCCAAACGTGCAAAGGTATACTTTTTTGCAACAATTTTTAATTCTGTATCTTTATTGATTAGTTCACAAAAAAAACGGAGGAATTATGAAAAAGAACTTATGGAATTACGGGTTTTTACTCCTTCTTTTCACAGCTCTGGTTTCTGTCTGCTATGCCCAGGATCAACCAGACTACAAAGCTCAGATTGAAAAGATAAACGTTTTGCTTATCAAAGCAGAAAGAGAGGGTTGGGAAAAGGGGTATAAGGCATTGGCCTTTACATTAACATCCGTTGATATTAATGTGTGCGATAAGTGGGTGTATATCAATGCCTGGGCGAAGGAAAAGTAAAGACTAACTGACCATCCGAAAACTTGTCAGGATGTGACCTGACCAGTCGGATTTTCTTCATCATCCATTCCAGGAGTTTCCCTTGAACCGTTTTTTGAATGTTGCCTGGTCGCTTTACGTTTTAACTTTTCTTCCTTTTTTTTCTTTTTTTCCAACTCCCTTTTTCGTTTTGTAAAGCTATATTGGGATTTGTTCATGAGATTGTTTTAGCTATTTCCTGAAAAAATTATCAGGTTTTGGCCTTGCTTCATTCACCTTGATCTCCCTGTTGTCAATTTCACGGCCATCGAGTCCTTTGATCGCTTTGATCGCTTCATCTTTGTTTTCCATGACCACAAAGCCAAATCCTTTGCTTTGCCCGGTGTACTTGTCACTGATTAAATTCACTGAAGATACTTCACCGAATTCCTCAAAAAGTTGTTTCAGGTCTGTTTCGTCTACCTTATAACTAAGGTTTCCTGCATAAATGTTCATACGAAAGTGTTTTAAATTAATCTTTATTTGCTCGAAGTAAAAAGGCGGGTTAAAATCAGACTAAAAAGAAGGAAAGTAACTCGAACTTTTAATTCGTGACCCCGGAGGGATTCAAACCCCCAGCCTTCTGATCCGTAGTCAGATACTCTATTCAGTTGAGCTACGGGGCCAATAGGGGGCAAAGGTACGATTTTTTTGTTTCCTGAAATCAGCAATCAAAAGAAAATGTCGTGAAAATTAGTTCGTCACTGAACCAAATGTTCAACGGGCAGCTGAAAATAGCCTCGCAAGCGTTTCAACTGTGCGGGTATAAATACCGGGCTGCTGGCTTTCGCGCGGACCGCCAATGTTGAGGGTATGGATCCTTTTTTCCCGGATCCAGTTTTGAAATCTCCGGACCGGAATGGGCTGATCCAGATCACAGGTAAACAGCGGCTTTCCAGCTGATTTGGCGCACAGGTAGGTGAACTGGGTCCCTCCTGACATGGATCCCGTATATATGATCAGGGTTCCGTCTGCTGTCTGCACATTTTTTTCGGTACGTTCGGCATACTCGGCGGTCTCTGTATCGCGCAACGGATAATGGTCGGGGATCCGGCCGTCCTCGGCTATTCGTCCGGCTGTACAATACCCACCGCAGGGGATCTTTTGGCTCAGGGCAAAATCAAGCGCTGCCCGGTCCACCCCTGTTTGACCGCCGCTAATGATCTGATGAACCAGGCTATTCATTAGAATCAAGTTTGGAGTCATGTCATTGCAAGCTGAGCGAAGCAATCGCAGTCCGCAGTCCGCCGTTGGCAGTTTGCACTATCCCTTCATCACCCCATCACCTCTTCATCAGCTTCACCAGCTCTTCCCCGGTGCCAATCCGGTATCCCTGAGAGAGAAAATTGATGAACCCGCGCGGACTGATGTAGATGACCAATGGAAAATTGCCTGAAAGTGGAACATCCACGGAATAATAGAGCAGGTCAAACGGGTAGTCCTCATAAAGGGCATAATTGATCTTTTCGGGAAGTCCACCTTTCTCTTTACTGATAAACCGTTCCAGCTCCTGTTGATCGGGAAAGAAGAGGATCATGCCCCCGGTCCATTTTGTGATCTCTTCAGCTTTTGCCTTGAGGTCTGCCACGAAATGTTTTGTTGGTTCTTTATCTGGTTCCATCCAGGCAAGGATTTGCCCTGTAGAGGGATCGATTTGAATGCCTTTTCCGGCAAGGTCTGATTGTAGTTTATTTTTTTCGAAGATGCCAAACACGGGTGGCGAAGTGAAATCTTTTCTTAGGGTTACAGGTAATTGTGTGGTTTTACCTCCCTCCAGCTTGATCCGGACGATCCTGGCCAGCACCGTTCCGTCCGGTAAGCGGTTCCCCGTGACCACCATGTAGGTGCCCGGGGCAAGCTGAAGGGTGACCGGAAATTTGTCGACCAGATCGCTGTTCTCATAGTCAAGGGTCCTGAAAAAGCCATCCTTGTGTTGTTCCACGGTATAATGAATGGAATACTCAGGCTCAACGATGTTCTCCGGGTCATTGACCAGAACAAACGTAGCGTTGCGTTCAGGATTGGCTGGAGGCTCTTCAAAGTAGACATCTTTCCAGTTGCCATCCTGGCAGTATTGTGGAATTTTAGTCGCCGGCTCGAAACGGGCCGGGATGCCAAAACTGCGGCATACTGCCACAAAAAAGATGTCCCTGGAGTGGGGATCGGCTGCTTTCAATCCGAAAACACCTACCGGAGTGATTGGTGCTCGGCTGTAGTTCGCATTTTTGTCTATGATGATATTGGTTATTACCCAGTTGACTATTACTTCCGGGTTCTCCCGGGCGCTTTCAGTGAATTCCGACTGGAATTTCCTATTCAGGAAGCTGTGGAACGGTTTAAGCAGTTCGTTGTCGACACGGGGATTCATGATGTAGCTGACCAGAAGCTCGTGATTGGTGTTGCTTCGTTGCGCTCGCAATGACATTACTGGCGACTGTGGACTGGTGGAAGTAGGGGAAGTAGTGGCAGTGGTGATTGGTGAATTCGTAATTGCGTCCAAAAGGACCCCAGGGTTGATATCGCGAAGATCTTTCTCAGAAATCGCTTCCAGGAGAGGAAAAATGAATTCCCGGAGGGTGTCCGGGGTCTCGGAGACAAAGGTGATGATCTCACGCCAGTTTCCCCGGGATCGTTCCAGGAAATGCCATAGTTCTTTGGGGTCTATGCCAAGCGTCGCAGCCACGCGGAACGCTTTGGAGGAGTCGATAAAGGTAGCTTCATAGGAGGCTCTCAACTGGTCCTCGAATTGAAGCCGTTCGCTGTTCGCATTTCGCAGGGAATCGTCAACCAGATCGGGTAAATCCTGTTTTATTGGTGGAACCATATCGAAATTCAATCCGCCGGTTATCTCCGTTGTCAGTTCCAGGTAAACATTCACCGTATCCATCGACCTCACATCAGCGCGAGCAAATCCATATTTTCCTCCCTTTTTTGCCCAGATCAGCAGATCTCCGTAACCGGTGAGCAACGAGGCCAGCCCATTTCGGTCGGATTTTGTTGTTAGCAACGGATAGAATTCGGCATAATTGTAAAGCTGAAACTCCACTTCTGCATTGGAGATCGCTTGTTGATGGATATCCAGTATCCGTGCCCAGATCCGTTTGGTTTCGGTATAATTTGGGAGGATGTTGATCCGGGTATATCGCTCATCTTTCAGCAACACATCCTCAGGACCCTGATAATCCCCAAAAACGTTGGTGTTGACCAGCATGGCCCGCTTTGCCGGAGCGGTGAACCAGGCAAGATACAGATCCGGTTCCGGTTCACAGGCCCCCAGGTAATTCCAGGCAGAGTCGACCCATGCCTCTACCCATGCATGATTGTCATCACAATGAGCCCAACGCGGAGTATAACATTGACGGGCTGGGATTCCAACAGCTCTCAATGCAGCCGTGGTAAAGGTCGACTCCTCCCCACACCGGCCATAGGCGGTCTTTACGGTGGCCAGAGGGGAGGAAGTACGACTGTCGGTCCCCCTGTAGGTTACCTTTTCATGGCACCAGTGGTTTACCTCCAGCGTCGCATCCTTCATCGACAACCCTTTGACCCGATCCTTGAGCTCAGTGAAAAACACCCACCGGGATGAATCCAGGTTCTCATTGTTCACCCGCATGGGAAGTACAAAATGACGGAAGATCTCTTCAGGGATTATGTTTCCCCAGCTGAACGTATCCCTGGCAGCCAGCGAACTCTTGACATTCTTCAGGAAGAATTCCCCGTTGTAATCTGCAAGGTCATTCAAAGACATATAGGCATAAAGAAATTCCAGTGCTTCACGTTCTTCTGTGGTCAGGTGTTGCCGGAATACTCCAAACAAGGTGTCAGCCCGGTGTCTGGCAAGTTCCTGTTGGTTGTTAAACTGCTCCCTGACCTTCTTCCTGTATTGTGCGTCCGTAATGAAATGATCACCCTGGGTACACGATGTCATTATTAAAAATGTAAAGAAAAGGGGAAGTGTCAGGTAGGTCTTCATAATTAGAATGGAATTTCAAAACTTTCGACAACATTTTGGACACTCTGTTCAGTGATCTCCTGGTCAAATCCGTGGAAGATCAACTTGAAAGTTGAGAACTTTGAAGGAAAGGATCCTTCGGTTGGTGTGAATATGATTTTCCTGTGTTTGGGATCAAAAATAATGAACCGTTTACAATATATCCCGTTTTTATAATTATACGTAGTCCCATCGTCTTCGTAATATAACAGGGCGTTGAAATGGGCTCCCCGGTACACATGAATTTCAAGGGCAGGATCTGGTTCTTGCTCAGTATATTGAATGTCTGATTGCATGGGGACGATGCTGCCGCCCCTGATAAATACCGGCAGATCATTCAATGGAGCTTCCACAATGATTTCAGATCTGCCTGAGCATGGGGCATCTGTGGAGTACCGGTACCAGGTTCCTTCCGGGAGATAAACCTTCTGGTATAGCTGGTCGCTGGTCACCGGAGCAACCAGAAAAGCCTCTCCGAAGAGATACTGGTTCTGGTATCGCCAGTCATAGACCAGTGGATCATAAGGGTATTCGATAGCCAGTGAACGTGCAACCGGGATTCCGGTTTGAGAGGATTCGTAAAACATGGAATAGATATAGGGGAGAAGACGGTACCGTTGGTTGATCATGGAACGGGAGAGGAGTTCAGCATCCTCCCCGAATGACCATGGTTCCTGGTCTTTTGTATTCACCACAGTATGATTTCGCAGGAATGGAGTAAATATGCCAATGGATAGCCACCGAAGAAAAAGCTCTTTGGATGGGCTTTTCATAAATCCCCCTACATCCGGACCGGTAAAGGAAACGCCGGATAATCCCAGGCTATTCACTAGTCTGACTCCCAACAGCAGGTCGGTATCAGTGGCTGAATTGTCGCCCGTCCATACAGCCGAAAACCGTTGTATCCCCGAAAAACCGGCTCGTGTAAGAATAAATGGACGCCGGTTGCCCATCAGCGTACGGGTCCCTTCAAAGGTTGCCCGCGACATCTCCAGTCCATACACATTGTGTGCTTCGGCCATAGTGGTTTGGTGGCCGTCAAAATCAAATTCCACGATATTGGGAATACTCTGGCCCCAGACCGAAGGCTCGTTCATATCATTCCAGAAACCTTCTACACCGGCATCTACCAGCGATTGAAAACTCTCTCCCCACCACATCCGTGTCGTTTCCTTTGTAAAATCAGGAAAATGACAACGGCCAGGCCAAACGCTTCCGGTATAGAATTGCCCGCCCGGATATTTAACAAAATAGTCATTCGCAGTTCCCTGATCATAGGCAAAATACCCGGGCTCGATCTTGATCCCGGGATCCACGATCACAACGATATGAAATCCCCAATCATTGAGCTTCCTGATCATCTCTGGTGGATCGGGGAAACGATCCGGGTGCCAGGTAAAGATCTTGTAGCCATCCATGTAATCAATGTCCAGGTAGATCACATCACAGGGGATCTGTTTATCCCGGAACTTTCGGGCCAGGCTCATCACTTCCGACTCGGGATAGTATCCCCAGCGGCATTGCTGGTATCCGAGGCTCCAGAAAGGAGGGAGTGGCATTCTGCCTGTTAGCCAGGTGTAATCTTCTATGATTCCGGCAACGGAATTCTTGCCGAAGAAATAATAATCAAGTTCACCGCCTGTTGCGGAAAAGAACGAGAAAAGATCATCTGTCGAGGCTCCGAAATTAAACAGGGTCTTGTACGAATTGTCCAGGAACATCCCGTAGGTCAGGCTGTCGTGGATGCCGATAAAAAAAGGAATACTCTGATAAAGCGGATCTTCCCGGTCGCTATAACCCGGAATGTCGCGATTCCAGTTCACATAGGCATTCCCACGCCTGTTGAGTGGGCCAGTCTTTTCACCCAGACCGATGAACTTTTCATCAGGAAACAGGGTCCGGTGATTCGTTACCTCATCTCCCAGCCAGGTTACCCCGAACTCAGGGTAATCTTCTGACAGAAGGTTCCCTTTGTTATTTCTGAAAGCTATCCGGATTGGGTCTTTCTTGATAATAACCTGTAGTACTTTGGTTTCAAGAAGGATGGAATCGGTGTGTTTAATGACCTTCACAAAAGAACTCCCGGGTTGTTCAATTACTGCATAGGAAAAATCAGGTGCAAACGTTCCCTTGCTCATTCTGACCCTTATGATTGAGGGACTATAACAGGTGACCTGCAGGTGTGCGTGCTCGGCTTTGATCTCAACTCCATGCGGAATGGTGTACATCGATTTGAATGCTCCGGGCTGTGTCAGTACTGTTTTCTGCGCATATACCGCAGAACTTACCACGGCTATGATCAGAAGAAAACAAAAAGCGTATGTTTTTGCCATCAGAAATGAAGAATTAGATTAGGATTTTTTCCACCAGAAGATAATATAGAGGGCTCCGACAAAGATCATTGGGCCGGAAAATACAAGGAAGGGCACAAACTCCAATTCACCTTGTGCAGCAACCATGTGTGACGCAAACATGATTGCACCCGCTGCAACAAGTATGATCCCCCCAACGAGTCCCCGCCACCAGGTGAGAATGTATCCCAGAACGTAAACAAGGAATCCGATGGTGACCATGTTCCCTTCCCAGCTTGCATCGGGAGGGCTTTCGGGAGAATCTCCTAAAAGTGTCTGGATGAATTTTGGCACTAATACCAGCAGGTAAAACAGCGTGATCAAAGAGGCAAAGATCCGGATGATCAGGCGGGTGGCTTTAAGGCTGTTGGATGGTGTTGGATTTACGTTTTCCATGGATAAAAATGTTGGTACGGGAAGATAAAGATAATGAAGAATGGCAATCATGCGCAATAATATGCAATAATGTGCAATGATGCGCAATGATGTGCAATGATGTGCAATGATGGCAATTACTTTTGTTCCGTCCTGCGTATGATCTCGTTCTGCAGCTCTTCTCCCAGATCGTTAAAGTAATCACTATATCCTGCTACCCGAACAATCAGATCGCGATATTTCTCGGGATGTTTCTGGGCATCTTTCAGGGTTTCCGCCGAAACGACATTAAACTGGATATGGTGTCCGTTCATCCGGAAGTAGCTTCGGATCAGAGCTGTAAGTTTATCTATGGACTCTTCGCCATCAAAGAATTCAGGAGAGAACTTCTGGTTCAACAAGGTGCCGCCGGTGCGTAGATGGTCGATTTTGGCGGCAGAATTCAGGACGGTCGTGGGGCCTTTCGTGTCGGCTCCCTGGACTGGAGATATCCCTTCGGAAAGGGGTTGTTTGGCTTTTCTGCCATCGGGCAGGGCACCAATCACACTTCCAAAATAGAGATGGGAAGTGGTAGGAAGCATGTTGATCCGGTGGATGCCGCCAATGGAAGTGGGTTGACCATCCACCGCCTCAAAGAACATCTCGAAAACCAGTCGTGCCTCATCATCGGCAAAATCATCATCGTTTCCGTATTTGGGTGTGTTGTAAATCAATTCCACCCGGAATTCATCGTAATCATTGAAGTTTTTCTCCAGGGCGTCCAGAAATCCGGCCATGGAGATGGTTTTCCGGTCGAACACATGGTATTTCAGTGCGGTGAGGGAGTCGGTCAGACTCCCGAGCCCGACGCCCTGGATGTAGCTGGTATTGTATCGTGCTCCACCTGCGTTGTAGTCTTTTCCATTGGTGATGCAATCATCAATGATCAGGGAGAGGAATGGTACGGGCATCTGATCAGCAAATATCCGGTGAATGGTATTATTCCCCCTGATTTTTATATGGATGAAATGATTCAGTTGCTTCCGGTATGCTTCCCTCAGTTCTTCAAATGAGGAGAACGATGCCGGATCACCGGATGCCGGACCAATCTGTTTCCGGGTCTGGGGATCGAAGCCGTTATGCAGTGTGATCTCCAGGATCTTAGCCAGGTTGAAGTAGCCGGAGAGGATGTAGGCTTCTGTACCGAATGCACCAGCCTCCACACAACCACTTGCTCCTCCGTTTCTTGCATCTTCTGCCGATTTCCCCTGTCGCATAAGTTCCTGCACAATCGCATCGGTGTTGAAGTAGGAGGGTTGCCCGAAACCGGTTTTGGTGATCTGAAGGGCACGTTTGATCAGACTATCTGGATTTTTCCTGCTCAACTGGACCATGGAACTGGGTTGTAACAACCGCATCTCTTCGATGACGTCGAGGATCAAGAATGTCAGCTCATTTACCGCATCTGAGCCATCGGCCTGAACGCCTCCCAGGTTGATCAGTGAAAAATCGGTGTAGGTATTGCTTTCGAGTGCCGTGACCCCGACCTTCGGTGGGGCCGGATGGTTGTTGAATTTGATCCAGAAGCTCTGAAGCAGTTCTTCAGCACGCTTTCTCGTCAGAGTTCCTGCCTCAGTTTCCCGTTTATAAAATGGGTAGAGATGCTGATCCAGCCTTCCTGGATTGAATGAATCCCATGGATTCAACTCTGTGATCACGCCCAGGTGAATAAACCAGTAATGCTGCAGGGCTTCGTGGAAAGTTTCCGGAGCGTGAGCCGGAACACTGCGGCAGATCCTGGCCAGTGCAAGCAGTTCGTTGCCAGATCCTGGATGCGGGATGCTGGATGTTGGATTCTCCTCTCCATTGTTTGGGAGGGTCTGGGGGAGGGGTACAAGACCTTCAAGTACATCCGCACATCTGTTCGCAAACAGGATGATGGCATTAGCTGCAATCTCCATCGCCTTCAGCTCTTCCTCCCTTGCAGCGGCTTCCGGTTCACTTTCCCACTTTATCCCGGATCTTGCATCTCGTATCTCTAGTATCAGATCCAGCATCCCCTTCCGGTAGATCTTTTCCCCCGCCACGGTATGGCCTGGTGCCCGTTGCTCCTGAAATTCAGTGAACACGCCGGCATTGTATACATCCAGCCATTCCTGCTCCATGGCCTGCATGATCCGGTCGCGGTTACTTTTGCCCTGCCAGAAAGGGATGATTTGACCGGCATATGCTTTCCGGGTTTCCTTGTCTACCTGAAAGGAGACCTTTTTCCTGGAATCGAGGATCTCCAGGTCTTCCAGGGAGTGCAGGCAGATCTCCGGATAGGTGGGACATGCCTTGGGCGCCGGCCCCCGCTCCCCGACGATCAGTTCCCCTTCATTGATGCAGATGTGTTTATGCTGAAGGATGTGTAACAATGTCATGGCACGCATCACAGGCGTCGACACCTCCTTGTCGATCCCGCTTTTGTAGAATTCTGTCACCAGCAACGCCCTTTCGGCGTTGATGCGGTTAACCGCCTGAAGAGTTTGCTCCCTTAGTTTTTTAATCCTATCTGTCATTCGATACTCTCGACATTTCCCTGTTTCGCTTTGCTATTTATTTTAACAAAGATACATTAAAAGCACATTGAGATCCATCTCCATTTAAGGCAGGACAGCCTGGTCGAACCGATCGCAATGCGATCCCCGCCAATATATATGTTTGCATGTATCGCACTGAGAAAAATGGAGGTCCGGGGAAAAATCATGATCTGGAAATCGTCCGTGGGCAATGGATGCATCCACCCGGCTAAGGGTTCCGTTGCATTGGGTACACCGGGAATACCTGTGGACAAGACGTGCCAGGTCAAATCTCCGCATCACCTCCTTCACCTGTTCAATGATGTGATCTGAACGAATCCAGTATCCCCGCTCGAGCTCTTTTTTCATCAACAATTGGCGATCACGGGTCAGTACAGTCCGGTTCTGGGACAATGAGATCCCAACCAGCTCCCGGTCAGTGTAATCAGGTGAAAAACAAGAATCAAATCCCAGCATTCTCATGTAGCGGGTTAGTTTCCCAAGGTGAACATCAAGGATAAACCGGGGATTACGCAGGGGTTCCGGCCGGAGCTTGCTGACCAGGGAAATATCAAACGATTCAAAGACAGGATAAACAGATATGATGTCAGCGTTCTGCACCTTTTCAGCAAATGAAACAGATCGGCCATTGATCAGGATCAGGTCTACTTCGGTATGAGGAACCCGCTCAGATTCGATCACATGTTTAATGCTTGGATGGCCGCGAAAATAAACCTGGCAGGAAACTTTCCGCTTGATTTGTGGAAGGAAATCATTCAATTCCTCGTAAAACCGGATGTCTGCAGAGTTCATGTCACAAATCTCTTCATGCTACCCTCTGACCACTACCCGGAAACCGGACTGTTCAAACCTTTTTTTCAGTTGTTCTAACCGCCCATGTTTAAGTTTATTCCCGGGTGGTATGTTATCGTCCATCTGAAACCTGCGGTATTTGTTTTTTGCAGTCGTGTGGTAGGGGAGGAGATGCAGTTCAGGTGGTGAGGTGGTGAGGTGGTGAGGTGGTGAAAAGTGTTGGGGTGCAGTGGTGCAATGGTGCAGTGGTGTGAGGAAGTCAATGATCGAACGGATATTAGAGGGGGTGTCGGTGATGCCGGGGATGACGGGGAAGCGGATGATTACCTGTTTTCCGGATTCGAATAGAGTTTTCAGGTTTTCGAGAATGATTTTATTGGAGACACCGGTGTACTTCAGGTGTTCCTTGTCATACATAAGCTTCAGATCGTACAGAAAAAGATCGGTATAAGGCAGGATACGACGGATCTCTTCTTCAGATGCATAACCGGAGGTATCCAGGGCTGTATGGAAGCCATTCTTCTTCAAGGATTTCAGCAGGGCCTCACAAAAATCCGGCTGATACAGCGGCTCTCCTCCCGATAGGGTGACCCCACCTCCCGATTCCTCGTAAAAGATCAGGTCTCTTTCAACCTCCTGAACGATCGCTTCTACACTTCTCCTGTAGCCCGTAATCTCTTCTTTTTCAAAGAGTTTTCCATTCAGGGAAAAATGTTTGACCGATTTTTGCGGCTTCTTATCCCGGCTCTCCGGATTATGACACCACCAGCAGGAGAGAGGACAACCCTTGAAAAAGATGGTGGTACGGATTCCGGGACCGTCGTGGACAGCAAACCGTTTGATGTCGAAAATCAGCCCTTTAGTCACAGTAAAAGAGGATCTTCTGGCGGATGGCTTCGCGGCAGACCGGACAAAAACCTTTGGCACTGTTCTCTTTCATCCGGCAGTTCATCACCGGACTGAAGATACCTTTGGCCATGTATCCACCCCCTTCGAACAAACCCACAACATGCTGGTAGGTTGAGTCCCTTGGAGTTGGCACGGGAATGGTATCATGGATCATCGATTTCCATTTGGAACCGAAGTCTACGTTTGTGGTAATATTCGGCTCCCAGGGTTCCATCTCCAGGTTGTAAAAACCGTCATAATTCACCCCGCCTACATATTCGTCGGCCAGTCCGCCAAAAGCATGACCAAACTCATGAATGGTCACGATCTCACTCCATTCATTATCTACGGTACTCTGGCAATAGTGATTATAAAACCCGCCTCCGCCGTATTTCCTGCTATTATCCAGGATGATGATCTGATCGTACGGAACATTGGCCGCCGCATCCCGCATACTCCAGGTATCTGGCGTGGTGAGGTACCGGTCACTGTCGAAAGTGTAAAAGCTGCTGTTGAAGCGCGTATTTACATACTCCCGTTTTCCCGGAATGTCGATTCCCGAACCAACCGAAGGGGATTCTATCGCCCAGAAGTTGATTTTCTCGGTATAATCATTAAAGGGAGCTACGGAGAGAAAATAGTTGCTGATCCGGCGGGCGTCATCCAAGAATTTAGTCATCTCATCCACTGTATACCCCTCAGCCAGGAAGACAATATCCAGTTGTGTGGCAGGATCACCGGGATCGACAAGGGGTGTCACAGGGTTGGGCTCAACCGGTTCATGCAGGATGAAGTAATCCTGCGGATCAATATCCAGCGTAAACAGGCATTCAAACGCTCCGGTGGCATAGGCGCGTTTATCAATCTCAAAACGAACCGGTTTAAGCGGATAGGGCAGGGTGGCGGTCATCGGATAACCGCGGGCGACCTGCTTTGCCTCGGGTGTCCCCTGGTACTCCTCAAAAAGGGTGGAGAATCCTTTCCGGTACAGGAGGGTTCCCGTTGCCGAGTCGAACACTGAAAATCGGAAATTACCTGAATTCCAGGGATCAAGGAGGTTTTTCCGGGGACCACCCCAGAACGGTTCCTCTTTTAGTTGCCAGAGGTAGATATTCGCCACTTCATCATTCCCGGCAAGTAAGTAATCGATCCGCAGGGTCTTGCCGGTGAAAAACTGATCGAAGAGGTTTTTCTCTGATGCCTGATCAATGACCGGTGTAATAGAAACATCCTGAGCCACAATGGAAGATGTGGCCAGGAGCTGGAACAGGAATAACCAGATGAATTGTTTAAACATGGATGTAAGTTTTACACAAAATTACAGAATTGATCCAATCTCCCTTATAAATCATTTTCTTGCTCAATTTTCATCGATCTTCGTGGATCTCTGTGCAACCTTCGTGATCCTTGTGTAATAAGTATAAGTACTGCATGTTCTCTAAACTATTACCTTTGTAAAAAAATCTCTGATATGAACACTCTGTCTTTTAGAATAGTCTTGTTTGTCATCCTGTTCTTGACTATTAAACCAACCCTTTTTGCTCAGGATCTCAACGATAATACAAACCGGGCTTCCCTGCACCGGGAGATGCCCGATGACCTCTATATGCCTCCTTCCGGCAGTCAGATGACGCCGGCAAAAGGGTATACCTATATTAACTCCTCCGTCTTCACCACTCAGGTAAATGTAGATGAAAACGGGTACAATATTCCTGATGATGCCGCCAATGAGCCTTCCATAGCTGTAGATCCGACCAATCCGGATGTCATGGTGATCGGGTGGCGACAGTTCGACAATATCGGCAGCAATTTCAGGCAGGCAGGCTACGGTTATACTTTGGATGGCGGGCAAACCTGGACATTTCCGGGGGTGATCGAACCGGGAATTTTCCGTTCCGATCCTGTGCTGGATTCGGATCCAGATGGTATGATCTATTACAACAGCCTGACCTCTGACGGATATACCTATACCTGCCAGGTCTTCCGGAGTGACGACGGGGGAGCCCTTTGGGATGATGGCGTCAATGCCAGGGGAGGAGATAAACAATGGATGGTGATCGATAAAACGGAAGGAGTAGGTACCGGGAACATTTATTCCTTCTGGACAGCTTATTACAGCTCCTGTTACCCGGGGTTTTTCACACGGTCAACGGATGGGGGAAACTCCTACCAGAGTTGTGTTGCTGTTCAGGGTTTCCCCTATTGGGGCACCATGGCAGTGGGACCGGATGGGGAGTTGTATATCACCGGTGCTGGAGAAGACGAGGGAGTAGTTGTTTCAAAATCCACTACCGCTCAAAGTCCGGCCTATGTCGTAACCTGGGATCTCGCCGAACAGGTATTTCTCGATGGTCACCTTGCCATCCAGTCTCCTGTAAATCCGGCGGGATTGATGGGACAAGCCGATATCGGTGTGGATATTTCCGAAGGGTCCGGCAGGGGAAACGTTTATGTGCTGGCTTCGGTCGAGCGACCGGCTGCCGGAGATCCTGCCGATGTCATGTTCTCCCGTAGCACAGATGGCGGACAGACCTGGAGTCTCTTCCCTGTCCGGATCAATGATGACCCGGAGAATGGCCATTACCAGTGGTTTGGAACCATGTCGGTAGCCCCTGCCGGCCGGATCGACGTAGTATGGCTCGATACCCGCGATGCCCCCACAGGCAGCTACCTCTCCGCCCTCTATTATTCCTATTCCACTGATGCAGGGGAAACCTGGTCGCCCAACGAACAGCTTTCCGAACTCTTTGATCCCCATGTGGGCTGGCCACAGCAGCAGAAGATGGGCGACTATTTCGACATGCGATCCGATGAGTCGGGAGTTCATCTTGCGTGGGCCAACACCCTGAACGGCGAGCAGGATGTCTACTACAGTCACATCACCCCCACCTATATTGCCATTGATGATGCTTCTGCCGGAGCCAATACCCTGGCGGTGACCTGCTATCCGAATCCCTTTACCAGCAGAACCACGATCCGGTACATATTACCTGCAGAAGGATTTGTGAAGATAGAGATCCTGAATCTGTATGGACATATCGTTGAGACCCTGATTGCCACTACACGGCAACCGGGAATTCATACGATCCAGTATCAGCCGTCGGAACTCCCAACCGGATATTATTATTGCAGAGCAAAGACCGGTACTTCGTGTGTGACGGTACCACTGATTAAAGTCTGGTAAATCCCTTCACTTGCGTCACAACCATCCCCGCAAGCATCAAACAGCATCCAAGCAGGATCTTACCGGTAACGGCTTCTCCCAGTAACAGCCAGCCTCCGAACACCGCAAACACCGACTCCATGCTTAAGATGATGGAGGCATAAGCCGGATGAGCTTTCTGCTGGGCGAACACCTGAATGGTGTAGCCGATTCCAACTGACATCACACCTCCATAAAGGATCGGCCAGAGAGCATCCAGGAGCGGTTGCAGGCTGATCTCCTCGAAACCGATCGCAACGATCCAACTCAGCACTCCACAAATCGAGAATTGAATGATTGCTGTGCGGATCGGATCGGTTCGTGGAGCAACATTTCCGACAATGATGACGTGTGACGTCCAGATCAGGGCGCAGATGAAGACCAGGGAATCTCCAAAGTTGATAGTAAATCCCTCTTTTACACTCAGGAAATAGAGACCTGTAAGGGCCAGTAAGACCCCAATCCAGATGGTGAAATGGTTGCGATGACCAAGGAAGAGTCCGGCGACAGGGACAAACACAACATACAATCCAGTAATAAATCCAGCGTTGCCTGCGGTGGTATATACTAGCCCGTACTGCTGAAACGAAACCCCTCCAAAGACAAGCAGTCCCAGAAGGAACTGAAGCCAGACTATTTTTTTTTTCTCCTTTCTGGAAGGGTTCAATCGGTTATATACCAGGTGCCTGCGAAAAAAAAGAAAAGGAATCAGTACCAGGCAGCCCAGGCTAAACCTGACTGCCGAAAAGGTAAACGGCCCAACATAATCCATGCCAACACGCTGCGCCACAAAAGCAAATCCCCAGATCGCCGCAGCCAGCAGCAGAAGCATGTCGGATTTTACTTTCCCTTTATCAGAATACATCTGTAATCAATGGCATCCATGTACAATTAATGGCAATAGGTTAGTATTCCACAAACATACGTTGTATCTCTTTGTAGTCCTTTGTCTTCATCAAAGCCATCATCAACAGGATCCTTGATTTCTCCGGCGTTTTGAACCAGGATGCCGAAAACCCATATTTGTCGTCATCCACCTCGTCGTGTTGTGTAGTTGGACCAAATGGCGTCCGTGCAGATCGAACCACCGGAATTCCTTTCTTCACGGCATCTGCCAGGGCATTCAGGTTCGACGTGTTTGGATTCCCGTTCCCGACGCCGGCATATACAATTCCTTTCGCTCCTTTCTCAATGGCGGTGGTGACAAACAGCGAATCAATTCCGGTATAGCCGTAAACGATCTCAATGTTTGGTAATGTACTCACTCCCGTGATTTCGAACTCACTGGAAGTGGTATGCCGGACCAGAGATTTCCGCGTGAAGATCGGCTGGCTGTTGTAAACATATCCCAGGAATCCGAAATTGGGACATTTGAAGGTCTCGAGCGCGGTGGTCCATGTCTTTAATGCATCATCAGCACTGCATATCTTATCATCCATCACGATCATCACTCCTCTTCCTACAGATTCCCTGCTGGCGGCAACTACAACACCCTCGTAGACATTCATGGGTCCATCGGCACTGAGTTCGGTAGAAGGTCTCATTGCACCAACAAGTACTACCGGTTTGTCACTTTTAACCACCAGGTTCAGGAAGTATGCAGTCTCTTCCATGGTATCCGTACCATGGGTGATAACCACGCCAGTCACATCCGCCTTCGCAAGTAATTGGTTCACACGTTTGGCAATGATCAGCCAGTCGGCCTCCGTCATGTCCTGGCTCGGAATGTTCACAACCTGTTCCCCTTTGATCTGTGCCAGTTGCAGGATCTCAGGTGCTGAAGAGATGATCTTATCAACAGAGACCACTCCGGATGTATAGCCCGAGCTTGTCTCCGATGTCCCAACACCGGCAATGGTTCCTCCAGTGGCAAGGATGTAGATAAGGGGTTTGTCTTGTCCGAAATTCTTTATTGTAGACAATCCTAGCAGGCAATAAATCAGAAGTAAGGTGGTACGCATGGCTAAACTTTTTAGATGGTTTTACTTCATTTTATAGGATGTAGGGCCCCAACTGTAATCGGTCTGGTTTAACCAGAAAGCGGGATATCCGATCATCCGGGTCGGGTTGAATGCCGGAGTGGAATATTCCCCATCTGGCAGGTTGATATATCCATCGGAATACTTGGCAACGAGGGTGGCTGCCAGTTGCCACCAGTGGGAGATGATGTTGTCTGCATTGGCGCTGCATTTGTCGGTGAGCATTTCACGGGCTTTTTCGGGCGTGAGATCTATAACTGACTGATCTGTCAGCAAAATTACCTCTTGCTCCTCTTGCTCCAGTTGAAACTGCAATGGTTTGATGTCGGACCTGGTCATCTGCTGGAAATTTAACCGGGACCAGTTATTGACAAAGTTAAACGGCCACCAGGCACACTTTCCGTAAAATTTTTGAGGACCACCGGTCTGCATTGTTTCCGGCAACTTGTTCACCCAGGCATAAAATGGCATAAATACGGTTGTATAGGAGACGTCTGGGCCAAACCAGACAATTCCTTTTGTAATTTCAGGCTGATGAGGTCGGAGCTGACACACATAGGTGTACCCCTGGTAAAAGACAGAGATTGCTCGTTCCCAGGCTCCCAGCAACTTTTTGTCTTGTGTTACATCATTCTGGTTTCCGTCGTAAGGCCCGACAAACCTGTGAGGATCACCATACGGTCCAGCTGCCACTCCCTTCGTCAGATCGAATTCTGTGCCCTCGTAATGGTCGCGATACAATGAAAAGATATCGTTGATGGCAACCTTCTCCTTCGGCCTGACGGAGAACGGGTAATCAAATGTATACCCATCCTCTGCCCAGGGCGATAAACCCAGATCGGGATTCACACGGTCAAGTACCCTCCATACACGTCGGAGGGAGTAATAGGGATGGTTGTACTCACCCGGACTGACAGCTTTTAACCAGTCAACGGGACCCTCTTTTTCTTCATCCCACCATCCTAGTTTTTTCAAACCGGTGATCAGGTATTCTGAATAGAGAAAGCTATCCGGATTGTCCTTGACCAGGTAACGGATCCGGAATTCGTTAGCAGCCACAAAAAACTCTCCGTCAGGAACGCGCTGGGCCACCCAAACAGAGTGATATACTTCATCAGGTAATGCACACATCTCGAAAACCCAGGCTTCATCAGCGTCGGCCACAAGCAACGTTTCACCCGTGGAATAATATCCGTATTTTTCAAGCAACTTTCCCATGAGCATGATGGCCTCCCTGGCGGTTTTACAATTTTCCAATGCAATCCGGGATAGTTCCTGGGAGTAGAATATCCGTAATGGTTTTCCCAATGATTGTTCGTTTTTATGTCCCAGGATCTTCCAGATCTCCTCATATGGCAGACATGGAACCATCGGCGCTGGCTCCTTTGGTGACGATCATGGTCGTACACGCTTGGGTGGGAAAGCATAAAAAGGTCATGGCCATTCCACCAATAAATGCAAAAAATACTCTTTTCATAAGATTTTCGTTTTGGGAACAGGTTACTACATTGAGGTTAACTATGTAAAGTTACGAAATATTAATCGTAATTCATGCCCATTAAAGCCATCACTCAACGCTGATCTCATCTGCAAAGATCCAGCACTTGTTTCCCGCTCCCGGAAGCCAGTCGGGACAGATCCCTGGCGTCTTGGCTACTACCTTCACGTACCGGACCTGTGCAGGAGAATTAAGGTCTGTCCATTGCTCCAGGGTCCTGGGTTCGTAATCTTTCTGGGAGAATTTATGGATAGAGATCCCGGCAGGGGAGAAGATCAGTCTTTCCGTACAGGATAGCTCCTATTAATAAATATACTATCCTTCTCATTTAAAAAATAGCTAGATCTCTTTCAGCCCCTCCCCATCTCACCATAGTACTATTCTGGATAGGAATCAATCAGGGAAATCACTTTTATTGAATCCTGCAAACTAATCGGGGTCTCCTGGGTGACAAACTTGATCCATTTTACTTCAAATGGCATGAGATCAAAATAGTTATCGGTGAACTCGCCGGCTACCGGGGTGCTCAGGTAGACCCCTTTCGCCAGTTTTGTCGTGTAGAGCTCGATGTCGTAACCACCTTGGCTCTTCTGTACCGTGATCTCGATAGGTGCTTTTTCCAGCTTCATCTCTTTGGGTGGTACGAAGTAGTTTAGATTGCTTGCCCTGATTCCAAGAATATTCTTGATTTGAGCGTAGATGAATAGGTTGGATTTATCTACTCCGGCGAGGTATGACGACAGGTTGGTGTCCGTCACAATTTCTGTTTTTTTAGCTGAAAAGTCGTACGTTTTCACCTCTTGCCAGAGCACTTTTCCGTCAAAATCAACCAACACCACCCGAAGCTCAGCCTGTTGGTTTTCCGGTTCATCAAAAGTGGCGTAGACTTTCAGTCTGTCCCCTTCCATCACTGGAGATACAAAGAAGTCACGGTAGGCATGATAGGCAGCCCAGTATGAAGCTTTCTTTTTTCCGAAATAATCGCGGGTAGACCAGGAGATAACAGGCCAGGAGTCGTTCAGTTGCCAATAAAGGGTTCCCATGCAGGTAGGTTTCGCACGACGATGAGCATCGATAGCTGTTTTCAGGCCATCAGCCTGGAGAAGCTGACTAACATACCCGTACATGGAAAAGTCGGTAGGAACCTTGTAATAGTGTTCCATATATTCCTGAATCGTCTCATAGCCCACCGAACTTTTCTGGTGTGCTTTCATGGCATTAGAGCCTGGTTGCCGGTCGGCCGGAAAGGTAAATTTTTCAATGGTGGTGTAATCAGGGAAACCCTGAAACCCATACTCGGATACAAACCGACCCACTTTTTCATTGTATTTTTCGAAAGGCTCTTTTCCCCACCAGACGCCCCAGTAATGAAAATCACCCTCCTTCAGGCTCTCTTCCCGTCCCCAGCCATGCATGGGACTGGTGGGGATGTAAGGACGCAGGGTATCGTGCCGGAGCAATGCGTAAGGGATGAACTCATGAAAGATCTTCCGGTAGTTACGGTAAATCCGTGAAGAATCCTGCTTGTTGTAGCCATATTCTTTCACCCAGCCCCAGTTTAACCAGCCCTCTTCGATCTCGTTATTTCCGCACCAAAGAACAATGGATGGATGATGCCGTAGTCTTACAATGTTTTGGATCACTTCGTCCCTCACGCTGTTGAGGAACTGATTATCCTCGGGGTACATGGCATTGGCAAACATGAAATCCTGCCATACCATGATTCCCTTCTCATCACAAAGGTCATAGAAAATATCGTTTTCATAAATGCCACCTCCCCAAACACGGAGCATATTCATGTTCGCTGCATCCACATCCATAATCAGAGCGGTATACATCGAATCAGTCACTCGTGAAGGGAAATTGTCCATCGGAATGTAATTCGCTCCGCGGATAAAAACTGGGACATCATTGATATTCAAATAGAATGATGTCCCGATGGAATCAGGCGTTTGAACCAGTTCCACGGTACGCAGACCAATCTTTTGATGACCTTCAGCCTCTTTTCGTCCGGCAAACCATACCTGATATCCCAGATTATAGCGTGTAGGAGCCCCAAAACCATTTGGCCACCATCGTTTAGGGTTGGTCATATCGAAATCGATACGAATGACATTGATCCCTTTTTTAAGTAACTCGCGTCCGCTGAAAAATACGGTGGAATCAAACATCAACTTAAAATCGGCCGTGTCAGCCAGAGTGGAATTTATAACAAAGGAAGCAGACATC
Source organism: Bacteroidota bacterium (assembly GCA_043810345.1). Taxonomy (GTDB): domain Bacteria; phylum Bacteroidota; class Bacteroidia; order Bacteroidales; family FEN-979; genus QYOJ01. Next base: position 106,119 of record JBDROF010000018.1, on the reverse strand, counting down.
CTGGCGATGGAATCGGTCAGGCTTTTCTGAATGAAGTTGACGCCAAGCACATCCACATATCTGCTGTATTTAATGTAAATGGGACGCCAGATGCCCATGGTAACAAACCGGGGACTCCAGTCCCAGCCAAATTGGTAAGCGGCTTTCCGGCATACAACCCGCTCATCACCAGGGAGTTTGTATTTCAGTTTATCATAAAAGGCCTTATTCAGTTTGGTGACAGAGGGAAACTCGATTTTAATTTTATTATACCCGATTCGAAGAATTCCCTTCAAACTTGCGTACCAAGTCTTGAACATGTTATCTGCGGTGATCACCAGAGAGTCGTTGATATACACATTCGCGTAGGTGTCCAACCCCTCACATACCAGTTGCATGTGCCGGTTGGTAAAAAAAGTACGATCCAGCTCAAAGTATTTTTCGTACACCCATCCGGTATCGCCAATCCACTGGAGTTTCTCTTCATTGGCTGAGAAAAAGGGATCAGGGATTACCTTGTTGCGCTGAAGGTCCATGAAAATATCTCCCGGGACAACAGCATTTAAGATTTTAGAAGATCCTTGTTGCCTCAGTTGCCAGATCCCATCCAGGGGAATGGTGTTTTTCTGTTCCTGGGCAGCGAGAGGAAAGCTTCCGGTTAAAAGGATCAAACCAGAGATACACTTGATGAGGATTAGTTTCAGAGTAGTTTTCATGGGTAGCGGTTTAGATAATTTCAGCAAAATTAATTGATTTTTCTAAAGGAATAAGGCATTTCACTCCAAAACTAATTACTGGTATTGTGCTCCGTTTCCTTTAACTTTTTATTAATTTCGGTTCATAAATGCTTAACATGGATCCTCAACCACTTCTTAACCTTTTTTTCAAACGCTTTGGAAATCAGGAAGCACCTCCGAATATCTATTTCGCCCCCGGGCGGGTAAATCTGATTGGAGAGCATACCGACTACAACGGTGGTTTTGTCCTTCCCTGTGCCCTGCAATTCGGAACCTATCTGCTAATTCGGCTGGTGGATGAGCCAGTCATCCGCCTGGCTTCCACCAACATGAAATTTCAAACAGAGGTTCCGTTGACAGGGAGTATCAAAAGGATGGAAAACCACTGGGTGAATTATCCTCTGGGTGTGATGGATCAGTTCCGGCTCCAGGGAATTTCTTTCGGAGGTATGGAGTTGTTGTTCTCCGGAGATATCCCAAATAATGCTGGATTATCATCATCCGCCTCCATTGAGATGGTCACTGCCTTTGCACTGAACGACCTCCTGGAAACCAATCTCTCCCTGATCGACCTGATCAAATTATCCCAGAAGGCTGAGAATCAGTTTGTTGGAGTTAATTGTGGCATCATGGATCAGTTTGCTGTGGGGATGGGTGAGAAGGCTCATGTCATCTTCCTGAATTGTAAGACGCTGGAGTATAAGATGGTCCCCCTGATGTTAGATGGGATCAGTCTGGTCATTGCCAATACCAATAAACAAAGAGAACTGGCTGATTCTAAATACAATGAACGGGTAGCCGAGTGTCAGTTGGCCATCACCTGTCTGGGTGAGATATTTGACATCAGCCAACTCAGCGAAATCAGCTTCATGCAATTTTACAAAGTACAGGACCAGATACCCGACGAAGTGATCCGTCGACGAGCCCGGCATGTCATCTCGGAGAACCAACGGGTTCTGAATGCAGTTGCCTGCCTCTGGAACCACAACATCCTGGAGTTCGGCGCCCTGATGAACGCCTCGCACGAATCTTTGCGTGATAACTACGAGGTAACTGGTTTTGAGCTGGATACACTGGTTGCCGAAGCTCAGCGGATCCCCGGGGTAATCGGATCACGTATGACCGGCGCCGGTTTCGGAGGATGCACAGTCTCCATCGTGAAAACAGATGCGTTAGATCAATTCATTGAGGAGGCCGGAAAAAGATATCAAGAAAAGACCGGCCTGAAGGCGGACTTTTATGTGGCAGAGGTGTCGGATGGTGTACGGAATATCCGTTATTAGCCGCCATAAATGGCAGCGGCTTGCTCAGAAGTAAGAAATTCAGAAAGAAAACCTGATTTCATTCCACCACTCCAAACTTATATACGGTAATTTCACGGTACGTCTCGCCCGGCTTCAAAATGGTGTTCGGAAAGTCCTTCTGGTTTGGGGAATCGGGAAAATGCTGGGTCTCCAGGCAGAGTCCGTAATGCTTGTTGTATACTGCTCCTCCTTTTCCCCTGATCGAACCATCGAGGAAATTCCCCGAATAGAACTGGAGGCCCGGCTGGGTCGTGTAGATCTTGACCTCCCGGCCGTTCTTCGGATCCAGCAGGGTGGCTGCAAGAGCCAGCTCGCCGGGTGTTTTATCAAGCACATAGTTGTGGTCATAACCACCCCTGACCTCTTCGATCCGTGAACCGATCTCATGAGGGGTGTTGAAGTCCATCGGGGTTCCGGCTAACGGAGGCAGATCCCCGGTGGGAATTAGGTCGTCGCTGACATCGGTGAATTGGGCAGCGACAATGGAGAGGATGTGCCCCAGAACGTTTGTGTCGACCTTGCTCAGGTTGAAATAGGTGTGGTTGCAAAGGTTGACTGGACAGGGTTTATCCGTAGTTGCTGTGATGACGGTGGTCAATTCATCGGCATTATTCAGCGTATAGAGTACTTTCACATGGAGATTCCCGGGATATCCCTCTTCACCGTCCGGGCTCAGATAGGAAAGTTCCAACCCGACGGAGGCAGAGTCCAGTGTATAGGTGGCATCCCACACCACCTTATCAAAGCCTTTCTCTCCACCGTGGAGATGATTGTTCCCGTTGTTAGTTGCCAGGTGGTAAGTGGTTCCATCCAGCGTGAACTGGCCTTTCGCAATGCGATTTGCATAACGGCCAGCGATGGCACCGAAATAGGGATTGTTGTCGAGATATCCCTGGAGGCCGTCATACCCCAGTACAATGTCCCCGGGTCGACCTTCCCTGTCAGGTATCCAGATCTGGGTAATGATGCCACCATAATTGGTGATTTTTACAACGATCCCGTTTGCGTTTGTAAGGGTGTAGAGGAATACCTCCTGGTTATCTGCAGCCCCGAAAGGTTCTTTCATGATGGAGAGGATTGAGGTGTTTGATGATTGGTTTCTGTCTCCGGGATCCTGGCAACCTGTGAAGAAACCCGAACACAGAAGCACTGGAATGAGAAGGATAGAACAGGGTTTCATGGTTTTTGGCTTTATGGATACAAACTTATCAATTTACCATGTACAATGGTAGATTTTCAATGGAATTGTTCAATTTTGATATCGGATTCTGCAGCTTCGCTCTGCTCGCTGTGACAAGGAAGCCGGATTCGAGATACGCGAAACGTGATTAATGATTACTTATGCGGAATGAGATAAAAGGAAGGGTTGTGTTGATTATGTATATTTGTTTCGCAAAAGTTCATTTCATAAAACTCGAGCTCATGACGGAAATGCGCCGGCTGTGCCTGAGAAAAAAATTAGCAGTTAGCAGTTGGCAGTTGGCAATTGGCAATATATCTAACATCTAATATCTTATATCTTATCAAGTATTTATGCGCAAACCAATCCCCCTGAAACAGCGCCCGGTCGATTACATCTACCTTGTATTCTTCTTCATCAATCTTTTCTTCATTACCCACATCGTTGATCCGGAGCAACTGGTGATCAAGGATCCGGATTATTTCGACTACCCCTTCTGGCCATTGCCGTTTTTCATTGATATGGTTCATGGTGGACTGAACCTGCAGCTGGTCCTGTTAGCGAACGCTCCCTGGTTTTTCTTTCCCATCTTCCTGGTCTGGAAAATGTGGAAAAATCCTCATCCTTTTACCAAAACCAGTTGAATATGCTTCCACTTTTCTCTTCATTCAACCTGAAAGGAATCCCTGTAAAGAATAGGGTGATCATGCCTCCAATGGTCTGCTTCGGGTATGCCGGCGATGATGGGTTCGTTACCCGGAAAAACCTGGATCATTACCGTGAACGGGCTGAGGGCGGCGCCGGGATCATCGTTACCGAGGCGACCTGTATACGCAAAGAAGGACGGTTGGCTCCTTCCCAGATCGGCATCTGGTCCGACAATCACATCGAAGGGCTGAACCACATCCCGGAGATCGTCAAAAGTTTTGGTGCTGTCTCACTGATCCAATTGCACCATGCAGGACTGGTTACCCCGGAAAGTGTGACCGATAGCCCGGCGGGACCCTCTGCGAATCCACAGGATCCGAGATCCAGAGACCTGACTATTGATGAGATCCATTCCCTCCGGGATGATTTCATCAAGGCTGCCATCCGGGCACAGCAGGCCGGGTTTGACGGAGTTCAGATCCATGGCGCGCATGGATATCTGCTTAGCCAGTTTGCTTCCACTTACTACAATCGTCGCGAAGATGCATTTGGAAGAACCCTGGAGGGGCGAATGAGGCTGGCCTGCGAGATCATTGATGGGATCAGGCAAGCTTGTGGTGACTCCCTGTTACTTTTTTACCGGATAGGGGCCAATTCTCCCACCCTGGAAGATGGAATCGCTATAGCCCGTTATCTCGAACAAAAACCCATTGATATGCTTGATGTTTCACATGGTGGATCCCTGGTTTCATTGCCCCGTCCTCCCAAAGGATTTGATTACAATTGGATCTGTTATTCGGGAACTGTGATCAAACGGGAGGTTCATCTCCCGGTTGGAGTGGTGAATGAGATTCACACCCTGGAACGGGCAAACTACCTGATTGAGAATAACCTGGCCGATTTTATCAACCTGGGACGTCCGATCCTTGCAGATCCCCACTGGGTCTCCAAAGCCCAACACCATGAGGAGATGATAGTTGCCTGCCAGAGATGTAAACCCCGTTGTAAATGGTACACCGACAGCTCTCAATGCCCGGCACTGCACATTCGTATGAAAAAAACGTTTTAACCGGGTTCAGTGAATGGAATCCAATTTCTTCATCATGGTTTTCACCAGGACATTGTATACGTTGAGATTTGATGTATCAACAGGTTCTGTAGGAGGCGATTCCATCTTCAATGGATCGATGGGAGCGTGATTCTTATAAACCCGGAAATCGAGATGAGGTCCGGTCGAGAGACCACTGCTGCCAACATAGCCAATCACGTCTCCCTGTTTCACATACGTTCCGGATTTGATCCCTGGTCCGTAGTTGGAAAGGTGGCCGTACCCGGTGGAATAAACACTGTTATGCCTGATCTTTACAAACCTGCCGAATCCCCCGTTCCAATGTGCTTCTGTTACTTTACCGTCGCCCAGGGCAACCACAGGGGTGCCACGTGGAGCTGCATAATCCACGCCGTGATGCGGACGGGAGATTTTCAGGATTGGATGTTTTCGTGAATGGCTGAAACGTGAACTGATGCGTGAAAAGCGGAGTGGAGCTTTCAGGAAGGTACGTTGCAGACTTTTAGCCAGTTCATCAAAATAGGTTCCTGCACTATCCTGCTCAAAGTAAAACGCATAGAAGTCGTGACCCGATGATTCGAACCGGGAGGCCAGGATATTTCCCACACCAACAGATAAGGTATCAATGCACAACTCTTCGTAGATGACTTTGAAATTATCTCCATTCTGCAATCCGTAAAAGTCTAGTGTCCAGGCATATACATCTGACATCTTCAGGGCCAGGTCAATGTCGAGACCATTGTCGACAAACGCATTCCATAACGAGGAGGTGATCGTTCCGCAAGCACTCTTTATAGTTTTTAAGACCACCTTCTCATCCCGGTAAACATGCAACGAATCCCTGAAATCATAGACGACAAAATCAGTATCGCTGATCTCATAAATAAAATATAATGGCTTCTTCAAACTGTCTCTGGATGTAATTACGGCATACCGATTTCCTGGCCGGATCTTTCGCACGTCGAAGATATGTCGGGTGGTTCGGGCAATGCGATCAATGGTCTGCATGGAGACTAACGGAGCCAGGATCTCCGAAAGGTTTTGATTCTTTTTGACCTCATTGTAAATGATGTCCAGGGTATCGATATTGAGGTGATAGGCAAAATGGGGTTCAGTTTCTGGTTCGACTTCTGGTACTTCAAGGGTTTCTGGAGTTGTAAATGAGATGATGGATCCAATGAGTATAACGAACAAGATAATGATCGGAAAAGCAAGTCTTAGCCAGGATCTCTTCATGCCGCAAAAATAGAGAATTCTCCTTATTTATTCATACGTTATCTCTCAAAATGGACGTTACTGATAGTTCAAACAACCTATGCGCATTGCTCTCCTTACATTGCTGCTTTCGGTTTCATCTTCCTCTTTTTCAGGACCAAAGGACAAATACAGGCTGGAGGAGCTTCCGGACGACATCGTTCTTTTCTACTGGAGATAACGAACAGACCGGACGAATTGATCATGTAAAATGGGGAGAAGATTAAGCTGGGAACCTCTAATCCTTAATGCATCTGATGGAAAGCGCATTGGAAATGCTGGATGGATAATAGGAAACGCTGTGATTATAGGTATTCAGGCCATGTGCCCAACCTTTGTTCACACCGTGGCTGGTGGAGGACCAGAGCATCGTGGCAAAATCCAGAAAACTCCAGCTTTTATTGATAAACCTTGCTCCAGTGAACAGGGTATTAAAGCCGGATGAGCCGGATGTTTTCAGTGGATCCCCTGCAAATGCATTTCCCAGATAGAGATCAAACAACGCCTGCCATTCTGCTTCGGTTGGGATATGCCAGGCAGGAGGGCACACTCCCTGGATTCCCTCTTCGCCAGAATATTGCATCAATTCATCCCATTGGTAAAGTCCTCCATACTGTATACAATTCGTACTATTGTCGGCATAACAATATTTCTCAAGAATGCAATTGTCACGTTGCTGTGAACTGGAAGGAATGAAATTGCCTGCATTGAGGTTTTCAGCCATCCAGCACTGAGAACCGATCTGAACCGTAGGATACACCTGATTGTCCCGAATATCCGTTAGCGTCAATCCACAGGAAAATGGCTGAGACGGATATATCCAGATGGTTTGTGAGGCAGAGCTATCACAATTATTCACATTTGAGTAAGTATAAGTTACCACCGAGGAATCCTGTGTGACAGGCACCAGGGCAGGATAAAACATCGAATCCTGCACCCCTGAACCGCTGTATACTCCTCCTCCGGGGATCCCTCCGCGTAAAAGAAACGGTTTGGCATCCCGTGTGGTGATCGTGACGCAGATGTTTAATGCTATATAGGGAAGAGGAAGGACCGTCATCGTGATTTCATTGGACAGAACCGGATTTGTCACCGGACACAAATAATCTGATGTCATCTGGCAGGTTATTATATCACCATCAGAAGGAGCGTAGAAAAATTGCGTGCTGTTGGTACCTGCGTCAACACCGTTTATTTTCCACTGATAGACCGGATTCGTACCGCCGTTGATCGGAGTGGCTGTAAATTCCACGGATGTGCCGGTACAAACAGGATTTGAAGAGGCAATGATCGTCACTCCGGCTGCAAGATATGGCTGGATGGTCATGCTAATGGCATTTGAAGTCGCCGGATTCCCGACCGGACATGGCTCGTTGGAGGTCAACAGACAGGTCACGATGTCGCCATCAGTCGGAGCATAGGAAAAGGATGGATTGTTGGTCCCGGTATTCACACCGTTTACCTGCCATTGATAAACAGGTGCCGATCCGCCGTTGACGGGTGTTGCTGTGAATAAAACCGGATCTCCCTGGCAGGATGGATTTGATGATGCAGTTATCGTAATGTCCACCGTAAGATTTGGCAGCACGACCATGGTAATCGAATTGGATAAGGCCGGGTTACCGGTCGTACAGGTCTCATTTGATGTCAGCAAACAGGTGACGACATCTCCATCAACAGGGGAATAAGAGAAGGAAGTGCTGTTGGTTCCTGCATTGCCGCCGTTGACCATCCACTGGTAGACCGGTGTGGTACCTCCATTGGTAGGGTTGGCCGTGAATACAACGGGATTCCCTTCACATACAGGGTTCTCCGAAACCGTAATGGAGAGGCTGACCGGCAGGTAGGGAAGGACGGTCATGAAGATGGTGTTGGATGTCGCCGGATTCCCTGTGGCACAGAAATAATCAGATGTCATTATACAAACCACGAGATCCCCATCGGCAGGGGTATAGGTGAAGGTAGAATTGTTGGTTCCGGTGTTTGTCCCGTTGACCTGCCACTGAAATGTGGGATTGGTACCTCCATTTACATGAGTTGCAGTAAAAGTAACCTGGGTCCCTTCGCAAACGGGATTATCTGAAGCGGTTATATCAACTCCGGCAGGCAGATAGGGAAGAACGGCCATTGTAATGGTATTTGAGGTGGCCGGATCACCAACCGGACAGAAGACACTCGAACTCAACTGACAGGATATCATATCCCCATCCGATGGGATATAACTGTATGTTGGACTACTGGACCCCACAATAGTGCCATTTACCCTCCAAGTGAAACTCGGAGAAGCACCTCCGTTAACAGGCGTGGCTGTATAGGTTACAAGGGTCCCCTCACAGACAGGATTTGCCGAAGCTGAGATCGTGATTCCGACAGTAAGGTACGGATAGACGGTCATGGTAATCACATTGGAGGTAACGGGGTTGCCGGTAGCACACTGGTAATCCGAAGTCATTATGCAGACGATGAGATCTCCATCCACCGGAGTATACGTGAAGGTAGTACTGTTTGTTCCGGCGTTGCTCCCGTTGACCTGCCACTGGTAAACCGGATTGGATCCCCCATTTGTCGGGGTGGCCGTATAGGTCACCTGGCTTCCCTCACACACCGGATTATCAGAGGCAACTATGGTAACTCCTGCAGGAAGGTTAGGAAGGACGACCATTGTGATGAGATTGGAGGAGGCAGGATTCCCGGTCGCACAAAATTCACTTGAGGTAAGTTGACAGGAAATGATATCTCCCGAAACCGGAACATAACTGAATAGTGGGCTGTTGCTTCCCGCGTTCACCCCGTTAACCTGCCATTGGTAAATAGGGGAAGATCCTCCGTTAACGGGTGTAGCCAAAAATAAAACAACATCCCCCTCACAGGAAGGATTTGATGATGCAGTAATAGTCACGCTCACCGGGAGATTGGGCAATACAGTCATGGTTATCGCATTGGATATGGCCGGGTTGCCGGTTGCGCAACTCGCGTTGGAAGTGAGTGAAACGGTGATCACATCTCCGTCGGTCGGAGTGTAAATGAAAGTGGAACTGTTAAACCCTGCATTCGTGCCATTGACCATCCACTGGTAGACCGGCGTACTTCCACCGTTGGTCGGTATAGCCGTAAAAATTACCGGAGTCCCTTCACAAACAGGATTCGCCGAAGCTGTGATCCACACGCTGACAGCCAAATTGGGCTGGACAACCATGGTGATGGTGTTGGATTTTGCCGGATTTCCAATGGCACAGAGATAATCCGATGTCAGGATGCAGCCAATCTCATCCCCGTCAAGCGGAACGTAACTGTAGGTGGAACTATTTGTGCCTACGTTTATTCCATTCACCTGCCACTGGTAGAACGGATTCGTACCCCCATTTACAGGGGTTGCAGTATAGGTAACCAGCGTCCCCTCACATACCGGATTTTCAGAGGCAGAAATCGTTACACCGGCCGTAAGGTAAGGGAGAACCGTCATCGTAATGGTATTTGAGGTGGCCGGATTCCCGGTCGTACAGGTGGCATTTGAGGTGAGGATACAGGTCACCACATCCCCATCAGCCGGGATATAAGAATAGGTAGAACTGTTGGTGCCGACATTGATTCCATTCACCTGCCACTGGTATACCGGTGTGGATCCGCCGTTGGTGGGGGTAGCTGTATATGTGACCAGGGTCCCTTCACAAACCGGATTGGCCGAAGCAGTGATGAGATTAGAGACTGCCAGATTTGGATTTACAATCATAGTGATGGCATTCGATGTAGCCGGATTCCCGGTGGCGCACTGGTAGCTGGAGGTAATCTGACAGGTAATGATATCTCCGTTTGCCGGAGTATAAGTATATGTTGAACTGTTTGTCCCCACATTGACTCCATTCACGTTCCACTGGTACACAGGTGATGACCCTCCGTTAACCGGTGTCGCAGTATAGGTGACCTGAGTCCCTTCGCAAACCGGATTGGCAGAGGCAGTTATGGTCACCCCTGCCGCCAGGTTGGGCAACATAGTCATGGTGATGGCATTGGAGGTGGCCGGACTGCCGGTAGCACAGAGTGCATTGGATGTTAGTATGCAGGTGATGATATCACCATTAACGGGAACATAGCTGAATGTGGAGCTATTGGTACCTGCATTAACACCGTTCACCTTCCACTGATAAACCGGATTTGATCCTCCATTCACGGGAACCGCCGTAAATAATACAGCGTTCCCTTCACACGCAGGGTTTTCCGACGCCGTGATAGTAATACTCACCGGAGCATTTGAATAAACCGTCATGGTGATGGCGTTGGAGGTAGCGGGATTGCCGGAAGCACAGGAGAGACTGGAGGTGAGTTGGCAGGTAACCACATCTCCGTTTGCTGGTGTATAGGTATAGACCGGGCTGTTGCTTCCCACGTTTACCCCATTGACTTTCCACTGATAAAAAGGAGAGGGGCCCCCATTGGCGGATGTGGCCGTAAAGGTTATCGGTGTTCCCTCACAAACAAAATTATTGGATGCCGAAATGGAAATGGTGACTGGAAGGTTTGTACTGACGGTCATAATAACCTGGTTGGAGGTTGCAGGGTTCCCGCTGACACAGGCAAGGCTGGAGGTGAGCTGACAGGTGACGATATCGCCATTCAATGGGATGTAGGAAAACATCGAGAGGTTTGCCCCGGCGTTGATCCCATTGACTTTCCACTGATAAGAAGGGGAGGAGCCCCCGTTCACAGGGGTGGCTGTAAAAGTTACGGTATTTCCCGGACAAACGGGATTTGTAGATGCTGTGATCGATACACTCACCGGAAGGTTTGGATTCACAGTCATCGTGATCGTATTGGATGAGGCCGGATTTCCCGTGGCACAGGTCAGACTGGAAGTGAGCAGGCAGGCGATGATATCGCCGTTGGAAGGGGCAAAGGTATAGGTGTTACTATTGGTTCCTACATTGATCCCATTCACGGTCCACTGGTAAGCAGGACTTACTCCACCATTTACAGGTGTTGCAGTGTAGATGACGGATTGACTCTGGCAGGCAGGATTCGATGAAGCTGCAATACTCACACTGACAGGGATGCTGGTATTGACAAGCATAGTAACTTCATTCGATGTGGCCGGATTCCCGGTGGTGCAGTTGGCATTGGATGTCAGGACACAGGTCACAACATCACCAGAGGTGGGGACAAACGTATAGGTTGAACTGTTTGTCCCAACATTGATGCCATTTACTTTCCACTGATAAGATGGAAAAGAACCTCCGTTGACCGGAGTGGCAGTAATTGTAACACTGCTTCCCTGGCATACGGGATTTGCAGAAGGAGCAATAGATACACTGACCGGCAGGATCGGGCTTACCGACATGGTGATCGGATTTGAAGTAGCCGGATTGCCGGTCGGGCAGGTGGCGCTGGATGTAAGGATACAGGTCACCAAATCGCCATTCACCGGTGAATAAATATAAACCGGATTATTCGTCCCGGCATTTATTCCATTTACCTGCCACTGGTAGGCCGGAGAAGATCCTCCATTTGTAGGAGTCGCGGTGTAGGTAACAGCATTTCCCTGACAAACAGGGTTTGATGACGCCACAATGAAGACACTGACCGGAAAATTCGGATTCACTGTCATGGTAATCTGATTTGACAGCGCAGGATTGCCTGTGGTGCATGTCTCGTTTGATTGCAGGTAACAACTAATCTGATCGCCGTTTGAAGGAGTATAGGAGTAGGTAGGGCTGTTGGCCCCTACATTAAAACCGTTCACTACCCATTGATAGGTGGGACCTGAACCCCCGTTTACAGGAGTAGCTGTAAAAGTGACTGATGTACCCTGACAGACCGGATTCGAACTAACACTGATGGTGATGCTCACCGGGAGGTTTGGATTAACGGTCATGGTAATGGCATTCGACGTAGCCGGATTTCCCGATGTGCAGGTAGCGCTTGATGTAAGCTGACAGGTAACGACATCCCCGTTCACAGGGACGTATAAAAATGTTGGACTGTTACTTCCTGTATTCACACCATTGACCTTCCACTGATATACAGGAGACGAACCTCCATTTGATGCCGTGGCTGTAAATAGTACGCCGGTTCCTTCGCACACCGGATTAGCAGATGCGGCTATCGCTACACTGACAGGTAAAATCGGACTTACTGTCATAACCACAGGATTCGATGTAGCCGGATTACCTGAAGTGCAGGCTTCACTTGAAGTCAGGATACAGGTAACCACGTCGCCCGAAACAGGAGTATAGGAAAAGGTAGGGCTATTCGAGCCCGCATTGACTCCGTTCACTTTCCATTGATAGACCGGGGATGATCCACCGTTGACGGGAGTGGCGGTAAACGTAACGGAGGTCCCGCTGCAAACAGGATTGGCGCTTGCAGCAATAGTGATGTTGACGGGAAGGTTCGGATTTACCGTCATCGTGATTGAATTCGATGTAGCCGGATTTCCGGTTGCACAGGTGGCATTGGAGGTAAGCTCGCACCAAATTACATTGCCGTTTGAAGGAGTGTAGGTAAAGATGGGGGAGGATGCCCCTACGCTGATACCATTCACTTTCCACTGATAAGTGGGAGAAGTGCCTCCGTTTATCGGTGTAGCGGTGAACGTGACCGATGTTCCTTCGCAAACCGGATTGGCGGAGGCAACGATCGAAACTCCGACAGCAAGGCTGGGATTTACTGTTACATTCAGAAGTCCCGGAGCAGTTGCTTCCGTATAGTTTACTTCAACCGTCTGTGGTCCGGCTGTGTTCCATGTCACGGTAATTGCATCTGTGCCGGATCCGGAAGTAATAGCCCCCCCCGAAGAAACTGTCCAGACATAATTTGTCATCCCCGACTCAGTCGTATAGACATGTCCACCTGTGCCTTCACATACGCTTTCAGGGCCCGTGATGGTGGCAGGCAATGGAGGAAAGCTGCCGGAGTAATGCACCGCAGCGGTTCGACATAATAAGATGATCAGGAGAAAAAGTACTATGTATAGTTTCTTACCCATAAAACCCTCGCTCTTGATTAATTTGAACGATACTATTTCTATAACCAGGGACAATTTCTATAATTACAGACAACGAATTTTCACCCCGGTTGCAATTAACAAATATACGAATGGGAAAATAAAACATCATAAATCGTCATTCGAAAATCGAATCATTCGGAGATTGATCTTCACGATCTCTGGCCGGTTACCGAGTCGCAACGGGGGTCCCCAGGTTCCGTAGCCACTGGATACGTAAAAGTGGGTCTTGCCGATCTGTCTGTAACCCCAGCTGATCTCATAAATAGCATCGGTGATATAATTGAAGGGCCAGAGCTGGCCATGATGGGTGTGTCCGGAGAGTTGCAGATCGATGCCCATCGAGGCATGCTTTGCCAGGCTAAATGGTTGGTGGTCCATCAGTATGACCGGGAAGTTGGTGTCTACGGAAACCAAAATCTCTTCCAGCTTTTTACGCGGTATTCCTGTAAACCTGGGCTTATCGCGGTCGTCACGGCCCACCAGGTAAAACTGTTCGTCAACCATAACCGCTGTGTCACGGAGCATCCGGATCCCGTGATTCTCCAGGTACTCCACAGCCGGTTCCATACCTCCGATATATTCGTGGTTCCCGGTCACGGCAAATACACCCAGTTTTGACTGGATGCGGCACAAAGCTTCCCCCAGATTGTAGTTGATCACGGGGGCCAGATCTTCATCTACAATGTCACCTGCAAATAGGACCAGGTCGGGATGCATGGCATTGATCTTTTCTACAAGCCGGTTGGCCTTCCTGCTGGCAATGATGGTCCCCAGATGGATATCGGAAGCCATTACGATGGTCAACTCTCCGGGTTTGGCATTGGGTTTAGAGATGGTGAGGGTCATCTCCTTGATCCGCGGTGTCAGGGCGTTGATGAATCCTGTGATCACAAAGGGTACGGAAAGTCCCAGCACAATAAATAACGTGACCAGCCGGGTTTGCCCCGGGTTGGCATTCAGGGAAGCGGGAAAGAAATGCAGGATAGAGTCGAGCAACCGGGCTATGTCGATAAGGATCACGGCCAGGAAGAAGAACAACATAAATCCCAGCCAGAACGAACCGATCCAGGTGACAATTCCGCTGAGCAGGGAGGGGTAGACCCGTTCAAGTATTCGTGCCAGGATAAAGGTTGATGCGATCATCCAGAAAAGTATCGGGAACCATGTTCTCCAGGTAGAACCGGAAGGGATGGCTTGGAGTCCGCGGATGAAAATATAGGTATTTATAGCTCCATAAACGACCAGTACAATGGAGAAAAAAATGATAAACGTGGCCATTTTCATGAGGTTACAGTCATAGTTATCGTCTTGTTTTACAAAACTATTATATTTTTTACTTCTTTACTTATCTTTGCAACTATACCCCGATCAATTTATTGTTCATATATGGATACAGCTTACTCTCTCGGATGGATCGACTATACAGTCATGGGGATCTATTTTGTCTTTGTCCTCGGGATTGGATGGGCTTTGAAAAGATACATGAAGTCGAGTTCCGATTTCCTGATGGGAGGGAAGTCGATCCCAGCCTGGATTACGGGCCTGGCCTTTATCTCGACCAACCTGGGAGCGTTAGAGGTGATGGGTATGGCGGCATCAGGAGCCAAATACGGGATGATCACCACTCATTTCTACTGGATCGGGGCCATCCCCGCGATGATCTTCCTGGGCCTCTTCATGATGCCGTTCTACTATGGATCCAAAGCCCGTTCGGTACCGGAATACCTAAAACTGCGATTCGATGAGAAGACACGCGGATTCAATGCTGTCTCCTTTGCGATTATGACCATCTTTGCCAGCGGAATCTCCATGTACGCCCTGGCGATGCTGATGGAGACGCTGCTCGGATGGAATTTTACTTTTAGCATCGTTATCTCAGCCATCATTGTTTTAGTATATACTTACCTCGGCGGACTGAAGTCGGCCATTTACAACGAAGTACTCCAGTTTTTCCTGATCGTGATCGGATTCCTTCCTCTCGTTTTTCTCGGATTGCTAAGCATCGGAGGTTGGGAGGGGCTTAAGACACAACTCGCCGAAGTCGCAACCAGCCATGGATATGCAGCCGGGGCCTGGACTGAGACCTGGAGACCGGTGGAAAATGCTTCTGATAATCCGATGGGTGTTGAGTGGTTCGGGGTTGTGATGGGATTGGGTTTTGTCCTCTCTTTCGGCTACTGGTGCACCAATTTTCTGGTTGTTCAACGGGCCATGGCTGCCGGATCGATGTCGGCAGCCCGCAAGACACCCCTGATCGGGGCGCTCCCAAAAATGTTCATCCCCTTCCTTGTGATCGTTCCCGGGATGATCGCCATCGCCCTCACATCGGATCCTGACAGCGGTTTTGCTCTCCCGTTAAAAGGAGACTCCTACGATTACGACAAGGTGATCCCAATGATGTTGGGACACTACTTCCCGACAGGAGTTCTGGGGTTGGGGCTCACAGCCCTGATGGCTTCGTTCATGTCGGGCATGGCAGGGAACGTGACCGCATTCAACACCGTATGGACTTACGACCTCTACCAGAGTTATATCAATCCCGACAAATCCGATAAACATTATCTCTGGATGGGCCAGATGGCCACGGTGTTCGGGATCCTGGTCAGCATAGGGGCCGCTTATATGGCGAAGCTGTTTAACAACGTCATGGACTTCCTGCAGTTGATTTTTGCATTCATCAACGCACCGCTCTTTGCCACCTTCCTGCTGGGGATGTTCTGGCGACGAACCACCGGTCATGGCGCCTTTTTCGGCTTGCTTTCAGGGACCACTGCCGCTGCCATCCATCACGGATTAACGCAGCCGGCCGGAGCTACATCGTTGATAAAAGGTGGATGGCTGGGAACAGTCGTCCACACCTATCCAAGTGAAATGGCCCAGAACTTCTGGACGGCTATCTTTGCCTTCTCCACCTGCCTCATCCTCACCATCATCTTATCGCTGCTTACCAAACAAACAAAAACAAGGGAGGAGCTTATAGGCCTGGTATACTCACTTACCCCCCGAATAAAAGATGACAGCAAATACTGGTACCAGCGACCCCGGTTCCTGGCCATCATTATTGGGATTATCACCATCGTTTTATCAATCATATTCTGGTAAAAAGAGATTAGTATGGAAGTCGACATCAGGTTACCCATCGGTTTTATGTTCACATTGCTTGGATTGCTGCTGCTCATTTTTGGGTTGACCACAGAAACCGATCCGGAACTCTACAAACGCTCGTTGGAAATTAATGTAAATCTCTGGTCAGGACTGCTTATGCTTATTTTCGGAGGCTTGATGCTGTTCTTTGGGTTACGTGCAAAAAGATCAAAAACGAAATAAGATGAAATCTGTAAAGAAGGCTTGGTTCAAATGTCCGATTGGCTACGTAGAGGTCACAGGCACCAGTCTGGGCATTCAAAACGTCACGATCAGTGACGAAAAGCATCAGAAGTGGTTTGTCCCTCTCTGTCTGAGGGAAGCTGCCCTGCAACTGAAAGAGTATTTTGAAGGGAAACGGCAGATTTTTACCTTAAAGCTTGATATCCTGGGGACAGAGTTTCAGACGAAGGTATGGGCGGAGCTGGAGAAGATACCTTACGGCAAAACCATTACTTATCATGAATTGGCTGAACGGATAGGAGACCCCAGGGCCTTCAGGGCGGTCGGGCAGGCAGATGCCAAAAACCCGGTCTGGATCGTCATCCCCTGCCATCGCGTCATCGGGAACGACGGAAAATTGGTAGGTTACGCAGGTGGGCTCTGGCGCAAAAAGTGGCTGCTGGAACACGAGCAGGCGTTTGCGCAGAAAGACCTCTTCTATTAATTACGATTTACGAATGACGGATGCAGTAAAATTATTTATTTGCTTTGTGCTGGTTTTCTGGCTTGGTCCCGTCTCCTCACAAATCACCAGACTTGTTTTCTGTGAACCGGATGCCTTTGCGCTGAAAGCGGTTCAGGTGGATGATGATACCATGGTGAATCTTCCCTACGAACTTCCTTTTTATACCCTCCTGATGGATGATAATTTCTTTGCCTCATTTTGTTCCCCGCCAGAATACAAAGAGGACGAGATCTCATTCATTCTGGGAGATTCTATCCAGGGCACGGTCAGGCTTGACACGGCCTTTCTTCCGGGATTGAAATTCCTTGTCCGGTTTACCAATACCAGTATGACCGATCACCGGATTGAGAATCTTGTCCCGCTGGGAGAGGGAAGCGACAAAGTCTATATTTCAGCCGAGGGAACCAAAGAGTGGCCCGATTACCTGTGCAGATCCAAACTATACCGGCCTGGCTATGGTCCCGTAGGTGTGATCCTGCCGGATAATGCATGGCATCTGGGATTTGCTGATTTCCGGATCAACGATACTCTTTCACTGGTCGCGTTGGCCAGGAGAACTGACCGGGACAGGAAGAAAACCAAACTGGACCGCTGGGCTGTGACTTTGCAACCGGAGGGGTGGGTGGAATACACCATTTGGGCGGATATCCATTCCGGCGACTGGCATCAAGGACTGCGAATGATGTTCCAGGAGAGGTGGCTTTACGACCTCGACACCTTTGATCTGACCATGTTTGAACGTGAGGATCTCAAATGGATGAATCATGCTTACATCATGCTGCTGCAATTTGCCTGGGACAAGAAATTCTTTAACTGGAAAACCGGAAATTACGATTTCTATAACAGCTTGTTTGAGTTCGATTCACTGACTGGTGGTTACGATATATTCACGCTGTGGCCTACCTGGCCTCGTCTCGGCCTGGACCAGCGAAACCAATGGGATATGTATCGTGACCTCCCCGGTGGGATCCCTGAACTGAGGAAGCAATCTGATTTTGCTCATGCCAACGGTAAAAAATACTTCATCTCCTATAATCCATGGGATGAGTCGGGAAGAAAAGAGGATCACCTGGCAGGCATGGAGGAGCTTCTCCGGCAAATTGATGCTGATGGCGTAGTGCTTGACACCCGGGGAGCTTCCAGTTTCGAGCTTCAGTCTGCAGCTGACAAAGTGAAACCCGGGATCATCATGTACAGCGAGGGGATGGCGGTGCCGCGGGATATGCCGGGAATTGTCTCCGGACGTGTACATGACGCACTTGTATTGCCTCCGCCGGTGAACCTGAACAAACTGATCAAACCAGATTTTGCCATTTTCCGGGTTCTTCAGTTGGCTGATGACCGGTTACACCGTGAACTTGCCTGTGCCTTTTTCAACGGCTATGGAGTGGAGATCAATACCATGCGACCTGGTCGCCCTGCCTGGATGAAAGAGGAATATGCCTACATGGGGAGGACAACAAAACTCCTGAGAGAAAACACGACCGTTTTTCACAATTATCACTACACTCCACTGTTGCCAACCCTGATCGACAGCATCTACGTGAATCGCTGGAGCGATGGAGTAAAGACCCTGTATACCATTTTAAGTATGCAGCCGGAAGGATTCTCAGGTCCTCTTTTCGAGGTGAATGCCCTTACAGAAGGGCATCACTATGTGGATCTCTGGAACCATCGTGAAATCACTCCTGTTGTGGAGACGGAACAATCTATGATCCCCGTGGAGATAGAGCCATTTGACCGCTCCTGGCTCCATACGCGCAGGGAAGGTACGGTCGGGTGTATTGCGCTGTTGCCAGCTCTCCTTGATGTGGAATTCAGCCCCGATACCCTGTTCATTTCAGTGATTCCGGATTCCGGATACCGGATAATCCTGACCGGTGAGAATCCTTCCTATGCTACAGGATCGCTCACATTTGAAACAGGAAGGCTCGCCATTCCCTATTTGGAGTACTTCCCGGAAACAACAGAAAAGATTGTGGTCCAGCTTTTTAATAATGATCAGCTAGCAGACGAACAGATCGTGCAGGTCGACAACAGGATGCCGCATAAGATATCCCGTTTTGTACGGACATCTCCTGTAAGAAAATGTCCGGACGATATGGTACGAATTCCTACCGGGAAATTTAGATTTTATACCAGGCGGGCACCGGGAACCATCGATCCCTTTATCCCGCTACCTGACCATTCCGATACCGTGGAAATTAACATCCCGGGTTTTTTCATGGATCGTTATCTGGTGACCAATCGTCAGTGGCATCAATTCGTTCAGGAAACAGGATATCAACCGGAGGATCCTGCCAATTACCTGAAACACTGGAATGACGGAGAGATCCCATCCGGTGAAGAGGATTGTCCGGTTGTTTATATAAACCTGGATGATACGAAAGCCTATGCGGCATGGTCTGGCAAGCGCCTTCCCACAGAGGTGGAGTGGCAATATGCTGCGCAGGGGACAGAGATGCGGAAATACCCCTGGGGTAATGAGATGGATAGTACCAGGTGCAATCACCATCTGAACTATCCCACATCCACGTACCGTTTTCCGGGAGGCGCCAGCCAGTTCGGAGTAGAAGATATGATCGGGAATGCCTGGCAGATGACTGGCGATGTCTACTCAAACGGAAGTTACTACTTCACCATCATCCGGGGAGGGAGTTATTACCATCCTACCTCAAGTATCTGGTACGTCACAGGTGGACCGTTACCTGCTGATCATCCGGAGATGTTACTGCTGATCGGGCCAGGCCTCGACCGGAATGCCACGGTTGGATTCCGGCTGGTTAAGGATGCGCTTCAGTAAACGGGTGAGACAAGTAAGACAAGTGAGATCTGGTTATTGTTTGTACAGCCAGGCATCTTTGTAAAGCAACCTTGCCTCCTTGAGCAACCGGAGAGCCTCCTCCCGGTTAGCGGTATCGAATATCGACACCCTGATTTTCTCCCCGTTTCGGAGGATTTTCGCCTGTTTGTAATCCTTCGCCAGCAGTTGCTGCATCACCTGCTTAGCCTCTTTGAGGGGAAGCTGGCTTTTTACGATGATGTAATAATGACTATTGACAGGAGTGGCTGAAACGGTTCGTTCAGAAGTTTCGCCTGACACGGCATTGGATGTGCTCTCCTTTAGTTTGGATCTTACTGTATCAGGATTAGGATCAGGGGGCTTTTGCCCGCAGATGTATGGAACGCCCTCCGGATCTGTAACCTCTCCGAACCAGGCAGCCGCATAGTTCTGGCAGATCCCGATGCCTATGGCTTTCCACACCCTCCCCTGCCATTTTCCAGTATTCATTAAAAAGACGTTGAAATAATCAAACGATTTCCAGAAAGCGATCACACTGTCAATCATAACGGCATTGTTCTCCCAATAAACGATCTCAAAACCTTTACCAGGATATCTGGAGAGCTCCCTGGGCTTATCCCATACCGACCTCTTTTTGTCTTCATCGCCCGGATAACAGAATGGCTTCCAAGGCCCGTTATCTGACCACGAATGAAAGTTACATGGCCCAATATCAGGATGATGAAAGAAGAGATCCTTCACATGGGTGTTGGCAACGTAACAAAGTGCACGTGATAACGGGATGGGAGGGAGGTCGTATTGTCTCCTGTACTCATTGATCATTCGGTAAAGTTTCCATTCCACTTCTGAAACACAGAAGTTCTCAGGTACCTTGCTCACCTGAACAACCTTGGTTTGTGCGGTCAATCCAGTGGAAAAACAGAATAATAGGACTATGAATGGAGTTATTTTTTTACCAGCCATGATGGTGGAGGTCTCTCCTGTTTTGCGCTGTAGTACAATGTGTTTCCCGGGTCGAGTAGGCGGGCATAAAAGGCATATCCCCCCAGGTTATTCTCAATTTTCAGAAGCAGTTTGTTCCACCCAATGCGCAGATGAACCGGGATAACCGCCTGATCAGGTTCGGCAATCCTGATCCCCAGGTATCTATAGACCTCTTTGTTGTTGAAAAAGACCTTGGCGCCGTCATCACTTCCGATCATTAACAGGACATCCACTTCCTTCAGGGAAAAGATGTAGGTGACCGCATAGGTTACTACCAGTTCATAAGGATCTACTTTATCCCACAGTGAAACATACCCGTTCTTAGGTGTTTCTAAGTATCTCCAGCGAATAGGTTGTCCTCCTGCGCCACCATATCTCAGATTGGTGTCAATGTTAATCTCGGGAAGATAAATGGAATCCAGCCCCAGGCGTTTTGTTTCCGTAATTCTTGGATTGGGAAAGGGGCCCAGTATATACCAGTCTGGAATGTAGTTTCGTTTCGGGATCATATCCACTCCATCAAAACCGATCAGGTATCCGGATGATGCGGGGTTCTTCCCGGTAACCTTAAGCTGGAGACTGATCTTGCCATAGGCAGGAACAATGTTATGAAGTGTCACTCTTCCACCAGCCTGCAAGCTTGGAGCATACCCATCAACCCGGCCAACCACCCCTTGCTGATGGTAGATCTCCACATCTCCAAAATCGGGACCTTTGCTAAAATAGAGATCGATCCGGTACTCCGACTCAAACATCTTCACCAGGTTAATGGTAATCACGGAACCACTGTCGGTCTGGATCAGCAAGTGTTTCCCTCCGCTCCAGTCGGGACTCAGTTCCGAAACATCCACCACCTCCTTGGGTATCCCTGTGAATGACAGAGGCAGATCCTCAGCCTCAATCAGGCTGTTTGGCGTAATCTGTTTGAGCGGGACCCGATTGCCTGCTTTGGGAAGCAGCGGAAGTGCAAAATGATCCTCCAACTGGTACCAGTATACGGTGCTGCTGTAATCGGCAATCGCCTGATTGTCATGCCCATGCTCAATGGTAAATAGGATATGCCGCTTGAATGGAATCGGATCCACAATGTTCAGGCGATACGCAGAGATCCTTCCCAGGCTGTCATCTTTCAGGATCAGACCATGATAAGGCCCTGCAAACTCACCCTGGTTGAAATACCAGCCACTGGAGAAGTAGTCCTCAGTACCGGTTCCCACAATGGATGGTTTCTTCTCCCCGTCCACATAGACCATCTCATTTCCTTCCAGAAACGCAAAACTCCCGTCGTAGGATTGCATCTGGAGATTGACACCAACCACCTGTCCCTGACCGTCAGCTCTCAAGATGGTAAAGTTGGAGTCATAATCAGTTCGGATATCCCGGTTCCAGTAAGCATGAAAATATCCCACACTCCGGTCCAGATAGCCCTCCAGCTTGAAATAGTTGATCTGGTAATAGAAGGCGTAAACCTCTTGGGTTGTTTCGTTGATTATCTGAATTTTAGCTGATTTCTCAAACGGCATCGGAAAATAACATATATACCCTCCACTCGTCATGCCAAGGTACTGTGAGATGTACGGCCGGTATTCAAAACCGCATCCAAAGAAATCACCAAATGGCACATTGACAGAAGGTTCTGTTTCATCATCCCAGTACATTTTCAGGGCCAGTTTTCGCAGAAAGTTGGGATCCCTGGAGTCGACGGTGAACCAGATACGCGTGATTATGCCCGGTCCTGTTACATTTAAAATTGTGGCGGTAGCGCCCGGGGCAATCGTGATCCGGTCGTTATTCTGACCGGTGGAGTCGGTACTGGCCACCTGGTATTGTTTGGCTGCCTTGGTGTAGGGGAGTGAGGCCGGAGATAACAGCCTCTCCAGGTCTGCCCGGTTTGTGGAAGGATCACACCCAGCAAGCATCATGGCCAGGAGCCCTGAGAATACACAAAATAAACGAAATGCCTTCATGATGAGTTGAATCTATATTTCAATTGCTATTCGCTATATTCTTCAATCAACACCCTCGCTATAATCGCGTCCCAGATGTAGTTTGGTGGACAGTTAAGCACCTCATTATCCGGACTGTACGACTCCCAGAAATGGTGGTTTTTCTTCAATTGAGTCACCACACAATCCACCATCTTTCCTGCCAGCTGGTGAGCAAGTGAGTCGTACCTGTAGTTTCTCAACCCTTCATACACCATGTAATCCCACAGTAACCAGACCGGTCCGTTCCATTTGCAGCAATAATCCACATTCGGACTGTACCATGAATCATCGGCCGAGAGAGTAGGAACCCCGTATCGCCGCCAGAATTTAGACGTGTCTGAAAGTATCGTGACCAGTCGTTTTGCACGTTCCGGAGGTGCTGCTTCAGCCCATAATGCCAGGAAACCAATGATCTCCTGGCGGCGGAGATCCCGGGTCATGAAGAACCAACCGTGATCATCCCGGTGCACTGAATAGTAGAAGCCAGTCGAATCATCCCACATCCGCTCGTTAACCAAATTAGTTGTCTTTTCAGCTTGTTCCAGCCATTTCCTGGCCTCTTCCGATTTGCCTAGAGCTTTGGCCATCTCAGCCAGGCTGCGCTCCTCCTTGATCACCATCAGGGTCAAATCCAGGCATTCCAGTTCATCAGAGATATCCTCTTTATCCACATCTAGATAACGTTCAGCAGATACCTGAAATACAGCGTTGTACCAATCCCTGACATTTTCAATAAGGCCATAGGGTCCCCATTCAAAGGTGCCATCCCGGTCGGTATCCCGGTTCTCAATTATCCAGTTGATGTACTTTGATCCCGAGTTATAAGCATCTTCCAGGAACTTCCTGTCTTTGCTTACCTGGTAAATCTCCCAGTTGATCCAGTTGAAGAATGGGGCAGAGGTAGTCGACATGTTTTTGTGCGGATAGTCCTGTAATCCCCTGGGACCGTGACGGTAAGCTATCAAGCCATCGGTCCGTTGCTGTTCTATGTAGACCCGTTGGGAGCTTTCAGCCGATTTAGGATCCATGTAGACATAGGCAAGCATGCTGAGCGATTCATGCAATACCTGGTGTCCGTGTCCCCATCCCCATAGCGGGTTCCGGCTAAAGACGTAGAAATTATGGGTAGTCTTCCCGGAAGGTGGGTACATCGAACCCCTGGCCAGGTTAAAGGCACCGATGTAAACAAATTTCTCATCCTTCGATTTGAATCGGATCCTGGGGATCCTGGAAAAAAGAATCAGGTTGTCTTCATAGAAGGTCTTCAGGTACATCGTCTTCACCTTTTCAATCTCCTCCTGCAACGGATCAAGCGGGTCATCCTGTGCCTGAACACCCCGTATATACCTGAAAGTTGTTCTCTCTTCAGGTCTTAATCTTTCCTTGAGTTGAATAGCTATAAAATCAACATAATCAGATGATTTATAATTCAAATAATCTAACCTGTTTGTAGCGTAATAGTCCGTTTTAATCCTTGTGTAAAAGTCGTCCATATCACCCCTGTACCCTCCATAGGAATCGCTTTTTTGATTGGTAGTAAAGATATCCCTGACACGGGTCGGGTAACCAAATTCCGGCTTCAGACTGCTGATCAACCGGTAGGGATTTTCGTAGCGGTGTACGATATAGCTTTGCCGGAGACTGTCATAATCCATGATCTCAAGGGAGTCGTTCGCCAACTCTAGAATAGGGTAAGCCACCACTTCATGAGGGATCTTATCCAGGTTCCTGACCTCCATATCCACCAGGGCAATGGTCGAACTATAAACAAAAAAGGTCTCCTGGACCCGGATCCCCCTGAAAGGCTGGTACTCCAGGATGGCCATATCCGGGAAAGAGTATAAAACCACCGGTTTCTGGTAATATTCGCCGATGTTCCTGATGACCACCTCATCCACCTTCCAGATACAGTACATCGATCCGGCCTGATCGGAGGAATATGAAACAGGCTTACAATCAGAGTAATAGTCCATTTTGTACGCTTTGTCTCCGTAGAGCCTGGAGCGTTTCATCGCGGCAGCATACGTGGTGTAGAGCGGATCATCCCCGGTAGCATCCAGCCGGAGGTAATCTTCGACAGGTTTTAGGTTCTGGCTGTGCAAGCACCATGGAAGAGCCAGTGCAATAAGAATCAGGAATCTGAAAATCATTCGAAAAGGTTTTAGCGTGTAAAGATAATGGATATTGAGATCTCTTAACATTTATTCACTAATACCGCACCAAAACGAGCTTCTTCCTGTAGTTTACATCCCCCGATCCAAAATCAACTAAAATTTTAGTTACACGACCTTTACGGTTGATAATATCTCCATGGATGACCTCTTCAAGAGGCAGGTAACTCCAGATAGAAAGGGTATCAGAGGTTCCAGCTAATCCTTCAAGATCAATGAGATAGGAATCCCCCTTCAATTGTGCATCGATGATCCTCATCCCTTCTGCCCGGTCGCCAGGAGCTGGACAGGGGACCAGTGGGAGAACTGAAATACCCTCATCAAAATCTACAACAATTGCAGTCATCTCCGAAATTGTAAAGTTAACAAGAAGTGAAATAAACCGGTTGGTTGTAAAAGTGGCAAAAGGATACTCCTGACCGTTCACCCAGATATGGTTGATCTTTGTCCCCGGAGGAAGCGTTGGCATAAAGTTGATAATCAGATCTTTGCCTTCTGACTTGGTGAACTTCCAGGTGATTCTGGTGGTATCTCTTACAAAACTGAAGTCAACAAGTTGGTTCCCAATCCGGATTCGCTCTACCGTGATAGAATCCCAGTTGGAAGGAAGTCTTGGAGAGAGATTAAGTGTAAAATTCGGTGCGTCCACATCTATGCCAAGCATCCCTTCAATCACCGGCTGCAGTACCATGGTTTCCGACCAGCACTGGTGCGGACAAACACCCGAAGGCTGATATTCTGCGCCGTTCAGCACCTCTTCCACAAATCCCAACCCCCAGTTCCGGTAAACATTCAGGTTGTTCATGATGTGGGTGAATCCCTGGATGTAGTTACCGTACCGGTATTCCGCAAGGGCTGTCCACCCGGTAAAGAGGGGCCAGACACTTCCGTAATGATATCCGGTAGGCTTGAACATCGGGCTATCTTCCCTGATGATCCTTGTGCCCCAGTTGGTGGAAAAGGCGTTTGAGGCGTACTGATCCAGCAGATACCTCATACTCCATTTGTCTGTTACACCGAAATAGGCCGGAACAGCCGGCAGGATCGTCGGATCGGTTCGCTGGGAGCCATCCCGGTTCAGACCATAGGCGTAAAATCGTTCTGTAGGGTTCCAGAATTTTGGATCGATCAGTCCTTTAACCACCTTTACTTCATGTCTGTATAGATTGGCATCAGGATCATTTACTCCATCAGCCATGGTAGCGGCTGCTTCCAACGCAGCGACCCAGCAACCCGTCAGGTAAAATGAGGAGTGTGAGCCGTAGAGTTTCCCACCCTCCACCCAACCATGGCCCACGTTGGTATTTTCGATCAGATGATCGCTGTCGGTATCGGTTGAAAAACAGAAGTTTATGGCATCTTTTATCCCTTTCCAGTTTGTTTTCAGAAAAGCTGTATCTCCGGAGTGGCTGAAATAGTTGCCGGCGAGGACGAGGAAAAGGGGTGTGGCATCTGAGGCATCGTAATGGATGACTCCGGAAGTGGTGGCTTCATGAAAGATCTTGCCATTCAGGTCCTGGTACTTCAGAAAGAATTCCAGGTTCTGTTTCACCTTTTCGAAATCTCCATAGTCCAGCAGGGCTAACCCGCTCCACTGGCCATCGCGGCCGAAATACCAGGCATACCCGGGCCGGCCGCTCACCTCCTGAGCCCCATCCCAACCCCTGCGGGTCGTTCCATATCCGGCTACCAGTGCTGAGCCCATCCCTGGAGTGGTGACAAAAAAGCGGTCGGTTCCTATCAATGCCCAACGGTAACCTGCATTGAAATTGGTGTCAGGGGTAGTAACCATAAGTCTCTCCCTTAGAAGATCCTCTACATACTGTCGTGCCCGGAGAAAGATCTTTTGAGGATCACGAATAGCCTGGTCGAACTGGTTCAGCATCTCCCCGGAACCATCATTTCCGGCAACAATAACGATATCGAGGGTTTCGCCAGAATCCAGAGAATAACTTGCTCCGGCATCCACAAGAAATCCATCCCCTTGTTTTTCATAATGGTGGTCAGGAACTTTGTTCCCACCAACCACTACGGCCAGATCACCCGATTTGTCTGTGAAAATAAATGCCTGGTAGTCAGCATCCCAACCATAACAGATGGAACTGATTGAGTTGGCAGGATAGGGCCACATCAGCCGTAGATTCGTTCGAAAACGAATTAATAGCTCTACTTTCTCCGGTCCATCCCACGTATAATGAACAACACCACAGGGGAGAGAAGGATCTGTTGTAACCAATTCATCTAACTCGTTGGTATCGATCTGATAATGACGGATGAAGCCATCGGGCCGGATCTCAATTTCCGGTGTCAGATCGTTTAACCAGGTAATGCTTTCAGATGCCGTAGCTTCTCCCGAGTACCCGGGATCGCTATGACCATGAAACCGGATACCTGATTCAAAGTCCCGTAAAGCCATGAAGGGATGAGACCAGATCTCTTCGATACCCCCTTTTTCCTGCCCCATTATCAACATCCGTTCACCAGCCGCTTCACAATAGCTGTTTGTTGCCGGATGAAGTGGAAAGGCGAGGGGATCGGAAGTGAGTTCCCAATGGGTAGCCTTTGGTATTGCAGCAAGCAGGATATCCCTGTTTTGCTCCTTTGGTGGGCAGCGAGTGACGGTGGGCGGGGAAAAATCCCAATGGAATAAATGCTGCGTGTCCAACTTGTCTGTCAGATAATCCAGGACATTGGTTGTAAAGGCTTCGAGATGAAGTCGATTATCATTTAAAGCTGTATAGTGAGTATACGCTCCGACTGCAACCACTTTACCCTGTCCAACCTGATATTCCACCACAAGTTTCGAGTTTTCTCGAAAGAAGATGTAATCCCAGTCAATGGCCACCACCTTCCCCGTTTCCGGGATGGTGTCCCCGAAGAAGCCGTTGACCCTGACCGTAAGATCCTGAGTAGGTTTGTAGATGTATGAACCTCCGTTCAGACCTGCAAATAGAGGATGTTCCCTGAAAGCATGGAATCCCAGTTTTCGTCCATACCCTTCATCCACTGATGATTTGGATCGGACAGCCGGTATGACGCTCTCCACCCCGAGCTGGTTTATATACCGGAAAGCATCCAGTGTCAACAGGATGTTCCCGCCCTGTTCCAGGTACTCCCGTAACAGTTTAATCACTTTGCGATCAGACTCCTCCGTTGAGAACTTGGAGGTGTCTGGCCTGTGAAACCAGACAACTGCGGTATTCTTCAATTGCCTGGGGTGTTTTTTTAATTCCTGAAATGTCATGTATGATACAGGATACCCTTCCAGATTTCCAACAAATTCCATCGCAGCCACAAGCTCAGTATCCACCGGACTCAATGGTTCCCGCCCAACCATCAGAATCAAGTCTCCAACCCTTCCTCCTTCCTCCTTCGTCCCTCGTCCTTCGTCTTTCGTAATTGAGAAGGAGTGTCTCCTCGCATTCTTGCCTTTCACTCCCTGTGATAAACCCGGCAGTGAAAACAATACCAATAATGCGAATAAAAGGCTGGTGTATTTCCTGTTGCAGATCATAATTTGCTTACAAATTCATTCAACGACGAAAATACCGGAACTCCGGCTGAGTGGATCCGCTCTTCCGAATGGTGTCCGTTGGGGATCAGGATGCAATCAATCACAATCTCACCCGCAACTTCTGCATCATGCAGGGTATCGCCCACAAAGATCATTTCCTGTTTCGGGATTCCGAGATCCCGGAGGAGCCGGATTCCCACGTCTGTCTTCCCATGGGCATAATGATCATCCGAACCCCGGACCTCGTCAAAAAAGGGTCTGACCTCAAGGTTTTCCGTTTCTGCCACTAATTCCCGCTGTTCTCGGGCAGATAAGATACTTTGCCTGTATCCTTTCAACTGACAATAGGGGAGCACGTGCTTGACCTCCGGGTGCAGGCGACACTCAGGCTGTCTTTGGTTGTAAAGCACCATGAATTCCATGCCCACTTTCTCGAAGGGTTCCCGGTCAAAATCAAAACCCAGCTTCACATAGTAATCCTTTACCGGAAAGTCAAAAATGGAGCGGTAGATATCCAGTGTAATGGGAGGGAGGTTACGCGGAAGGAGCAAACTATTCATCACCTCCACACAGAGCCAGGCATCATCCAGCAGTGTCCCGTTCCAATCCCAGAGGATGTGCGTGTATCGGCTTAAATCCATATCCTTAAAATCCTTATCTTCGCGTCCTTAGCCTCTTCGAGCTTTGGCAGTAAGAGTCTTGGTTTTTCCAGGACACGAAAGTAATGAAAAACCGGTGAATCAGCATGGACTTTTCTTCACTTCTAAACGAACTTGAACTCCTCCACGATTGTGCGCTTTGTCCGCGAGATTGTCATGCCGACCGCACCACAGAAATACGAGGTTATTGTAAGACCGGAACCGGGTTCAGCATCTCCTCCATCTGCATCCACCAGGGAGAAGAACCCGTCATCAGCGGATCCAGAGGCATCTGCAACATCTTCTTCACTCATTGCAACCTGCAATGCATCTATTGCCAGAATCATCAGATCAGCAACAACCAGTTGGATCACCGTTCAGACGAGATACCCCTGGAGGAGGTGATCCGCCAGATTACGTGGATCCTCGGTACCGGGATTAACATCGTAGGTTTTGTGTCTCCTTCTCATGTGATCCCTCAGATGAAAGTGATCATTCGTGTCCTGGAAAACCTTGGGTATCAGCCAACCTGGGTATACAACACCAATGGGTACGACACCGTTGAAACCCTCCGGGAGCTGGAAGGGATCATCGATGTCTACCTCCCTGATTTCAAATACATGGACTCCGTTCTGGCCGGGAGGCTTTCCGATGTGGCTGATTATCCGGTGGTAGCAGGAGCTGCCCTGAAAGAGATGCTCAGGCAGAAAGGGACTACCCTTCGGATCAATGATGCCGGGTATGCCGAATCGGGGATCCTGGTGCGCCACCTGGTTCTTCCGGGATATGTGGAGAACAGTATTGAAGTTCTGCGGTTCCTGGCAACGGAACTCTCTCCACACCTGCATGTCGCATTGATGTCGCAGTATTATCCGGCTTATCAGGCCTGCTCCGATCCACAACTTTCCAGGTCACTTGCACGAACGGAGTACACCAGGGTGGTGAAATTCATGGAAGAGTTCGGTATGGACCGGGGATTCATCCAGGGTTTGGGGAGTTTTAACCATTACCGTCCAGATTTCGGTAAAAATCATCCGTTTGATCGGGATTAATTTTTACTTTTGGATGCCAATCAGGCACAAAGGCACAAGATGAATAACGTCAACCAGTTAATAACAACATAATTATGAAGAAGTTCGCAATTACACTTTTGACATTGGCATTCCTGGGATTCAACTTCCAGGTAACTGCCCAGGACACGGTAAAAGAAGAGAAAGCAGATTCGGGCTATGTATTTACGGAGGTGATCAACCTCCCCGCTACCCCGGTGAAAAACCAATACCGTTCAGGCACCTGCTGGAGTTATTCTGCCTTATCCTTTCTGGAGTCTGAATTACTCCGGATGGGAAAAGACACATTCGACCTCTCCGAGATGTTTGTTGTCTACCATACTTATGCGGATAAGGCCCCGCTTTACGTGCGCTTTCACGGCGAACACAACTTTGGGGGAGGCGGAGCCGCCCATGATGTGACCTATGTGCTCAAGAAGTATGGGATCGTTCCTGACGAAGTCTATACCGGTCTTGTGATCGGAGAAGATAAACCCGTTCATGGGGAGATGGATGCTGTGTTGAAAGGGTATACCGATGCCGTGCTGAAGAATCCGAACAAAAAGCTGAGTCCGGTCTGGTATAAGGGGTATACTGGAATCCTGGATGCCTATTTGGGAGAGATTCCAAAAACCTTTTGTTACGATGGGGTGGAATATACTCCGGAATCTTTCGCAGATGTGCTTGGACTCAATCCCGATGACTATGTTGAGATAGGCTCTTTCATCCACCACCCGTTTTATGGGAAATTTATTCTGGAAGTGCCTGATAACTGGCTGATGGATGAGATTTACAATGTACCCCTGGACGAGATGATGCAGATCCTCGACAACTCCCTGGAAAAGGGTTACACGGTGGTGTGGGGTTCCGATGTTAGTGAAAAAGGATTCTCCTGGAAAAATGGTGTGGCCATTATCCCCGATAAAGATGCCCCGGAACTTGCCGGACTGGAGCAAGCCAAATGGGAGAAGATGACCGATAAGGAGAAGGAGGAGCTGCTTTACAAATTCAAGAGCCCGGTTCCGGAAAAAGAGATCACCCAGGAGATGCGCCAGGAGGAGTTTGATAACTATCAATCGACCGACGACCATGGCATGCATATCATAGGGATGGCCAAAGACCAGGATGGTAGTGTTTACTATATCGTTAAAAATTCATGGGGGAACAACGACCACAAATACGATGGTTACTTTTACGCCTCCAGACCGTTCGTGGCCCTGAAGACCATGGATATCATGGTTCACAAGGATGCTATTCCGAAAGATATCCGGAAAAAATTAGGATTGTAACTGGATCCTGTATCAGCCATCACTTTCTTCCCAGGATCCTCTTCTCGTTGGAAACTTGATCGCTTGCTTAAGTCTTTCCAGGTATACTGACCGCGGGACAAGTTCCGCTCCCAGTCTGATGAAGTGTTCTGTTTCTGCCTGGCAATCAATGAAATGGAAGTTCCAGGTTCGAAGTTGTTGAACCAGGTGGAAGAGCGCCACTTTTGAAGCATTTGGTTCTGTATGGAACATACTCTCTCCGAAAAATGCCTTCCCAAGAGATATTCCGTAGAGCCCGCCAACAAGGGAGCCTTTAAAATAGCACTCCACAGAGTGTGCAAATCCCTTTTTATGGAGATTTGTGTATCCTTCGATGAACTCTTCACTGATCCAGGTATCAGGTTCGTGGGAGCGTATGATCCTTGCGCAATTACGGATAACACCTTCAAAATCATGATCCATGGTTAATTCAAACCTGCCCGACCGGATGATCCGCTTCAGGGATGTCGAGATTTTCAGTTTTACTGGGAACAGAACCAGGCGGGGATCGGGAGAAAACCAATAGGGCTCTCCCTTATGGATAAACCAGGGGAAGATCCCTGAGGCATAGGCGTTCAGCAAGCGGTCCACCGAAAAGTCGCCACCGATAGCCAGTAGTCCCTCCTCTTCCGCCTCTGTGGCAGGAGGGAACACAGGTTCATCCGGTAGCAGGTAAACGGTCAAAACAAAGTTAGATGTAAGACAGATATTCCCACATCTTATATCCTATATCCTACATCCTATATTCGATCCAAAGCATCAATCAGTCGCTCACAAGCCTCGTCTATCTCATCAGCGCTGATTGTCAGCGGTGGAGCGATTCTGAAGGTGGCTGGTTGAAACAGGTACCAGTCTATGATGATGCCGTTCTCCAGTGCCACCTCCGTGAAAGGTTTTCGTTTTCCCGGATCTGACAGGTCCAACCCCATAGCCATTCCCTTTCGCCTGAATGACCGCATGAACGTATGACCTTTTAGCCTTTCTTCGAATAGCAAGCCTTTCGCCTCTACCTTTGCCAGCAGGTCCCCGGAAAGCAATACCTCGATTCCCGCTAACGCGGCAGCACAGCTCACCGGATGGCCCCCAAAAGTGGTTATATGTCCCAATTCCGGACCGAACGAAAGGGTATCCATGATCGTTTTCGGGGCAATGAATGCCCCTAATGGCATTCCCGCTCCCAAGGCTTTGGCCAGAACCAGGATATCAGGCACAAGATCGTAGTGTTCGAAAGAGAAAAAGGTCCCGGTACGGCCAATTCCCATCTGAACATCATCAATCACCAGGAGGGTTCC
Source organism: Bacteroidota bacterium (assembly GCA_043810345.1). Taxonomy (GTDB): domain Bacteria; phylum Bacteroidota; class Bacteroidia; order Bacteroidales; family FEN-979; genus QYOJ01. The sequence continues at coordinate 73,370 of JBDROF010000018.1, read as the reverse complement.
GGTTTCATTGCACCGTTTTCGCAATTGATAAAGAAAACGCTCGTCCGGAAGTATCAGCCCTGCTTCAGCCTGAATTGTTTCTGCCACTACACAGGCACTTTTGTTGGTTATCTGCTCCAGATCACTAGGGTTATTGAACTTCAAAAACCGGGTATCCGGTATCAGGGGACGGAAAGCGTTTTTCATGGTCTCGTTTCCAAGAATGGTCAGGGCTCCCAGGGTGGAGCCATGGTAAGCGTTATGAAAAGCAATCACCTCCCCGCGACCTGTATATCGCTTGGCAAGTTTTATAGCCCCTTCAATGGCTTCACTGCCCGAATTGACAAAATAGACCGAATCCAGGGAAGCGGGGAGAAGTTCCGTCAGCTGCCTGGCCAGACGTACCTGCGGGGATTGGACAAACTCGCCATAGACATTGAGGTGGAGGTAGTGATCCAGCTGGTCCCGAATGGCTTCGAGCACCTTCGGATGCCTGTGTCCCGTATTGCATACCGAGATCCCGGAAACAAGATCCATATATCGTTTCCCCTCCCTGGAGGTCAGCCAGATCCCTTCTGCATGGACGATATCCAATCCCATCGGAGAAAAGGAGGGCAATCCCAGGTACCTGTAAAATAAATCCCGGTCGGTCATACTACAATATTATCCCACGAAAATACAAAATGACGCGCAATCTTTTCTTAATTTCGCCAATTCACCACATCAACATATCACCACATAAACTCTATGAAAGATAAAGTTGTAATCATCACAGGTGCTGCTTCCGGAATCGGAAAAGCCCTGGCAATAGAATGTGCACAACGGGACGCAAAACTATCTCTGGCCGACAAGAATTTTGAACAGTTACACTTAACTAGGGAAGTGCTTGTGAAGGGTAGGGCAGAGGTGGTTGTAACCGAAGCGGATATTACGCAGGAATACGATTGTAAAAATTTGATTGATAATACATTGGCTAAATATGGCCGGATTGATGTGTTGATCAACAATGCTGGGATATCCATGCGGGCGTTGTTTGAGGAGGTGGAGCTGGATGTCCTGAGGAGGGTAATGGATGTGAATTTCTGGGGGGCCGTATACTGTACCAAATATGCTTTGCCTGAATTGTTGAAAACCCACGGATCCCTAACTGGAGTATCATCCGTTGCCGGTTACAAAGGACTTCCCGGCCGAACGGGCTACTCGGCCTCCAAATTTGCTCTTCAGGGATTCCTGGAGGCGGTTCGAATCGAGAATATGAAAAGGGGCCTTCATGTCCTGATTGCCTGTCCCGGCTTTACGAACTCCAATATCAGAAATACCGCCCTGGCAAAGGATGGAAGCGCCCAGGGAGAATCACCTCTCAACGAAGAGAAACTGATGCCGGCGGAAGAGGTGGCCAGGCATATTTGCAACGCCATTGAGAAACGGAAACACAGACTTACCCTGACCACCCAAGGTAAAATGACCGTTTTGCTGACCAAATTCTTTCCGAAGTTCATGGATAAAATGGTATACAATCACATGGCCAGTGAGCCGGATTCACCCTTTACGTGATTTACGATTATTTTCTCGGGTGATACTGTAAGATGGTGCTCCTGAGGTATTCGCGATCCAGGTGGGTATAGATTTCGGTGGTGGTGATCGACGCATGTCCCAGCATCTCCTGAACAGCACGTAAGTCAGCTCCTCCCTCCACCAGGTGGGTGGCGAAAGAGTGACGGAAGGTATGTGGACTGATACTCTTATTGATCCCGGCCTTCTCTGCTAGCTCTTTCACGATCGTGAAGATCATGATCCGGGTGAGTTTAGAACCACGCCTGTTCAGGAAAAGGATATCTTCATACCCCCGTTTAACAGGCTGAAGGGATCGTACTGAATGCTGGTATATGCTGATCTGTTTTTGTGCGGACTTTCCGATAGGCACCAGGCGTTCTTTGTTCCCTTTGCCGATAATGCGGATAAATTCTTCACGAAAGTACAGTGAAGAGATCTTTAGATCGATGAGTTCGGTTACCCGCAGTCCGCATCCGTAAAGGGTCTCCAGGATCGCTTTATTTCGTTCCCCTTCCGGTTTGCTGAGATCGATCACCCCGATCATGGCATCAATCTCTGCACTGGTTAGTATCACTGGCAATTTTCTGCCGATCCTGGGGGCATCGAGCAATTCTGTGGGATCCTTCTTCAGTATATTCTCCAGCATAAGGTATTTGAAGAAGGACTTTAATCCGGATATCAACCTCGACTGCGTACGCGGTGTCATCCCCTGCTCTGTAACCCATTTCAATAACGACTGCAAATGGTGCATCTCCACCTGGGCAGGCTGCAGATCTTCTCCGGTATGCTCCAGGAACTGAATGAGCGTTTTCACATCTTGCAGGTAAGCTTTAACCGTATTTCCTGCCAATGACTTCTCTAATTGAAGAAAGGCCTGATATCCAAGCAAATATGAATTCCACTTCATCCCTGTCAATCTCCGGTAAAGTGCGGTTTACGCGTTTCTAAGATGGACTCCTAAAGTAAAGATTTTTCAGGATTGTTTTGATATTAACCGTAAAATATTTAATTTTGCACGGCTAAAAAACAGGAGGGACAGCAATGGCGAAAAAGAGTAAAGATCAACGGATTCAGGTTATTCTGGAGTGTACCGAACAAAAGAATAGTGGGGTTCCCGGGATGTCGAGGTACATCACAACTAAAAATAAGAAGAACACTCCTGAACGGATGGAGATCAAGAAATACAACCCGTACCTGAAAAAAATGACGCTCCATAAAGAAATTAAATAACAGCGTAAAGTCATGGCAAAGAAAGTAGTTGCAACATTTAAAGGAGCCTCCTCCAAAGATATTACCAAGGTGATTAAAATGGTAAAATCTCCAAAAACTGGAGCCTATACATTTAAAGAGGCAATGGTTCCCAACGACAAAATCAAAGAATTCATTGCAGCAAAAGAGAATTAACACATTTTTCACATGTTGAAAAAAGCTTTTTTCCGGATGAAAAAAGCTTTTTTTATATGTATTGTAACTTCTAGCTAATACAACAATGGGATTCTTTAAGATCTTCTCCGGCGAAAAGAAGGAGCACCTTGACAAGGGACTTGAAAAGACAAAAAACTCTCTCTTTTCAAAAATCTCCAAGGCCGTCGTTGGAAAATCCAGGGTTGATGATGAGGTGCTGGATAACCTGGAGGAGGTTTTGGTAACCTCCGACGTGGGGGTGAAGACTACGTTGCGAATCATCGAGCGTATCCAGCAGCGTGCAGCCCGGGATAAATTTTTGGGGACCGGTGAACTGAATCAACTCCTGAAAGAGGAGATCGCAGCGATGCTACAGGAGAACAGTACAAAGGATTTCACCGGCTTCGTCCTGCCCGAAGGAAAAAACCCCTATGTCATCATGGTGGTAGGTGTCAACGGTGTAGGTAAAACGACCACCATTGGCAAATTGGGTTACCAGTTTAAGAAGAGCGGAAAATCGGTATTGTTTGGCGCTGCTGACACGTTTCGTGCTGCTGCTGTCGATCAGCTCTCCATCTGGGCAGAACGGGTTGGTGTGCCAATTGTAACGCACAGTATGGGAACAGATCCCGCATCTGTGGCCTATGACACTGTAAATCAGGCCATTGCTAATAAGACAGATGTGGTAATTATCGATACAGCAGGCCGGCTTCATAATAAGATCAACCTGATGAACGAACTATCCAAGATCCGTAAAGTGATCCAGAAGCTGGTTCCCGATGGCCCCCACGAAGTACTGCTCATCCTTGACGCATCAACAGGCCAGAACGCGTTTGAGCAAGCAAAGCAGTTTACGGCAGCTTCAGAGGTCAATGCATTGGCTCTGACCAAACTCGACGGAACCGCAAAAGGGGGAGTGGTTCTTGGCATCTCCGACCAATTCAAGGTACCGGTAAAGTACATTGGGATCGGGGAGGGGATGGAAGACCTTCAGATATTCAACCGCGTGGAGTTTGTGGACAGCCTATTTACGGATCAGCCGTGATACCTCCATTGAAAAATAAGGGCATTGGTCTGATTTCCTTAGGATGTGCCAAAAATCTTGTCGACAGTGAGGTGTTAATGAAACAACTGGAATTCAGTAAGTTCCAGATTGTTTTTGAACCGGAAACCTTCCAGGGTATCGATACAATTATCATGAATACCTGTGGGTTTATCGGCGATGCCAAACAGGAATCTGTCGAAGCCATTTTGTACTTTGCTGAAGCAAAGAAAACGGGTAAAATCAACCGGTTATTCTTGATGGGATGCCTCACAGAACGTTACCGGCAGGAATTGACCATGGAGATTCCGGAAGCCGATGGTATTTTCGGTGTCAATGAATTGCCGGAGATTCTGCGTGAAATTGGAGGCGAATTTCGCTATAACCTTCTGGGTGAGAGGATAATCACAACACCTTCCCATTATGCATACTTGAAAATTGCAGAAGGATGTGACCGGACCTGTTCCTTCTGTGCCATTCCGATGATACGGGGAGCTCACCGGTCGAAACCCCTGGAAGAGGTGTTGGCTGAAGCAGCGTACCTGGCAGGAAAAGGGGTGAAGGAGTTGCTCGTTATATCTCAGGATACCACCTTTTACGGGATCGATCTTTACGGAAAACGGAAACTGACAGATCTCCTCCGGGGCCTGGCGGCCATCCATGGCATTGAATGGATTCGCATTCATTATACCTATCCCCATGCCTTTCCAGTGGAGATGCTTCATATAATCCGCGATCATCCAAACATTTGCAATTATGTTGATATTCCTCTTCAGCATATCAACAATCGGATTTTACGTTCTATGAAGCGGGGATTGACTGCCGGCAAAACACGTGAATTATTGGAGACGATACGGAATGTCATTCCGGATGTTACGATCCGTACCACCTTCATTACCGGTTATCCGGGAGAAACAGAGCACGATTTTGATGAGTTGTGCAGGTTTGTGGAAAGTTCCAGGTTCGACCGACTGGGCGTATTTACCTATTCTCATGAGGAAGGAACGCCTGCTTTCAGTCTTCAGGACACCGTTCCAGGGAAAATCAAAAACCAGCGCCAGAAGCATCTGATGCAGATTCAGGAGCAGATCTCTCTGGAGAAAAACAGACAACAGATTGGGAATAAAATCAGGGTGCTGGTCGATCGTGAAGAGGAGGAGTTCTTTGTCGGCCGCTCAGAAGCCGATTCGCCGGAGGTTGACCAGGAGGTATTGATCCGGAAACCGGCCCCGAGCTCCCGGGAACTCCGCGGAGTCTATCCCGCGAACAGCGGGACCTCGACATCCGGAATTCAGGTGGGAGATTTTTACAGGATCGGCATCACAGAAGCAAGCCATTTCGATTTAATAGGTGAAACCGACCAATAATTATCCATTATTTTTTACTTTTGTGCTTCCAAATCATGTTATCATGAAGAAGATTCTGAATGTACTGGCCATACTTCTGCTTCTCCTCCCTGCAATGGGATGGACCCAGGCAGAGGAGCCTGTAACCGAAAGGCAACCGCTTAACCAGGTGAACGAAAGAGGACTAAAGGCCGGCTACTGGCAGGAACGGAACGGAGAGTTGACCACCCGCGGGAACTACGTGAACGGGCTAAAAGACGGAACCTGGGAGACCTATCTTTCGGACGAGTTGCTCTTTCGTGTGGAAACATATGAAAACGGGCAACGCAATGGGATTACCCTGCAGTTTGACCGCAAAGGAAAGATCAACAATGTGGAACATTATAAAAATAACCAGCTGCATGGACTGGTATTTATATACAGTCCGTTCAGCGTCAAACTCCTAAAGCAGCAGGAGTATGATAATGGGATGCTGAAAGGCCTATACCGGACCTTCTATGACAATGGAATGATCCAGGAAGAGGCGCTCTACAGTCAGGACCAGAAGCATGGGCCATCCAGATGGTTTAGCCGGGAAGGGAGACTTATCGCCGTCTATAATTATCACAAAGGCTCCTTTGAAGGAACCCAGCGTACATTCTATGAGAATGACTCTACAGCTTCCATAACCAGGTATTCTAATAATAAGCAGGAAGGGGAATATAAAGAGTTCTATAGAAACGGCAAACCAAAGCTGAAAGGTCAATATGTGAATGGGATCAAGGAGGGATCATGGACCGAATACGATGAGACCGGGAAAGCAGTCAGGGTTACCAGATACAAGAATGGCATTGCAAAATAATTCCCGCAAAATCTATACTCCCTTTTTTTGAAGAAAAGTAATAGGTTCAGGCAACGCATGCGGCTAACGAGTGTCTATTTTTCGCGGTTCTTAATGACGTACTGCTTGCGAGCAGGGTTTAGCTTGTACCCGTATTTGTACCCATAATTACTACGGTTTTTCTTGAGTGAACGATGTTTATATGTCCGGTCTGCCTTGCAGTTGTATTTTCTTGTGCTTGAACAGGAGGCATAACAAAGGAGGGAGACAGAAAATAGAAGAAGTGAAATTAATGCATTGAACCGATGAAGCATAGCAGTCCTTTTATTGAATGTAAATTTACAATAAAAACCCAAATTAAAATTCGAAAATAGTTATCTTTGCCGTGTCTCAACCTTAAAATAATGTATATATGAAAAAAATTACCTTAGCCTTGACATTCGTTTCCTTTGCATGTATGCTGCCTTGGACCGGTTTTACTCAGAAAAATGAATGGGTTGAGCAGGTGATTATTGGAAACGGAAATATGTTTGAATTTATACCTCCCTTTGCCGATTATGTCACCATGCAAACCTATGACCCTGCCACTGGTACCACCTCCATTTTCGATGAAATTAAAACACAATCGGTTCAAGATGTAGTTATCGCAGATTATAAAATATATGTCGCAGCACAGGATAGCATCGTCATGTATGACGCTAACACATTGCAGCGCCTGGCCGCGGTTGCTGATTCGGGGCTGAGCAGACTTTATTTATTCAATGACCGATTGATCGTGACCAAACAATATCCGATTGTCAGGTTTTTTGTGGAGGTACTCGATGCCTCAAATCTCTCCCTGATTGCGCGAATTGACAACATCTCTGGTGATTGTAAAGGAGTTGCGCATACCGAGGACTCTGTTTATGTCGCTGTAAACGGGGGTTTTCTTAGTACTGAAGGGAAACTGGCCGTCATCGACTTTAACAACTGGACGCTTTCCCGGGAGATCAATTTTGGTACAATTGCCGTTGGTATAAATGATATCTATAATTATGACGGTAATATTTTCTGCATCAACGAGTCTCCATACGGAGGCTTGCATGTTGGAAGCATAACTGCGTATAACTTCTATTCCATGACCTATATCAATTTCATCATTGATCTTTTGGTTGGCAATGGAGCTTCCGGAGTGAAGAACAGTGGAATTGTTGGTAATTTGCTCTACATCACCCTGGAAAATGGAATCGGCTCTTTCAACATGGATACCCATGTGGTTGCAGATTCTCTGATCTTTCCTGATCCCGGTTATACAAGCCATATTGTATACACTTCTTTTACAACAGATTATGTGAATTCATACCTCTATATGAATATCGGTAATCGCTCCAACCTGGGTTTGGATGTCGTTGGAACCACAACAGGTGATTCTGTAACCTCCTTCCAGACAGGAATAAATGCTGATGCACTAGCTCTTGATTACCGTGTTCCAGTTGGCATTGATGAGTCATTGACTGAGAAATCATCTATCGTCCTCTACCCAAACCCGGTTGAGAACCAGCTTAGAATTAAGTATACTGGTGAAGCTCCTGTTACCGAGATTCTCATCCGGAATCTCCTTGGGCACACCATATACCAGAATAATGCAAGAAACGTATCTGGAATCTGGATCGACTGTTCAGCCTATCCATCAGGACTTTATTTTGTAACGGTGAAAACAGATTCCAAAACCTTGTCAACCAAGTTTATAAAAAAATAATTCTCCCTACTGGCGACCTTCTCTAACCGTATGGAGAATCGTTTTTTATTGATTTTAACCCATGGTCAAATCGATATTCCTGTTGATCGCTTTACTAGTATCAACGAAATTAATCAACGCACAATATCCTCCACCGGCTGGTCAACCTGGTTCCACCGCCATGTATCAGGACAGTACAGCTTTCCGTGCCTGGGCCAGTGGTTGTACCGTTGAGATTGGCTATATTAATTTCGTCGATACAACGATGGTTTTCATGGGCTCCAACAAAGCCTCCTATGGGTTCCCGGAAGATGCCACCGGGATTCCTGATAATTTTGTTTTCAGCCTGGGCGATAGGGGAGTGGCAACACTTACCCTCCCGGCCCCGATGTTTGACAGTACAGGTCCGGATTTTGCCGTGTTTGAAAACTCCTTTAGCGATGATTTTCTGGAACTGGGTTATGTAGAAGTGAGCTCGAATGGCGTTGATTTTATCAGATTCCCTTCGGTATCCCTCACTCCTGAAACACCACAGGTGCTTACATTCGGGACTATCGACGCAACGCACATCCATAATCTGGCCGGGAAATACCGGGTTTTTTACGGCACCCCGTTCGATCTCGCTGACTTGAAAGACAGTGTCGCTGTCGATCTTTCTGCCGTTACCCACATCCGTATCATTGATGTGGGTGGCTGTATCCTGCCTGGTTACCAGTCATTCGACTCCCAGGGACACATCATCAATGATCCCTGGCCAACACCCTTCAATACCAGTGGTCTGGACCTCGACGCTGTCGGGATCATCCACATCGAGTCTCAGGCCATTCCTTCTCCCATTCGGACGGTTTCCATCCGGGTTTTTCCGAACCCGGTTCAACATATATTACGAATTGAACACTCGATACATTCTTCCGTACGACTTTCATTATACGACCCGGTCGGGAAGCCACACCTTTCAGAAGAGCCTGTAGTTAACGGTTCTGAACTGGATATATCAGACTATCCTCCAGGTCTTTATATCGCCATATTTACCCTTCAGGATGGAATGAAAGTAATCCGGAAGTTCATCAAACAATAATTAGCAGAAACCGAAAGTGCGTTGACGGGAATCGGAAAGCATTTCAGAGAACCTCTTCTTATATGGCTTGTAGGGCTTGTGAGTGTAGCGGCATCCGGACAACACATTTCAGATACTCTAAAACTGAAAGAGGTAGAGGTGAAGGCCAGTTTCCCGGTCAATAACATGGGATTTAAACGGGTCAGGCTCGATTCAACCATCCTGAACCCACGGATCGATGCTAACCTTGGAACAATCCTGGCCCAATATTCTACTATCTTCATCAAATCATATGGAAATAATAACCTGGCGATCCCTTCATTCCGTGGTACAACTGCTCATCACACGATCGTCGAGTGGAACGGGATCACCATTAATTCACCGATGTTGGGCCAGATTGATCTCTCGCAACTGCCAGTTGCTCAGTTCCAGGGTGTCGAGATCCTGTATGGTGCTTCCGGCCTGAGCAGGACCAGTGGAGCATTTGGAGGGATCATTAATCTTAAAACGAATCCTGACTGGAACAATCGACTCCATGTAACCCTGTCGCAAACCATCGCCAGCTTTCATAATTATACTACCACCGTAAAGGCAGAGGTAGGCACAGGGAATCTTCAGTCTCACACCCGGTTCAATTACGGAACAGGGAAAAATGATTTCCCGTTTTTCAATGATTATACCAGACAAACCGAAAATTTGATCAATGGTGCTTACACTCAATATGGTTTCTCTGAGGATATCTTCGCTAAAATCAAAAACCACCACCTCATCTCTGCCCGTATCTGGTACAATTATTCCAAACGTGAGATCCCGCCGTTAAACACCAATATCAAACCAGATCATATTGAAAATCAAATAGATAAATCACTTCGAAGTTTGGTCGAATACAAATATATTCACCGGGATTTCTATGTTATTATTTCCTCGGCCTTGATCAACGATTACCTCCACTATATCAATGATAGCCTAAACGCAGAACACCAATACTATTCATTCACAAACCGGATCCGGGTACACTATACTGGGTTCAAGAAACTGACTATCCGTCCCGGGCTAGACCTTAAGCACGACTGGGTCAACTCGGATGCCTACCTCAACCAAGAACAGCGAAATATTCTGGGTGGTTTTGCAGAACTCATTTACCATGCCTCTCCTGCGGTAACTTTGTCGGTACTGGCGAGGGCGGAGGTTGTTGACGGATTGCTGATGCCCTTCATCCCGGCCATTGGTGTTGAATTCAAGCCCCTCCGTAAGATCAATCTTTCCCTTTCTGCCAACCTTTCGAAGAATTACCGCTATCCCTCCTTAAATGATCTCTATTGGGAAACCTGGGGTAACCCTGACCTGTTGCCGGAGATCAGTTACGGGGCAGAAGGGAGTGTTACCTGGAACTGGCTGAGCCACTCAAAGATCCTATTCCTTGAAACAGAGTTGACAGGATATTACACGTTGCTGCAAGATATGATTGTCTGGTCCCCTTCAAGCACAAGCAGCGCCATCTGGATACCAGAGAATGTCAGTGAGGTTACAGCAAGGGGTGTCGAAACCGGAATTAATTCCACGATCGTATTCTGGAAAAGTAACCTTGATCTGAACATCACGTATAATTATTGCAAATCCACCTACCAGAATGAGGTTAATCCATATGGGTCATCCATAGGAAAACAGCTGATATACACGCCAAAACATACCTTGAATGCCTCCGTAAGAATTGAGCGAGATGGATATTACTTTTCCTATTTATTCAATTTCATCAGTCGCCGGTACCTTGGGAAAGAGAATAAGGAATATATGCCTGGCTATAATTTGTCAAATATCTTTTTAGGAAAAAATATTCAATTGAAAGATTTTATGTTATCTTTACAACTTGAAATAAACAATCTTTTTGATCTTGATTATCAATCAATAGCTTACCGTCCCATGCCCGGCAGAAATTTTGCCATCACGATCAGGGGCAGTTTTAGCAAATAATCAGACCAATAAGTTATTTCGTAACACCGAAATCTGTGGGTAATAACACAAACGTGAGCAGATTCACTTTCCAGTTTACAACCTTTTTGCTCTGGGCTATAATGGTCTTCATCACATCATGTACGAAAGAACCCGTCCGGCCTACCCCCATCGACCCAGAACCTCCTCCAGATGACTCAGCTACGTATTCTGAAGGCTTTTTCATTGTCAATGAAGGTAATTTCAACTGGGGAAATGCCTCTGTTACTTATGTGGATAAGGCAACCGGAACAGCCCATCAAAATATCTTCCAACAGGCCAATAACCGGCCTCTGGGAGACGTTGCCCAATCGATGAAGGTGTTAAATAATCGCGGGTATATCGTAGTTAACAATTCGAACCGGGTTGAGGTGGTGGATCTTGCCAATTTCAAAACACTCAAGAGTATAGAGGGATTCAACTCCCCCAGGTACATTGAATTCATTGATTCTACCAAAGCTTATGTTACCAACCTCTATAAGGATATCTCAGTCGTTGACCTGACTACATTGACCATCGTCAAAACAATCAATACTCCGGAATGGACAGAAGGGATGATAAAGTATAATCAATATATGTTTGTTACCTGCATTGGAAAGTTTAACGAGCCCAATTCAAGCCGGAAAGCCAAGCTGCTCATTCTTGACACGAAGGAGGATAAAATAATTGACAGCCTTCCAACCGCCACTGAACCTGTAGGAATTGTCATAGACAAGAAACTGAAATTATGGGTGTTATGCTCAGGAGGGTGGGATGGATATGAAGCTCCTTTGTTGATCCGTGTAAATCCGGATCTGCGACAGGTTGAGAAAGCTTTTCAATTTCCAAGTACAGATATTCCCAGCCGTTTGACTATCAACCCCACTGCCGATACTATCTACTACCTGCAGAACGGAATCTTTCAGATGCCCGTTACTGCAACCGCACTACCTTCGCAACCCTTTATTTCTTCGGGCAGCCATCTATTTTACGGAATGGCTGTTCATCCGGTTAATGGAACTATCTATGCTTCAGATGCCATCGATTATGTACAGAATGGCATCGCATTTCAATTCTCCTCCTCAACGGGAACTCAGATCAGCAAATGGGAGACTGGTAGAATCCCGGGCTCTTTCTGCTTTGGAGAAACCAGAAATTCCAAGACGATCGAGTAAAGTTTTAACTATGAATGAATTCGTTGAAACCAGATGGATGGGGAAAATGACCTTTGAAGCTTCCATTGATGGGATTCCTGTGAAGATGGATGCCAATCCCAAACATGGTGGAAGCAGCTTCGGCCCGAGACCAAAACCGATGGTTTTATCTTCCCTTGCCGGATGTACCGGGATGGATATCGTCTCGATCCTCACAAAGAAACGGATTACATTCAGTGATTTCAGGATCCTGATTAACGCGGAGGTCACTGAAACACACCCAAAATATTACCACAAAATCCATCTCATCTTTCAGTTTACCGGAGAAAATTTTAAGGGCAATCAGGAGGTGTATGAGAAAATCAAACGGTCCATTGATCTTTCCTCCGATAATTACTGCGGAGTGAATGCCATGTTGCGCAAAACCTGTGATATTTCCTGGGAAATCCGGTTGATGAATTCATAAATACTCCCTGATCACCTCCTTAAATTCACTCAGAATCATGGCAGTAGCTCCCCAGATGACGTGACCATTCACCACGAATGCAGGAGCTTTTATGTAAATACCGAGTCCCACTTTGTGACTGGTTACCTGGCAAGCCCCTTCACTGAACAAATCACGTATGTTCACTTCGATGATCTCCTCAACTTCAGCAGGATCCCTGACAAACTCAGGCCTGACTGCACAACAGCCAACAAATGGGGAGACCAGGTACCGGCTAGGCGGGATATACAGATCCGATAGTTTTCCCAAGATTCTGACTGTCTCTGGTACTAGGCCAACCTCTTCCTGGGATTCACGCAATGCAGTGGTAGTCAGGTTCGGATCATTCGGTTCCTGTTTGCCTCCGGGCAAACTGATCTGACCCGCGTGAATACCCCCATAGTGAGGACGTTGAATAAACACCATAAAGACATCTTCCCCTACCGGATACAACAATAATAATACACCGCTGGGTTTTGCTTTGGAAGAAGGAACAGATCCAAATAACTCCTGTCCCCTCCTTATCGATGACATTCGAAGCTGGGCATGCAGGCCAGGGAGTGGCTGCGACAATGCTTCAGAGACAGCTGACATGAATTTATCGAATGACATCCTGGAAATATTTTGTCAAAAATACGATTTGATCATGAAAAAATTAGTATCATTGTGCATCACTAGCATCAATTTATGGTCAAAGAAAAGGTTAAACCTGTTGAACATCAGGATAATCAGATTCAGCATTCCAACCAGCTGATCCTGTTTAACGACAATGTTAATTCTTTTGATTTTGTCATCGAGACACTGGTCGATGTCTGCCTTCACGATCCTATGCAGGCAGAACAGTGTGCCTGGACTGCCCATTACAAGGGTAAATGTGCGGTAAAAGAGGGAATTTTTCCGGAACTTAAACCGATGCATGATGAGATGAGCCACAGAGGATTGACTGTCTCGATCGAGAAATAAACAGGTTATTAACAACTTTTCAACAGGTCTTCTTTATACAAAATTTACTCTTCTCTTAATCAATATCTTGCAAATACATACTTATTAACAATTTGTTAATAACGTATGTTAATTTCATGTGAATACATTTCGAGTAAAAAAATTGACTTCTCGGGAATGCGTACTGTATATTTGATTTGCAAGCGAGGGATAAAAGGCCCGCTGAGAAATTGGGGATGTGAAAGCAGGAACCGCAAGGGGACAGCACTCCTGAACCAAACCTGAACTACGGCGAATCCGCAAGACTTGCTCGGGTATCAGGTCGCATAATCAGAGCGCTCCCGGTGCAGTCGCCTGTAAGGGAGGCTGGAACGGAGAGCGGGACGGGAAGGAAGGGGTTACCCGGAGAAACCGTCAGCCACAATAACCGTAACTTGTCACACCAGGCGGCCACGGCCGCAGGGATGATGGATGGGAATTCTGTCGGCCAGACGGGATTCCCATCATGGTTTTACTGTTGACCTTCACAGATTTCTGCTAGAGGATGAATGGGAACAGGGCTTTTAGTTTGGGAGGATAATCCGGAAATGTGGATTTATACCACCGGTGATGATCCAATGCTCGAGGAAGGAGATTCACCAGCGTCCAGATGGCAAAAGCGAGTGCCGGAGTACACCAGGTCATCACTGCAAATCCAAACCACTCGATGATCTCACCGAAATGGTTGGGGCATGAGATGTACTTAAATAACCCCTGCGTGGGAATGATATAACCTGTTTGACCGGGTTCCCGGAGATGGATCAGGATGTTATCGGATTGCCAATTTATCGCCATCCCCCACAGAAACATGATGATACCAATAATAAATCGTGGGTCAGTGACCCACGAGATGGGGTAGGAGGCAAGAGAACCCAGGTAATATCCATTGATAAATCCATTTACAGAATTGAATCCCAATGCCATGAAGAGAATGGCCAGAGGCATCTTCTTTCCTTTAGTCCGTAACCGGAACGGGAAAATGACTGTACGATTGATATAGTGTAAAACCCATAATCCGAAAAAGATCCAGGAGACAAACGTATGTTTGGCTGAACCAAACAGAAAACAACCTGTAAAAACCAACAAAGCTGGAGACTCCATGATAATCCACCCAAGCCGGTTATTGATCAGCACTCCCCATTGCCCCGTGGTGTGACGTCCGTAAGGGGCAGTAATCCGCATAGCGAAAGGGAAAATCACCAGTGCGACTGCGATCCAGATATACACCAGAAGAAAAAAGGTAACTTGATACATGAATTGGTAATTTTAACGAATAAATCCCTTTTCACGAAACCAGGAAAAGACATCCCTGATAGTCTCCTCCAGTTCCCGTGTTGAGAAATTCAACTCCTGCCGGGCTTTTTCATTACTGATATTCCTGTTTCCCTCTGTGATAATCTGCAGAGACTCATTCGTATAAAGTGGTTCTCCTCCTGTAATATGACTGTACAGGGCGATGAAAGGTAAACCAAGTTTTGCCATCCACATCGGCATGACAGTTTGAGTGGTTTTCGAACGGGTTACCTTCTCAACCAGACGGGCAAGATCTAGCAAACTATACCATGTGCCGGATAACAGGTATTTTTCCCCTGCCCGTCCCATTGTTATCGCATTGATCGCCCCGCTCACGACATCCCTGACATCCACCCAGTTGTATCCTCCTGGTACCAGAGCAGGAATCTGCCGGTGGTAGAGCCCCAACAGCGCTTTGCCCGCCAGAGATGGTTCAGGATCGGCAGGCCCGATGATGGCAGTTGGGCTGAGGATGATCGTATCCAGTCCGTTGGAGGCAGCTTGATGTACGGCACGTTCCCCTTCAGCTTTGGACCTGTCATAGGCAAAACCTTTTGAACTTACCAGTGGCCGGGCTTCATCAATCGGTTCCTGTACCGGTTGTTGCTGAAAAGCATGGATGCTGCTGAAATGGATAAATCGTTTGATCCGCTGCTCCCGGGCTACCTCAACCATGTTCCTGGTGCCCTCAGCATTACTCCTCCATACCATCCCGTCGGGATCACCTTTGATAGATATATATGCCGCGAGATGGAAGCAATAATCTGCGTCCTGCAATAGAAACCGGATGGACTCTTTATCCAGTAAATCACCTTTGATAAACTCTACTGGAAGATCTTGAATAGCTTTTGTATGTCTGTGTGTCAGAGCCTTGACCTGATAACCTTTCTCCAGGAGTGCTTTGCATAGATTTGAGCCAACATGCCCGTTGGCTCCGGTTACAGCTATCTTCATCCATGCAAAAATAGAACTATTTATCAAGCCGACAACTGCTCCTGACCTTGAACAGAGTTCATTAGATTCTGGATAGGCCTGAATTCATGCCTGATAATATCCCATTTGTCAGGATATTGGTCAAAGAGCAGAATTATTCTCTTTTTGTGTTTGCGCAGGGCATCCGTAATGGCAGGTGCTGAAATAGGGGTTGGGAACTCTTTCCCAACATTGGCACTGGTCAGGTTATCCTTGCGTTGCTTTATTCCGGCTGCAGCATGTTCAAGCCTGTCAAGCAACAGGTGTGTCTTGATCATGCGTTGAGGTAGACCATCGATCACCCCTTCCGGCATTTTCTGCTGAACGGGTTCAGGAAAACGGATGTGATAATCGGCTACCAATAACGGTGAGGACCCAGCAGAAGAAGAGAGAGCTCCAGCAAACCCTAATGCCTCTTTGATAATATCCTCCAGTTGATATAACTCACCCTGAAAATTCTTTAACTTTATTTTGGCAGAATCAGTCAATGTGACTCTTTGATCAAGCCCTTCCGTAATCCGTGTAAGGTAATGCTGTGCCAGTTTCAGAATTTCCTGTCTCTCCTTTACAGAATTTTGCTCCAATTTCTCCTGTAACTGATCACGTTCCTTTACGACAAGGCGAATCTGATCATCAAAGGTAACCGTCAGCTGATCCTGAGATTCAATAATCTGACATAATGTCCGTATAGAGTGGGAGAGGAGATAACCAACCATATTTTTATGTTGTGCAGAAAATGGTTCACTGACCTTATCCAGTAAAAAGTTACTGAGGTTCTCATTAAAATAGATGAAAAAGAGATCAGACCAGTTTGCTTTATCAATCGGTTGACTAATTAATAATACACTGTTTTTCAGCTCACTAAAAATAGTTAATTGAATCTTATCTTTAGTTACAATTTCAAATGGAACCTGATCTTTTGGAAACCATCGGTAGGGTTGAGTAGTCCGGGTAAGTTCCATAAAAAAAGAGGATCCCGCTTCAACCCTGACTTGATCTGTTTTGTATATATGATCCTCTTTTCTTAACAGAAACCCACCTAATTCTGCTTTATCTTGCTGAAAATGAACCAAAATCACCTGTTCAATTCCTGGAATTAATTCCGGAATCAAAGATAAGATTCGTAATGAAATATCTTTTGCAGACATCCATAAAGGGATAATTAAGCAAATATATCACATTATTATTGCTTAAGCAAATTTAAGCTTAATTAAGTGCTTAAAAATAGTTGTGGGCATCTTAAGTAATACTTTTAAGTAAAAAATTATAGTTTAAATTGTTTGTTTCTGGAATCAATTTGATCTAGTTTTAGGTCTAAGAATTACTAAAGCAAACTTAAATTATTAAATCATGAATAACTTAAATTCCAAGGAACAGCACAACGAATATTACAGGGTCATGAAGAAGCGAATCCGTTATTACGCAAATAAGTATGATCCGCACACATTTATTTATGAACAAGAGGTTATTCCTGATGGAAATGTATCGTTCATTAGGAGCCAGGAGAAAAGAATTTCGTTGATTCGTGCTATTTTTCTGAATATTTTCTAAGTGTTTATTGATTTTCGGAGTTGTTTGCGTATTTTTACTGGACAAATCTATAATCTATTTAACATGAGAACATTCGGAAAAATTGTATTGTGGCTATTGATTATTGTGGCTGTTTTGGTAATCATAGCCTACTTGCTCCCTCGTCAGTATAAAGTGGAGAGGAGTATCACCATCGGAGCTGATAAGGCGATGGTATATGACCTTACCTGCAACCTGAAAAAGTGGGATATCTGGACTCCATGGACTAAAAATATCGATACAACTGCCTTATTTGAACTTTCCGGGAACGATTGTGAGGTGGGGACCATCTGGAAATGGAATGGCGAGATCCTTGGCAATGGTGAACTCATTGTCACGAAAGCTGTTCCGGGAAGTTTATTCGCTTACGATCTCTCTTTTGACGATGGTAAATATCAATCAAAAGGAAGTTTTACCTATGATGAAGTAAATGATTCGGTATTGATCATCTGGACAGATCAGGGAGATTTGGGATTAAATCCCCTGGGCAGGTACATGGGGCTATTTTTGGATAAGAAGATGGGGCCAGATTTTGAAAAGGGTCTGGCAAAGCTGAAAGAGATAGCGGAGGAGCGTCATGGGTGGCCACCGATCACAGAAACCTATCTGGAGGATCAGATAGTACTGGTAATCAGGGATTCTGCAGGTCCTGAAACCTATGGTGAGGTGATGGGCAAGGGGTATGGAGAACTGATGAATTTCATCAAATTGAAAAGACTTGCTCCTCAGGGTCATCCATTTGCCATTTATGTGTCATGGGATTCTGTAACCCAATTTTCTGTATTTGATATGGGTATAGAAGTGGAGTATGCCGATGGGGGAAAAGGACGGATCCGTGTAGAAGAGATCCCTGCCCAGAAAGTGGTAATGGCCGATTATTTCGGTCCTTATGACCAGACTGCCCACGTCTATTACGCCCTGGAGAAATACATATCTCAAGGCGGATTGGAGATCATTGGTGGTCCAAGGGAGATCTACGTGACCGATCCTATGAATGAACCGGATACATCAAAATGGCATACTCAAATTCTCTTTCCGGTTAAATAATAAGAGATCGAAACTTTGATTGTCTTATAATGGAATTGCATTATGTTAAATAGCTTTGGGTTATATTTTCACCAGCAAACCTAAAAATTTTATTCTTTCTTTTTCTTTTTAAACGGAACACTCTTTTTGCAGAGCGAAGCGAGCAAAATGGGTGTGGAGTTAATCGCTTGAGGGGTGTTATTGATCTTTTACGCACCTAACCGACAGGGCATTTGTCCTGTATGATGGATAATACGACACCGAAAAGTTATACTCATTCATCCCATGCGCCCATGCTTTCCATAGCCCATGAGATGTTGAACTCCAATACATGGTAGCAAAATCCTCAAAATGCCAGCTTTGGTTAAATGCAGAAATTCCTGTCAACTGTGCATTAAACCCTGAATATCCCGAATAGAGTAGGGGACTTCCGGCAAACGCATTCCCTTGATAAAACGAAAACAACTGATTCCAGTCGGCTTCGGAAGGCACCTGCCAGCCGGGAGGACAAAATCCCTGGATCTCTTCCGCCTCAGAGTAACACATAACTTCATCCCACTGATATAGCGCAGAGCTCAGGGCACAGAGCTCAGGGAGGTCGTTGTAGCAATATTTTTCCGGGAGGCAATTATCTCTTTGGTTTGTTGTGCCAGGAATCATGGTTCCGTAGTTTAGGTTTGTGGCCATCCAGCATTGAGTGCCTATTTGGACAGTAGGATATACGGTATTATTCCTGATGTCTGTTATGGAATCTCCGCAAGTGAATGGAACCGGGCTTACAACGGTGATACTGCGAACTTCATTATCACTGCAATTGTACCAGTTTGTGTAGGAATAGGTGATGGTTTTGATTCCCAACCCTGCCATGGCCGGATTAAAATACCCTGTTATCTGATCTACTCCCGGTCCGGAATATATACCTCCCAAAGGGATTCCACCTTTGAGCTTAAATGGTTTGGCGTTGAGTGTGGTGATGGTATCGAAACATGCCGTGAATGTGACAATTGGTGCTAGTGTTCCGTTAAGGATGATTTTATTGGAAATGGCTGGGTTGCCGGACACACAGTTGAGGGTCGAGGTCATGACACAACATACGCTGTCGTTGTTGGAAGGATTGTAAGTAAATGTTGTTGAGTTCGTTCCGGCATTGCTTCCGTTGACTTTCCATTGATAAGCTGGATTAAATCCTCCATTCATCGGTGTTGCAGTGAATGTTACTGGCGAACCTGGACAAAAAGGATTCGGATTGGCAACAATAGTAACTCCTGCTGGGAGTCCCGTGTTTCCGGCCATGGTAATGGTGTTCGATGTCGCCGGATTTCCTGAAACACATTGATCAGATGATGTCAAAATACACAATACCAGGTCGCCGGATGCCGGTGAGTATGTATAGGTCGGACTGTTCGTGCCGGCATTCGCCCCATTCACCTTCCATTGGTAAGACGGTGTTGTCCCAGCGTTGGCTGGTGTGGCCGTGAATGTGACAGTATTTCCAATGCAGAAAGGATTTGCTGATGCCGAAATCGAAACGCTTACCGGAAGATATGGGTTGACCATCATGGTTATCGTGTTGGATGTATCAGGGTTATTCGATATGCACGAAGTAATTGACGATGTAAGTATACATGTTACTATATCACCATTAACCGGGATGTATACAAATAAAGGGTCATCTGTGCCTGTATTGATCTCATTTACTTGCCATTGATAAACAGGAGTAGTGCCCCCATTTATGGGTGTGGCAGTATATGTTACCGGATTCCCTGCACAAACTGAAGTATCTGAGGTACTTATTGTAACATTAACAGTTGGTCCGACAATAATCCAAACATCAAATTGTACCGGTGTAGCTGCTGAACATCCGTTCGTATCTGTGTAGTTAACACTAATCCATTGGTTCCCTGATGAATTCCATACGACAGATATTAAAGAATCACTGGTTGTACCCCCGGAATAAATTGTACCCCCGGAAGATATACTCCACTGGTATAACGAATTACCAGGTTGTGAATAATATGTCAACATCTGTCCACTGCAAGCAGTGTCATCACCAATAATTGTTGGAATCGGAAGAGAATTGATTATTATGGTTTTATAGACAGTGTCACCTGTGCCACAATGATTAGTAGCGTAAACGGATATATCTCCCGTTCCGGTAACACTTCCTATGTTTACGGTTATAGAATTAGTATTCTGACCATTAACAAGGGTGACTCCTGATGGTACACTCCATACATAACTTATCACCTTTGGAATCGGAGGGATAGAATAATTTATATTTGTCGAATTGATACAAACATCTATTGGCCCGGATATTTGTCCGGGTATTGGATTTTCACAATCTGTTAGTTTAACAAAAAAACCATCCCATGGACCGCCAGGTGAATGATTAGGTTGATGAGAATTTGGCGTTGCAATTCCTGTAAGGGAAGAAGTCATTCCCGCAAGATATTGCCGGTCATTTGTATCCGTAGTTATTGCTCGTCCGTAATCTGTTCCAGGTCCACCATAATAGGTTCCCCAGATCCGTTGACCCAAGGTATCAAATTTTATTAAAAAAGCATCGCTTCCTCCTATCTGTTTAACCGGTTGCCATGAATTTGGAGTAGCAATATCCTGGTAAGAAAATGTAATCCCTCCAAAAAAGATTGATCCTCTTGGATCATAACTACCTGTATAAGCCCAATCATTTGACTCTCCTCCGTAGTATGTGCCCCATTGTCTTGTGCCATTATCGTTAAACTTCGCGATAAAAGCATCCGCAGTATTATTTGCCAGGTTCGTTTGATATGACCCGGGTGATGAAATATTATCCTGTGACCAGGTTGCTCCTACAAGATAAACCATATGTGAATTTGTTGCAACACAAGCACAACCTTCATCATCATTTGAACCACCATAATATGTGCACCATTGAAGCTGACCAACTGTATCAAACGAAGCAAGAAATGCATCACCGAATGGTCCCCCACCAAAGGTTATTTGATGTGCACCGGGAGTAGCAATACCGATTGTTGAATTTGAATAACCAGAAAAATAAAGAAGTCCGTTGTTATCTATACTGGTACAAAAACCCCCGTCATCTCCTTCTCCCCCATAATATGTACACCATAAACGCTTACCATTGCTATTAAATTTAGCAAGGAATGCATCAGTTAATCCTCCTAGAGTATCTTGGAGGGCTCCAGGACTTGCCATATTGACTGAATTTGTTTTTCCAGTAACATAGAGGTTATCATTTGTATCCATGGAGACTATATTATAATTTAACTCCATAACTTCATCACCGCTACCCCCGAAATAAGTTCCCCATT
This sequence comes from Bacteroidota bacterium, assembly GCA_043810345.1. GTDB lineage: Bacteria > Bacteroidota > Bacteroidia > Bacteroidales > FEN-979 > QYOJ01. The sequence continues at coordinate 51,690 of JBDROF010000018.1, read as the reverse complement.
GTCGTATCCCATTAGGATTGAATTTTGCAATAAACATATCAAAATTACCGCCAGCAAAATTTGTTTGCCATGCACCGGGAGTTGATATATAATTAGTCGAGAATGTTATTCCATAAAGATAAATATTCCCATCTTTATCCGTAATACATGCATGACCACTTTCACCACCACCACCACCATAGTATGTTCCCCAAATCTGAACTCCATCAGAAGTAAATTTTGAAAGAAATGCATCTGGAGGAAAACTGATTGTCGCCTGGTGAGCTCCGCTTGTGGCAATATTATTAGCCGACGAAGTTTCACCTGCAATTATTATTTTACCATTATTATCAAGGCAAATTGAAAATATCTCCTCTTGATAATTAAAAAAATCATCACCCCCGAAATATGTGCCCCATAAGCGGGTTGGGACAGGATCAATGATAAGTGTTGAATCATAACCGCTATTACTAACTGAGGAAAAACCATAAATATCCTCGCTCAGCTTCTGGAACTTTATTTTAACATCAATTTTGTCATTACACAGCAGATAACTATTTGGAATATTTTCTTCTATTGTGCCTATTGTAGTTTTAAGAAGCAGTGAACCATTCGGTGTCAACTCGATTTCGGATCCAGTGATATGAATTCGAATATCTTCAACTCTTCCTCCCGGGTAGATCACAAAATTGTATTTGAATCCATGCTCTTCATCACCAAGAAACTCCAGGTCAACATCCGGATAGATGTCTTTATACGTAACCGACTGATATGATCTCACAAAAGTTACTCCTTCCACTGGTGTGCCAGTTGTATAATAATTCAAGTAGTCTGAAGAAGGCTCTGATGTGAGGATTTCACAATTAGGGTTGTAGCCGATTAGATCGAAGTCAATGCGATGAAAATGCATGCTAGATGTCGAAGCCCCGCTTGATTCGGGATAAACTCCGCGAAGATCAAGCCTTGGCGTGGCTGGATCCTGGATGCTTGATATTGGATATGGGATTTGGGATGCTGAATCCTTTGCCCTGAGCTCTGAGCCCTGTGCTTCTCCCTCTTGCCTAATTGAATAAACATCATAACTAAATCCACCTTTCCTTAACTGTACAGTAAATCCAGGGGTATTCAGCAGATATAAAACTGTTTGATTTAGGTTGTTGACCTGATCAATGATCTGGCCTTTATTTTCAATGAAATATATACCACTATTTGAGATAATTCTTTGTAAATTGGAACCTGTCAATGAGAAAATATCTGTGACAAAAATTATGGATATAATAACTGATAGTACAAGATTTTTTTTAAACAAATTAGCCATATTCAGATTTGTTTAAGAATCTTACTCAAAGATACTATGAATTGATAGAATTTTGACAAATTAGCTTATCAAAATCATATATTAAAAAAGAGGCAAACAGTACTTTGTGGGGGAGATTAGAATTATAACTATTTTTAAGAGAAATATCCTATTGACATGCTCCACATGAGCATTCCCACTCCGGTTCATAAGCGGTACCTGGGGTTGACTCAATTTCACAATCTCCTGTTCCGCAATAAACCGCGGCAATTACACTTGAGATATGGTGAATATCATTATCGAAAAATGGATAATATGTTCCGGTACCAGAATACGTTACCGCAGTACCTATAGGCACACGTGTTACTGGATGATATAACTGCACAACGCAATTGCAGTAATCTGCTTCGTAGCAATCAGGTGCTTGTGTGACGGAAACTTCAACATAAATTAGATCTACTCTAGAATCAGTATTCACTGAAGTTGTGCTATTCATCTTTAGGCCAAAGATGGTAATTCCTGTACCAAGTAATAATACTATTATTCCAATGGCGATTAAAGTAACTTTTTTCATAATTATCTGCATTTAATTTGATTAATTGATTTGTAACAAAAAGTAAAATAACATTGTCAAAGAACTGTTTGCCTTCTTAAATTTGTTGTTTGAAAAACTCCTTCTTTCAAAGTTCTCAACATTAAAATTGGTATTCAATTAGTTAGAAAATAGTCATGTATTAAGCAATTTCTTATAATTCTATCCAGATATTACCTCTGCTAAGCGAATATAAATTCCCTCAATTTTACAGGTAGCGAATAAGAAATTTATTTTATCTTTGCTTGTGACCTCCTTTCTTTTTGATGGTTGATATATGTTGATGCATGTATTGTTTTCATTTAGGAAGGGGGTTTTTTCATTATACTCTATCAATTAGTTCATTTCTTAATGATCAATTTCATCATGATCAGAAAGAAATAGAATTGAGTTAAGATATTGTTCCAGGTAAAGTTACTAAAAATATAACGAATGTCAATAGATGTTTTATCAATAGTTCGTTATATTTTCAGCAAGGGTTCCTTTCTTTCAGTAGGATTTTCTTTCATCTAAAACGTTTTGCTCTCGATTTAGAAAATGGGTTTCTTTCTTCCTCTTTGCTTCCCTTTCATGTGCTTGTTTAATGTTACGCAATAATTATGCCAAAACTAAAAAAGGCTTATTATCAGTGCATTAGACTTATCTTAGTATGATTAACGTGTAAAATGTGTCAAATTTATGGACAGTTAGTGAAATGTGTGTATATTATTTAGACAATCAAAGTAGATATGTGTAAAATATTTAGATAAATAACGAAAATAGATTAGACAATATAGGTTAGGCGAAAGTAGAACAGAGCGGTATGTTATGATGTTGAGATGGAAGGATCGCATATGTATTGCAAACTGAGGAACGAATTTGCAAATACTTATGCGAAAGAAAGAATAAAACTTTTTTGAACATTGGGAAAATATAACCTTGGGTAGGCCAGTGTGGCTATTTAATATAATGTCCAATTATAGGACAAAAATCTTTTTGATTCTATTTGGGCGGAGCCCGGAACGAAGTGGAGATATAATATTAATTATAGCGACAAGTTAACCATTAAGCGCTAATTGCTTTAACATAAAACCTGCCGATATCGGACTTCGTCACGATATCTGGTTTTATGTTAACCAGCTGAGCTGGACGCAACATATTCTTGTCCTATAATTAATATTATGTTAAATAGAAATGCAGATATAAAGGGAGGTTGAAATAATCTCCCTTTTTGTATACCCCCTATTGAGTCAACGAATCGATTTTGGCGTTAGTTTCTCTCAGTTTTTCATTCTGCCCTGTCCTGGAATAAATCAGTCGCAACGTTTGCAGCGTATTGACATCATCAGGTTGCATGCTGGTGGCCTGCTCAAGATATGGAGCTGCTAGCTCCAGGTAGTTGGTCAGTTCAGCTTTCATGGTTTCGTACTCTTCGACCTTATCCAATGGCAATGCATTTGCTTCCATCTCAATGGTTGCGGCGGTATTCACATAGAGTGCACCAATATTATAGAGAGCGTTGAAATATTCCGGATTCAGTGCAAGCGATTTTTTATAGGCATCGATCGCTTTCTCCAATGCATCCATCCGAGTCGCCTCACCGACTGTGGTATCGTTCACGATCCTGTCATAAATCGTTCCCAGTGCAAAATAGACGGAAAAGTTGGTGGTGTCTGTTTCAATATAGGCAAGCAGGTTTGCAAGGGCACGATCTGTTAAGTTAAACGTCAGGAAAACACTGGTCTCTCCAAGGAATACCGTTGGATCGTCCGGGTAAGCTACTTTTCCCATCTGGATGTACTTCATGGCATTCTCCTGATCCCCTTCTACCCTGTAAAGGTCAGAAAGACTGACGAATAGAGCTGGTGTTTGGTAGTCTTCACCAAGAAGTATAAGATAATATTTTTTGGCATTCTCATAATCCTTTGCCAGTGTAGCACAGTAGGCGGTATTCAGCAAGGCGACGGTGTCAGCAATTCCGGTAAGATCAATCACATTGGCTGCCAAGGCAAAATTTTGCATAGCGGCGGTAAAATCCTGTCTATTGTACGCATCTACCGCTATGTTATATAAATTATTTCGCTCCCAGTTCAGTTTGGCAAAAATATCTTCAAAGAACTCCTTCTTAGGATCGTACTTCATCGCATTTTCATACGATTCAAGCGCTTTTGGTAACGGATCAGGGTCAAGAGCTTTGTATTCTTTATCCGTTGTATTGGTAATCTCCAGGTAGATATTCCCACGAATAAACCATGAGCGAGCATCTTCCATGGTCGCAGGATTTACTACACATGCGTTGATAGCCTCAACAGCTTTATCTAACTTCCCTGCTTTTAAATAGTTAGAAGCGGTTTGACGAACGTTCTTTTGTCCGAATGCGATGGTGAGGGTAAGGGCCAGGACCATCGTACTTACAAATCTTTTCATACGAAAAATAGTTTTGGTTCCTTTTTCTGTAATGTATTTGGAGTGCAAAAATAAACAATGATCTAAGTAATTGTTAATTTCTTATCAAATATTTTCCGGTTGCAGGGTCTCCCCTTCCTGGTCAGAAGATTCATGTGGCAGTTCGGTTACTTCCTCAGGAACTTCAACCTCTATTTCTACCTTGGCCACTGCTGCAATTCTGTCGCCCTCTTTGATCTTGAGCAACCTGACTCCTTGTGTGGCCCGCCCTACTACACGCAAGTTTCCGACTGCCATACGAATAATGATTCCGGAACGGTTGATGATCATAAGATCATCCTGGTCTGTTACCTGTTTGATGGCGATTAAACGCCCGGTCTTTTCCGTGATATTGATCGTCTTCACCCCTTTCCCACCCCGGTTGGTTACCCGGTAAGCATCGATATCAGAGCGTTTTCCATATCCATTCTCGGAAACAACCAGGATTTCGCACCGCTTATCCTGGGGAATGCATATCATGCCAATTACCTCGTCATGAGGATTGGCAAGGGTAATTCCCCTGACACCAGCTGCATTCCTGCCCATTGGACGAACCTTCTGCTCATTGAACCGGATCGCCCTGCCCGATTTCAGGGCCAGAACCACTTCGTCGTCACCGTTTGTCAGTTTGGCCTCCAGAAGCTGATCCCCTTCATTGATCGTAATGGCATTGATGCCATTTTGGCGTGGACGGGAGTAGGCTTCCAGGGAGGTTTTTTTAATTGTTCCCTTTTTGGTTGCCAGGATAATGTAGTTGGAATTGATGTACTCCAGGTCTTTCAGGTCCTTGACATTGATATACGCTCTAACTTTATCGTCGCTCTCGATACTAAGAAGATTCTGGATTGCCCTCCCTTTGGATGTCTTAGTCCCTTCCGGGATTTCAAATACCCTGAGCCAAAAACATTTCCCTTTTTCGGTAAAGAGCAGCAAGTAATTGTGGTTGGTGGCCACAAACAGGTGTTCCAGGAAATCCTCATCCCGTATTTCTGAACCTTTGTGCCCCTTTCCTCCCCTGTGCTGACGCCGGTACTCGCTCAATGGTGTTCGCTTGATATACCCAAGGTGAGAGATAGTTATTACCACATCCTCGTCAGGAATGGTATCTTCAATCCGGAAATCAGAAGCGGCATACACAATTTGTGACCGCGTCTCATCTCCATATTTCTCTTTGATCTCCAGTAACTCCTCCTTAATGATCCCCATTCGAAGGCTTTTATCTGAAAGGATCAATTTAAAGGAATCGATCTTTATTAGAAGTTCTTCATACTCCTCCCGGATCTTCTCCCTTTCCAGTCCGGTCAAACGTTGTAACCGCATGTCAAGAATAGCTCTGACCTGGATCTCAGTCAGGCTGAATTTCTCCATCAGACCTGTTCTGGCCTCCTCTGGTGTTTGCGACGCCCGTATCAGGGAGATGATTGCATCCAGGTTGTCTAGTGCGACAAGCAAGCCTTCGAGGATGTGTGCCCGTTTTTCGGCTTCCCGGAGCTCATATGCTGTACGCCGTGTTACCACCTCGTGCCGGTGATCCACGTAATGAACGACCAGGTCCTTGAGGTTGAGCATCATCGGACGCCCGTTAACTAAGGCTATGTTATTGACATTGAAAGAGGTCTGGAGCGGAGTATATTGATAGAGCTTGTTCAGTACTACTTTGGTAATGACCTCTTTTTTAAGTTCATATACGATCCGTACACCAGTCCGGTCCGATTCATCCCGGATATCCGTGATCCCCTCAATTTTTTTATCATTGACCAGTTCAGCGGTCTTTTTGATCATATCCGCTTTATTGACCTGGTATGGTACCGAAGTGACGACAATTCGTTCCTTACCGCTATCTGGCGTCTCTATCTTCGCCTCCCCTCTCATCACAATCCGGCCTCTACCGGTTTCATAGGCCTCTTTTACCCCTTCGTATCCATAGATCACACCCCCTGTCGGAAAATCAGGTGCTTTTATTAACTTCATCAGATCAGCAATTGAGATAGTCCGATCATCAATGTAAGCAATGATCCCATCGATCACCTCCGACAGGTTATGCGGCGGCATGTTGGTCGCCATCCCTACGGCTATACCAGAAGCCCCGTTAACGAGTAAATTGGGAATTTTAGCAGGTAGCACAATGGGCTCCTCCAGGGTGTCATCAAAATTGAGCTGAAAATTAACAGTATCCTTATCCAGATCGGTCAGTATTTCCTCTGCAATTTTCTTCAGCCGGGCCTCCGTGTACCGCATGGCTGCAGGATTATCACCATCCATAGACCCAAAATTACCCTGTCCGTCAACCAAAGGATACCTCAGGCTCCACTCCTGAGCCATTCGAACCATGGCATCATAAACAGATGTATCACCGTGCGGATGATATTTTCCAAGGACCTCCCCTACTATTCTGGCAGACTTTTTATACGGTCTGTTGGAATAAACACCCAGTTCCGACATGCCAAAAAGTACCCTTCGATGAACCGGTTTCAGCCCGTCTCTTACATCAGGTAAAGCCCTGGCCACAATCACCGACATCGAATAATCGATGTAAGCACTCTTCATCTGGGTCTCTATGTTTACCTGAACAATCTTTTCTCCCGTTTCACTCATGGGCGCGTAAAAATTAACTACCTAACAGTTAGATAGATATATAACAATAAAACACTTTACGAAAGTACCATTATTTTATCAGAAAACCATGGGGGCCAGGCATCTTTTTTGGGTGATTATAAACATGATCTTGTTGATAATTTCTGTCAGTTTCGCTGGCTGATTTGGGTTTCGGTCGTATTTTTGGAATCAGGCCATTTTTGCAGGTTTTTCAGGATGGTTTGATTTTTGTATATTTGACCAGATATATGGAAGCAAAATTTTCACAACGGGTAAAAGACGTCCTGATCTTTAGCCGGGAGGAGGCACATCGCCTGGGGAATAACTACATTGGGCTTGAGCACCTGTTATTGGGCATCATCCGGGAGGGTGAAGGCCTCGCCGTCAGGATTTTACGCAATCTGGGAATCAACCTGATCGAGATCAGGAAGCGCATTGAAAATTCCGTTGCCAACTACACTGAGAAAACGATTTCCGGGGATCACCTTCCCCTGATTAAACAGGCTGAACGCGCATTGAAAATAACCTACCTGGAAGCCAAAATATTCAACAGTGAACTGATCGGCACCGAGCATCTCTTGCTGGCCATCCTGAAAGATGAAAACAACCTGGTAACCAAAACCTTCAACGGATATGGTGTGAACTATAGGACGGTATCGGAGGAGCTGAAGTCGATCCTTACCAACGTGCGCGAAGAGAGCACGTTTGAACCAAAAGATATCCTTCCGAAAGATGACGACGAAGAGGAACCCGAAGAGAGCGAGAAAGGGTTCAGCAGCTCAGCGAAAAGACCTTCCGAGTCGAAATCAAAGACCCCGGTGCTGGATAATTTCGGCCGAGATATCACTCGGGCTGCCGAAGAGGACAGACTGGATCCCATTGTAGGCAGAGAGAAGGAATTGCAACGAATCGCCCAGGTTTTGAGCCGCCGGAAAAAGAATAATCCAATCCTGATAGGTGAACCGGGTGTAGGTAAATCTGCTATTGCCGAAGGCCTCGCCTTGCGGATCGTAAACCGGAAAGTATCCAGAACCCTGTTTAACAAGCGCATCATCTCATTGGATCTTGCATCTCTTGTTGCCGGAACCAAATACCGTGGACAGTTTGAAGAGCGGATGAAGGCGGTACTGAATGAACTGGAAAAGAATCCTGACATCATCCTATTTATTGACGAAATCCATACCATTGTTGGAGCTGGAAATGCTTCAGGTTCACTCGATGCCTCCAATATGTTCAAACCAGCCCTTGCCCGGGGTGAAATCCAGTGCATTGGAGCTACCACCCTGGATGAATACCGACAGTACATCGAAAAGGACGGCGCACTGGAGCGAAGGTTTCAGAAGGTACTCGTAGATCCTACCACTGCAGAAGAAACCCTTGAGATTCTGAACAATATCAAAGAGAAATACGAAGATCACCACCTGGTCAACTATACCGAAGATGCTATAGAGGCCTGCGTATCTTTAACAAACCGGTATATATCTGACCGCTATCTTCCCGATAAAGCCATCGATGCCCTTGATGAAGCAGGTGCCCGCGTACATATCTCCAACATCAACGTACCTCAAAACATCATTGAGGTAGAGAACCAGATCGAAGAGGTCCGGAAAAAGAAGGTAACCGCAATCACCAGTCAGAAGTTTGAAGAGGCCGCTGATTTGCGTGATTCAGAAAGAAAACTGCAGGAAACCCTGGAGCGAGAGAAACGGAAATGGGAAGAAGAGGCGAAGATCAACCGGCAGACAGTCAGCGAAGAAAATGTGGCTGAAGTGGTAGCCATGATGACAGGTATCCCGGTGAAACGAATTGCTAAAAATGAAGGAGAGCGCCTGATTCACATGGAAGAGGAGCTGGAATACTCAGTGATAGGTCAGAAGGAGGCCATTAAAAAGGTGGTGAAAGCGATCCGGCGGAACCGCGCCGGATTGAAGGATCCAAACAAACCGATTGGCACCTTTATCTTCCTGGGTCCCACAGGCGTAGGAAAAACTCACCTGGCAAAAATACTCGCAAAATACCTCTTTGACACGGAAGACGCACTCGTTCGGATTGATATGAGTGAATACATGGAGAAATTTGCTGTTTCCAGGTTAATCGGAGCACCCCCGGGCTATGTCGGTTTTGAAGAGGGTGGACAACTGACGGAAAAGATCCGTCGTCGCCCCTACTCCATTGTTCTGCTGGATGAAGTCGAGAAAGCTCACCCCGATGTCTTTCACATTCTCCTGCAGGTACTGGACGATGGCGTGCTCACGGATAGTTTCGGACGCAGGGTCGACTTCAAGAACACCATCGTGATCATGACCTCGAATATCGGTTCCCGCCAGTTGAAAGATTTCGGTCAGGGTGTCGGTTTTGCCACCACAGCACGGCAGGCCTCTTCGGCCGAACACACACGAAGTGTCATTGAGAATGCCCTGAAAAAGGCATTTGCGCCAGAATTTCTGAACCGGATTGATGATGTTGTGATTTTCAACGCTCTGGAGCGCGAAGATATCCATAAGATCATCGACATTGAACTGTCTCATCTCTATGACAGGGTGAAATCCATGGGGTACAGCATAGATATCCAACCGGAAGCCAAAGATTTCATCGCTGAAAAAGGATGGGATTCCCAGTTTGGGGCTCGCCCGCTCAAACGCGCAATCCAGAAGTACATTGAAGACGCGCTGGCGGAAGAGATCATCAAAACGAAAATACAGCTTAATGATCTGATAACGGTCGGGTACAATGCAGAAAAGGAGGAAATCACAATCAAGATCTCCTCACCCAAAAAAAAACCTGGAAAAAGTCCGGAAAAGCCTGCCGAATCAAAACCGGTTCAATAACTCCTCCTGAATCATCGCCCGCCTGAAAGCTTGTCCGTTCTGGTGGGATTGGGTAAAAATGTGATTCAGGATCTCGTTGATACGTGTATCCCCGCGATAGAGGTACTTCACAGAAGCAAAAAATCCGTTGTCGTGGTAATTCAGAATATTTCCCATGGGGTTTTCAATATAAAATGTGTCCGGAGAAAGTGTCTCCCCATCGAGGTACTTCTGTGATAGCGCTTGCTGGACTTGCGTGGGATCCATCCGGCGGGTTTCTGAGAAGACAAATTCACCCATAACAAACTCATCCTCAATGAAATAGAACAGCGATTTCATTTTTTTCTGATGAAATGTCTCGTTGTACCCCACCACCTTCACCCTGTTCCTTCCAAATCGGGCGATGTTTATGCAGTGCGGTGTACCAAGCTCTTTCACAAGTTTCCGGTAAGAGGTCAGGAAGGGAACATCCTTAAACTCAATGGGGATGTTTGTTGTGAAATCGGCCGCTCCCTTTAACCGCTTGAAAAAGACGGAGAAATGAAGGGTGATCTCATCTCTGATGCAATTATTCAACGGATTGCGGAGATCATTCTTTTTAAAGAATTCGAGGTATTCATAGCTGTATTTACCTCTGAAAATCCTGATAAACAGAAGATTCAGAATTGGGAATGTGTTTTTTCGAAGAAAAATAATAAATAATGCGATCGCGAATAGGGCGACAAGGACTACAACCAGGGTCAGAAACCCTCCTTCAAACGCTCCACCGCTACCAGCCAGAATGATCATTGGTATCTTTAAAATTTGTAACCGTTGTCTTCGATCAGTTTATCCGCGATGACTCTCCTGGCAACCTTCACATTCACACCTTTTACGGTTGAAAGGATCTTGATGGCAGTAATTAGGCCTTGTGCCTCTTCGCCAGCAGCGAATGAGTTTATGGCATCCAGACCATTCTTTTCAATCCTGCTACCGGAATCATATACCAACACGTCGAGGATCTGCCTGTAGACAGCAATGGCTGCCTCACCTTTCAGCGATTCCATCTTCTTGACCCTGAGAGTTGTGGATTCAGCGACATAGATCTCGGTGATCATATCAGAGAGGTTATTCAATACCTCCTGTTCGTGAACCAACTGCCTGCAAAAGGTGGTTGAGGCGCCATTCATTACCAGCAAAATAGCTTTCTTGAAATTACGAAGGATTCTCATCTTCTCCTCATAATAACCTTCTCCGTTCACACCCTTCTCTGCCACATGTTCCAGGTTGGATTTCAATGCTCCGGCTTTTCCAGCGAGGTCAAAATCTCCCTTCATGCCACGTTTCATAGCGGTATCAACAACCAGCAGTCGGTTGATTTCATTGGTGCCTTCGAAGATCCTGTTGATCCGGGAGTCCCGATATCCGCGTTCAACTGCCATTTCGGCAGAGTATCCCATCCCTCCATGGATCTGAACAGCCTCATCAATCACAAAATCAAGTACTTCTGAGCCAAAAACCTTCAGAATGGCAGCTTCCACTGCATAATGGCTAATTCCCTCTATGGCAGCTCTTCCTTTATCCACGCCTTCCGCCTTGTTCAGATCAATCTGCCGGTCAATATCCTTGCTGACTCGGTAGATGGCCGATTCAAGCGCGAAGGTTCGGATGACCTGTTCCGCCAGCTTGTGTTTTATGGCTCCGAAGGTAGAGATCAGGACTCCAAACTGTTTCCGTTCATTGGCGTACTGGACTGAATCATCGATGGCTTTTTTAGCTGCTCCCAGCACATTGGCTCCCAGTTTGATACGCCCCATATGCAAGATGCTGAGCGCGATACGAAAACCCTCTCCCCGCTTGCCGATCAAATTCTCAACAGGAACTTTGACATCGTTATAGAAGATCTGAGCAGTGGAGGATCCTTTGATCCCCATCTTCTTTTCATCAGGCGAAATCACCACACCTGGATAGTTTCGCTCAACTATGAAGGCACTGAGGACACGATCGTTGTCGATTTTTGCAAACACGGTCTGGAGATCCGCAAAATTTGCATTGGTGATCCACATCTTCTGTCCGGTCAGTATATAGTGCGTTCCATCTTCGGATAACCTGGCCTGTGTTTTCCCGGAATTGGCATCGCTCCCGGCACCGGGTTCTGTCAGGCAATAAGCGCCCAGGAACTCACCTGTTGCCAGTTTGGTGACATACCGCTGCCGCTGATTTTCGTCTCCGTAATACATGATGGGCAGGGTCCCAATTCCACAGTGTGCCATGAAAGCAACAGAGAATGAGTATCCCGCTCCAACCGTTTCGGCAGCGAGCATCTGGGTGACAAAATCCTGACCAAATCCGCCATACTCTTCGGGTAATGAGATTCCCATCAGACCCAGATCTCCCGATTTTTTCAGGATCGTCTTCATCAGTTCAATATCAGGCGAGTCAATCTGATCGAGATGCGGGTAAAGCTCAGCAGCCAGGAAATCCTTAATGGTCTCCGCAATCATCAATTGCTCTTCATTGAATTCCTCAGGTATGAATATGTCATTTGCATCGACTTCATCTACCAGGAACTCACCACTTTTCAATACTTTTCTATGTTCCATTTTTCCGTGTTAAAAAATATCAGGTGTATATTCCCTTCAAGTCATTCAGAGACCCAGGGCCTGAACGATCATTTCAGCCACATCCAGGTTCTTGATCTTTTCCTCTTTATTTTTGTACTTGAGTCCGTCGGTCAGCATGGTCATGCAAAAGGGACAGGCCGTAGCAATGATCTCAGGATCCGTTCTCAGCGCCTCTTCTGTACGCTCCATAAAGATCTCCTTCTCCCCTTTCTCCGCCTCCTTGAAATATTGTCCTCCTCCTGCTCCGCAACAGAGTGCAAAGCTCTTATTCCGCTCCATCTCCACGACGTTCCGGGTCAGCTGCCTCAGGATCTTCCGGGGTTCGTCATAGATATTGTTCGAACGGCCCAGGTAACAGGGATCATGATAGGTGACCCTGGCATCACTGAAGATAGAGGGATCTACCTTTAACCTGCTGTTCTGCATAGCCTGATCCAGGAATGTAAGGTAGTTGATAACCTCATAGGTACCACCCAGATCAGGATAGTCATTTTTGAAGATGTTGTAGCAATGAGGACAAATGGTCAGTATCTTTTGAATCCCGTAGGAGGTAAACAATTCGATATTCTGCAACGCCTGCATCTGGTAAAGCATCTCATTCCCTGCCCGCCGGGCCGGATCACCGGTACAGCTCTCCTCTTTTCCCAGGACAGCATAGCTGACATCCAGGTGAGAGAGGATCTTGGCAAAAGCCCTGGCCACCTTGCGGTAGCGATCATCGAAGGCGCCGGCGCAACCTACCCAGAAAAGGTATTCCGGTTTTTCGCCACGTGCAACCAAGACGGCCATAACAGGTATTTCCAGTAGCTTGGTTTCCATCTTACTTCAGGTTGACTTCCAGGTTTTCAGCCCACTGCAGGCGGTCTTCAGGAGAATACTGCCAGGGAGCTCCGTTGTTTTCAATGTTGCTGAACACCGCTTTGATCTCACCGGGTGCGTAAGCCTCTTCCATCACCAGGAACCTTCGCAAATCGAGGATCAGTGTGGGATGGTTGATGTTGATAGGGCACTCTTTGGCACAGGCGTTACAGGTGGTGCAGGCCCATAGCTCCTCCACGGAAATATAGTCTTTCAGCAAGGATTTCTGATCCGAGAACTCCCGGCCATACTTTACCATCCCTGGACCTTTCTCCTTCATTCGGGCACGTACATCCATCATGATTTTTCGGGGGGAGAGCTTTTTCCCAGTCAGGTTGGCCGGACAAACGGCAGTACAGCGTCCGCATTCGGTACAGGACAGGGCGTCAAAATAATTTTTCCAGCTGATATCCTCTACATCCTTTACCCCAAACCGTTCCACTGGTTCATCTCCTGAAGGAGCTGCAAAAGCAGTGTTGGGATCCAGCATCAGCTTCACCTCTCTGGTCACGTGATCCATATTTGGTAGTTTCCCAAGTGATTCCAGCCGAGAAAGAAAAACATTGGGGACCGATAAAAAGACGTGAAAATGTTTCGAGTATGGCAGGAAGTTAGCAAAAATGAAGATCAACAGGATATGGATCCACCAGAAGGAGGAATACCAAACAGAAAGTCCTTTCACGGAAATACCTGAAAAAATGCCTGTCAGCCAGGCGCTTACAGGATAAACGCCGGCCACCTCCTCTCCTCTAAGGTGCTGATAGTCAAGGTATGCAACATTCATTCCAGTTAGAGAAAGCATCAGCAGGAGGATCATGATAAGGGCTACATTGGCATCGATGTGAGAGATCGCTTTCATTTCGATGCCTTCAAACCTGCTAACATGCATGAAGATCCTGCGAATCAGAAAGATGATAATTGAAAGAGCAACCAATACGGCAAAGACATCTCCTGAGGCCATGATGATATCGTAAAGAAAGCCCGTGGATTTCAACGCCTTGTCGGTCCCAATCAGTCCGTCGATGATCATTTCAATACTACCGATCAGGATTACACAAAATCCCCAGAAAACCAATGCATGAAAGAATCCGGTTACCGGCTTGCGGAAGATCTTGGTTTGTCCGAACGCCACCTCTAGTATCAACCCGAACCGCTTCGCCAGATTCCTTACCGGGAAATTGGCTTTAGTAAACCTGAAATAGCTGATGATCCGGTTGATGGTGAAGGTAAAAACTCCAAGCGTAACCAGCAGGATGAGGGCAAAAATCAATTGTTTGGTCATTCCTATCTGGATTTGATCTCCCTGACGGCTTCAACCAGTTTTGGCAAGATTTTACTGGCATCGCCAATGATACCGTATTGAGCTGATTCAAACACGGGCGCATCTTTATCGGTATTGATCGCCACGATATATTTGGAAGCGCTGACGCCGGCAATATGCTGGGTGGCGCCGGAAATTCCGATGGCGAAATATAGGTTGGGAGCAATGATCTTCCCGGTCTGGCCTGTGTGCTCTTCATGTGGCCGCCATCCTTCGTCAGATACCGGTCGCGAACAAGCCGTAGCGGCGCCAAGAAGATCAGCAAGCTCAACGAGGGGTCCCCAGTTGTCAGGAGATTTCATCCCTCGCCCACCGGATACGACGATTTCGGCATCGGTCAGCAGGATTTTTCCAGTCTGTTTTTGTACCTCTTTGATCACCGTCTTGAGGAGACCTGGATCAACCTGAACCGCAATGGTCTCTACTGTGGCCTTATTCGGCGTTCCGATCAGTTCAAATGAATTTTGAGCCAGCGTGAGGATCCGGACTGGAGATTTGATGGTAAGATTGGCAAAAGCACGGCCAGAATAGACTTTCTTATAGACCGTAAAAGGAGCGATACTAATGGGTAACTTACTAACACCGGAGCCAATTCCTGCTTTGAGTTTAACAGATAACCTGGGAGCCAGCGCTTTGCCTGTATTGTTGTTAGCTAACACCAGGACGGAAGCTTCTTCCTTGGTAGCCATTTCAGCAATCACGGAGGCATAGGCCTGATTGTCGAGTTGCGCAAGTTCTTCATTTTCAATATGAATAACCTTTTTCACTCCATAATTTCCAATCTTTTCAAGCTCTGCTACTTCAACTTTCCCGATGGAGAGCGCGATGGCGCTTGTATTCATCATTTCAGCAACTTTGGCTGCGTAGGAGACGAGTTCAAAGGTGAGTTTTTTGAATTTTCCGTCCCAGTTTTCAACGAATGTTAAAACTGACATATCTTTTTTTTAAATAAGTTTTGCTTCGTTCTGAAGGAGGGCAATTAACGCTGCGGGATTTTCGGAATCCACAAACTTGCAGGCAGTTCGTGGTTGCGGCATCTCATACTGAACGATAGTGGTGAGGGCTTCTATAGCAGCAGGTTCCGATACAAGAATAGGTTTGCTACGGGCCATCATGATCCCTCGCATCGAAGGGATACGAGGCTCTTTGGCAATCCCTTTCTGGACAATGGCTACGAATGGAACAGGCACCATCACCGTCTCTTTTCCTCCATCAATCTCCCGGGTTAATACGGCCTCCCCATCTTCGAGTTGGAGACCGGACACAGCAGACACAGAGGGGATTCCGAGAAGTTCGGCCAGCATCCCCCCTACCGTTGATCCGTTGAAATCGCTGGATTCGATCCCGCATAGGATAATATCATACGAGTCGTTCTTGATCACTTCAGCTAACTGAGCAGCAACAAAATAGGCATCTGTCGGAGCTGCATTGATCCGGATGGCATCATCAGCACCGATGGCAAGCGCTTTCCGGATAGTGGGTTCAGCCCCTGCCAGTCCAACATGGGCAACCGTAATCTTCTCAATGCCGTTGGCAGAGTCGTCTTTCAACTCCAGAGCCCGGGTAAGGGAGAGCTCATCCCACGGATTGATAACCCATTGGATGCCGGTTTCGTCCAGCTTTTTCAGGTCATCTACAAATTTGACTTTGGTCGTAGTATCAGGGACATTGCTGATGCAGACTAATAATTTCATACCACTGTGAGTTAAATTGAGGTTGCAAATTTAACAGAAAAATCATTCATCTTCATCGAGGCATTTATTATACTGGGTCATTGCCTTCAGGCTCATCCCCATATTAGAAAAACCGCCATCGTGAAAGATGTTTTGCATGGTTATTTTTTTGGAAAGATCGGAGAAGCGGACGATGCAAAAATTGGCGCATTCTTCAGCCGTTGCATTTCCCAGTGGTGACATTCGCTCAGTAAAGTCCAGCAGGGCATCGATCCCTTTGACCCCGCTGCCGGCAGTTGTGATGGTGGGAGATTGAGAAATGGTATTTACCCGGATGTGCTTCTCGCGGCCATAGATGTATCCAAAGCTTCGGGCGATGGACTCCGGCATAGCCTTGGCATCGTTTGGTGGTAAAAGTTGTAATCAAGGTCATCGTACGTGCGGCTCTTTCTCACGTTCATCGACATGGCGATAGAATGGAGGAGAAAGTCGACCTTTCCCCCCAGGATCTCCATAGAACGTTCCATCACCGTTTTCAGGTCATCCACCTTGGTGGCATCCGCTGGAATGATCTCCGCTCCAACCTGTTTTGCCAAGGTGGTCAGGGTTCCAAAACGAAGAGCGAGTGGAGTGTTTGTAAGAGTAAAAACGGCCCCCTCCAGATGTGCCTTCTCGGCAACTTTCCAGGCTATCGATTTTTCATCCAGGGCGCCGAAGATAATTCCTTTCTTTCCCTGCAAAAGATTATGTGACATAAAGTGGTTCATCTTACTGATGTGTTCAATTAATTAACAACTCTTTGGCGGTCTGGTAAGAGGCATCGGTAAGCCGGTCGCTGCTGACCATCTTTGCAATCTCTTCAATCCTTTCGTCCGGTGTTAATTTGCGAATTTTCGAACGGGTGATACCATTGACATCCTCTTTGAAGACGCAGTAATGGGCACTCCCCCTTCCGGCAATCTGTGGCAAATGGGTAATCACGATGACCTGCATGTTAGTCCCCATCCGATTAAGGATCATCCCTACTTTGCCGGCAATATCTCCTGAAACCCCGCTGTCGATTTCATCGAAAATAATGGTTGGTAAAAGGTTTTTCCGACTGATCATCGACTTGACACTGAGCATCAACCTTGATAATTCACCTCCGGAAGCGATCTTTGAAACGTCATCCGGTGCCACTCCTTTGTTGGCACTGAAGAGGAATTTCACCGTGTCCAGTCCGTCGACCGTTAACTCCTCTTCTTTTTTACAGACTATGGAGAACTGGGCAGATGGCATCCCCAGCTCTCTAAGTAAGGTGACGATCTCGTGTTCAAAGTCAGGTATCGATTTACCCCGGGCCACTGAGATCTTCCTTGCCAGTGCAAACAGCGCCTGTTCAGCTAAATCAATCTCTTTCCCGAGCTGGACAATGCGCTCATCCAGGGTCTCAGTCTCGCATAGTTTCACCGACAGCTCCTCCCTGATCTTGAGCAATGCTTCGATGGAGGCAACCTGATGCTTTTTCTGCAAGCGGTAAATCAGGTCCAGTCGGGTTGAAATTTGTTCTGACTCCCGCGGATCTACTTGAATGTCCGCCTCCAGTTTCTGCAATTCTTTTGTGATATCTTTAATGTCGATCAGGTTGCTATCCAGACGATTAACCATCTCTGCCACATCCTGATGAAATCCTGAGATCCCTTTCAGGGCAGTCAGGATCTCAGCAAACATGCCCAGGAGATTAGTGTCTGCACTCTCCAGCAGATGGGAAGAAAAGGAAAGACCATTTTTTATCTCTTCCGCATGGGTCAGTAAAGCCAGCTTATCTTCCAGTTCCTGTTGTTCACCCTCCACGAGGGCAGCCTGATCCAGTTCATCAAACAAGAAGTTCAGGTAGTCGGCATCTCCACGCAACCGTGATTCCTGCTCAATCAGCACCGAAAGTTCCGAACGCCTCGTAACCTGGACTCTGAACTTTTCCCGAAATTCCTGAACCTGAGGTTGAATGGAGGCATAGTCGTCGAGGATCTCAAGTTGGAAGTTGGCCTGATTCAGAGTCGTGATCGAATGTTGGGAGTGAACATTCACCAACCTGTCTCCCAGCTCTTTCAATTGAGTAAGGTTAACGGGTGTATCATTGATAAAGGCCCGGGATTTTCCGTTTGGCGAGATCTCCCTCCTTAGGTTCAGATGCTCTTCGTAATCTAGTTCTTGCTCAATAAAATATCGTTCCAGCCCGTAGGTGGATATTCTGAATGTCCCTTCCACAATGCACTTGGCCTCTTTATTGAACAGCACAGATGGTTCGGCTCGCTGACCCAGTATCAACGAAAGCGCTCCAACCAGAATGGACTTCCCGGCGCCGGTTTCACCGGTAATGACAGAGAAACCTTCACTCCAATCGATCTCTAGCTTCTGTATTAAAGCATAATTTTCAATAAAGAGCTTTAATAGCATGAGAAACAATTAATTATCAACTATTTTCCTTCCAAGATTGCCTGGTATTTCGAGCTATTGGCAGGGTCGATATCTTTCAGCAGGTTGACCACATTGTTCTTCTCCATAGGTGGGACCCGTTGATCAGAGTAGATGTTCACAAACTCATCTTTTTTTGCATCCAGAACCAGTTGCAAGTTGAACAGACCAGGTCGGGCATTGGAAATCTTCTTCAGCAGGTCCAGGCTTTCCGTCACCTTAGCTCTGCCGAGATCAACCCGTTCATACATCTGGTCCAATCCCTGCCGATGGAACAAGTAAGAAAAATCACGAAGGGCCGAGTTGCCAGGATTGAGGAGATTGACAACCATCCAGTACCGATTCTTATCACTCTCAAATGCTTTCCAGCCTGATTCCTGGGAGCTTTGAGCCGTATTGACCACCTCTTGCGCTTTTTCAAAAAAGGGTGTCCCGCCATGCAAGGCAAAGGAATCGAAATAGAGACCCAGAAACATATAAGTATAAAAAGCAAGTGTGGAGGTCAGGTTGGAGGAATACACCCCGTCTGAGAAATCAAGTGGTTGGTATTCAATATATTTGAATGTAAAATCTCTGTCAATATAGTTGAGCAGAATAGTATTGTAAGCCGTGTTGAACACCGGTCTTCTCAACACCAGGTTCAATGTTCCCTTAAATTCATCCCCCGAAGGACGCTCATTGATCGTAACCAGGATGGTGCATTCAATCCGTTCCTCCACCTTTATACGGTAATTGGTCCAGGTGCGATTGTTCATAAATTCATAAATCGCCGTCTGGAGGGTTTCAAATACCTGCTTATCTGTACCCTCTAATCTGGGTGCAGAAACACTGACAATGCAATCAAGTTCCTGTGCCTTAAGTTGAATGGTGGCTACTACCAGAAAGAGGAGCAATATGATCTTTCTCATCGTGATTATGTTGTGTTAAGGGTTGCTAGGATCTCATCAACAATATCTGAGGCAACCTCTTTTTTCGGTTTGAGTTTCCCTTTGATCGTTTGACCTGATCTGGTAAGAATGGTCACTTTATTGGTGTTGACTCCGAACCCGGCGCCCTTCTCTTTCAGAGAGTTCATCACGATCAGGTCAAGGGATTTGCTTTTTAGTTTTTTCCTGGCGTTCTCCAGGGCATCTTCTGTTTCCAGCGCAAATCCGACAAAACACTGCCCGGATCTCTTCCGTTTTCCTAGTTCCACTAAAATGTCAGGTGTGGGATGAAGGGTAAGTGTCAGTTTTTCCGGTCTCTTTTTTAGTTTTTCTGTAGCAGGATTCTGCACGGTATAGTCGGCAACTGCAGCTGCCATGATCAGGATGTCTGTCTCCCCGATATGATCCAGACAGGTCTGGAGCATTTCCGAAGTAGTTGTTACGTCCACCCGCATAATACCTGGATGGCAGGTCGAGAGCGTTACCGGACCGGAGACCAGGACCACCTCTCCTCCCCTGCCGGCGACCTCTTCTGCCAGGCTGAATCCCATCAACCCTGAAGAGTAATTGCCTATAAAGCGTACCGGGTCTATCTTCTCAAATGTGGGACCAGCTGTTACCAGGATCCGTTTACCGGTCAGCTCCTGTCTTTGAAAAAAAAAATCTTTGATAATCTTAAGGATGTTCTCCGGCTCTTCCATTCGTCCCGGTCCTGAGAGCCCGCTTGCCAGTTCACCAACCTGGGCATCAATGATGATGTTTCCAAAGCCTTGAAGGATTTCCAGGTTTTTACGGGTGGTTGGATGCTGAAACATATCGAGGTCCATAGAAGGAGCGATCATCACTGGGCATTTGGCGGAGAGATAGGCCGTAACCAGAAAATTATCCGCTACACCGTGAGCCATCTTGCCCAGCGTATTTGCTGTTGCTGGGGCAAAAAGCATCAGGTCAGCCCACTGCCCTAATTCAACATGGCTGTTCCAGACTCCCGTTTCATGGTTAAAGGGATGAAAGATGACATCATGCCGGGAAAGGGTAGCCAGGGTAAGTGGGGTTACAAAATCTTTGGCAGCAGGCGTCATGATCACGCGAACCTGTGCTCCCTCCCGAACGAGCAACCTGACCAGATATGGGATTTTAAACGCAGCGATTCCGCCGGTGATGCCGATTACGATATGTTTCCCTTTCAGCATCCGGGAATGATTAAATGATCTCTTCTTTCTGCTCCGGTTCAGGTTTGCGGAAGTAGATCTCGTCTTTCACATACTCATGAATGGCGATCAAAGTTGGTTTCGGAAGGTGCTCGTAATATTTAGCAATTTCGATCTGCTCCCGGTTTTCAAAGACCTCTTCCAGGTTATCTGTCGTGGTAGCAAATTCGGAGATCTTCTGATTCAGCTCCTCTTTCATCTCTGCTGAAATCTGGTTTGCCCGCTTGGAAATCACGGAAACCGTTTCGTACACATTGCCAGTGCTACCGGTAAAATCTTCAATATTCCGGGTAACTGAAACTACATCTGTCTTCACTTTCTTATAATCCATTTCTATTTAAATCTTTCTCGTTTACTTTGTTTTTCGACTAGGTCTTTATTTTTATTAACCATGTACTGTAAAAGCTCCCGTGATTTTTCACTCAGCTCTGCAGCTTCACCGGCAAATTTGCTGGTCGGGAACTCCTTATAGAAATCCTGAAATGCAAGAGTGGTATTGGTGTGCCGCTCATATTGCTTCTCTTTTACACTCAGATGGGCATATTTGGAATAGGATTTTATCACCAGAAACAGGATCTCCTCCCGGTGAACAGTCTCC
The DNA here is from genome assembly GCA_043810345.1 of Bacteroidota bacterium. GTDB lineage: Bacteria > Bacteroidota > Bacteroidia > Bacteroidales > FEN-979 > QYOJ01. The sequence continues at coordinate 30,352 of JBDROF010000018.1, read as the reverse complement.
GAAAACTCCTTCAGTATGTTGTGGAACCCCGTAATCGCAGCAGCATAGTCTCCCATCCTGTAATAGAGTTTTGTGATTTTGTAATCCTTCAACTCCAGTTTCGCACGTAGTTTATCGATCAGGTCGTTACATTCCGGAATCCGCTTGCTCTTGGGATAAATGTTCATGAATAGTTGCAGCTCTTTGATGGCGTCAGTGGTACTGGTTTGATCCAGGCTGTATACCGGGGAGTTTAGGTAATTGCAATAGGCACTCATGAAAAGACATTCCTCGGCCCGCTTGCTGTTCGGGAAACTGGTATAATATCGTTTAAAGTAATAGGAGGCCAGGGTGTAATCTTTCTGGTGGTAATAACAATACGAATAATAATAATAGAGATCCTCTGCCTTATCGGTGGCACGGATCGCCCCCATCATTTGATCAAATAATTGTAAAGCCCTGGAGTAGTCCTGTTCGTTGAAGTAGACAATGGCCGCCTGGTATTTGGTGTCAAGATCCGGATTCTTCAGAAGTTTGCTGTGTTTACAGGAGAAAGCAGCTATTCCAATGAGGAAGATAAAACCAAATTGCCTGATCCGTTTCATGCTGCAAAATTACAAATTTTTAAATACTTTTGTGGTCTAAATGATTCACCGGATAAACTAAAACGCAAGAACTGTGGATATATTTGAAAAAGTAGTTGCCAACATGGGCCCGTTGGGCCAATATGCTGATTATGGGTGGGGATATTACTATTTCCCAAAACTCGAGGGAGAGATCTCAAACCGAATGCATTTCCGGGGGAAACCCGTCCTTGTCTGGAGTCTGAACAATTATCTTGGGCTGGCCAATCACCCCGAAGTCCGTGAGGCAGATGCAAAAGCAGCTAAAGCTTACGGAATGGCTTACCCTATGGGAGCCAGGATGATGTCGGGGCAAACGGAGTATCATGAACAACTGGAACGGGAACTGGCAGCATTTGAAAGGAAAGAGGCAGCCTACCTGTTGAACTATGGATATATGGGAATGGTCTCCATCATCGATTCTCTGATTGATCGGCACGATGTGGTGGTGTATGATTCCGAAGCCCATGCCTGTATCATCGACGGATTACGGATGCATATGGGCAAGCGGTTCGTATATCCGCACAACGACTTGGAGAAACTGGAAAAATCCCTGAAGCGGGCCCGGAAACTTGCTGACCAGACCGGAGGTGGAATCCTGGTGATCACGGAAGGCGTATATGGCATGGCCGGTGATCTCGGGAACCTTCCTGGAATTTTGCAGTTCAAAGAGAAATACGGCTTCCGTTTGCTCGTCGATGACGCCCACGGATTTGGGACCATGGGACTCACCGGGGCCGGGACCAGTGAGGAACAACAGGTGATGGACAAGGTTGACGTGTACTTCGGTACCTTCGCAAAAGCAATGGCTGGAATCGGTGGATTTGTAGCATCAGACAAACCCATCATCAAGGCTCTTGCCTTCAATATGCGTTCACAGATCTACGCCAAATCCCTTCCAATGCCCATGGTAATCGGGGCATTGAAACGGCTGGAGCTGCTCAGGACTAAACCTGAACTGAAAGAGAATCTATGGATCATTGTCCGGGCGTTGCAAAGCGGCCTCAAAGAAAAAGGATTCGATTTGGGAAAAACAGCATCTCCTGTTACGCCCGTGTTTCTGAAGGGAGGGCTCGGTGAAGGAGCTCAAATTGTTGCTGATCTTCGGGAAAACTATGGCATCTTCTGCTCTATTGTGATCTACCCGGTTGTACCCAAAGGAGTACTCATGTTACGTTTAATCCCAACAGCTGTTCATACCTTGGAGGATGTGAACTATACCATCGACGCTTTCTCCGAAGTCAGGAATAAACTGGATAACGGCAAATACTCTGACGGAACCTTTCCCAACGTAGCCGACAAATACTAAACCGGATGCTGACCGGGAAGCAACAAATCATCATCGGTATCAATTCCACGGTCCTTTTCCTGATCGCTTACCTGCTGATTTTTAGTTTGACCAGTATTGTTACTGCTATTTCTGCATCTGTCTTTGATATCTCCACTGAAGTTTTTTACGGTCAAATCCTTTTCCTCGTCAGAAGTTACGACTGGACCTCTGATGCCGTAAAGGGGATCTTCAGTACGGGACCTATCCTGGCCCTCCTGTTCGGCATCCTGTTATGGATTCTCTATACCCGGGTGGCTGAAGAGACCGGTATCCTGAAGTTGCTGGTGGTGTGGATGACAGCCCAATGCGTTGTCTTCTTCTTCGGCGATATGATGATGGGAGCTCTCTTCAGCAAGGGATTCGGCTATGTGATCATGTATCTCTATTTCATGGATACCGGGAAGATGATCATCACCCTTTTTGCTCTTGTAGCCATGTTCACCCTTGGGCTCCTAGTGGCCCGCCAGCTTTTGTTCACGGCAAACACCTATCTGAATATTCTACCAGGTAATCAAGCCAGGAAATTTGTTCTGTTTCAATATCTGCTCCCTTTTGTGACCGGAAACATCATCATCGGTCTGATCAAACTTCCTGAGATCTCCTTATATGAACTCTTCCTGAACGGATCAATGATCTTAATGCTTGTCCCGATATACATAAGGGCCGGGATGATGCAGGACCTCTTTTTCGATGAAGAGCCAAAAACAATAACTATTTACTGGAAAAGCATCGCGATCGCGTTGCTCTTTCTGTTCCTTTTCAGAGTTGTTTTTGGAATCGGGATCAGGTTCTAGCGGATCACCAACCGATCCGTATAGCTGGTCATCCCGCTTGTCAGCCTTAACAGGTATAATCCCGGCGTCAGATTGTCCAGATCGAGTCCGACAGAACTCGTGCCTTGTGACATGTTCAGTTGCCTGGAAAAGACCTTTTTACCGTTCATCCCGAAACATTCCACCATGGCGTGGGTCATTCCTGTTTCCGGCAGAAAGAGGTCGATCAGGCCTTCGGTTGGATTTGGATAAGCCATGGTTACACGTTCGTGACGGGGTTCATTCAGAGCTACATTCAACGGTACCAGCTTCACATTCAGGATAGTTGTGGTCCGGTTAGTTACAGTAACATCAGGTACTGTCTTCGGGAAATAGCCCATGGTAGAAATATTCATGGTATAGGTTCCTTCATAGAGCAACCGGGAGTAATATCCTGACGGAAGTTTCGATGTAACGTATGAATTATCAATGTCGTGACCCGGAATACAGATCGTGGCCTGCAGCGGTTCTCCTGTAACCGAATCGGTTACGATTCCCTGTATGCCATAGTTGGCCTGCTCGATGTAGTTAAGAAGTGAGCGGTAGTTGTATTCCCAGTGGTTCAAAAGCTGGCTGGCAGGGAGTAATTTCACATTGGAGATCTCCAGTGTCACCTCCCGGTCCGAATGCCAGTAATTCATGTAATCCTGCCGGCCTCCAGAGATAGTATACCATTGATACCCGTTGGTGATGCCGTTGTTGAATCCCGACATATAGCCCGGCGGACTGTATTGATGAGCGGTGTCGGCATATTCATGTCCCACGAACTGCCACCAATCATCATCGGCAGCCAGTTTTGCCCAGGTATCCCACGGGTAGTTGAAAACTTCGGCCCCCCCATGAAAGTTGGCCCCCATCACAAAATGGTTACTGTCGGCAAAAGCCATAAAGGCGATCGTTTCATCCTGCCATGCATTCCCGTCGGGATGGGGGCCATCCTCCGGATCCGGGAAATTCCGGTTGAGATCCACCCAGTTTGCATTGTACCGTTTCGCCTGATAAACCGTACTATTCCCTCCCCAGTAAGTGCCATCCGGGTTAGCCAGGGGATTGATGTAGATCTCTGTGTTGTCAACAATGTTTGTGATCCGTGGATCACTACCGTAGTTGGAAAGAAGGTAATCAATCAGATGGAGCATCGTGACATATCCCGTGGTTTCATCTCCATGCATCGTAGAGGTGTAAAAGAATTCCGGTTCTGCTTCCGGTTCGTTCACATTATCGCTAATCTTGACCGAAGTCAACTCTCTTCCAAGTACGGTTGTGCCGATGAAAACAACTTTGCAGATATCAGGATAAGAAGTGGCAAAATTATTCATGAAATCGAGGTACTCCTGGTAGGTTGGATAGTAATTCCATGTGTTCAGCGAGCTGTTGCCGGAACCGGGTGGTCGGAGTTGAACTTCATCCAGAAGCGAGCCCGGATGGGGAAGGATGGAGTAAGTATAGCCCAAGTCAAGAAAATTCTGGAACTCCTTTTTATTGGCGTAAGCAAAAACCTGATTTCCTGCAACATTATCAATAGAAATGATCCTCGTCAGGAATTCCAACTCCCGTGGAAATCCAATATCAAATGTAAAAAAGATCTCTCCGGAGGTTTGAAACAGATCTGCCGGGTTGCTTTGTGTTATCTCTTGTGAGTAGAGCGAAACAGCCGGGAGTATGACCAATAGAGAAAGAGGCAATAGGAGTAACTTCTTCATCATCAGGTATCGATTTGGTTGGCAATATCCCGTATCAGCTCCCGGGTTGTTTGGTTGACCGGGACCAGAGGTAATCTGACCCTGTTCTGACACAGGTTTTTCAATTCAAGAAGAGTTTTGATGCCGCCAGGACTCCCGTCAACAAAGAGAGCATTGATCATATCAATCAATTGAAAGTGAATCTCCCGAGCCAAGGCAAACTCCTCTTTCAGTCCATGCTTTACCATCGTGGAGAACTCTTTCGGGTAGGCATTGGCAACCACGGAGATCACCCCGTCGGCTCCGGCAGCCAGCATGGGCAGTGTCAGGCTGTCATCACCAGATATGACCAGGAAATTCTCAGGGCGTTGCTTCAGCACCTGGTAAATTTGATCTAGGTTGCCGGAGGCCTCTTTGATCCCAACGATATTCGGGAAATCCCAGGCCAGTCGAAGGGTGGTTGCCGAAGCAATGTTACTTCCAGTACGTCCCGGTACGGTGTACAGGATAACCGGCAACGAGCTGGCTTCGGCAACAGCCTGGAAGTGACGATAGATTCCTTCCTGCTGGGGTTTATTATAATAAGGAGAGACCGAAAGGATTCCATCCACCCCATCCAACGGCATCGAGTGGATGGTATCCACTACCTCGGAAGTATTGTTTCCACCAATACCAACCACCACCGGTACACGGCCTCCTATTTTATCTACAGTGAACGCTACAAATGTATTTTTCTCCTGTTTTGAAAGTGTCGGGGCTTCTCCGGTGGTTCCCAAGGCTACGATGTAATCAACTCCACCTCCGATCACATGACTGATCATCCCTTCATAGGCATCAAAATCGATGGCATCAGATGCTTTGAATGGCGTCACAATTGCGACTCCGGTTCCCCGGAACTTAGCGTTTTCGTTATTCATGCTGTTGAATGATTGTCAAATAGTGTCGCACCTGTGAAATGAACTCCGACAACCTCTGCGGTGGGTCTATTTTGATCATAAGGTCATAGTATTTCGCATTCGCTTCGCTAAACCTTCCTACTTTGCATCGCGCCCGCGAAAGTCCGGCTATAAATTTCAGCGGAAGATGATCCTCAATGGTAAGGTCAATCAACAGGTCAAAATCCCTGAGAATAAAATCATGGACCTTGTCGTTCACCGGTTTATAGTACCAATTCACCTGTTGTTGTGAAAAAAAATCGTATGCCAATTTTGGCAAAAACCGACTAATCAGTTCTTTGTATTGGAGATACCCCAGTGCCTTAACCTCTTTATTTTGCTGTTGAAGTTCTGCAACAAACACCTCTACCTGTTTGTAATCGGGTAGAGTAAAAAGTGGATAGAGGATCCCTATGCTTTTCGCTCCTGACAGGTTTATCATAGAGCGGTTCCTGTTCACTTTTACTGATTCCCTCTTCAGAAGGAAATTCCCGATATTGGTCCGCGGGCTGGTTAACATGCAACAAAGGTACACTTTACTCGGTATTTTTTCTACAAATATTCGAGGATAGTTTCTTAGATTTGCTTTTCATTCCATCCAATGAGAATTACCTTTCTTGGCACCGGAACATCCCAGGGAGTTCCTGTTATCGCGTGTCATTGTCAGGTCTGCAGATCGACCAATTCACGGGATCACAGGTTGCGCTCTTCCATCATGGTGGAACTGAAAAACCAGCGTATTGTCATTGACTGCGGAACGGATTTCCGGCAACAGATGCTACGGGAGAAGATTGATTCCATTGACGCCATCCTGGTAACCCATGCCCACAAAGACCACCTGGGTGGATTGGATGATGTCCGTGCGTTTAATTACATCCTCCGAAAACCAACACCGGTGTATGCCACGTATGACGTGCAGGAACAGATTCGCCGGGAGTACAGTTATGCCTTCTCAGGCGATCGGTATCCGGGTGTTCCTGAAATTGAGCTAAATACCTATACCAATGCCCCTTTTTTTATTGGGGAAACAGAGATCCTTCCTATCAAAGCCATTCATTATAACGACAACCAGTTTGTATTCGGGTTCCGCATCCATCATTTTACTTACCTCACCGATATATACAGAATTTCCGAAGAAGAGAAACAGAAGATCCTTGGTTCAAAGGTGGTGGTGGTGAATGCTCTGCGTAAACGAAAACACTATTCCCACATGAACCTGGAAGAGGCTATCGCCCTCCTCACGGAACTGGATCCGGAGAGAGGATTCCTGACTCATATCAGCCATCAGATGGGGCTCTTTTCCGAAATTGAGACTGAGCTTCCTGACAGTATTTCTCTGGCCTGGGACCGGTTACGCATCGAGCTGGATTAGATCCGTCTCCCATGGCTCTTCTATTCTTTATAAACCCGTTTTAGCGTCAGCAGATTCATCGGGTTTCCTCCCAACCCATGTACATTGTTCCAGACAAATCGCAATACCTGATCGTAGTAAAGAACCACCACAGGGGCATCCTTCATCATGACACCCTCCATCTCCCGGTAGGTAGTAAGTCTATCTGACTCCTCCTGAATGGTCATCGCCTCTTCGAAAAGCCTGTCAAATTTCTCATTGCTGTAATGGGTGTAGTTGGGCCCCCGGGGTGAGAAATTCGGACTGTAAAAGAGAGCCAGGTAATTCTCTGCGTCAGGATAATCTGCAATCCAGGAAGCTCTAAAAAAGGTTAACCTGGCTAAGGCCTTCATCTCCCTGACTGCGGATGGCGGACTTACTTCAATATCCAAGGTGATCCCGATCTCAGCCACCTGATGCTGGATGTATTTACATATATCCAGGTAATCAGGGGTTGAAAAAAGTGTAATTGCCGGCATCTCATCTTTTGCGGTATAGCCGGCTTGTTTAAGAAGTTGTCTGGCTCGTTCGGGCTGAAAATCAAAGTACACACAGGAGGTATCAAACCCGGGCATTCCGGGAGGGATCATCCCATATATACCGGGTGTTCCGATGTTATTTCGGAGGTAGAGAATCATCTTATTCCTGTCAAAGGCATAGTTGATGGCCTCTCGTACCAGTTTTTTATGCAGGGGACTTTCCCTGACCTTTTTAGAGCTGGTATCAACCAATATCCCCAGGTACTCCGTGTTGAGATAAGGCTGGGAGATCATCCGGAACCGGCTGCCGTACTTCAGGTTTAACCGGCCATCGCGGGTTAGGAGTTCATCTTTGTAACTGGGATCAATCCCTGACATAAAGTCCAGTTTCCCTTGAACAAACTGAAGAAAGGCGGCCTGTTTATCTGCAAGAAATGTGATCGAAACGGCATCCAGAAAGGGTAGTTGTTTCCCTCCTTCCTTCTCGAAATAAGCAGGATTCCGTGTCAACACCAGCTTGACACCCTCTTTCCAATAGCCAAACCTGAATGGACCCGTTCCAACCGGGTGATCTCTGAAATCAGTGCTATAGTAGTCTATAGCCTCCCATGGGATAACCGAACAGTAGGGCATGGATAGGAGTCCCGGAAACGGAGGGAAAGGTGTTGCCATCCGGATGACCAGGGTGGAATCATTCGGTGCAACAAAGGGTTGATCATCCTCCGTGTTGTTAAACACCCAGGCTCCGGCTGATGCGGTGACGGGATCCTTTATCCGGTCAAAACTGAAGACAAAGTCAGATGCGGTCACAGTTCTCCCTTCTCCTTTTGGGAAACATGGGTCGTTATGAAATCGCACATCCTGTCTCAGAAGAAAGCGGTACTGCATCCCATCTTTGGAAATCTCCCAGGAGTGAGCAATGCAAGGTAAAACCTCCAATTGATCATTCAACTGTACCAAACCGTTAAATAGCTGATGGGTGGCCCAGATCGTAGCCTGATCACGTGCGAAGGCCGGATCTAGCGAAGAGATATTAGCTGCCTCATTGTAGCGGAAAACGTTGCTTTCATCAACGTGATCGAACCCTCGTGAGCAGGAAAAAAGAATAAGCAGCAGGAGGAATAAGGACCCGGAGCCCCATATGAACCGGGATAAACTCCACAGAGCTCGGCGGAGCCAATGAGGTATACGGTTTTTCATTTGATGGTCAACCAGTTTTCTATTATTTTCTTTCCTGCTGGAGTCATGAAGGACTCCGGATGAAATTGAACACCTCTGATCCGGTAGTGCCTGTGCCGGAGGGCGAGTATCGTTTGTTCTTCGCTAACAGCCGTGATCTCCAGGCAATCCGGCAGCGTTCCAGGATCAACGACCCAGGAGTGATACAAGCCGACCTGGCTTTCATCACTCACCCCGCGGAAAAGCTGGTCATCCCTGGTCTTAATCTGCAACTTTGTGGTGAAGCCATGCTTCACCCTGGGCAAATTGACCAGGGTCCCTCCAAATACAATGGCAATAGCCTGATGTCCCAGACATACTCCCAGGATATCCTTTTTGGAACCAAACCGGCGAATCACCTCGCACATCCTGGGAAAATCAGTCGGCAACCCAGGCCCCGGAGAGATTAACACTTTATCAAACCGACTGACAACACCGGGATCCAACTGGTTTGAAGCGGCCACCTCATACGAGTTGATGCTACACATTTCAACCAGTTGTACCAGGTTGAATGTGAAGGAGTCGTTGTTGTCGATGATCAGTATCCGGGTCTTGTGAACCATCGGAAAAAAGGGTATCATTGCATCAAAATTAAGAATATTCGGATATATGAACCAGGTGGGTTTCGAACGAATGAATGAATTTGGATCACGGTCGGAGCCATTTCTCTTCATCCTCGATTTTAGCTTGTCGAAACCGCTGGTTTACAGACCAGAAGACGCTTCTGAAGCCGGCATCCTTTTTCAGATCCATGACAGAAAAAATTTTATTCCTCCTACTGAAAACCTGATTCCGTTCACCTTCCGGAAAGAACCTGTGGCAATAGATGCTTACGTTCGATCCTTTAATATGGTGATGGAACATATCAGGGCAGGGAACTCTTACCTGGTGAACCTCACCTTCCGCACACCTGTCGAGACAGACCTTTCATTCCGGGATATCTTTTTCCGGAGTCAGGCCAGATATAAGCTACTTATGCCGGATGCATTCGTTGTGTTCTCTCCGGAAATCTTCGTGCAGATCAACGACGGAGTCATCTCATCATACCCTATGAAAGGAACCATTGACGCTTCCATTCCCGATGCGGAATCTATCCTTTTAACGAACCCGAAGGAACTTGCTGAACATCATACCATCGTAGATCTCATCAGGAACGATTTGAATATAGTAGCCAAAGAGGTATGTGTAGAAAAGTTCAGGTATGTTGAGCAGATCACGACCAATTACACGAAGCTCCTTCAGGTCAGCTCCAGGATCACAGGTCGTCTGCCTCAGGACTACCGCAGCCATATCGGAGATATTCTCTTACGGATGCTGCCTGCCGGATCGGTCACCGGCGCTCCGAAGAAGAGAACTGTGGAGATCATCCGCGAAGCAGAAGGTTATGAACGGGGTTATTATACAGGCGTCCTGGGTTATTTCGATGGGTTCGACCTGGATTCCGGTGTGATGATCCGGTTCATGGAACAGACTCCTGAAGGGAAGGTGTTTAAAAGTGGAGGTGGAATCACCTCGCTGAGTAATGCCGATGATGAGTACCAGGAAATGATTGATAAGGTATATGTGCCTTTTACTTGAAACGATCAGGGTAGAGGATGGAAGATTCTGTCATCCAGGCTACCATCAAGCCAGGATGGACCGGAGTAGAAAGGCTCTCTTTCGCACATCAAAGAAGTTGAATCTACTTGACGTTCCAGTTCCTGATGACCTCCCTTCAGGGGTATTTAAATGCCGGATAATCTATGGCATTCAGATTGAGAAGGTGGAGTTCCTCCTTTCCATCCCAAAACCGATCCATTCTCTTGTTCTTGTCAATGCCGACTCCCTCGAGTATCCCTTCAAGTATGTCGACAGATCGGATATTGAGAGATTACTAGACGATCACAGAGCGTTCGATGAGATCATCCTGGTGAAACAGGAGTGCATTACCGATACCTCTTTTAGTAACCTGGCTTTTTTATCGGGAACAACCTGGTTCACCCCTGTTGAACCGCTATTGCACGGAACTTGTCGCCAGCGACTAATGGATCAGGGCATCCTCAAAAAAAAAGTGATCAAGCCCTCAGATCTACCACAATTTAGTCACGTTTCGCTCATCAATGCCCTGCTGGAGCTGACCGACCTAATGTTGCCGGTCAACGCTATTGAACCGGGAACTAGTTACTGACAGGTGGTCCAAGGAGGTATCTATGCACTTGCCCTGCAAAGGACAAGGGTGCGTCATCAACGTAAGAAGGATGCCCAGAAGATCCAGCAAATATTTCATACCGTGCCTGTAGGAATTGGGATTGTGAGAGACTGTATTATAAAGGAGGTCAATGAACGGGTGTACGAGATCTTAGGATACAGCAAGGCCTGATTCATCACGATTCCTGTTTCATTTTTTTGTATCTTTGCGGCTATAAACCTCCCAAAACCATCCATTTATTATGAAACGACCTATCTTTCTCTCGATGTTGATATTGGGCCTGACCATCGTGGCTTATTCCCAGCTTACTGCCACTATGAAAGGATCCGAGATCTGTTCGTATAAAAAATCCCAGATATCTCTGCTTCCCGAACTCACTGGGACTATACAGTCGGGACCAACACACTCCTTTGATGTGTTGAATTATACCCTCGACCTGGATATTTTTAACTGCTTTGCAGCTCCCTATCCTCATGGATTTGACGGAACCGAGATCATCACCTTTCGTGTGGACTCCACACTCAACTCCATCGTGCTGAATGCGAACGCCAACTCACTGCTGATCAATTCCGTGAGTATGGCAGGAATCTCTTTTACCCACACCAACAACTTGCTGACGATTCAATTGGATCAGACCTATAACCCTGGGGATACCGTGGAAGTTGGCATTGATTACCACCATAACAACGTAACAGACAATGCGTTTTACGCCAACAACGGCTTTGTCTTTACCGACTGCGAACCAGAGGGAGCAAGAAAATGGTTCCCCTGCTGGGACAGGCCATCCGATAAAGCCACCCTGGACATGACCGTCAAAGTTCCGAGTACTGTAAAAATCGGCTCCAATGGGGCCCTGGCAGATTCTACCCTCCAGGCCGACACCTTGTGGTACCACTGGATTAGCGAACACAATATTGCCACCTATATCATGGTCCTCACCGGGAAAGTGAATTACAACCTGGATATTGTTTATTGGCCCAAGTTGTCAAATCCTGACGACAGTATCCCTATCAGGTTCTACTATAATAATGGAGAAAATCCTTCAACGATTGAAACGATGATCATCCCAATGGCCGATTGGTTCTCCGAGAATTTCTGTGAGCACCCCTTCCAGAAAGATGGCTTTGCCACGCTGAACAATGAATTTGCGTGGGGAGGGATGGAGAACCAGACATTAACATCCCTCTGTCCTGGCTGTTGGTATGAGAGTCTGATTGCCCATGAATTCGCCCATCAGTGGTTTGGTGATATGATCACTTGTGCAACCTGGGCTGATATCTGGCTGAATGAAGGCTTTGCTACCTGGAGTGAAGCCTTCTGGTATGAAAGTTACGCCGGCTATGCGGCTTATAAAGCCGATATTGACGGTAACGCCGCCTACTACCTCAACAACAATCCCGGTTGGGCAATTTCGGAACCGGAGTGGGCGATAATAACTCCCCCATCTTATATCATGTTCAACTACGCTATTACTTACGCCAAGGGTTCTACTATCCTTCATATGCTTCGATACGTTCTTGGAGATTCCCTTTTCTTTGAAACATTGCAAACCTATTCCAACGACCCGGAGTTGAAGTATTACGCTGCTGTTATCCCTGATTTTATGGCTGTCGTGAATGACGTAACCGGTGAAGATTACGATTGGTTCTTCAACCAATGGATCTATGAACCCAACCACCCACAATACCAGAATACCTATAACTTCCAGGATCTGGGAAATGGTCAATGGCAGGTTAACTTCTATACGGAACAAATTCAGCCGGATCCCGAATTCTTCAAGATGCCGATGGAGATCAAGATCAGGTTTATAAACTACTCCGATACGATCGTTACAGTGATGAACGATTCCAACAACCAATACTTCAGCTGGATATTTAACATCCGTCCGGTTTATTTCCAGTTTGATCCCAACAACAACATCGTGATCAAACAGAGCTCTACCGTTGTGGGTGTGGAAGAACATGAATCCACAGCTTCCGGGATCCACCTCTCTCAAAACATCCCGAATCCGGCTACCCATTTGACCCGGATCAGCTATGTGCTGGATCAGGCTTCAGATGTTCGGTTAGGTCTGTTCAACATGATGGGACAAGAAGTGAAGGTTCTGGTTAACCAACATCAGGCTGCCGGGAAACATGCAGTTACCCTGGACTGCAGTGCGGTGAATGCCGGTGTGTATTACTATACGCTCCAGGGAAATGGAGAGAAGGTCACCAGGAAGCTGATGATAACACAATAAAAGATGAAACAGCTTTCCCTTTTTCTGGTTTTCGCACTATCCTCCTGCTTTGGCCTTTCCGCCACAACTCCGGCCATCATCTCCGATACCGCCCATTGGTATATGGAGCATAGCTATGATGTTCAACAATATAAACTTGAGGTTGACCTGTACGTTAACTACACCACCCCCTACCCCAAGACCTTTTCTGCCACGGAGTTCATCACCTTCCGGGTAGATTCCACCCTGAATTCGATTCAGCTGAATGCTATAAACACCTCGCTGGAGGTTGACTCCGTGGGGCTCGCAGCTATTTCATTTACTCACACCAACGATACACTGACCCTGCAGCTTGATCAGACCTATAATCCGGGTGCCTTGGTGGAGGTTAACGTATGGTACCGTCATCTTAATGTGGCTGATCAAGGGCTCTATGTCTCCGGTGGATTTGTCTTTACCGACTTCCCGCCGGAAGGAGCCAGAAAAGTCTTTCCCTGCTGGGACCGGCCATCTGATAAGGCAACCTGGGACCTGAAGGCCAAAGTGCCTCTTTCTGTCCGTTTAGGATCAACCGGATTCCTTGCTGATTCGACCATTATAGCCGATACCATATGGTATCATTGGGTATCAGACAATCCCGTGGCAACTTATCTGATTACCTGGACCTCTTACAACAACTGGAATATCAATGTTACTTATTGGAACAATATCTATAATCCCAACGACAGTGTACCCATCTGGCTCTATAAAAAGCCGACAGAGAACATCACGAACGCGGTAGAGAAAATCCCGCTTCTGACCAGTTTCTTTGCAGAGAAATTTGGCCCTTACCCGTTTGCAAAGATCGGTTTTGCTACTGTCACCACCTTTCCCTGGGCTGGGATGGAGAACCAGACGATGGTGAATCTCAAGCCGAACGGGTACAGTGATGAACCGTTGATCGCCCACGAACACTCACACATGTGGTTTGGTGACCTGATCACGTGTGGGACCTGGGCGGATATCTGGCTCAACGAAGGATTTGCCACGTACTGTGCCCAGTTGTGGCTGGAGAATCAGAACGGTTTTGCCGCCTATAAAAACAAGATGAATTCCCTGGCTAACCATTACTTGAGTAACAATCCGGGTTGGCCAATTTACAACCCTGCGTGGGCGATCCAAACCCCTTCTGTCAATGCACTCTACAACGTAGCCATATCTTATAACAAGGGAGCCTGTGTTCATCATCAACTCCGGTATGTGCTTGGAGACTCGCTCTATTTTGCCGTGATGCTTGCCTATGCCACTGATACAAACTTCACTTATCACTGTGCAGTGACGGAAGATTTCGTGGCTGTAACCAATGCCATAACCGGGGGAGATTACACCTGGTTCTTCGACGAGTGGGTGTACGCACCAAACCACCCATTCTACGAGAATGTATGGGAAATGGAAGATCTGGGAAGCGGACAATTCAAGATCAGCCTGGAAATGAACCAAACCCAAACCAATACGGTCTTTTTTAAGATGCCCATAGAAGTACAGGTGGATTTTAACGACGGAACCGATACGATCGTAACCGGCATGAACGATACCAATCCTCAAACGTTTGAGTGGATATTTAACCATTATCCTGTCAATGTGACCTTTGATCCCAACCGGAATATATTACTAAAGCATGGGACCACGATCATGGGAAGAGAGGATACGAAATCTACCGGGTTTATTCTGCAACAGAATAATCCAAATCCATTCCGGGATCATACAATTATCAACTATGTTGTACCAGGGGAAGAAAATGTGATAATTACCCTTCTGGATAATAACGGAAGAACGGTGATGACCCCCGTGAACAAACTTCATGTTCCCGGAGAGTACAGTTTCACCTTACACGGAGAACACCTTTCTGCGGGAGCATACTATTGCAGGCTTGAAGCAGGAACAACCGTCTGTACCATTAAACTCATCGTTCAGGAATAACCAACACTTAACCAGCTCACCACTGCACCGCGGCAACCTTTAAAGCGTGAGCGGTTCTTCGACCTTTACCTTAAGCAGGGCTTGCGAGTTGACCTCCTTCATCTCCTTAATATAATGGAAGGATAATCCCTTTACGTAGTCGGATTTGATCTCGTCGATATCTTTTTTATTCTCTTTGGAGAGAATGATATCGGTGATTCGGGCTCGTTTTGCCGCCAGGATCTTTTCACGTATTCCTCCTACCGGTAATACCTTTCCCCGCAGCGTGATCTCCCCTGTCATCGCCAGGTTTTTTTTCACTTTCCGCTGCGTAAATGCAGAGGCGAGGGCTGTGAAGATAGTGATACCTGCAGAGGGGCCATCTTTCGGGGTAGCACCTTCAGGGACATGGATATGGATGTCCCATTTCCCGAATAGGTCGGGATCGATACCGAAGTTGGCTGAGTGGGCTTTCAGGTAAGCCAACGCAATGGAGGCAGACTCCTTCATCACGTCCCCCAGGTTTCCAGTAAGGGTCAACTCCCCTTTCCCTTTGTTCAGGCTCACCTCAATGAATAGGATCTCACCTCCGTGGATGGTCCATGCCAATCCCGTAACCACCCCAGCCAAGTCATTGCTGATCTGTTTATCGACCTGGAAAAGAGAGGCCCCCATGATTTTCGCCAGGTCCTCCGGCTTCAACATCTTTCTGAACTTGTCATTCATCACCACGGATGTGGCGCGGGATCTGATGATCTTTGCGATCGACTTTTCCAGACCCCTGACACCCGATTCGCGGGTATAATCTTCGATGATTGTCTGCAGGATCTCATGGGAGAACGTAACCTGGCTCTTTTTCAAACCGTGTTCGTTCAGTTGCTTGGGAACCAGGTGCTGGGTAGCAATATCGATCTTCTCTTCAAGGAGGTATCCGGGAATTTCAATGACCTCCATCCGGTCACGCAAGGCCGGGTGGATGGTGGTCAAGGTGTTTGCTGTAGCAATGAACATAATACGGGAGAGGTCGTACTCCACCTCCAGGAAGTTGTCATAAAAAGCCACATTCTGTTCTGGATCCAATACCTCCAGCAACGCAGCCTGAGGATCTCCACTGATGTTCATGCCGGCCACCTTGTCAATTTCATCCAGGACAAATACAGGGTTAGAAGATTTGACCTTTTTGATGCTCTTGATGATCCGTCCCGGCATTGCACCAATGTAAGTCTTCCGGTGTCCACGTAATTCTGATTCATCCCGTAAACCACCCAGCGACATTCGGATATACTTCCTTCCCAAGGTTCGGGCTATGGATTTGCCCAGAGAGGTCTTCCCCACTCCCGGAGGCCCTACCAGGCAAAGGATTGGAGATTTCATGTCCCGCTTCAGCTTGATCACGGCCAGGTACTCAATGATACGCTCCTTCACTTTTTCAAGTCCGGCATGGTCTTTATCGAGCACTTTTCTCGCGTGAGAAAGGTCCAGGTTATCCTCGGTGTAATGGTTCCATGGAAGCTGTACCAGTGTCTCCAGGTAGTTGATCTGGATCGAATATTCTGCTGCAGCCGGGTGCATACGTTGCAGCTTGGTGATCTCCTTCTCAAACACCTCCGCCACCTCTTTCGACCACTTCTTATTTTTTGCCTGTTCCCTTAATGCATTTACCTCCTGAATATTCGGACCACCTCCAAGCTCTTCCTGGATCGTTTTCAATTGTTGGTTCAACAGGTAGTCGCGTTGCTGCTTATCCATCTCCGTTTTCACCTTCTCCTGGATGTTGTACTTCAGCTCCAGTACCTGTAGTTCACGGGTGAGGTGGCGCAATACCAGGTTAGAGCATTCGATCAGGTCAGATTCTTCGAGCAACTCCTGTTTCTCGCCAAGATCGACATTCAGGTTAGAGGAGATAAAATGGACCAAAAACGACGGGCTCTCGATATTTTTAATGGCAAAGGCAGCTTCTGATGGAATATTCGGAGATTTATTAATGATCTGCACAGAGAGGTCCTTCAGTGAGGAGATCAAGGCGTTAAACTCTTTGTCTTCCCGGGTGACTTTGTCGTGAATTCCGTATGCCTCTACCCGGGCCTTGATGAAAGGCTCCGCCTGGATCAACTCGGTGACGCGGAATCGTCTTTTTCCCTGGATGATTGCTGTAGTACTTCCATCAGGCATTTGTAAGAGCCTGATAATTTGAGCCACAGTACCCACATCATTCAGGTCCTCATACTCGGGATCTTCTATATTAGCATCCTTTTGGGCTACCACCCCGATGATCCGGGTAGTTTTGTAGTACTCTCTAATCAGGGAGATGGACTTGTCACGTCCTACGGTAATGGGTATGACGACCCCAGGAAAAAGAACGGTGTTTCGTAACGGAAGAATGGGAAGTATTTCGGGTACATCTTCTGCATTCATCTGCTTTTCATCCTCAGAGGAGAGCAGCGGGATAAATTCAGTCTCAGACTCAAGCAGTTCTGAAACGCTGAAGATATTTTTTTCAAGTGATTTTTCCATGATCACATAAGTCAATTTGTCACAATACGAGGAATATGGAGTCTGGAAGTGCTGCTGACAAGATTTGTGCCAGAGGTGGAAAGAATTACATCCGCCTGTTCTTCAGGGTGACATTGAAGACACTTTTCAGCAGGTTTTTCTCGGTCTCATCAAATACCCTATTCCTGCGTTTGTAAACAGCTTCGGCAACCTCAACCGCTTTGTCAAAATTATAGTTGGTGTGTCCGGCCGTACTGCCCCAGGTAAACGAGGGAATGAAGTTACGTGAAAAGCCGGAGCCAAAAATATTGGCATTGATCCCAACGACAGTTCCGGTATTGAACATCGTATTGATGCCACTCATGGAGTGGTCGCCCATAATCAGGCCGCAAAACTGGAGATGAGTATTGATGAACGTTTGTTTACCATAACTCCAAAGCCGGATATCATCGTACGTGTTTTTCAGGTTGGATGTATTGGTATCGGCTCCCAGGTTACACCACTCTGCGATGACAGAATGTCCGACGAAGCCATCATGAGCTTTGTTTCCGTACCCAAAAAAGACCGAATTATTTACCTCCCCTCCGATCCTGCAATGCGGTCCGAAGGTAGATGCGCCATATATTTTGGTTCCCATCTTGATCTGAGCTCCTTCACACACCGCAACTGGTCCTCTCAACATAGCTCCTTCCATTACTTCTGCATCAGCGCCAATGTAGATGGGACCATTCGTTGCATTCAACATGGCACCCTCCACCCGGGCTCCTGGTTCGATGAAAATCTCCCCGGTTCCAAAAACCCTGTTGGAGACACTGATTGGTTGTGACGTTCTTCCTTTGGTGAGCAGTTTGAAATCCTCGCGGAGAGCCAGGTCATTCTTGGTGAAGATATCCCAGGTGTGATTGAGCTTCAACGGTGCATTCCTGAGCACAATTTCTTCAATGCCTTCGGAGGGGGATTCCCCGAGAGAATCCAGGTCGTTGGCCGTCACATGAAGGGCAATTATGGTATCGTTGAATGCCAGGGTCTGATCGTGCCGGAGGTTTTTTATCGCTTTAACCATCGCAGTATCCGGACAAACCGAGCCGTTGATCAGGATGTTGTCATCCTCTTTCACAAAAGGATATTTCCTGGAAAGATATCCCTCCGATAAAGATGAGGTCTTTTCTTTCAAGTACTTTTCCCATTTCTCGCGAATCGTCAGAATTCCTATCCGGATGTCTGCTACCGGCCTCATAAAGGTCAGTGGCAGCAGGTTTGTTCTTACTATGCTTTCGTCAAAGAGAATATAATTCATTTGCAGTTTCCTTGGTTCCTTTCTACAAAAGTATGCATTATGTTAGGAAAAAAAACCTCCGGTTCGTAGAATCGGAGGCTTTTTTTTCAGATATTTTCAACAATTACTTCTTTTCTTTCTTATCCAGATGTTTCTGATACCGGCTTTTGAATTTGTCAACACGACCGGCTGTATCCACAAACTTCATTTTTCCGGTATAAAATGGGTGAGAGGTATGTGAAATCTCAAGTTTGATCAGGGGATATTCCAATCCGTCCTCCCAGATGATTGTCTCTTTGGTTTTCGCTGTCGATCTCGAAAGAAAAGCATAATCGTTCGACATATCCTTAAATACTATCAACCTGTAATCTTTCGGATGAATATCTTTCTTCATTTCAGACATTTTACAATTAGGGTGCAAAAATAATGATTTTTCTCTAATTTATAAGTGCTCCAGTTAAATTTTTTCAAGAAGAAAAGCAATGGTATCTATCCCATCGGCATAATCTGAGAGCATTGGTTCCTGCGTCTTTCCTGGTTCGATCACTCCGGTGAGAAGGTCTGCATGGGCCACCACACACTGGATCTGTTTCTGTTGTTGATCAAGCTTGGCCTGTATCCGGGAAAGATCCCGGTAATATTCATAGTGCAGCACCGAAACCGGGGTGGTAAGCGGTTCCTGTTCAAGTAACAGGTAAAATCCACCGTCAATAAACGGGGTTCGGTTGACCAGGTAGATCGATTTATAGTAATCCAGGTTATTTCTGTATTTCGAGTGGTGAAAAAAATCCTGGTACCGCGAGAGTGCTTCATGAAATGGTTGCAGATCATATCCTTCAGGCAGGTAAAGTTTGGAAACACTACGGCATCCCAATCCGAAATAGGTGAAAATATCTGACGCGATGCCCCCCAGTTCCGCAGCCGTCTCATTCCCATCCAGAATAGCTACGCCAGTCCGGTTTTTCCTGATGATATGTGGATATTTCCCAAAATAGTAACTGAAATACCTTGAAGTGTTGTTGCTGCCAGTAGCGATGACGGCCTCCGGTTTTTCAATCTCTACGGTTACAAGTTCGATCCTGTCACTCCATGCTGGTTCCAGAATCACAAGGCACTGAACCATCGCTGGGATCAACCGGGCATCCTGTGAGGATAGTCTGGCTATCAATTGATTCCCTGAAAGAAGTACGCACAGAAGGTCGTGAAAGCCAACCATGGGGATATTTCCTGCCATGATCACTCCTACTCTTCGGGGTGTTCTTTCCTTACTGATCTTCGGATAGTAGTCCTCCACCCACCTCTTAAGGGCCGGTTGATCCAGTACCCCTCCCCAATACTTTAAGGTTTGAAAGATCTGATCCCGGGTAAACCAGGAATTCTCTTTCTCCGCTTCCTCCATGGCAGAGAGAAGGATGGTCCGGATATCATGAGGACCCTGCCAGTCAGCAATCTCTCCAGGGACACAACCCGTAAAGGAGCGGAGCATCTTTCCCAGTGTGGAAAAGGAAGAAATTCGTTGTTCCAGGTTCATGTTCCTTGATTTTTCGCAAATTTACACATTCAAATTCACACCACTCAAAAAACAGACCCCCTCCCGATGCATCGATCATTCCTTGTAAAAATAATCTGTTATTCCGCCTTGCTGGCTCTCTGTACAACATTTGCCAAACCCATGCAAGCACAATCTGGCCAGGCGATATCCGAAGCCGAAGAGAAGTTAAAACAGCTGTTTGACGGGATCATGGAAACTATAGATGATGAAAAACGGATCAGTTCGGGGGATCAGTTCTCTGCGCTATTGCAACAAACCCTGACCATGGACGAATCCTTTGTATACCCCTTTCCCCTTTTGCCTAACCTTTCGAAACTGACGTCACCGGAGAAGAGATTCAGAATATATACCTGGAATGTACCACTCCATTCAGGAATGAACCGGTTTTACGGTCTCATCCAGTTAAAGTCAACTACCAAAGATACTACCACCGTGATTGAGCTGGTGGACCAAGGTAACGGGATCTCTAACCCTGACGAAGCAATTCTCACTCCCGAACGGTGGTATGGAGCGATTTACTACCAGCTGATCCCCAACCAAACGGGTCAGGGCCGGGAGTTCTATACCCTCCTGGGATGGCGCGGCGAGAACATACTGATGACCATCAGACTCATTGACATATTGACGATCACGCCAGGGGGAGAGATCTGTTTCGGTCAACCTCTGTTTTGCCAGTACGGGGAAACCAATTCTGTCAGGATCATTTTTCGTCACAGTGCCAACGTGTCGATGTCGCTTCGTTATGAAGAGCAGTGGATGGTCACAGATAAAAAATGGAATTCCAGACATAAGGAATTTAAGTACACACGCGAGAAAACCTGGATAATTGTATGTGACAGATTGGTACCGGCAGATCCACAGCTGGAGAACCAATACGAGAATTACATCCCTGCAGGAGATGTGATGGACGGCTTTCTATTCAGAGATAGATGCTGGCATTTTATTGAACAGATTGACGTCAGAAACCCAGGGAAAAAATAACATCTCACCCCTCCGTATTACTTGCTTTTACTTTAACTATATTTTAATTTTGGTCTCTTATGAATGTTAGGATTCCATCTATTTTTGACTTAATATTGCATGACATTTTGCAGTTAAATCATTATCAAATGCCCTGTATATGAAAAAGCATAATTTTAACGCAGGTCCCTCTATTCTTCCGAGAATTGCAGTGGAAAACTCTGCAAAAGCTATCCTGGATCTTAACGGAAGCGGCCTGTCTATTATGGAGATCTCTCATCGCCACAAAGACTTTCAGGTGGTCATTGACGAAGCTTCCGCTCTTTTTAAGGAGTTGTTGAATATGCCTGACGGCTATCATGTCCTGTTCCTTGGAGGAGGCGCCAGCACGCAGTTTGTTATGGCACCTTACAATCTCCTGCAAACCAAAGCCGCTTACCTGGAAACCGGCGCCTGGGCAAAAAAGGCGATCAAAGAGGCAAAGATTTTCGGGGAGGTGGACATCGTAGGATCCTCCGCAGATAAAAATTTCACCTACATTCCTAAAGGTTACACCATTCCTGCTGATGCTGATTATTTCCACATCACCACCAACAATACAATTTTCGGAACGGAGATCAAATACGACATGGATTCTCCGATTCCTCTGGTTGCCGATATGTCGTCCGACATACTCAGCCGTCCGACTAATGTAAGCAAATATGCCCTGATCTATGGTGGTGCACAAAAGAATCTGGGTCCGGCAGGTGTTACGTTCGTCATCATCCGCGAAGATATTCTTGGGAATGTAGATCGTAAGATCCCCTCGATGCTTGATTACAAGATTCATATCGACAACGGATCGATGTACAATACCCCTCCCTGTTTTGCTATCTTTACCTGTTTAGAGACCCTGAGATGGATCAAGGGATTGGGTGGTCTCCCCACAATCCAGGCAATGAATGAGAAGAAGGCTGCTCTCCTTTATGATGCTATCGACAACAGTAATATGTTCGTTGGTACGGTAAACAAAGAGGATCGCTCTCTTATGAACATCTGTTTCGTCATGAAGGAGAAGTATAGCGACAAGGAGGAAGCGTTCATGGAGTTTGCCAAAGGAAAGGGAATGATTGGGATCAAGGGACACCGTTCGGTAGGTGGTTTCCGTGCTTCAACTTACAACGCCTTGCCAATTGAAAGCGTACAAGCTCTGATAGATTGCATGCATGAATTTGAAAAAACAAACCTATGAAAAAAGTTCTGGTTGCTACAGATAAGCCCTTTGCTCCTATCGCTGTCAGGGGAATTCGCGAGGTAGTTGAGGAGGCTGGGTTTGAACTTAGACTACTTGAGGGATACACCACCAAGGAGAAGCTACTCAGCGCTGTAGCTGATGTCGACGCCATGATCGTCAGGAGTGACAAAGCTGATAAAGATGTGATCAATGCCGCTGCAAAGCTCCAGATAATCGTAAGAGCCGGCGCAGGATACGACAATGTCGATCTTCAGGCCGCAACGGACAAGGGGGTTGTGGTGATGAACACCCCCGGACAGAATTCAAATGCCGTAGCCGAACTGACACTTGGCTTGATGATCTCCCATGCAAGGAATTTCTTCAATGGGAAATCTGGATTCGAACTCAGGGAGAAGACCCTGGGAATTCATGCCTATGGTTATGTGGGTAAAAATGTTGCCCGGATCGCTAAAGGATTTGAGATGGAGGTTTGTGCGTTTGATCCCTTTATTCCTAAGGAAGAGATTGAACAGGACGGAGTGAAATGGATCGGTACCGTAGAAGAACTTTACAAAACCTGTCAGTATATCTCCGTGCATATTCCAGCCAACGCACAAACCAAAGAATCCATTAACTACGCCCTGCTTTCGTTGATGCCCAGGAATGGGGTTCTGGTGAACACAGCCCGTGCAGAGGTGATTAACGAAAAAGATCTGTTGAAGATTTTTACTGACCGGGATGACCTCGCTTACCTATCAGATATCGCACCAGCCAATCTGGCTGATTTTCAGAATACTTTTGCATCGAGAATCTTCTGTACCCCCAAAAAAATGGGAGCACAAACCGAGGAAGCAAATGTCAATGCCGGAATTGCTTCCGCAAAGCAGATCGTAGCATTCATCCGGCATGACGACAGAACATTCCAGGTAAATAAATAGAATTTTTTGTATATTAGTGCTCATTAAATTTTCTCATCAATGGAAAACGATCAGGAAAAGCCCACTACATTTTTCAGGTTTGAAGATCTTCGAATCTATCACAAATCCCTGGATTACACTAACTGGTTATATTCGCTGGCAGCTTCGGTCCAGGATGAACCACTGGCAAAGTCTTACTTCGACCGCTTTCTGTCAGCAGCCCAAAGCATCGCCCTGAATATTGCAGAAGGCTCATCCAGGAATAAAAGCCAGTTTGTCTATTACCTGAAGATGGCCAAAAGTTCTGTCAGAGAATGTGTGGTCCTGTCAACCATTGGTCAGACCAAGGCTTTTATCAATGATGAAGATTTCGACCATTCTAAGAACCAGTTGATGGAAATGACGAAGATGATCGGTGCACTGATTGGAAGTCTTCAACGAAGTACGAAGAGTAGTGATTCCAATATGGAAATTGACGAGGATTGATTTTACCTTATGGCTATATTAAAAGCATTCAAGGGACTCCGGCCACCCGCGGAGATCGCAAAAAAGTTGGCTTCCCGTCCTTACGATGTGTTGAATTCAAAAGAAGCACGAGAGGAAGTGGAGGGAAATCCCTATTCACTGTTACACATTATTAAACCTGAAATTGACCTTCCTGAAGATATAGACGAGCACGATCCACGGGTATACGACAAAGCCCTGGAGAATTTCAAGACCTTCCGAGAAAAGGGGTGGTTGGTGCAGGATGAACAAGAGCGGTTGTACATCTATGCACAAACCATGAATGGTAACACCCAGTATGGTATTGTCGGTTGTGCCGGGGTGGATGACTACATGAAAGGGGTCATCAAAAAACACGAACTTACCCGTCATGAAAAGGAAGTAGACCGCATGAAACATGTTCGTATCACGAATGCCAACATGGAACCTGTATTTTTTACGTACCCTGCCGTAAAAGAAATTGATATGATCATTGGGGCATATACAAGTAAAAATAAACCCGTTTATGATTTTATTGCCAACGATAGGATTGGTCACCACCTCTGGGTGATTGAAGATGATGCTATAAGAGACAAGATCCTTGCTCTTTTTGCACAAATACCCTGGACTTACGTCGCCGATGGCCATCACCGGACTGCGGCAGCTGCCCTGGTAGGAAATGAGAAGAGGAAACAGAAGCCCGGTTATACCGGAGATGAGGAGTTCAATTACTTTCTGGCCGTGCATTTCCCGGATAACCAACTCTCCATCATTGACTACAATCGCCTTGTTACCGACCTGAATGGACTGACCAATGGCGAGTTCATGAAGAAACTTGAAATGGTCTTCACACTCGAACCCAGAGGTTCGGATATCTACAAACCTGACCGCCTTCACAACTTCTCCATGTACCTCAACGGCCAGTGGTACTCCCTCACTGCCAAAACCGGAACATTCAATGATACCGATCCCATCGGCGTGCTGGATGTCACCATCCTGTCGCAACTGGTCCTCGATAAGATCCTGGGGATCAAAGATCTGCGAACTGATAAACGGATCGATTTTGTGGGTGGCATCCGCGGACTTGGAGAACTGGTTAAACGCGTTGACAGTGGAGAGATGAAGGTTGCTTTTGCACTCTACCCTGTCTCCATGAAACAATTAATCGATATAGCGGATTCCGGGAGCATCATGCCTCCGAAGACCACCTGGTTTGAACCCAAGCTCAGGAGCGGACTGGTGGTACATTTACTTGATTAATCTTCCAGATACTCCCTGAACACCTCCTGCAGGTAAGCTTTCCCTTCCTGAATCAGTGTGTCTTGCCGCTTTTCCGAAGGTTCGAAGAAGTAGAAATACGGGATGTTCAAATCAAACGAGAAATAGCCGTCAGAGCGAATCCATCCTGCCCCATCTTCGTTTGTAAAATAGGCAAAATCAACCACATAAGGATTGAACAGGTTTTTGCTCCAGTGGAATTGGTCTGCCGGAAGATCCAGCTGAGCAAGCAAGGTGGCCGGAATGTCATGTTGGTTTCCCATCTTTCCCCACGTCGTTCCCCGGAACTCCTCCCGGATCACATTGCCGTAAAACAGCATCGGAATCTTATGGTACTCCCTTGAATGAGGATGCCAGTTGTAGTAAGAGTTATGGCTATGGTCTGCCACAATGATAAAGAGTGTATTGTCAAACCATGGTTTGCCTGCGGCCTGTTCAAAAAACTCACCCAGGCAATGGTCGGTATAGAGCGCTGCATTGATATACTCACGTTCATTATCCCCCCAGGTCAGCGGTTTTTCATATGGCTGATCCCATGGAGAGTGAGTGCTCACAGTGAATAGGGCTGCAAAAAAGGGTTGCCGGATACGATCCAGGTCGTTGACCAGATACCCAAGCGTAAACTCATCATGAATGCCCAGTTTCCCATGTGGAAATTCCCCAGGGAAGTCATAGACCTCCATGATTTTATGAAATTCATTATAATAGATGTATCCTTTGATATTTCCGTAAATCAGCTGACCCCCAAAATAGAAAGCTGTTAAGTATCCCTCTTTTTCAAGATCCTGAGAGAGACTCGGTACCTTTTTATACTTGTCGGGTTGTACGGTGAGGCAGGAGATAGGGTGAGCCGGAAAACCACCAAAGATGGATGCCATCCCCTGTTCTGAACGGGATCCGGAAGCGTAGAGTTCGGTAAAGAGGATCCCGTCTTCCTGCAACCTCTTGAATTCAGGAGTAATCCCGGATTTGCCGCCAAGATCTTCAATTAGGTCAGCCGACCAGCTCTCCAGGATAAGAAGCACCACATTGGGACGGTTTGTTGTTAGTACCTGAGTGGTGGTATCTTTTTCCACTTTATAAAGTTCCTGTACCAAGGATTTTGCTGAGGAATGATCCATGAATACATAAGGATTCCGGTCAAAATTCCGGAGGTTCTCGAAGACACTGATATAAAGATTAAAGACATTGTTCACAGAAGCGACATTCAAGATGTTCTTTCTGGAAAAAATCGATTCGCTCTGGTTGATTGGGATCTCCTGAACACCCCCACGGAACCCCAGGAAAAGAAAGCCGGGCAGGATCAGCAGAAAGGCAACGGTAAACCACCAGACCCGTTTAACCCGGACCAGGTCAGGATAAAACCACCGGATGTAAAGATAAATTCCTGCTCCACTCATCACCAGAAGGAGAAGTAACAGGATTAGAAAATCGGAGATCAGGGCAGAGTTATAAATCTCAGATGGATGCCGGAGGTAGTTGATCACCTTGTAGGTCAATTTTGTTTTCCATTCGCTGTAGATACCCATCTCTCCGGCGGAAGTCAGGGAATAGAAAAAGATCATGATCCCTGCATAAGCTTTGTTCACCAGGTTCAACCAGCGTGGGCTGTAAATCGACTGGACAACCAGGAGAAGGAAGGGAAACAACATGAAATAACAAGCGGTGGCCAGGTCGAGTTTGAACGCGTAATAAAAGACGGCCAGTACCTCCTGAACAGGGATCTTTTCAATACGAATCAGGTGAAGGTGATAAAGAATAAAAATTAACCTCGTGAGATTAAAAAAGAGTATCCAGAATAAAAGTTGCCGGATGAATGAACCCAGAATCTGCTTCATGATCAAGGAAAAAGGCAAAATTAGTTGAATGTTCCAAACGATCAAATCACTAATTTTGTTATAAAATTAGCACGGAAACCGATGATGTTGATAGACAACCTGCAACACCTGCTGCAAGATATTCCTGTTGGCGTAAAGCTGGTTGCGGTTTCCAAAATGCAACCGGTTCAAACTATTCGCGCTTTATACGATGTGGGTCAGCGAATTTTCGGAGAGAATAAAGTTCAGGAACTGGTTACCAAACATCCTCTTCTTCCCGAGGATATCGAGTGGCATTTCATCGGGCATCTTCAACGTAATAAAGTGAAGCTCATCGTCCCTGTGGTCACACTGATCCATAGTATCGACAGTTTCAAACTGCTGAAGGAGGTAGATAAAGAGGCTGGTAAAATTGCCCGCAGGGTAAACTGCCTTCTTCAGTTTCATATCGCCACCGAAGAGACTAAATATGGTCTCGACTGGCAGGAAGCTGTCACGATGCTAACCTCTGCGGAATATCTGGAGATGAAGTTTGTGAACATCTGTGGCGTCATGGGGATGGGTACCTTTACTGACGATCAGGCGTTAATTCGTCGAGAATTTCGTTACCTCCGGTCTGTTTTCCGGCGTTTGCAAGAGACATTTTTCCGGGAATCCCCACATTTTAAAGAGCTCTCCATGGGGATGTCAGGCGATTACCGGATGGCAATTGAGGAAGGCAGTACAATGGTCAGGATCGGGACGATGATATTCGGTGTCATAGAATAGCTAGAGAGAAGATATAACATTAAATGGATTGGATCATGAAAAGAGGATTATTTCTACAAGGGATTATTATGATGGCAACGGCTTTCACGGTTACTGCCCAAGTGTATCTGCCTAAAAAAGCGTACATGCATCTGGTTGGCAGGATTGATGTGGACCAGGAGATTTCACTAAACCTCGTTAAAGTGAACGATAGTCTATATGCTGACCTGGTCTATACCGGCGAACACTGCAACTTCTCCGTTCTTGCAGGAAAAGTGAATGAGGAGGGCGCATTCTGGATGAAGTATCCTTTTTGTGATACAGGGATGGTGTTTCGGGGTAATTTTATTACCCGCCAGACACTCTCAGGGAGTTATGAAACGGTTGACGGTAAGATAAGCCACCCGTGTGTCCTGGTGGAGAGTTATCCAGAGGGATCCATTCCCCTCCTGGTCTATTATCACCATCTTGTAAGCAAGTTGGTGGAAAAACCTGAATCTCCCCGAGCCCAAATCAGTCAGTGCCTGATCATACCGGGGGAATCCAGTAATCCGGTCCTATCGGATTCCCTTCGGATCCGGATGATATCCAGTTTTACCGGCAAGGCAGACTGTCAAAAAGATCCAGATGCGGCCATCCGTACTACGCATGAGGCATTTATCAGAAACTATTTTTCCAGCAACGAATCCCTGTACAAATCGATGCCAGACGCCGGAAGCCTGAACTGGACCCTGTTAAAATTCATGCATATATTATATAATGATAACAATCTCCTTACGTATTACCTGCTAAATTACGCCTATACGGGTGGAGCACATGGGCTGGAGACACAGGATTTCACAGTTTTCAACACTAAAACGGGAGAAACTCTCTCCCTTGAAGATCTTTTTCTACCTGGTTTCGAAACAGAATTAACAACACTCTTAACCCGGAAGTTGAAAGAGATGACGGAGTTACATGCCAGCGAAAGGCTTTCCGATAACGGTTTTTTTGTCGAGGATGTAACACCGAATTCCAATTTCTATATCACGGCAAGCGGCATCGGATTCTTTTATAACCATTATGAGATTGCACCCTATGCCAATGGTCCGACCGACATTTTACTATCGTTTGATGAACTCAAAGAAATAGTGCGGGATCCGGGGCCAGTCTCTTCTCTTTTAAACAGGTGGTGATGCTCTGACAAACCGGTTCTTTCCATAAATATCCCGGATCACCTCCACAACCTGAAAGCCTGATTTACGAAAAAGATTGGCCGTTATTTCTCCATGTTCTTCATGAATCTCAACATAGAGTGATCCCATTGGTTTGAGGTGATCCATCGCAATGGAGGCGATGGCTTCATAGAAAAGTAAAGGATGGTCATCCGGGACAAACAACGCATGCTCCGGTTCATGATCCACCACAAGGTTGTTCATCCTGCCTCTTTCACTTTCAGGGATATAGGGGGGATTACTAAGTAGAATATGAAAAGAATCCGGAAGTTTGAAGGTGGCCGGATGGAGGATATCCCCCTCCCTGAACGTTACCTCAAGTCCGTTGTCAGCAGCATTTTGCCTGGCTATATCAAGGGCATCAGGATATTTTTCAATGCCCGTGACAAGCGCATTTGGAAATGCTCTTTTCATGGCCAGTGCCAGGCACCCAGAACCGGTTCCCAGATCCAGAATTGAGATCTTCTGCTCCCTTAACTTTTGATTTTCACGAGTTACCAGGATAGCCAGTTCCTCCGTTTCAGGTCGTGGAATCAACACCCCTGGTTGGACTTTCAGGGTCAATCCGCAAAATTCAGTACTGCCTATAATATATTGGATAGGCTCCCCCAGATTCAACCGGCGGAGCGTATCCAGAAAGCAGGATCCGATCTGGTCATCCAGGATCTTTCCTTTATTCAAGATGACAGTGGCCCGGCACCAACCCAGCAGATGTTCAAACAAACGGGACAGGATTGCACGGATCTCCTGATCGGGATAGCGTGTATTCAGTTCCCGGCGAAAGAGGGACACAATCTCTCCCGCAGTTTTTCCCCCATAATTCATAGAACGAAAGTAGAAAATAAATAACTTCGCCAGAATCATGGAATCTTCTGACACCTATCTCTCGATTGCCACCAAATCCCGGGGTTCTATCCGTGAAAAAGCAAGCAAGTTCCTGGCCTTTGCCTTCCCGGTGGTAAGTGAGGAGGAGGTCAAAAGCCAGCTCGTGTCACTTCGGAAAGAGTACTTCAACGCTAACCATCACTGCTATGCCTACAGGATTGGACCCCCTGAGAAAGCTATTTACCGGTTCAACGATGATGGGGAACCGTCTGGTTCAGCGGGAAAAACAATCTATGGACAACTGTTATCGAGGAATCTTTCAGATATCCTTGTAGTGGTGATCCGTTATTTTGGAGGGACCAAACTTGGGATCCCGGGACTGATCTTGGCGTATAAGTCGGCCGCTTCTGAAGCACTTGACCAAAACCGGATCACCACCAAAACAATGATCTCCCGGTTCCTTATCACTTTCCCGGTGTTACAGATGAATGAAGTGATGCAGATTCTGAAACAGGAAGAGGCAGAAATCCTCTCTCAGGAATACGAAGAGCAATATAAAATCCGCTTCTCCATCAGAAAATTGAAGAGCGATCTGATCCGGACCAGACTATCGTCCCTCGCAAACATATCTATATATGAATGATCAAAGTCAGGATCACCTAGTTACTTTTTTAATTCAGTCTTTGTAAGTATTATAAATGAAAAATATTTCATATACCACTGTATATCAAAACATTAAAAATTTATATTTATTCCAGATAATGGTTTTTTCATAACAATAAAGC
>JBDROF010000017.1:0-33078 GCA_043810345.1 Bacteroidota bacterium | reverse complement strand
TACCAAAGAGGAGATCAGGGATGTGGTGAACCTGCAACTGGGAATTGTTGAGAAGATGCTGGAAAAGAACAACATCAAATTATCGGCCACAGATAAAGCCATCGACTTCATTGCCAACATCGGATTTGACCCCCAGTATGGAGCCAGGCCGATCAAACGGGTCCTTCAGAAACAGCTCCTGAACGAACTATCTAAAATAATCCTCCAGGATAAAGTCGACAAGGATTCAGAGATCGTAGTCGATGTGAAGGATGGCGGGTTGGTGTTTGAGAACAGGTAGATGCTGGATGACTGGATAACTGGATAACTGGATGCTAGCAATTGCAGACTGTGGACTGTGGACTGCCAACTGCAGACTGCATACTGCCAACTAATCAGGAAACTCTTCCGACCTCACCAATATCCCATCATCGTAGTACTCCTTCAACGCTACTTTGCCTTTATCGTCGTAATAGATCCATGTGCTGTCCTGGTGGCCGTTGGTATAAAAACCTGAAACCATCAATTTCCCTGTTACAAAGAAGGTCCGAAGGGAGCCATCTTTTTCATCGTTTTTAAAGGATCCCATTAATTTTAGCGCTCCGTCATCGTAAAACTGTTCCCATTTTCCATCTTTCACCCCTTCCTTCCAGGGGATGATCTCCGCAACTCCTTTACGGGGGTAAAATATCTTTTCGGCGCCATGCTTCTTCCCATCCACGTAAAATTCTTCTGAGACAAGGACTCCGTCGTACTCGCTAAAGAACTGCCAGAGGCTGTCACGCTGCTGATTGATGTATTTCCCCTTCGCCATCAGTTTACCATTGGGAAACCAGGAAGAGGTAAGGGCTATTTGTCCATTCTCCGAGATCTGGGATGTGGTCCTGACTTTACCATTCTGGTAGTAATAGGTGAATTTTCCATAGGGGACATCATTCCGGAACTGGCCTTCGTAAATCCGGAAACCCTTTTCATCGTATTTTCGCCAGAATCCCTGTTTCCTCCCGTGTGTATCCACCTGGTTGATGGTATCCTGGGAAAATGATCCTGCACTTATAATAAAACATCCGATTAGTAAAAAGGACTGAACCATGTTTGGTAAATCTTTATCTTTGCAAAGTAACTTATTTTAACCACAGATTCCACAGATTCCACGGATTTTTCTGCAATGTATAACTTCCCGTCAAGGTTGCTTGAAAATGCTGTAAATGAACTGGCAAAACTGCCTGGTATTGGACGAAAAACCGCGCTGCGCATGGCCTTGCATCTGCTCCGAACACCTCCTGCAGAGGTAGAGGCTTTTGGCACCTCGGTAGTCAAGATGAGGCAGGAGGTGATCTATTGTTCCCGTTGTAAAAACATCTCCGACAAAGAACTGTGTGAGATCTGCGCCAATCCGAAACGTGACTCCTCAACAGTTTGTGTGGTGGAAGATATCCGCGATGTTATGGCCATTGAGAATACAGCGCAGTATACCGGGGTCTACCATGTCCTGGGAGGAATCATCTCCCCGATAGATGGAATCGGTCCGCAGGATCTGAACATCGGATCCCTTATTGAAAGGGCATCTTCTGGCGAGCTGAAAGAGGTCATCCTGGCATTGCCAACCACCATCGAAGGAGATACCACCAACTTCTACCTCTATAAAAAATTAAACCCCCTGGAAATACCCATCTCTATGATTGCCCGCGGGATTTCCATAGGTGACGAACTCGAGCATACCGATGAAGTGACGTTGGGAAGATCGATTCTGAACCGGACACCTTATGAGGGGATGAAATGATTTACGATTGATTCGATTTTCGATCTCCGATTGTTTCGATTTTCGATTTAGAAATTAATAGGTGGAAATTAGAAATTGTAAATTCATACTTCAAAGTTCGGTATGTGGGTAATCGAGTAATCAAGATGCTCGTATCCCGTCCTTTGTCCTTCTTCGAACATCCCCTCATCCCTTCATCCCCTCACCACTTCCATCACTTCCATCACCTTCATCACCTCCATCACCTCCGAACAACTGCAACTGGTTCACCTTCTCATTATTCACATTGACCTCAATGTCGGAATAGTTTTCCAGTAGTGGGCGGATCGCTTTTTTGATGAGTTTGTTTGGCGTGGTACGCCTGGATTTTGCAAAACGTTCGAGAGAACGTTTTTGGCGGGTGGTCAGTTTGATGGTAAGGATTTTGTACCGGATGGGTTTACGTCTTTTTTTTGCTCTGATTCGTGGCATGCCGGTTATTCTCCGTTGAGGATCTCTTTGAAGTCGTTGAGAATTTTACGAGCGAGGTGATCTGCCTTTTCAGGCATATCGCTTTCTGCATAGATCCGTATGATAGGTTCGGTATTGGATTTCCGGAGATGGACCCATGATTTGTCGAAGTGGATCTTCACCCCATCGATCAGGCTGATGTCATGTTCTTTATACCGTTCTCCCATCTTTTCCAGGATCTCATCCAACGCTATTTCAGGTTCGAATTCAATTTTGTTTTTTGAAATGTAATAGCTCGGATACTCTGCTCTGATTGTCGAACAGCTTTTTCCTGATCTTGCGAGGTACGTAAGGAATAACGCAACCCCCACAAGTGCATCGCGACCGTAATGCAGATCAGGGCAGATCACCCCACCGTTGCCTTCTCCTCCGATTACAGCCTTTTTCGCCTTCATCATCTTCACTACATTGACCTCCCCCACAGCTGAGGCGAAATAGTGCCCTCCAGCTTTTTCGGTAATGTCTTTCAGCGCCTGTGAAGAGGAGAGATTGGATACCGTGTTCCCGGGCTTATGCTGAAGTACATAATCGGCAATGGCAACCAGGGTATACTCTTCTCCGAAGGGTTCCCCGAGTTCGTTGATGATAGCCAGGCGGTCTACATCCGGATCGACCACAAACCCTACATCGGCTTTATGCCTGACTACCTCTTCACAAATGGCAGACAGGTGTTCGGGAAGAGGTTCCGGATTATGTGGAAACTGTCCGGTTGGATCACAGTATAACCGATGGATGGTACTGACCCCCAACACCTCAAGTAGCAAAGGAATAGCGATCCCTCCGGTGGAATTCACGGCATCCACCACCACACTGAAGTGGGCATTTTTGATGGCCTCAGGATCTACCAATGGAAGATCCAGAATACGGTTGATATGTTTGAGAAGATACCGTTCGCTGGAGCTGTATTTCCCCAGGTTATCGACATCCGCATAAGAATAATCTCCCCGTTCAACAATCTTCGTCAGTTCCGCTTCATCCATTGCTGAAAGAAATTCCCCCTGGTGGTTCAGCAACTTCAAGGCATTCCATTGTTTGGGGTTATGGCTGGCTGTAATGATGATTCCTCCGTTGGAATCACTTTCTGTAACTGCTACCTCAACCGTCGGGGTAGTGGTCAGGCCGATATCCAGCACATCAATACCCATTCCGATGAGAGTCCCGCAAACCAGTTTGCTGACCATCTGTCCCGATATACGGGCATCCCGGCCTATGACCACCTGCAGTTTTTTATCCGGAGTTTTCGCTTTAATGAAACTGCTGTAAGCCGCGACATATTTAACGATATCTGGTGGAGTCAATCCCTCATCCGGTTTCCCTCCAATCGTACCCCGAATGCCTGAAATCGAAGTAATCAGTGTCATCACCCATATTTTAACACAAATGTAAAGTATTTTTTACGGCATTCTCCGTGGTGTTGAAAACTAATGAAATCTCGCGTCCTGTTCCAAAAAGATCAAAGATTTGTGATTTTATTAATTTTGCAATTGAAAGTATAATTATGGAGAACCCAATTGATCCTTTTTCCGATCCTGAAAATGCCGCTTTGATCCGTCGGTATGAAGAACTGACGGAGAGTGGAAAACATGGATTCTTTGACCTGGATGAATTCGAGGATATCCTTGATTACTACCTGTTCCATAACAAGACCTCCCAATTTCAGAGAACGCTGGATATCGCTCTGAGACAACATCCGGGAAGTATCTCCCTCGTATTGAAAAAGGTGCAGTTTCTGATCAACTCCAACCGGGAAAACCAGGCACTTAAGTTACTGGAAGAGACCGATCATGAACTGGTGCACGACTATGACATCCATCTTTCACGAGGGGCCTTATACAGCCAGCTAAGCAAATATGAACAAGCCATTGATGAGTTTAAGAAGGGGATCCACAATACAGAGGATCTGGATGAGATTTATGCCAGCATTGCCTATGAATATGAAAACCTGGGCAAGTTCGACAAAGCCATTGACTACCTGATCAAAGCATTGAACCACAATCCTGATAACGAATCCGTTCTCTTTGAACTCTCGTTTTGTTGTGAAATTAACCAGCAGACGGAAAAGATCATCAGTTACCTTCAACAATTTCTGGATCGTCATCCATATAATAAGTCGGCCTGGTTCAACCTTGGAATTGGCTTCAGCAATCTTGAGTTGTTTGAGAAGGCAATCGATGCTTATGATTATACCCTGGCCATCGATGAATCTTTTGCTTCAGCCTATTTCAACAAAGCCAACTGTTATGCCAGCATCCATGAATACGGGAAAGCAGTTGAAACCTACATGGAGACTTTCCTCTATGAAGATCCTGAACCATTGACCTATTACTACATCGCTGAATGCTATGAAAAACAGCATCAGTATGAGTTGGCGATCGAACAATATAAAAAAGCCATCAACCTCGATCCCGAATTTGCCGATGCCTGGCTTGCTGTCGGGGTGTGTTTTGATGAGTTGGATAAACCAACTATTGCTTACGCATACGTGAAAAAGGCGGTCCGCCTCTCTCCAACCATCTCCGAGTACTGGTTTATCCTTGGGGATATTCAGGTTAAACTGCAGCGGTATCCCGAAGGGATTTCATCCTACCAGAAAGTGATTGAGCTGGATCCCGGTGATCCGGAGGTATGGCTGACTCTGGCTAATGTGCATGCCGAGTTGAAGGATTATGAACAGGCTGTCCAAACGCTACAAAAGGGGCTGAAACATCACGAAAGCCATGCAGATTTTTATTACTGCATGGCCTATTTTCTGTTGCTGAATGGCCGGTCCAAACAGGCTCACGAATATCTCTATAAAGCCATGGACCTTGATTCGGAGGGATATAAACGGTTATTTGTCACCTTTCCTGATGCAGGGAAACATCCTGCAGTAGTTGATATCATAGCGTCCTACCGTAAAGAGTAAGCGTTCTGCTCTATGAAAAAAGTGTTCGGATTGATCGGGTACCCCCTTGACCATTCGTGGTCGCCATCCTGCTTTCAACAGCAGTTTCAGGTGCATGGCTACCCAGATTACCGCTATCAACTCTTCCCTATTGAGAGAGTGGAAAGTTTTCTCCCGCTGCTTGAAAATATCCCCGATCTCTGTGGCCTGAATGTGACCATCCCGTACAAGGAGACCATTATTCCCTACCTCGATGAACTCGATGCCAGGGCCGCAGAGATCGGGGCTGTCAATACGATACTTTTCCGCGGGTCAGCTACGGGTCGAAAACTATCCGGATACAATACCGATGCTGAAGGGTTCATGAGTTCAGCCGATTTCACCGGACACAGATCGGCCTTGATTCTTGGAACAGGGGGAGCCTCCAGAGCTGTAAGCTATGCGTTGCGGAAAATGGGAATCTGGCACACATTGGTTTCGAGATCCGGAGCCCTGAAAAAGGCCATTTCTTACGAAGATCTGGATGATGAAATGATGGCAACCCACACCCTCATTATAAACACCACACCACTCGGCATGTACCCCGATGAAGGAGCCTCCCCTCCCCTTCCATATCATCTTATTACTTCTCGTCACTTCCTTTACGACCTGGTGTATAACCCCGAAGAGACTCTCTTTTTAAAGGAAGGATTGAAGCATGGAGCCAGGGCCCAGTCAGGCCTGAAAATGCTGCACCTCCAGGCAGAGCTGGCATTTGAGCTGTTTGTAGGAAATGATGCCTGATGCCTGATGCCTGATGCCGGATAACCAGATACTCTCATACCCTCATACCCTCATACGTCTTTCTTCTTCTCTTCCGTCCTTATCACCTCTATCTTCAGGTTCGCAACCATCGCTGCTACAGCACCAATTGCCGCTAATACCGGTGCAACCAGCACTCCGATCACACCAATGGTGACCGGGATCTCAAGGTAGGTTTTCCCCTCTTCATCCTTGATGATGATTCGACGGACATTTCCTTCCTGAATGAGCTCTTTAACCTTCCCGATCAGCTCTTCACCTTTGATCCTAAACTCTTCTTTAAATGTTCCTTTTTCCATAATCCATGTATTTATTGCTCTACGATCCATTTCATTTAAGTAACCATTTGATCAGCCGAAGCTTGTTCCCGTATGGCGGGTACCGGACCGGTATGTCAAGCCAGGTGACCTTCTTCATTACGGAACGACGATGCGAAAAGGTATCGAAGCTATATTTTCCATGATAGCATCCGAATCCGCTTTGTCCCACACCGCCAAAAGGCATTCGCTGATTGGTAAAATGGATCAGGGTGTCGCGGATCATCTCCCGGATCACCGTTGACGTATGGGGCGCAAACTCAGAGGATTTCAGGGCGGCACAGTTACCGGCTGAAATTGTTCCTATCAGTGGATGTAACAACAGCAGGAACGGAAAGTTCCATGTAGCTATGATCAGCACCACACCATAAGGCTCGCGGATGATCCGACTCGATGACCAGAAATGGAGCATTTGATTGGTGGAAATCCTCTCCGGTTTGCTCCATCTGCGTATATGCTTGAGGTGCAACGAGATCTCAGCTAGAACCATCCCGATCTCTGTTGTGTATGCTTCAAATTTTGGCTTATGCAAGTCCTCCCACAGCGCCTGGGTAATCTTGTCTTCGTATTCCAGTATCAACGTACGTAGTGCCGATAGCTGACGGATTCTGAATTCTATCTCCCTTGTTTGTTGCGAGTGATAGAAATCACGCTGGTTTTGAACGATCGTTCTAAGGTCGGAATGCATAGGGAAATGAGGTTAATAAGGGTAAAGATATAAGTTTAAATTTTATTTGTTCATGTGAAAGAAAAATATTAATTTTGCACCCGTTTTAGTAGACTTTATAAGGTAATCACAGAAAAGAACAAGCTCTCAATGAATTTTGCTCCTGAAGTAAAGAAAAAAACGTTTAAAGAGTACGGAAAATCAGAATTTGACACGGGTTCCTCGGAAGCACAAGTAGCGCTCTTCACGATGAAGGTCCAGCATCTGACCGAGCACCTGAAAAAAAATAAAAAAGATCTGGTAACAGAAAGATCGCTGGTCAGAATGGTAGGAAAACGGCGTCACCTGCTGAATTACCTTAAGAAAAAAGACATTGAACGGTACCGTACCGTTATCAAGAAATTAAAAATCAGAAAATAAATACTATGCGTCTGACAGAACTGAAAGAGGCAATTCCCGGATTGCCTCTTTTAGCATCTGTCGACAGCACCTAAAGAAAAAATACAGACAAAGAAAAAATGAATGCACTAATAAAAACAATTCAATTAGACGATGGCCGCGAGATTACACTGGAAACCGGACGGTTGGCTCGTCAGGCTGATGGCGCCGTAGTTGCAAAAATGGGGAATACCATGTTGCTGGCCACCGCGGTTGCCAAAACAGATACTGGTGAAAATGTCGACTACATGCCACTCAGTG
Source organism: Bacteroidota bacterium (assembly GCA_043810345.1). Classification (GTDB taxonomy): domain Bacteria; phylum Bacteroidota; class Bacteroidia; order Bacteroidales; family FEN-979; genus QYOJ01. Next base: position 25,459 of record JBDROF010000017.1, on the reverse strand, counting down.
TCGATTATCGGGAAAAATATGCTTCTACAGGAAGGTTTCCTGGTGGCTTTTTCAAACGGGAAGCTCGTCCTTCCGATCATGAAGTACTGATCTCCCGGCTGGTTGACAGGGCATTGCGTCCCCTCTTTCCAGACGATTACCATGCCGATGTACAGGTGTTGATCACCCTGATTTCAGCCGACAAAAATATTTTACCCGACGCCCTTGCTTGCCTGGCAGCCTCCGCAGCCCTTACCATCAGCGATATTCCGTTCAACGGACCGATCTCTGAAGTGAAGGTAGGCCGCATCAATGGAAAATTTATCGCCAATCCGGAGTCTTCATCTCTGATTAACTCAGATATGGACATCATGGTTGGCGCCTCTCAGGATAACATCATGATGGTGGAGGGGGAGATGAAAGAGGTAAGTGAGAAAGATATGGTAGAAGCCATCAAGTTTGCTCACGGCGTCATCAAAGGGCAGTGCCAGGCACAGCTTGATCTGGCTGAGATGATGGAGAAAGCCATAAGCAAACGGGAATACAGCCATGAAATCAATGATCCTGAGTTCAAGCAAGCCATGCACAAGGCCATCTACAAAAAGATCTACGACATGGCTGCCCAAGGGATCGCCAATAAAAAGGAAAGAAAATCGTTGTTGGATGCAATCAAAGAGACGTTTGTTGAAACATTAAACGAAGAGGAGAAGGAAGAGAAAAAGATGATGATCTCCCGGTACTTCCACGACATCGAACGGGAGGCTATCCGGAATGCAACACTCGATACCAAGCGCAGGGTTGACGGAAGAAAACTGGACGAAATCCGCCCCATCTGGTCAGAGGTCGACTACCTGCCTGCCGCACATGGCTCTGCGATTTTCACCCGTGGCGAAACACAATCACTGACCACCGTAACCCTTGGAACAAAACTTGATGAACAGGTCATCGATGGAGCGGTTATCGAAGAGAGATCAAGTTTTCTTTTGCATTATAACTTTCCGCCATTTTCAACAGGAGAGGTGAAACCACTCCGTGGGACCAGTCGCCGGGAGGTGGGACATGGGAACCTGGCCTTGAGAGCCCTGAAATTCATCCTGCCCAATACAGAGGATAACCATTACACCATCCGTATTGTTTCTGACATCCTGGAATCGAACGGTTCCTCTTCCATGGCAACAGTTTGCGCTGGAACACTGGCTCTGATGGATGCCGGCGTAAAGATCAAAAAACCGGTTTCAGGAATTGCCATGGGCTTGATTTCCGACATCAAGAATAAGCGCTATGCAGTACTTTCAGACATCCTGGGTGATGAAGATCACCTGGGTGACATGGACTTCAAGGTTTGCGGTACCCGCGATGGAATCACCGCTTGCCAGATGGACATCAAAGTGGAAGGCATGCCCTATGAGATCCTGGAAGAGGCACTCCAGCAAGCCAAAGCCGGCAGGCTGCATATTATAGATGAAATGACGAAGACCATTTCAGAACCCAGGGCCGACTTCAAACCATTCGTACCGAGGATTACCCAGATAAAAATACCAAAGGAATTTATTGGTGCTATCATCGGACCCGGAGGAAAAGTGATCCAGGAGATGCAGCGGGAGACTGGCACGACGATCGTAGTGGAAGAGATTGGGGAATTTGGCGTCATCGATATCGTTGCTTCCAACGTTGAGGCCAAAAATGCCGTCGTTGAGAAAATCAAACGGATTTGTGCGGTTCCGGAAGTGGGTGAGACCTACAAAGGAAAAGTGAAAAACATCACCACTTTCGGTGCATTCGTTGAGATCCTGCCCGGACAGGATGGACTGCTGCATATTTCAGAGATCGAATGGAGACGATTAGAGAAAGTGGAAGATGCTCTGAAAGTGGGAGACGAAGTGGAGGTCAAACTGATTGACGTCGACCCAAGGACAGGCAAACTGAAGCTCTCCAGAAAAGTACTCCTGGAAAAACCGGCAAACTATCAGGATCGACGTCCGAAAAAATTCTGACCACCGTTGAAACCCGAAGGCCCAGTTTGTCGTACACCATGGATGCTGTTAACTTCATTAAAGTTATGATATAAAAAGAGCCGGATGAGACAACTTAAAATCATAAAACAGGTTACCAACCGTGAAACTGCTTCCCTGGACAAATACCTGCAGGAGATCGGCAAGGTGGAACTGATCACAGCAGATGAAGAAGTTACACTGGCTCAGCGGATCAAGCAGGGAGACCATACTGCTCTGGAGAAACTCACCAAAGCTAACCTTCGTTTCGTGGTTTCTGTCTCAAAACAATATCAAAATCAAGGGCTTAGCCTGCCCGACCTCATTAATGAAGGGAACCTCGGGCTCATCAAAGCTGCACAGCGTTTTGATGAAACAAGGGGTTTCAAATTCATCTCTTATGCAGTATGGTGGATCCGCCAATCAATCCTGCAGGCACTGGCAGAGCAATCCCGGATCGTTCGCTTGCCACTGAATAAAATCGGATCCATAAACAAGATCAATAAAGCCTACGCCCGGCTTGAGCAACAGTACGAGCGGGAACCCAACATTGAAGAAATTGCCAAGCTGCTGGAGATATCCGAGAACGAAGTAAAAGAGTCGATGAAGAATGCCGGACGGCACGTCTCCATGGATGCCCCGTTGATCCAGGATGAGGACAACACCATGTATGATGTCCTGAAAGGGGAAGAGAATACTACACCGGAGAATGGCTTACTTTATGAATCCCTGAAACGGGAAATAGAACGGGCAGTTTCCACACTCACTCTACGTGAAGCCGACGTGATCCGGCTCTATTTTGGACTGAACGGAAGCCACCCGATGACACTTGAAGAGATCGGGGAGAAATTTGACCTTACACGGGAACGTGTCCGCCAGATCAAAGAGAAAGCCATCCGAAGGCTGAAGCATACGTCAAGAAGCAAGATCCTGAAGACCTACCTGGGGTAGGTATTCGTAATTCGTAATTCGTAATTCAACGTGTCTCACCTGGTAGCGCCTTCCCTCCTTTCTGCAAACTTCCTTAAACTTGAGGAGGAGATCGAAATGGTAAACCGGAGTGAAGCCGATTGGTTTCATCTTGATATCATGGACGGTCTCTTCGTCCCTAATATTTCATTCGGTTTTCCCGTACTGAACAGGATAAAAAAGATTACCAGGAAACCCCTGGACGTCCACCTGATGATTTTGGACCCGGACAGGTACCTGGAACAGTTTCGGGAGTCCGGCGCTTCGATCATAACTGTTCATTACGAAGCCTGCACCCACCTGCACCGGACCATACAGGCAATTAAACAATCTGGCGCCAGGGCCGGCGTTTCTCTCAATCCCCATACACCGGTCATGTTGCTGCACGAGATCATCAGGGAGGTCGACCTGGTATTACTGATGTCCGTCAACCCTGGTTTCGGAGGGCAACAGTTCATCGAACATACCTACCGCAAGAGTCGTGAACTCAAAACGTTGATCCTAGATCACGGTGCTGAAACACTAATCGAAGTGGATGGCGGGGTCACACTCGAAAATGCCCGATCGCTGGTTGATGCAGGCGTGGACATCCTGGTGGCTGGCCATACCGTTTTCGGTTCCCCCGATCCTACCTCAACCATTCATCAGCTAAAACATTGTTGATACTACCCCATACCTGTACCTTCTCCTGATCGTTGATCGCTATTCGTTGATCCCTGATCCCTAATTTTGTATTTTTACGATAAATTTGCAGGCAACAAACGCAACATGCATGTGGACCCGATAAACAACGCCAAACTCAAAAAGGAGGAGCTTGACCTCTCCTTCATCGATAAAAAGTTAACGGCCTACAAGGAGAGGTATGAACCCGAATATGGTGTTGCGATTAATACCATGCAAGTGGAAGGGAGTATATTCACGACAATCAACGAGGTTGCCGTGGAGATCAAAGCCAACCTGATGGTCCTGGGCACCCACGGCAAGAAAGGGCTGCAGCACCTCTTCGGAAGCTTTGTCCTGAAAGTGGTGCTTGAATCCCCTGTTCCGGTAATTGTAGTACAGAAGAAGAGCTTCGGGGGTGGATACAATGAGATTGTTTTCCCTGTAAGTAATGACGTGGAGATAGGGACCTATTACTGGGAGTGGATAACACCATTCTAACGATGAACAAAGCGGAGGCCAGGAGGGAGATTCAGGAGTTGACCGAAAAGATCAACCGCCATAACCATGCCTATTATACGTTGTCGAAGCCGGAGATCAGTGACCTGGATTTCGATCTCCTTCTGAAAAAGCTGGAAGTACTCGAACAGGCGTTTCCGGAGCTGGCCTCACCCAATTCTCCTACACAACGTGTAGGTGGGGAAATCACCAAAGAGTTCCGCCAGGTTCCGCACCGTTATCCCATGCTTTCTCTCAGCAATACCTATTCAAAAGAGGAGGTAGAAGAGTGGGAAGCCCGTGTACATAAACTGATCGGAGAAGAGGTGGAATATGTTTGCGAAATGAAGTTCGACGGAGTGGCAATTGGCCTGACTTACCAGCAGGGTATCCTGGTTCAGGCGGTTACCAGGGGGGACGGCACACAGGGAGACGATGTGACTGCCAACATCAAAACCATCCACAACATCCCCTTATACCTTAAAGGAGGTGGATTTCCAGATTCGTTTGAAATCCGTGGAGAGGTCTTTTTACCCCATGCAAGTTTCAGCCGACTGAACAGGATACGTGAAGAGGGCGGGGAAGAACCGTTTGCCAATCCGCGGAATGCCGCTTCAGGAAGTTTGAAGATGCAGGATTCATCCCTGGTGGCAAAGCGGAAGCTCGACTGTTTTCTCTATTACTTACCCGGAACCGGTTTCCCGTTCAATACCCACTATGAAAGCCTCCAGGCTGCACGCAGCTGGGGATTTCATATATCCGACTACCTTTTGAAATGCTCCTCTATCCACGAGATCTTTGACTTCATTCATGAGATTGACCAGTTGAGGAAGGGCCTTCCTTTCGATATCGACGGTGTAGTCATCAAGGTAAACCATCTTCGACAGCAGGAGATGCTGGGCAACACAGCTAAATCTCTACGGTGGGCAATCGCCTATAAGTTCAAGGCAGAGCAGCTGGAAACACGGTTGTACTCAGTCGATTTCCAGGTGGGGAGAACAGGAACGGTCACACCGGTTGCCAACCTGAGCCCAGTCCTGCTGGCAGGCACTGTGGTGAAGAGAGCGTCCCTTTACAATGCCGATTTTATAGCGACGTTGGATGTCAGACTCGGTGACACCGTATTCGTTGAAAAGGGAGGCGAGATCATCCCTAAGATCACCGGGGTCAGGTTAGATAAGAGACCTCCGGAAGCAATTCCCCTGGAATTTCCCGCAAACTGTCCCGGTTGTGGAATTAAGCTCGTTCGCAGCGAAGGTGAATCTGCCTGGTTTTGTCCCAACGCGGCGGGATGCCCCACACAGATCAAAGGAAGGCTCGAACATTATATTAGCCGCAAAGCCATGAACATTGAGACACTTGGGGAAGGAAAGATCGAGATGCTGTACGACCATGGGTTGGTTAGGAATGTGGCAGATCTCTACGACCTGAAACAAGAAGATTTGCTGGGACTGGAAAAGGTATACCAGGATCCCGGTTCCGGAAAGGAGAGGAAAATGAGCTTCCAGGAGAAGAGTGTGACCAATATCCTTAACGGGATCCAACTCTCCAGGACTGTTCCTTTCGACCGTGTGTTGTATGCATTGGGAATCCGTTTCGTAGGGGAAACGGTAGCCCGGAAACTGGCGTTCCGCTTTCACTCCATCGAAGCAATTCGTCGGGCCGAAATGGATGCATTGACTGACGTGGAAGAGATCGGGGATAGAATCGCAGAGAGCGTGGTTGATTTTTTTCACCAGCCGGAGAACCTGGAAATCATCCGGAGGTTACAGGAGGCGGGACTGAACTTTTCACTAAGTCCTGATACCGTTGTAATCAAAGGCACGGAACTGGAGGGAAAATCCATTGTGATCAGCGGACTGTTTCATGGTTACTCCCGGGATGAACTGAAACGGATGGTCGAAGCACACGGTGGGAAAAACGCCGGATCAATTTCGGCAAAGACCTCTTTTGTGCTGGCTGGCGACAACATGGGACCGGAAAAAAAGAAAAAAGCGGAATCACTGCGAATCCCGTTCATTTCAGAAATAGAATTTATACAGATGCTTGGTGAGGAGTAGTATTTATCTTGCCTGCTTCACGCTGCTTGCGCCGGAGGTGTGGGCATTCACACTGGCACCGCCTTTGTAGCGTACTTCACAGGCACCGGAAACCGAGATTTTCAGCATTCCTGAAGCATTTACATTCGCTTCCGTTGCCCCGCTGGCATAAAGCGACAGATCTTTCACTTCAAAGTCGAATGCATCCAACTCTGAGGCACCTGAGGCTTCGATGTTGACCTCCTGGGCCTGACCGGTCAGTTTGATCTCGGTTGCTCCACTGATTTCCATGTTGAGTTTCTGTAGTTGTAAATTCAGATCGGCTTCAACAGCGCCACTGATCTCAATCCCCATCTTTTCCCCTTTGATCTCACCTTGTGTGGTGATCTCTACAGCGCCACTGAGATCCAACAAGTTAAGGTCTGCTACGGTGATGTACAGATGCAGCGTATGGACATCATTCCAGAACTTCGGAGGGGCTTTTTTCATGCTGACATTCAAGATGTTGCCGCTCACCTCGGTGACGATGTAGGGGAGCACATCTGCATCAGCCATTACCACCACACCCGGGGTGCCGGTTTGTTTTATAAACACTTCGAAAGCACCACCAACCTTAATGCCGGTAAAGTACCCTACGGTACGTGTCTCCTTTTCTACACTCTCAGCTTTATCCAGGTTGGAGGCGGGCATGGCAATCATTCCAGACATTCCCGAAAGAAAAAAGATAATAAGGAGTGTTCTGATTTTGTTCATTGTTTTCATGATTTGAATTTTTAGATTTACATTAGGGATTTGTTCTTATATCTTAAAACCTTTTCAATCACAACTTAATGCTTCCGAACTCATTCCTGATTTTAACGATGGCGGTTGGATTGGTTCCTACGGTTCCCTTGTAAAGTTCATCATGTGTGGAAACGTTCATGACCGAGAGAAAGGCTCTGGATTTGGGGAATGTGATGGATCCGAAATGTGTTTCGGCATCCAGGGTATAACTTATCTCCCCAGGTATCGCAATTTCCACGCTGCCATGCTGATTGACTACTACCAGGGATTTGAACCCCGGATCTATCGTTTTTACCTTGCAGCTACCAAACTTCGTATCCAGGTTAATCTTCTGTTTCACCATCGCAATATCAAAATTTGAGAAGCTGCCCTGGAGTGTCAGAACAGATGCCTTGCCCAGATCAATGTTTCCTCCTTCGAATGTCCCTTCCAGCATAACTACCTCTCCTACATGGATATCGCTGTATTTTGAGCTTAGCTTCAGGCTTCCCGCATAATCCAACCGCATCCTGGAGAACTGAATCAGTACCACGGCTCCTTTCATCGATTCCACTGTGGCCGAGCCAAACGCCACTTCCAGGAGATTATCACCATGGTGGAGTTTGCCCAGCATCGCCTTCCCGTACTCAACCCGTATAGTACTTTTCGCATGCAACTCTTTGATCATAACATCTCCGAATTTATTGCTCAGATCGAGGAATACGGCTGAAGGCATCATGACTTTATAATCGATACTGAAATGATCTTTGGCATTTAATCCTTTCGCCAGGCTGGTCGCCGCCTCCACCTTTGATTCCGATCCCTTGAAAGCGATATCAATCCTGGAAAAGATTTTTTCGGCAACTGTTTCTGAAGTGGTCTCAACAGAAATGGTGACCTCAATAGCAATTTCGTTTTTATCCCAGATAGCACAGGATATATCTCCAAACCTGTTATTTAAACGCAAATTGGCGTCAGGTGAAACGGTGAACTCCTTTTTGATTATCTTTTTCAGCCCATTCATCTGCCGGCCGTTACCCGCTGCAGGTGCTACCAGAAAGCCGATAAGAAGGAGGATGATGTATCTCATTTTTTTCATCTTCTTGTTAATTAATTGCATTTTCTTATTTTTTCCTGATGGATGGCATCATTCAGGAGTAACTCTTTGGCTTTGCAATTCAGTATCAAAGCATTCTGCACGCGGTTGTCAGAAGGATTCTCTTTTAATGCAGATACCAGTACATCCATACTTCTTTCGAGTTGATCCACCTCTTTTTGTGTATTTTTCATCAGACTGGTGCCATCCGGGCAATGTTGAGCAATCTGGTTCAGTTCGGACATTTGCTGGGAGGCCCGGCCCTCGTAAATGGAGATCACCTCAACAAGCTCTTCGGGCAATCCAAGGGTAGCCTGCTGAAGGGTGGTCCGACCAGAGAAATCATGGGTTGCCAGCTCAAAAATGGCCAGCCCGGCAGTCACCAGTATGACAATTCCGGCAGCGATCTTCATCCAGAGGCGAAGAGGTGTTGTTTCAGTGCCAGAGGCATGAAGCCGCTCCAGTCGTTTTTCGAACCGTTCGAAATGGCCTGCTGCCGGCTCCTGATCATCGAACAATTCAACATGATCTCTGATAAATTTGTCGAGGTTGCTCATGGGACTAGTTATATGCAATTTTTCGGGTCAATCTGTTCTCATTGATAATCTGCAACAGTCGCTGACGGGCTCGGGAAAACCGTGTACGGCTGTTGTTGTAAGAGATCTTCAGAATCTCACTGATCTCCTCATGGTCGTACCCTTCAAGAAGGTGCAGGGAGAGGATGATGCGGTATTCTTCAGGCAATCGGTTCATCGCCTCCTTGATCTCCAGTACCTGATCCTGAATCTCTTCATTGGAAACCTGCTCCTCCTCATCAGGAAAGTCCATGCCTGTCTCTTCTATGGAAGTTTGCTCTCGTCTCTTTCGAAGGGTATCCAAGGCATTGTTCACCACGATTCGTTTCAGCCAGGAGCCGAATGTCCCATCACCAGCGTAGTGATCCATCTTGCGAAATGCATCCAGAAACGACTCCTGCAAGTTATCTTCTGCTTCCGCTGTATCATTCAATATTCTGAGGCTGGTGTTGAACATCGCTTTGTAATATAGCTTATAGATCTTAAACTGGGCATTCCGGTTTCCCTGTTTGCAGGCTTCAATCAGATCCTGGTGAATGTGTTTCAGGTGTTGCTCCAATTGGTAAGATTCTGGTCAAATGACTAACTAAAATTCTCGGTGTTACAAAATTTTTATAAAAGTATTTAAAAAAGTACCTTTAGCGACTTGAAAAAACTCTCGCTACCGGTCTATTTCTATGCCCTTTCAGCCATGTTTTTCTGGGGGATGTCTTTTATCTGGTCTTCCATCCTACTGAAGTACTACCAGCCCATCACCATCATCTTTATCCGGTTAATTCTCTCCTCGATCTTTCTGTTTATTATCATATTCATCTTCAGGAAATGGGAGCGGATGCGTCAAAAGGATATCAAATGGTTTTTCCTGAGTGCACTTTTCAATCCCTTTTTCTATTTCCTGGGGGAGAACTATGGTCTGAAATTTTCTTCCAGTACCATCACCTCAGTGATCATCGCGACCATCCCGGTCTTTTCACCACTGGCAGCGTACCTGGCATTCCGTGAAAAGCTACGGTGGTTCAACCTGGCTGGGATTGCCATTTCATTTGGAGGGATCACCATTATGCTTCTTTCAATAGGCCAGCAATTGGAGATGTCGGGTATTGGGATGCTCTGCCTGGCCGGAGCGGTCTTCTCCGCACTGATCTATTCTGTACTGCTCAAGAAATTATCGGAGAGCTATTCTCCCCTATTTATCATCGCGATACAGAATTTTATCGGGATATTTCTTTTCCTTCCGCTTTTTCTACTCTTCGAGTCCCGGCAGGCATTCACGATCATTCCAAACCGGGAGATCATCTCCTCAATTTTGTTTCTCGCGATCCTGGCCTCTTCTCTTTCGTTTGTCTTCTACGCTCATTCGATAAAGATCCTGGGTGTGAGCAAAGCCAATGTTTTCTCTAACCTCATTCCGGTATTTACGGCCTTATTCTCTTTTTTCATCCTGGATGAACGCTTTACGGTTCAGAAGATCCTCGGCATACTCATCGTCATTACCGGGGTTTATATCTCCGAGTTGAACCGCAAGAGAATCCGGCGTCAAACCCTTTAAATTTTATACTTTTGATCATGAACAGGGAAGAGAGAAAAAAACTTAACAAAGAGTTCCAGGACTATTCCCTTTTTTCATCCATCCCTGGTATGCGATGGGGATTACTGGTGAACCTGATGTTGTTCGTGATCTTTGCAGCAATCAATGAGCTGGTTTTTCCGGACCTGAAAGAACTCCGATACTTCATGAGGTTCGGAATCGTGATTCCATTCTTTGTGATCTCCGTCATGGCATTGTTTTTCCGCAGGCTCCGTCCCTTGTTGTCACCTATTTTTATCGTTGTCAATGTGTTGCTCTGTATGGCTATTTTTCTGGTCGGGATTTCATCCAACTCCAGCGAGTGGGGGTACGAATATTATTTTGCCTGGGTCATGCTGATGTCCATCGGACTCTATACCTTTTACCGCCTCCGTTTTTCCGTTCTGATCTCATTGGGAGCCCTTCAACTCGCCGCCTATATCCTGGCAAATATCCTGAATCACTCGTTTCATAACGATTTTTTCATGTCCATGAACAACCTCTTTTTCATCCTTGGGGCCGCGGTCATGGGCTTCTTCATTGCCTTTGCCTTTCAGAGTCTCAATAAAAAGAACTTCCTTCACCAGAAAGCGCTGGATGCACAATACAAACGACTGCTTGCCGAGTTCAATGAAAAAGCTGCGATGGAGGAGGAGCTCAGGCAAGCATCTGAGCAGAAGGCGATCATGCTCAAGGAGATCCATCACCGGGTCAAGAACAACCTGGCGATCGTAATCAGTATGTTGAGCCTGCAACTGAGGCAAATTGAGGAACCTAATCTTAAGAGAGTCATTTCCGATATCGAGATGCGGATCAGGTCGATGGCACTTATCCATGAACATCTCTACCGGTCGGAAGACCTGGATAGAATCAGGCTGCATGAATACCTGAAAGCACTGACCACCATCATCCTGAGCACCTTTTCGGCGCCTCATCTCATCCTGGAAACAGAACTTGAGTCCATGGATGTCTCTATTGAAACTGCCCTTCCTATTGGACTGATAACCAACGAATTGATAACAAACTCCATCAAGTACGCGTTTCCCGGGAATCAGGAGGGAACCATCAAGGTCAGGTTAAACAGGATGGAAAAAAGGATATCACTGACCATCTCAGATAACGGCAAAGGACTACCGAAGGGATTCAAAGTGGATGATCAGAAAACATTTGGGATGTTTATTGTCAGACTTCTGGTCGACCAGCTGAGCGGGAACCTCCACATTACAAACCGGAAGGGAGCCTCCTTTACCATTGAATTTCCTGCTACACCGATCCGGAAGCCCTTTAGCCAATAATCTTCTCCGGAATGCATCAAAAATGGACAGGGGGATTGAGACACCCTAGATCAGAGTGATCCGGGTGCCACCATTATCAATTCCCAGCATGGTGGTTTTTGTAATGATCGTATCCTTTCCCGAGCGTTCCACGAAATGAATTGCTGCCCGGATCTTGGGTCCCATACTTCCTTCAGGGAACTGCCCCTCTTGGAGGTACTTCTTTGCCTCTGCAATCGTCATCCTGTCTAGCCTTTTCTGTTCCGGCGTATGATAGTTGAGACAAACTTTCGGAACGTCGGTAAGAATGAACAATTTGTCGGCATTGATCTGCGAAGCCAGTAGTGCCGAAGCCAGGTCTTTGTCGATGACCGCATCAATTCCCTGCAGTTTATTGGGAGCTACATAAAAGACCGGGATCCCGCCTCCGCCCACTGCAATGACGATCTGACCCTCCCTGGAGATCCGTTCGATGGTCTTCTTGTTCATGATCACCAGTGGGGTGGGTGAGGCCACCACTTTCCTCCATCCACGTCCACGGGAATCCTCTGCAAACTGAGAACCGGTCTGATTTGACATACGATCAGCCTCTTTTTTGGTATAATAAGGCCCGACAGGCTTGGTTGGTTTCTCAAATGCCGGATCATCTTTGTTTACCAGGACCTGGGTGGTGATGGTAATGATGTCACGCTCCATATCATGGGCTTCCAGCACATTCTTCAATTGCTGCTCAATGATGTAGCCAATAAATCCCTGGGAATAAGCGACACAGATATCGAGTGGCATCTCAGGAACACCAAACATCTTCTCCCCGGCTGTGTTGGCCAGCATGATATTGCCAACCTGTGGGCCATTGCCGTGGGTGATCACGATATTATACCCTCGCTTCAATAGTTTTACCAGGCATTCGGAGGTCGCTTTTGCGTTGGCTTCCTGATCGTCGATTGTACCTTTCTGACCACTTTGCAGCAATGCATTTCCTCCAAGCGCAACAACCGCAAGTTTCATAACACCTCTCTATATATGTGTCAAAAGTAGAAATTTTTAATGAATATAAATTAGTACTTTCGCCTCCCGGAATGAAAAACCAGCGTAAAGCTTACCTGTTTGCCCTGAGTGCGGTATTCTGCTGGAGCACCATTGGCTCCGCCATGAAGATCTCGCTCAGATACATTGATTTTATCCCGCTACTCCTTCTGGCTAATCTGGTTGCTGTGATGATCCTGTTCATCACCCTGGCCCTCCAGCATAAGATCCGGTTGTGGCAGAGGCTTCGCCCTGGTGACTGGGGCCGTTCTGCCATCCTGGGGTTGCTGAATCCTTTTCTCTACTACCTGGTCCTGCTGGAAGCCTACAACCTGTTGCAGGCTCAGGAGGCTGGAACCCTTAACTACATCTGGCCTCTCGTCCTCGTTCTTCTGTCTATCCCATTACTTAAACAACGCATCAGCGGATGGAGCCTGGTTGCCATCCTGATCAGTTTTACCGGTCTGCTGATCATCTCCACACGGGGAGATATCCTGGGGCTATCCTTTTCCAGTCCACTGGGGGTGGCATTGGCTGTCAGTAGTTCTCTCTTCTGGGCCCTTTACTGGGTTCTGAACATGAAAGATCCCCGTGAAGATGTCAGCAAGTTATTTCTCAACTTCTGTTTCGGCTTCATATACATCCTGATCCTCTACCTGATCAGAGGTGATTTTGAGATCCCAGGCTGGCAGGGAATTGCCGGATCGGTCTACCTGGGAATATTCGAGATGGGACTGACGTTCCTTCTCTGGCTGAAAGCGCTGAAATATTCAAGCAACACCGCCAAAGTCTCCAACCTGATTTACCTCTCTCCCTTTATTTCACTGATCATCATCCGCTATACCGTGGGAGAGACCATCCTGTTGTCGACGGTGATCGGTTTAAGCTTCATCATCAGTGGGATTGTTCTGCAACAATACCTCAGAAAGTAATATCTTCCTTACTTTTGCACCATGAAACCGCGTACCGTTGCCTTTCACCACTTTGGTTGCAAAGTAAATTTTGCAGAAGCCTCCTTTCTGTCGAGGCAGTTAACCGAGAAGGGGTATCAACTATCCGGTTTTCAAGAAAAAGCAGATATCTATGTGATTAGCAGCTGCGTGGTGACAGCCACCGCTGAGAAGAAATGCCGTGCTGCCATCAGGCGGGCTCATCACCTGAATCCGGATGCCAGGATCGCTGTCATAGGTTGTTTCCCTGAACTGAAACCTGATGAGATTGTTGAGATGGATGGAGTGGAAGTGGTATTGGGTCATCAAGGGAAGTTCGACCTGCTGGAGGAGATAGAGGGTGGATGCCCCTCCCCCGGCCCCTCCCCAACAAGGGAGGGGAGTAAGCCCCCTTCAGGGGGTTTGGGGGTGCCATCGAAAATCGAAAATCTAAAATCTAAAATCGATTTCTTCCCCTCCTACTCATTTGGCGACCGCACACGCTCGTTTCTGAAAATTCAGGATGGATGTGATTACCACTGTTCCTACTGCGCCATTCCCCTGGCCCGGGGGAAGAGCCGCAGTGATACCATTGCCCATATCCTGGACGACGCACGTGAGATTGTTGATTTAGGGGTCAAAGAGATTGTTTTAACGGGAGTCAATATCGGGGATTTCGGGAAACATAACAGCGAGACCTTCTTTCAGCTACTCTCTGCGATGGAAAAGAAGATTCCAATACCGCGCATCCGGATCTCATCCATTGAACCGGACCTGTTACATGACGACATCATTGACCTGGTGGCATTCTCGAAAAAATTCCTTCCCCACTTCCATATTCCATTGCAGTCGGGATCCGACAAGATCCTCCGGATGATGAAACGTAAATACAAGAAAGAACTCTATGCCGACCGGGTGAATAAGATCGTGAGGGTATTACCACATGCCTGCATCGCGGCAGATGTGATCGTTGGATTTCCCGGGGAGCTGGAAGAAGATTTTCAGGAGACTGCTGCGTTCCTGGAGGATCTGCCGGTTTCCTATATGCATGTTTTCACATACAGCCGGAGGGAAAATACACTGGCCGCAAGATCAACAGAGGAGATCCCAAAAGCTTCAAAACGACATCGCAGCGAGCAATTGCACAAGTTATCTGAGAAGAAGAAGTCCGCATTTTATCAAGCCAACCGTAGGAGGCAAGTGAATGCGCTGTTTGAGTCCGATAATAAAGAGGGCATGATGCACGGTTTCACGGAGAACTATATCAAGGTGAAAACGCCGTATGATTCTGCGCTTACAAATGAGATCAGGAGCGTAATGTTAGATGAACTGGATGAGGATATGTGCTATATGGTGAAGGGGTGATGGAGTGAAGGGGTGATGGAGTGATGTGGTGATGAGGTGATAGGTTGAGTAAATAATCTGTAATTCGTAATTCGTAATTCGTAATTTACATGTATGTTTCCTAGAATCAGCGACTTAATCAATTATATACTAGGCACCGATCTGGACATTCCAATCCAGATGTACGGGTTTATGGTGGCCATGGCTTTTATCGCCGGTGCCATCGTACTCTACATTGAACTGAAGCGGAAAGAGCGGGCGGGTCAGATTCCTGCCCAGCAACGAAAGGTGCTGAAAGGTGCTCCTGCCACAAGCCAGGAGTTGTTTTACTCTGCCATTTTTGGATTTCTCCTCGGTTGGAAGGGAGTCGGGCTGATCCTGAATTACAGCGCGTTCAGTCGCAATCCTCAGGAATTTATTCTCTCCTGGAATGGCAGTGTGGTTGCCGGACTATTCCTGGCTGCAGGATTTGCTGCCTTCAACTATTATAAAAAAAGGAGGGAGCGTCTGGTTCCGCCTGTATGGGAAGAGGTGACGATCCATCCCTACCAGCTCACCGGAATCATTCTGCTGGTTGCTGCCATCTTCGGGATTATCGGCGCTAAAATTTTTGATACCTTTGAACATCTTGACGATCTGTTCAAAGATCCGACAGGTACGCTGTTCTCGTTTGCCGGATTATCTTTTTACGGGGGACTTATCGTAGCTGCTGTGGCTGTCGTCTGGTACGCCCGGCGAAACAAGATCCGGATGCCATTCATTGCCGATGCGATTGCACCCGCACTGATCCTGGCTTATGCGGTTGGCCGCATCGGATGCCAGCTATCCGGAGATGGCTGCTGGGGAGTGGTGAATCCTCATCCCATGCCAGGGTGGCTTAGTTTTCTCCCTGATTGGTTATGGAGTTTTCAATACCCACACAACGTGATCGACGATGGAATTCCCATCCCGGGTTGCGATGGTGATCACTGCTTTATCCTGCCTTATCCTGTCTACCCTACACCGCTTTATGAGACATTGATGGGTTTATTGATTTTCGGAATCCTGATGGCGATCAGGACGGTGCTGAAGATCCCCGGATACCTCTTCTCCATATACCTGATCCTGAATGGAATCGAACGGTTCCTCGTCGAAAAGGTGAGAATCAACAAGGCATATGATTTCCTCAGCTTACAGGTGACCCAGGCGCAGGCGATTGCGATCCTGCTGATCCTGCTTGGGTTGGCGGGATTCTGGTATTTTTGGTGGCTGGAGAAGAGATCAGGAGGTAATATCTGAGAAACGAAAATTTTGCACGTATGGCAATTCTTTGATAGAAATGAATAACCTTGAACAAATAACCCTCTCTGTCTGCCGGCTTTGCGAGGAGACCGGGGAGTTTCTTTTGCAGGAGTCCAACCGTTTCAGCCGGTCGGATGTGCGTGAGAAAAGTCATGCCAATTTTGTTACCTATGTGGATGAGCACTCAGAGCAGCGGTTGATGGAAGGATTATCGAAACTGATACCAGGTTGTGGATTTATCGCTGAGGAGAGTCCGGAACTACTCCGGGGCGAGTTCACCTGGATCATTGACCCGCTGGATGGAACCACCAACTACATTCACGGAATCCCGGTCTACAGCATCAGTGTCGGACTCGTGAAAGAGGAAGAGATCATCCTGGGAGTGGTTTACGAAGCCGGGCAACGTGAACTGTATTACACCTGGCGCGACAGACCCTCTTATCTGAATGGGAAGGTGATCCGCGTATCTGATACTGCACACCTGGGAGACAGTTTGTTTGCCACAGGATTTCCCTACTACGACTACAGCAGGCTTGATGAGTACCTGGATTTTTTCAGATTTCTTTTACAGCATACAAGAGGGGTCCGACGGCTTGGTTCTGCTGCTGCTGACCTGGCCTGGGTGGCGTGTGGGAGGCTGGATGGATTCTATGAGTATGGGCTCAGTCCGTGGGATGTTGCTGCGGGTAGCCTCCTGGTTCAAAATGCCGGAGGCAGGGTGTGTGATTTCAGTGAAGGAGAAAATTTCCTCTTTGGGAAGGAGATCATCGCCACCAATGGAAACGTATACCGCCCTTTCCTGGAACAGTTCAAACATTATTTTTAATTTCCCATCCATGGAGTCCCGTATTGAACTTGTCCTTGGAGATATCACGAAAGTTATTGCAGATGCCATCGTCAACGCTGCAAATCGATCTCTTTTAGGCGGAGGTGGTGTGGATGGCGCTATCCACCGCGCAGCCGGAACAGCCCTGCTCGAAGCCTGCCGGCAGCTAGGCGGATGCGAAACAGGCAAGGCTAAGATCACAGGAGGATTCCTGTTACCGGCCCGGTTTGTGATCCATACGGTTGGACCGGTCTGGTCGGGTGGCAATCGGAATGAAGTGCAATTACTGGCATCCTGTTATAAAAACAGCCTTGAACTTGCCCGGGACCAGGGATGTAAAAGCATTGCATTTCCGAATGTCAGTACCGGGGTGTACCATTTCCCCAAACGGGAGGCTGCAAGGATTGCCGTAGCTGAAGTGAAAAAGTATCTTTTGCATAACAATCAGCCGGAAAAGATTATTTTTGTGTGTTTTGATGAGGAGAACTTCAACCTGTATGAAAAGTTATTGGACGAGGGACGAGGGACGAGGGATGAAGGATGAGGGACAAAGGATGTGAATGGTAACGAGGACTACAGTCTGCGGACTGACAACTGAATTTGTACCGGATGAAACTTTTTCTACTGATTTTTATTATTATTGCGTTTGCATTGGAGGGGATTTCCCAGGGAGAAAAAAAACATGTTTCTTCCATTCAAACACCGATTGTCATTAGGATTGACGGGATTCTTGATGAGGCCATCTGGCAGGAGGCTCAGGTAGCCGGGGACTTTATCCAGCAACGGCCATACAACGGTTCACCGGCTTCGTTACACACCGACGTAAGGTTTCTCTACGATAACTCCGGCCTGTACGTCGGTGCCATGATGCACGATCCATCTCCCGACAGCATTCTGAAACAGCTGGGATTGAGGGATTCGGATGAACTTAACGCCGACTATTTTACCCTTATACTCAACCCATTTGATGATGGCCTGAATGGTTTTGCGTTCCGGGTTTATGCATCGGATGTTCAGACAGACTATAAAGTATCAGGCGAGTCGGACTTTCACATCGATGTGAGCTGGGATGCCGTCTGGCAGAGTAAAGCCAGGATCGATTCCGGAGGATGGGTGGTGGAGATGAAGATACCCTATTCCGCTCTCCGCTTTCCCAAGACGGAAGTTCAAACGTGGGGGATGAACTGTCAGCGGGATATCCGGCGCAACCGAGAGTTGTCATCCTGGAACTTCATCGATGCCAAGGTCCAGGGAACGATCAATCAATCGGGGCTTCTGACTGGCATCCGGGGTGTAAAACCACCGCTCAGACTCTCTCTTACCCCCTATGTTTCGGGATACGTGGAAAAGAATCCCGATTACAAAGCATGGCAATTCTCCTATAACTATGGGGCTGACCTGAAGTACGGGATCAACCAGAGTTTCACCCTCGATATGACCCTGATCCCTGATTTCGGACAAGTCCCATCGGATGATAAAGTATATAATTTTTCGCCTTTTGAGATCTGGTATTCCGAGAAGCGGCAGTTCTTCACGGAAGGTACAGAGTTATTTGATAAAGGTGGCATCTTTTATACGCGCCGGGTAGGCAGCCGGCCCGATGATTATGATCAGGTCTACGACCGGCTTGACAGCAATGAAGTGGTGAAGGAGAATCCGATGCAAACCCGTCTGATCAATGCAACCAAGGTCTCCGGACGTACCAATAAAGGGCTGGGGATCGGTGTGTTCAACGGAATGTCGGCAAACACCTGGGCCACCATCGAAGATACCATCACAGGGGATACGCGACGGTTTCTTACGCAGGGATTTACCAATTACAATATGCTGGTGTTGGATCAGGCGCTGAAAAACAACTCCTATTTTTCAGTCCTGAACACCAATTTATACCGGGCGGATAACGGATACTGCGCCAACGTATCGGGAATTGACTTCAAGTTTGCCAACCGGAAATACACCCATTCCGTTTCAGGGAATGCCTTTATCAGTCAGAAATACCGTGCACACCAGGCTCCGGAATTCGGGTATGCCCTGCACTGGGGAGCCGGCAAGATCAGCGGAAATTTTCAGTATACATACTATCAGGTGGTTGAGAACGATACCTACGACCCGAACGACATGGGATTCAACCAGCAAAATAACCGGTTTGAGAATGGAATCTACCTGGAATATAACATTTATGAGCCGTTCTGGAAGGTACTGGATTGGTACAATGAGTTTGAGATCAAGTATTCGACTCTCTATGACGGTCTGAAATATACCTCCCTCATTATTAAGGGATCTACCCGAACAACCACGAGGAAATACCTGACTCTGGGCGCCGGTTTTGAAATCAAACCGGATGGGTATGATTACTATGAACCCCGCGTAGACGGATGGAAATACTGTATCCCCGGGTATGCCGCCATCGGATTCTTCACCTCTTCGGATTACCGAAAAAAATTAGCACTTGATACGCGGGTGACCCTCGCCTACTCCTCCCGCTATCTGACCTCCTATTATGCACTGGAACTGAAGCCACGGTTCCGTCCGAACGACCGGCTCTTTTTCATATATAGCTTCTATGTGGACCGCCTGAACAATGATGCCGGGTATGTACTCGATTCGCTCGATGCATCCGGGAACCAGGTAATCCTGTTTGGCCGGAGAGATGTTCAGGCTATGACCAATATACTGGAAGCCAACTACATGGTTCGCAGTAACATGAGCCTGAACCTGCGTCTTCGTCATTACTGGGTATGGGCACATTACCTTTCTTACTACAACCTGCAGACGGACGGCTTCCTGATCCCCTCCGATTACCAGGGTAACGCAAATGTCGATTTCAATCTCTTCAATATCGACCTGAGCTTTATCTGGGATTTTGCCCCCGGAAGCCAGCTCTCGTTCGTCTGGAAAAACGCCATCAACACCCAGGATGACCAGATCGACTTCAGCTTCTTCCGGAACCTGGGAAACACCCTTTCTTCACCTGCCGCTAACAGCTTCTCCATCCGGGTGCTGTATTATATTGATGCGATGTATTTCAAACGGAAGAAGAAGAGAATACCGTAGTTCGTCTTAAGTTCGTCTTTCATTCGTCTTGCATTCGTTTTTCAATCATTTTTCGTTTGATTTTCATTCGACAACCAACCGTTGAGGGATCAAATTAGTCTTATGAATAAACTTCACCGATTAAAGTATCAGCACAGAATGTCATTTTAAAAGGGAGTCAGCGGCACACTGGGTCGTCAGATCGTAATCCGTCAGCGGAACGGAAAGACCGTGATAGCCACCATGCCCCGTAAGTCTACTAAACCTCCTACGCAAGCCAGGAAAAAGCAAATGACCCTGTTCCGACAGGCCGTCATCTTCGCCCGGAAAGTCAGGGAAGATCCCTCTCTGGTAGCCAAATACGAAATTAATGTGAAACGGCGGCAATCTATTTACCATGCGGCGATCGCTCGGTATATGGAAGCGAAGGGGAAGATATAGCCTGGGGATGGTGATCGTCTATGAAAGTTTCATTGCAAACCTCCACTGGTTGTTTTCAAAGAATTCAAATAAGTTCATATGCCTGACCTGAAAATGCTTACAGACTGCAGGAATTTTCGAATCACTCTTCTTGCTCTCCGAGCTTATGACGATGTAATCCGAATCCTTCCCAAACAAATCCTCATCCTCCATTCGCTCCATAACCATGGCGATGATCCAAGGGTCAGCTTCGTCTTTGGTACTCCTGGGATCAATCAACCGGGGAAATGTCGCAAGTATCTTTAATGCCAATTGTCCTTGCCTGTTTGTTATAGGGAAAAATGAAGATTTGTGTCGTGAAACAAGCTTGCCAATGTCATCCTTTGGACCACCAATTGGAACAATCTCATTATAAACAATCTGATGTGAAATGATGACCTTCTTTTTAAAAAGATCTTCTATTTGGTTCCACAGATCAGGAAGAAACCGGGATGGGATGGGTAATATCGGTTAACGGTGATCAATGCACTGCTGTCAATGCAGAAGATATTTGACCTGTCAGACTGCATTCAGTAAACGATTCAGATTTAGATTGAGAATACTTGCAGCCTGAGTATAGGAAATCCGGTTGTTGTACATTGCCTCAAGTACCATCGAATACAAGGTTTCACCCCGGCAAGCCCGGCTTTTGACTTCCGGTTTAACAAATCCCTTGGTTTTCTTTGGCGGTGAGTATGTCGCTTTTATCTGTTCAAGGATCTTGAAAAACTTGAAAGATGAAATCTTTTGTTCCTCTTTCATTCTTCTTAAATACGCTTCACGGCTGATATTAAGCCTGGAAGCATAATAAGATATCACCTTCAGATCATCCGTTTGCTCGATTAACGCATCAGGAGCAAGGAAATTACCGGCAAATTCATTACAGCTCCATTCTTCTTTCTGTTTAACATCCACTTTATCATGAAGACAGATGCCACTTTGATTGTGGAGAATATGAGCAAGTTCATGGAAGAGGGTGAAGATGCGGTGAGTGTAAGGGTAATTGGAATTGACTACAATTGCATAGGGCAATATATTCATCAGGCAGAATCCTTCAACCTCTTTTATTGGCATAGCAAACTGAAAAACCAAAATACCAAGCCTGTCTTCAAATGCATTTCTCCATAAGCGGAATGCATCCGAATCACTTTTAAATTTCAACTGATCGTCAATACTGATATTAATAAGATCCCTCAGATAATGAATAGGGTAATGACCATCTTGCAAAAGGCTTTTTGCTTCAGACATCCATTGGTAACGCTGTTCCCAATAATTCACTCCCTGGAGTTCCTGGGCAGTTTCACAAAAATAATTGACATTCCGAATAGCCTCTAAAACCTTTTTGGAGAACCGGCTGTCGACAGGATTGAGATTTCTGTAATCGTGAGGTTTGGCTACCTTGTTTGGTGTTTCTGGAAGTAGAAATACCGCAAGTTGACGTTTGAATGTCCCAGAAAGTGTCTTTAATTTTCCTAATGGAATATTTCTGCCTTCTATCTCCCATTGCTTGTATCGTTCTTCTGAAATATCCAGTTTTTTAGCGATCTCAAATAGTTCATAACCGGACTCTTCCCGTGCCCACTTTAGAATATCAGGATTGATTGTTAGCGTAGTATAAGACATATTACAAAGATATAATAGTTTTCATCATTCGGCCCTCAATTTAGCCCCCCTCCACAATTTTGATCTCGTCCTCGGTTAACCCATACAACTCATAAACCAGGTGGTCAATCTCCTTTTCCAAAGTTGTCGTGTCGGCAAACGAGTTTGAGTTTTTAATAGTTTGGATTTGTGAAACCCTATCTACTATTGGTTTTTGATCCTCAGTAGAAACTTTTTTAATATATAAGTTATTGAGGTTAGGTGCTGAATATAGAAGATACCCCCCAGCCATTTTTAACCCATCAAAGAAACATTCAAAGACAAACTGAAATAATTTTGAGTTTAGCCAACCAAGGATATAATATGGGATATAATTTGGCTTAAACGAATGCATACAATTAGTATTTATGGAAGCATAGTCGCCGTGTTCATCATAAAACGCTTCTGTTCTCAGTGCTATTTTAGCAAGGACTATTTTGGGACGATTATATAGTCCTAAACGGTTTTTCCCAAGGATGGCTAATTTTTTAGGCAAGTAAGGAGTCAGGAATTTTTTCCCTTTATCAGTTAGCTCACCATTACCCCAAGTCGTAGAATATCTATCAATGGTTCCTGTATTTATTAACTTAAATCCATCGCTATCACTATTAATATAATTGTGAAATTTTTCAGCTTCACCTGCAGTAGAGGTCGCATTAATGATACAACTATTTGAAAGATTTTCAGAACTGTCAATAACTTTTTTTGCAACAGCAAATTTTGAACTCAGGATAAATCCTAAAATGTTCTCATTCAAATAGGAAAGGAGTGTTGAATCAAACTCTCTCCATTGCAGTTCTTTTGATTCATCAATAAATGTAAAAGACTTAAAATAATACTTTTCATGTACTTCCATTTTTTGAAACAAGGAAACTATTGGATAAGTCGATGCTTCAGCAAACACTTTTACATTCGAGTAATCCCCAACTCGTAAGAATTTAAAGTTCTTGATTAAATGCTCTCTCAAAGCCACTCCGTAGTTCGCAGACAAATATCTATTTGGCGTTATATAGCACAGAAACTGGTTGCGTTTGAGAATGTTAAATCCAAATTCAAAGAAATAAATATATATATCTACGGTTCCTTTTGCGGTTTTGTAACTATCCTTATAAAAACTATATTCTTGCGCTCCAACTAATTTTTTAAACTCGATGGCGTTAATGTACGGCGGATTCCCAATCACCACATCAAATCCCACGAAATCCCCGTCGTCGTTGAGCACCTCAGGGAATTCGAACCGCCATTCGAAGGCATTCTCGTAGATCTTGTTATTTTTAATCTCTTCTAGTTCCTGCTCCAGTTGCCGGATGCCGGATACCAGATGATTGATTTTTTTGTTCCATTCGTCAAGTTCCTTTTTGCTGCGTTCGAAGAGGGCGGTTTGGTTGGTGAGGGTGAAGAGCTCCCCCTGCAGTTGTTTCAGCCTGAGCAGGCGTTTGTCGTTGGATGTGATCTCGCTTTCGAAATCCTGCTTGATGATGTCGATCAGCCGTTCCATCTCCCGTTTCTCCTCCTTGGTGCAGGCGTTCCGGTAGGTCATCACCGCCAACCGGTAGCTGTCGATGCTCCACTTGCTTCTCTTCAGCGCCTGCCGGATGTCGGTATCCAGTGCATAGCGCGAGATCAGCGAGTTCCCGCATTTGATGTTGATGTCGATGTTGGGGAGGGTTTCCAACTCCATCTCCCCCTCTCCTCGAGGGAGAGGGGGTTGGGGGGTGAGGTAGTATGCATGTTTCAGTAGTTCAATCCACAGGCGGAGGCGGCAGATCTTCACTGAATTGGGATTGATGATCTCGTTGGCTTCCTTCCGGTTTTCTATTTTGTCGTAGAGTTCTCCGAATTCCTTGCATTGCCATCCTTTGAACTCGTTGAACCGTTCCACCACTGCACGACGTATCGTTTCCCGGCACATGTACATGGTGATGAACCCGGGGGTAAAGAAAGAGCCGTCCTTGTACCCGTTGATCTTTTCGAAGATCAATCCCAGGACCGAGGCGTTGATCAGCGTCTTATTCTCCTCCTGGATCTCTTCGGCGCCTTCTCCCGAAAAATCGTAGGCATCGAGGAAGTTGAAGAGGTAATCCAATCCGGTCGATGTTCCTGTTTGGCGTTTCCCGGCGCTGCTTTTCAGAACAGTCCCCGGAAAGAGCGAGATCGGACTGTCGTCCTGCAGGTTGCTAATGAAGATGGTCTCCCGTTCCAGGTCGGTTTGACCTTGAGGTAAGCTTTGTTGAGGGCTTTTCGCGGAGGTACCGTCAATAGGTCAGGGGCACTGTCCATTTTTCGGAGGCAATTTGAGGGGCTTTTGCGCTAAATTAGAAAAAAGCGGAGGAGGCAACGAAAAATAAGAAAGGAAAAAAGAAATTGCTTTTGTGTTTATGAAAAGAAAAGAGGCTGTCCCGATGTTTTGAGACAGCCTCCAAAACCAGATAATCAGCCAATCACACTACCTGAGTTTGATCTGACTCGCGCCCAGATAAGTCTCATTATTATATACCTCAATGGTATAAATTCCGGGACGAAGTTTCGTATCCGGTTTATATGTTAAATTGAACCTCTTTGTTTTGACAGGAACGCCTGGCTCAGCTGAACTGCTGGCCATTAACCCGGTGGAAGGGCCCAGTGATATCACAGTGAAATTTTTATCCCCTTGAGAGTCAATGACAATTCCTCCTGGCTTTCTTATCTTAAAATGAACCTGGTCCTGGATAGCGACCGGAATATCGAATTCAGCTTTAAGCTTACGGGTACGCTTTGCTGCAACAGTGGGCTTATCCGCTTTCCCCTTCAGTGCCTCCATGAGAAAGTTATTGGCCTGTACCGCCAGCATCATCTGCACATTGGCAGCCAACTCGAGGTTCTCATTTTGAAGTCCCAGAATCGTATTGTTCAGGGTGATGTTTTCCTGTGTGAGGTTGTCGAGTTTTTCTGTCAGCGCACTTACCTGTAAAGCCAGTTCATCCTTCAGCGCCTGAAC
Source organism: Bacteroidota bacterium (assembly GCA_043810345.1). Taxonomy (GTDB): domain Bacteria; phylum Bacteroidota; class Bacteroidia; order Bacteroidales; family FEN-979; genus QYOJ01. Next base: position 533 of record JBDROF010000017.1, on the reverse strand, counting down.
CTCCGTGAGTTTCTTCTCAATCGCTTTTATATCCTTATTCTCCCGGATTATTCTGTTCAGCTCAACCTGAGCTCCGTTAAGTTTTGAGAGCGTCTCGGCCAATTTGGCATCAAGGTCATGATTCTTCCCTTTAAATACGGTCATTTCCATCGTCAGATTCTCAATCTCCTTCTGCAGGGCATGTTTCTGAGCCAGCAATATGGTGCCTTTATTTTTCTCCTCCACCACTGAATTATTCAGACTTTTATTCCGGAAAAAGAGGATCCCGGATACGATCAGAGCCAGCAGCAGGAGTATTCCGGCCCCGAAGGCAAGCATTTTTGATTTTTCCATTGTGGTTTGCATCGTTTGATATTTAATTTAGGTTACTGATGATTCGACAAAAGTATCCCGTCCAAATTAAGAACCTATTAACCCGGAATTAAAAACGAATTAGAAACCGGTTGTCAATGCTCTCTTGTGTATCTTTGTTCCCGACACCAACCCATTATGAAGATATTACTGGTTGAAGATGATAAGAAGGTAGCCTCATT
>JBDROF010000016.1:0-109708 GCA_043810345.1 Bacteroidota bacterium | reverse complement strand
CCGCTGATGAGGGCGATCCGGTTCAGCAGTTGAATGGTTTGTTCCTTGGATGTCAGGTTTTCCATTGTTTGGTTGGTCCTTAATAAGATTTAACCGGACAATAATCCACACACCGGGTACAGCTGAAGCAGGTTCCCCGGTTGGGTTCAAAATCGGTCCGATACCTGGTAATCAGGCGACCAGCAAGTAAACCGCCAATGGTCAGCCCGATAAAACCTCCCAGGATCCATCCTCCGATGTAAAATTGCTGAATGATGCTTGACGCCTCCGTGTAAAGTTCCCCGACCGGCTGCCCGGAAGACTTGAAAGCGGTCATTTCAATCGATTCGGGTTCTCCCTGGATTTTTTCCGGATACAGTAATTCTTCAGCCATTTGAACTTTTCCATTGACCATGGCTAATGATTCATGTAGTTGTGAGCCGGTCCACCCTCCTAATAACATGAAAAAGGGAATCAGCAGGATGATCAGGATAAATTTTCTTACGACTGTTTGCCTCGTTTCAGGGTTCTTTGCGGTGACTGGTTTTTCAATGGCTTCATACGGACAGGAGTCCTCACATAGACGGCACTGAACACATACCGAGGGAGTGATGGTCATGTGGTATTTCGAAAACCGGCTGATCCAGTTCAGCAATACACCATATGGACACAAGAAACGGCAATATGGACGGGCAATAAAGATACCGGAAAGGAGCAATACACCGGCAAAGAGAAACATGCCGAAGGTGGCATCAAAACGAAAGATGCCTACGAAAGGATCGTACCGGCAAATGATGAAGTCGGTTCCTGTGGTAGCATACAACACAGCTAATCCCAGGTAGATATAAGGGATTACTCCAAGTACTGCATTAAGCCGGGTGCCGGTTTTTTGAGGCTGCCAGGAGATGAGATCCTGAACGGCTCCGAAGGGACAAACCCCTGCGCAGAACGTTCTGCCAAAAGCAAGTGTGAATAGCAGGGGTGCCATGAAAAAAACGAGGACGGTCCAGGGAATCACATAGGTCCCGGTGAAGAGGGAAAGGGACACATTCTGGATGGCACCGATCGAGCAGACACACCCCTCCCGGTAAAAACCGAAATAGGCCAGGGAGAAGACCGAAATCCAAAAAACCAGGTTGCGGGAACGGCGACGCAGAACGGCCCAGGTGGCCACTGACAGAGCAAGCAGTAAAACAGCAACATCCATTACCTCCAGGATCTCTGCCCTTGGATTGGGAAGCAGGGTTTCGGGAGTGATGTATCCTGATTCGAATTCCGGTTTTGGAAAACGCTGAATAGCATAGGAGGAGACAATTTGCCAGGCAAACAGGAGGATCAGGACTGCCAATGCTATTCCTTTTTTCATGCTGCGCTCCTCCTCTTCTTACGTGATCTTTAATCTCTCTCTACCAAATCCCTGGAGCAGGTAAGGGGTATCGGCCGGAATGCGGGAGTAGGCATCCGAAGGACAGTTGCGGGCAATGGAACATTCGTTGCAATTGTCGCAACGGTTTTGCCGTACCTGAAGTTGGAGTGAGCCGTTGCCAAATGCGCCGCATCCTTTCACACATTTTCCGCAACCGATGCAGAGTTCCTCATCGATGGTATATTCAAAAAAGGGATCTTCTATGTAGGTACGTTTGATCGCTTTGGTGGGGCAGAGCTGGTTTTCGGCGCCTGTGTTGAGGTTCTTGGTTTCAGGCAGGAAGTAGCCCCCGCAGAGATCGCAATAACCGCACATCGCGTAAACATGGACACACTTCACCGCTGAAGGGGACTTGACACAGCTTGTGGCACACCGGCCACATTGGGTACATTTGGCAGGATCGAGTTGCCAGACATATTCACCCGATCCTGTATTCCGGGCTACCAGGGCCCCGATTCCTCCTAAACTGACCAACACGCCGGCCTGTGCCCCTATCCGAAAGAAGCTGCGGCGTTCAAATTTTTTCTCCTCATCCTTTCCTTCCATTTTATTGATTCTCCCTTTTTTGCTGTTCATACTTCCGGTATGATTGGGCTGGAGGCAGTGCACATTGGTCTGTTTTCCCGCAAAGGTTGCAGGTAAATTCTAAAGAGCAGGATTCTTCAGGTTCATCTTTGATCAGGAGGTATCCGCCTGTGAGAGTCAGTCCGGATGCAATGATCCCCCTGATGGCGGTCATGAAAAATTTCCGCCTGGTTTGCTTCAATTTTTTTTCCGGAAAGCTATTTTCCATTGTTCTTATCTCCTTGGTGTATAAAAATCCTGATTTGATTCCGCCTTGGATCCAGGAGCAGTACCCTGTCCTTTGAATCCACTGCCACATCCAGTCCTCGTGTTCCCTCGTCAAACTGACATGGAGCAGCCACCAGGCATTTGAAATCACCTGAAGGAAGATAGACTTTCACCCGTTCAATCCCCTTTTCGGTAGTCACAAAGGATCCATCGGACAGCAAGGCAAAATTAGAGGGATTGCAACATCCACAAAAACCTTCTGCATCCATGGAAGCTTTTCCCCAGGTGGAGATCAGCGAACCATCGGGCCGGAATGCTTCAAACAGGTGCCGTCCCGAATTGACTACCCACAGTTCATCATCGCGGCCTATCCCCAGGTCAAAGAATGGGCTGGGGATCACAAATCCAGGGATCCCTTTCAGGGAATCCTTTTCACCGATCCGGTTCAACAGCGTCCCTTTCAGGTCATACCGATACACAATCTTTTCCCCTGCATCGGCGACAAAAATATCGGTATTGTTAATAGCTACACTGGTCAGGACAGACTCTTCACTCTCCGGTTTCCACCGGCTGATGATCTCCCCTTCCGGATTCATGATCTCGATATGATCCCCCATTCCCAATAACATGTTTCCATCCGGTGCAAGCGTAAGACAAAAAGCGGTATCCTGAAAAGGAAATTCCGATATCAGAGTTCCGTTCGGGGTATATATCTCCACTCCGTTAGCGCCTGTCACAAAGATCCGGTCGGACAAATCAGTGGCAATTCCATAAATCTCAGGCAATCCTGAAGAGAAGTGTTGAGCTTCCCGGTAGGCGATAAGGGATGAGTCACTTTTTCGCAGTTCATTCAGGCCGTAATCGTAGGGATTGTCACTACGGCCACTCTCGGTGAAAAAGAGATCTACCACCATGTAACCGATCACCCCCAGCAGGAGGATCAATGAGATACTGATGATTATTCGTTGCTTCATCGTTGTTCCATTTAGTTCAACGTCAACTAATCTGTTTTCTCTTAGTTAGCTCTTACCCTCAAACATACCAGGTGTTTTGAATCCCGCATCAGCAGGTACCCTCCGGTGATCGCGATCGGTCCCCAGGAGTCCTGCCCGTCAATGATCCGTGCCCGGTCGAGCACGGTGAACTGGCGGGCAGAGAGTTTCGCGATGGTCATTTCTCCATCGTCGTTCAGGATAAAAAATTTGCCATCAGCAATGATATAGGGTCCCAGACCAAACCGTTCTGTTTTCCCGCTGCGCATTACCATCTCCTTCAGATTATCTGGATTGGCACAGACAAATTCATTCCGCAATCCCCCGGCATCTTTGGGCATGATGGCAAAGAGGTGTCCGTTATAATACACAGGCGTTTGTTGCTCCGATGCCAGCCCCTCCGATGGTTTGTATCGCTGTGTTATCTCAGCTGAAAATATTCCATTTTGCTCTTTGACCTGCATCACAGCTCCACCGTACCCATAGCCGGCTGTAAGAAAAATCCTGCCCCGATCAAGGACAACCGGTGAGGGAGTTACTACCGAGGGAGAAAACTCCAGGTTTTCCCAAAGTATCTGACCTTGATCCTGACCTTCTGCGGATATTCCACACACCCCTCCGATCGCAGGATAGATATACATCTTCTTTCCCTTGAAGCTCATCGGCATCACCGACGCATGGGACATCTTCCAGCCATTTGGGTTGGGTGTTTCCCAGGCAATGTTGCCTGTTTTGCAATCCACCCCGATCATCAGGGATGAACCGCCTACAGCAATGATGGTCGTATCATTAACGATCAGCGGACATTGGCCGGTATACCAGAAAGGGACCTCTGTTCCATACGCTTTTTCCAGATCAATCCCCCACAACAAATCACCTGATTGCCTCTCCACACACATCACCTGACAACGGGGTCCGATGGTGACTATGTGCTTCTCGCTTACAGCAGGAACTGTTCGTGATCGCCCATGATTTCGTTTCAGGTGTATACGATAGGACCTGCGCCAGAGCTCTTCACCGGTTTCAAGAGAGAGACAACGAAGGGCATCCTGTTTCAGGACTTCATCATAATCGAGCAGGTAGATCCGTCCATCGTAAACGGCCGGAGCGGCATGTCCTTCTCCCAGTTCCAGCTTCCAGAGGATATCAGGGCCCGAAGACCCCCAGGAATCAATCAGGGGAATTCGTTCTTTGCTGATATTATCGAGATCGGCTCCCCGGAAACGAGGCCACCGTGTACCCGGAACGGATGCCGCCTCTCCAGTATGTTCGAAAAATTCTCCAATATGGATCGTTTCTGTTGCCCGGGCAGGGTCATCGGTGCGGTTATCCATGCCAGGCACAGCCAGTGAAAAGGATTGTACCGGGTTGTGTAAAAACCACCAGGTTATCACTCCGGTGGCAAGAACAACAACCACATACGGAACGTAAGTAAATACGTACTTTTTTGGTGATGTCACCTCACAAAGATAACTGCTTTTGGCTATCTTTCACGTATGTCAAATGCCATCAGCGCATCTCCGTGCCTGACGTATAAAATCCCTTTGCTGATCACAGGATGTGCCCAATGTTGGGCATCGCCATAAGGGACTTCAAAGGAGCTTGTTTTTTCGAAGGCTGAAGGGGTGGGCTTTACCAGGGCAAATTCTCCGGTGTCGTTGTAACAGTAAAACATTCCATCGGCGCAGATAATCACCCCTCTGCCTGGCATGTTCTCTTCATAAATATCCTGACCGGTTTCCCAGTCAACTGCAAACCATCCTTTGTTGGAATCGTCTGATCCGTAGATCCGATCACCAAGAACCACAAACCCGCCCATCCGGTTATCGATCGAGGTGTTGCGCCACATCTCCTGTTTGGCTGAGCCATCGGCGGCCAGTTTCAGCTGCACTCCTCCTTTGCCGTACCCGGAAACGCAATAAAGATATCCATCCTGATAATAGGGAGTGTTGGCATGGACCGACCATTTATTGGTCTGGGGATGCGACCAGAGCAGCGTTCCGTCTTTTGCGTCAATTCCTAGAATGGAATTAGCAGTCTGAGTTACCAGCACATTCCGCTTCGGAAGTTTGATCAGCAGAGGGGAGCAATAGGCGCTGACCTCTTTGTTGCCGGTGCAGGACCAGATAAGTTTCCCGGTGTTCCGGTCGAGAGCGACCACATTATTTTTCTCCCCGCCGGGCGCACAATATAGTACATCTTCATCGACCAGGAAGTTTTCGGTAATACCCCATTTGATGTTGCGTCCGTCGTAATCGCTGAAGAGATCAACCTTCCAGAGAAAATTACCGGAACTGGCATCCATACAGAACAGCTTGCCAAAACCACTCATCATATAAAGTTTACCATCCACATAGAGAGGAGTACTCCGGGTGCCCGGCCAGCTTTCGGTCCACTCTTTTCCGTAAGGGACTTTCCAGAGTAGTTTCCCATCGCCAGAAAAACAGAAGATGTATCCGGTCTCTTCAAGGGTTCCGCTAATGTAAATCCTGTCATCCGTAACTGTTGCGGAGGAATGACCCTGACCCAAGCCATCGACGTGCCAGAGAAGGGTGGGGCCTCCTTCAGGCCATGATTTCATGAGACCAGTAGCCGGGTATTTCCCGTCACGGTGCGGGCCACGCCATTGTACAATTTCCTGGGTCATCAGCTCTCCGCTGAACAACAGGATGCAAAGAACCAAGGTAAGAAATCTGTTCATGGTAAGTGCTTTTATGTTTATTTCTATTTATTCTTTCCTGAAAACCTGATCTGTTCCAGTGGCAGGGTGTATCCGACATCCACACCCACAGAGATGGTTTTTCCCACGACGTAATCATCCCGTAACACATCGCTCAATCCCTGAAAGTAATTGACTTTTGCAAAGAGGGTTCCAGGACCCAGACGATAAGTTGTTCCTGCCTCTATCGCAATGGAGAAATCAACCGTATTAAAGCGAGCAAAAGGGGTCATCGAATCCCGTGCCCGGAATGGGGCCTGTTCTGCAATATTGAGATATCCGACAGCAAAATCGACCTTCGGACCAACCCCTGCAAAGATCCCACACTTACTTTCACGGAAGTGATAGTGATATTTCAACAGGAGTGACCAGCCCAGGTAATGCTGGTTGGCTTTATAGGAATAGTAATCATTCAGGGTGTCGCTGAAACTAATGTTTGTGATCCCCATCTGCTGATAGTGCACTCCGGTAGAGAGATAAAAGCGGTTCCCAAGATCCAGATCAGCTGTGAGGGAGGCATGAAACGAGCTCCTGTCGGGATCGAGAGAGACGTAATTGAGCAGGTAGTAATTATAGTCGGGCCGCTTATATTCAGCAACACTGGTATGGGTGAACAGGTATCCTGCAGCGAGGCTGAGGCTATTCTGTCCCTGGAGTGTCCCCAGTGAACAGATTACAACGATCACAGAGAGAAGTTTTTTCATTCCGGTATTTTCAACATTTGTTTGCAAAAATAGAACTTTTTATGGAAGGTGAATGTTGATATTTGTGGCTATCACCGTACCATCATCATGAAAGCCATCCTCATTGGAGCATCGGGACTAGTCGGGAAAACCTTGTTGGATCAACTCGTTTCATGTAATCTGTACAAGGAGATTGAAACGTGGGTCAGAAGACCTTCCCTGTCTGTTGATCGAACTTTCACCGAGATGGTGCTTGCCTTTGATGAACTACCAGATATCCCTAAAGCCAAGGCAGATCATATCTATTGTTGCCTGGGAACTACGATCCGGAAAGAAAAAACAAAAGAGGCCTTCCGGATGGTTGATGTAACCCACGTGGTGAATTTCGCCAAACTGGCAGAACGGTCTGGGATTAAAAATTTCCTGGTGATCTCCTCCATTGGGGCCAATCCTGCATCCCGTAACTTTTATTTACGCACCAAAGGAGAGATGGAAGAGAAGGTGAAAGCCTGTTCCATTCCTTCTATCTATATTCTTCGTCCATCGATGTTGCTTGGTAACCGGGAAGAAAGGCGGTTTGGAGAAGAGGTTGGAAAAGCCTTCTTTAAACTGGTGAATCCATTTCTGCACGGTTCACTGAGAAAATACCGGGCTGTTTCGGCTGAAACCGTGGCGCTGGCCATGATCCGGTGTGCCCGGGAATCGAGACCGGGGATCCATGTGCTGGAGTCGGATGAGATACAGCGTAGCAGGCAGATTTGATCACAGGTCAATTTCTTCCGCCACCGGCAACATGGATTCGATCGCCAGGGTGGCAAATTCAGGCAAGGGAATTCCGATTTTTTCACATTCCAGGATATTTTCCCGGCTGACTGAGGCTGCAAAGGCCTTTTCCTTCATCCGCTTTACCACTGATTTTGGTTTCACGTTGGCCAGCTTCTTATCCGGATACACATACGTAGTGGCAAAGATCAGCCCGGTGATCGTTTCCCCGGCAGCCAGGGCATATTGGAATTCGGTGCTGCGGTTCTTCCCCGAAGAACACTCGTTGTGCATCCGGATGGCATCCAGGATTTCAGGATCCATATCATAATCCTTCAGCAGCACATCTGTTTGGGTGCCATGCACGGTTGGCTCGGCGTTGGTGATCTCCACATCCAGGTCATGCAGTAATCCTGCCATCCCCCATTTTTCCTCATCGCGGCCAAGTTTTCGGGCCAACCCTCTTAGTACTGCTTCAGAGGCTAGAGAGTGCGCGATCATCTTTTCGTTTTTAACGTAAGTCTGAAGGAGATTCAAGGCTTGTTCTCTGGTCAATGACATGGCTGTTTTTATTAGATTTTAATAGTTTAAAAAACAAATATATTATCTTTTTTAAAAAAATTTCATCTCCGACGTATAACCTTTTGCCCCTAAACCCGATTAATGTCAAAAAATTCCTATGAAACGAGTTGGACTTATTCCGGTTTTTCTGCTGGCGGTATGCTGGTGGTGGCCGGGTTTAGCAGGCGCTGCCGACATAGAATCGGCGCAGTCGGGGAACTGGGGAAGCACCTCCACCTGGGTGGGGGGCGTTGTGCCCGGATCCTCTGACCATGTAACCATCCTGAACGGGCATACCGTGGTGGTGGAGTCGAGCGGTAAGAGTTGCCAAAACCTCACTGTAAACAATGGGGGAAAAGTATATACAAACAATTCCAATACGGGCTCCAATCCACGTTATATCAACCTCTATGGGAACATTCTTTGTGAAGGCCATATCGGCAACGGGGATACCTATGACCTGATCAGCTTCAACATCGAAGGCGAAACCTGTAACCTGGCAGGAAACGGAACCTTCGATGCCGCCCGGATCCGGAAAAACAACAATGTTAACATTACGTCCACGGTTGGGATCTATATGAACATCCGGCTGCGATACGGGGGAACAGCGTTGTATAATAACAGATCCGGTACTGTGTTCCAGCTCCTTATCGATACCGGTGACACACTGGATGTCATTGGGGATGGTATCACGACCGGTAACGTGGCTATCGACGGGATCAACGGAGCCGGCAGCACCACCGGTGGAGGTTCCATTACAGTAAGCGGATTGCTTCGGGTCTCCGGTATCCTCTACCTCACCAACAGCAATTCGGCCAACCCGGTTTCTGTGATCATCAATGGAGGCGGTGTTATCGAAACGGCATCGATCAGCTGTCCAAACAGCGGGGCCTCCGGCCACACGTTCACTCTAGCGGATGGAGGCACCCTGAACCTTACTGCGGCCGACTGGGGAGAGATCGGGTTTACCAACAACACCTATAATTTCCTCTCCGGATCTACTGTGATCTACTCCGGTGATACGGCTCAAACAGTGGGGAATCCGGCAAACTACCATCATCTGATCCTTTCAGGAACCGGAACGAAAACCATTTCGACCGATATGACCATCGGGGGTGATCTCGACATCGAATCCGGTGCGGTGCTGGAAGTAGATGCCGGACAGGAGGTCACGGTGTCGGGGAGCTGTCTCCTTGCCGGGAACGAATGCCTGATTTTAAGATCCCCTGCCGATTCCGGTGCAACCGCTTCGTGGATTGCCGAGGGAACTACCAGCGGTTCCGGTACCGTCAGGGTAGAGCGGTACATTAAAAAATATTTGAATCCCGATGATTCCAGGTATCATATGCTGTCTTCACCGGTGACAAACCAGGCAATTCAGCCTGAGTTTGTCGGGAATCCTCCTGAAGCTGATACCGACTTTTACCGCTGGGACGAGCCTGCCGGCGCCTGGATCAACTGTAAGGATACATCCGGCAACTGGAATACCTCGTTTCAGCCGGGCGACAACCGGAATTTCATTCCCGGGACCGGATACCTGGTAGCCTATTCCGAGGACACTTTGAAAGCTTTCAGCGGTACTCTGAATACCGGGGAGCTGTTGCCGGCGATCACGTATACTGAAGGAGATTATGCAGGATTTAACCTCATTGGAAATCCTTATTCATCGGCATTGTATGCGGAAATCGGTAGCTGGGTGAAGAGCAATGTCGATAACGCGATCTGGGTGTGGGATGGTGAAGCCGGTAATTACAAAAGCTGGAATGGGAGTGTGGGGACTCTGATTGATGGGATCATTCCGGCTATGCAGGGATTTTTTGTGCATGCAAACGGCCCTGATCCAACGCTCACCATTCCCACCTCCTCACGCGTGCATGCCATGCAGCCATTCTACAAAACTGCTCCTGTGAATACCCTTACGGTTTCGCTTTTTTATGGTTCACGGAGTGATGGGGCTGTGGTATCGCTGCAGGATTCCGCTTCGGCCGGTTTTGACCCGCTTCAGGATGTACAGAAGTTGTATGGCGCTCCGGATGCCCCTCAACTCTTCTGGATCGACGGGGAGGCCTATCTCTCCGTGAATGTGTGCCCCTCCCCCACAGGTGGATTGATTCTGCCTCTGGGATTTATTGCCGGGGTAGCAGGAGAATACCGGTTCCTGGTGGAGGGGCAGGAGAGCTTTCCATTGGGCGAAGATCTATACCTGGAGGATCATCTTGAGCAAAACCTGGTCGATCTGAGAAGTGACCCGGAGTATTCCTTTACCGCTTCTGCCGGATTCGATCCTGACCGGTTTATGATCCGCATCGGTAATCCGGCCGGTGAAAAGGAAGAAGAACCCATGCAGGGAATCGGTATCTCGACAGAACAGAACCGGATCATTTTCCATGGACTTGAAAACTGTACGCTCATCACCCCAGTCTGTCTGTTTGATATGAAAGGGAATCTGGTGCTTTCTGCACACGTGGATACCTTTCACCCCGCGATTGAAACAGACCTTCCGGCCGGTATCTTCATCGTAAAACTGACCTGTAGTGAAGGTTCGGTTTCAAGTAAAATCTATATTGAAAGCACAACAAATTGATAATAAACAATAACAAAATAATCGATGAAAACGAATTGGAAAATTTTTATAGTTGGTTTAGTCTTGTGGACAGGTGTTCCCTTTTTCGTTTCGGCTGATCCACCCGGTCCACCTCCCCCACCCGCCAGCCATGGTCAGAACGGCAATGCACCAGCAGGCGCTCCAATTGATGGTGGGCTTGGGATCCTGCTGGCGCTGGGCGCCACCTATGGGGGAAGGAAGGCGTGGGCAGCGTGGAAGAAAGGGCGAGGGACGAAAGAGGTGAGACGTGAGACGTGAGACGTGGAATGTTAGACTATTCTCTGCTTCTTAAAAAATACTTTCAGCAAGGTGCTGCATTGATCTGCAAGAACTCCGGATGTCACTTCTGTTTTCGGGTGAAGTAATGGATGGTTAACCAATCTATAGCCCCGTTTTTCGTCATCGGCTCCGAAGATAATCCGCCCGATTTGCGTCCAGAGTGCTGCTCCGGCACACATCACACATGGTTCAAGGGTAACGTAGAGGGTACATTCATTCAGGTATTTTCCTCCCAGTCCGGAAGCGGCTGCCGTGAATGCCTGCATCTCTGCGTGGGCGGTTACGTCGTTCAGGGTCTCGGTGAGATTGTGGGCGCGGGCCAGTATCTCGTTGTCACAAACAATCACCGCTCCTACCGGTACTTCTAGCTTGTCGAAGGCCTTGACTGCCTCTTTGAGCGCTTCGTTCATAAAGTACTCGTCAGAAAAGAGTTCGTATGAAGTGCCAGAGGTCAAGGTGACAAAATCGGCCATTGTAAAACCAAGCAGGGTTTACAAAGATAACAGTTTTTTTAGGTCTTCCAGTTCCCAGGCATCCCGTAAATGATAGGGCCCTATCCGGGTGCGGCACAACGCATTCAGGTAGGCTCCGTTGTTTAATGCCTTCCCAAAATCCCTAGCCAGCGCCCGGATGTAAGTTCCCTTGCTGCAGGTAATCCGGAAATGGAGTTCCGGCATATCGATCCTGGTTATCTCAAATGTTGAAATCTCAATGGCTTTTGGGGCCAGGTCTACTTCCTCATCTTGCCGGGCATACTCGTATGCCCTTTTTCCCCTGAATTTAACAGCTGAGAAACTGGGAGGAACCTGCATCTGCTTTCCGGTGAAGCGACCAGCTGTCTCCCGGATCATCTTTTCCGTGATCTGGTCGACGAGGTAGCGATGATCTATCTCCGTCTCCAGATCAAACGATGGAGTGGTAGCTCCCATAGTAAACACCCCTTTATACTCCTTATCGAACGCTTTGAACTCCTCAATTTTTTTAGTGAGCTTCCCTGTACAAAGAATCAACAGGCCGGTTGCCAGAGGGTCAAGGGTTCCGGCATGACCGATTTTGATCTTTGTAATGCCTAGCTTTGATTTCAGGAAATAACGCAGGTTGTTCACCACATCAAATGAGGTCCACTTGTATGGCTTGTTGATCAGCAGAATCTCTCCCTCTGCAAACCGAAAGGACATCAGGTGATGTTTAAGGAATAGTCCGCCAGTATCAGGATTATTAAAACTAATCCAACCACAATCCGGTAATAGCCAAATATCTTTAAACCATGCCTGGTGAGATAGGTTATGAATGATTTAATGGCGATCATCGCAACAATAAAAGCTACCACGTTTCCCACAACCAGGATGGGAATATCATCAAAAGAAATGGATTTGGAGATGCTCGAAAGCTTAAAGACTGAAGCAGCGAACATGGTAGGTATAGCCAGGAAAAAAGAGAACTCGGCCGCCTGTCTTCGGCTCAATTTCTGGCTCAACCCACCGATGATGGTTGCGGCGCTGCGTGAGACTCCCGGAATCACCGCGATAATCTGAAACAGGCCTATGTATAATGCTTTATAATTGGTCAACTTTGTCTCTTCATTCTCCGGGCGGTAAAACCACTTGTCAACGAAGATGAGGACCACGCCACCTGCCACCATGGCGATGGCAACGATCAGGACACTTCCAAACATTGCATCAACAACGTCGTCCAGTAAATAGGCAATGATCAGGGGCAAACACCCAATGCCAATTGTTTTATAGAATCCCCAGCTCTGAAAGAAACGTTTCCAGTAGAGAACGATCACCGATAAGATCGCCCCAAACTGGATGTTCACGGTAAAGGCTTTGACAAAATCTGACGGAGGAATTCCCAGGATAGCCTGGGTAATGATCATATGTCCCGTAGAAGAGATGGGAAGGAATTCAGTAATCCCCTCGACAATTGCAACAATGATTGCTTCGAGAAAGGTCATTTAGTCTTTTGGTTTCTTCATGATGGCAAAGATCTCCACCACATAACCGGCAAGCACCAGGATTGGTGCCAGGGTAAGCCGGCGGAAACTGAAGATCTCAGGATTGAACTGTGAGGGGTCTTTGGATCCTCCTCCAATCATGAGAATAAAGCCGACGGTGATGAGGGCTAACCCGATGAGCATCAGGCGGTAATTTTCTTTGCCGAATGCAAAATCACCTGTTTGCATAGGCTGTTTTGGTTGCGAGATATTCTCGCTATGTTTCTTCTTCTTTTTCATTCGAAGGACAATTGGACTGACAAAAATAGGTTTTTTCAGAATATAGTTAACTATACAACAACTCTGTTTTCATCCGGAGATATTTCCGTACAGCAAAAAAGGTGGAAATCCAGGAGATCAGAATACCCAGTAGGATGACCAGCACAAAGAGAATGCTGAACAATTCTATGTCCTGAAACTCAAGTAGTTCGGGCATTTCCCTGTTGGCTACATAGAGCGTCAGCAGGAGCAGGCCGATCGCAATGACCCCGCTGAGAAATCCATTTAGAATCGCTTTTGCCAAAAAAGGTCTCTGGATGAACTTCTGTGTCCCTCCAACCAGTTGCATACTCCGGATCAGGAAACGTTTTGCATAGACCGACAAACGGATCGTGTTATTAATCAGTGCAATAGAAATGAGCAACAAGATCATGCTGAATCCAAGGATCACCAGGCTGATCCGCTCCACATTCTGGTTGATCTGGTCCACCAGGGGTTTGTGATAATCTACCTCTTTTACTCCCGGATATGCGATCAGTCTCTCTTCAATCAAACGGATGCTGTCAGGGTTGGCATAGGATGCCTTCAATCGTAGTTCGATGGATGGGAGGAGCGGATTGTATCCCAGAAATCCTACAAAATCCTCTCCCAACTCATCGGAGAACTCTCGTGCTGCCCGTTCCCGGGTGATGTACTCAGTTGTTTTAACATACTCCTCTTTATCCAGTTTTTTCTGTAATTCAAAGATCTCTGTCTCTCTCACTTCCTCTTTGATCATGATGGAGAACCCTATGTTTTCCTTGACATAATCCGATAATTTTTTGGCATGCAACACCAACATCCCGAGTAATCCCAACATAAATAAAACCAGCGTGATACTGATGACCGTAGTCACATAGGAGGTAGCCAATCGTCGTCGCTGGTAGTTCTGTTCAGTGTATTTCATCGCCCGGAAGTTCGCGTAAAATTACTGATTTTTTCCTCTTCTGGCACTACTCTTCTTTATTTCCTTCTGCTCTTTGGTATTGAATCCCATGGTCGATTTCAATCCGCTGAGCATGCTCTTCCAAATGAAATTGATGATCGATTTGTGCTTGTCGCGCTGGAAATAGATTACGCCTGTACGCAACTTCCCCTGTGGGCCCGGATTGCTCTTTGCAACTACGATATCACTGGCTAACCAGTTAATGACCCCTATTTTTATCCCCGACCATGTGGAACGTTTTTCATCGAAAATCTTGAACGATAAATTGTTGTAGTACAGTGTCAGGCTGCCTCTTGAATAGTTGTCATTGAACTGGATCCCGTGGATAACCAATTTGCTCACAATACCACTTTCGATTTCGGCAGGCATCAGCTTGGAAAGCATGGGGTTAACTTTCGGAAGCTCAAAGGATGTCAGGAGGGCGGAAGGAATGGAAAAACGATTCATGGGATCTCCAAAAACGAAATTGATGGTTGCCTGAAGTTTTCCGCTTCCCTGGAGATAGGCTTCAGCTACGAGAGAAGATGTCTTTTTCTCAGCCAGCCAGGCCGAATCATTGGTAAGGCCTTTCAGGATGCCATGAATCCGGTCGAAAAAGATCGTTCCGGGCTCCTCTGCCACCTGTTCAGAATAGGTTGCTTTCCCGTTGATCAGTTCCAGGGAGTCGATCCAAATATAGGTTTTAAGGTTGCGAATCAGCTGTTGTGGCATAGGGGGTTTGAATCCAGGACGCATCGGTACCCGTTTGTCGCGATAATCGTCAAGTTCGAGGCTGTCAATCTGCAGTTTTCCTGCAACCAGCCGTTTATCCAGCATCAACTCTCTCCAATCAATGCCCGACAACGTGATCTTCCCTGCATGTACATCCATACGATCGGTCTGGTAACCTAACTTTCTGCTGAAGTCGTGGCGGTTGAACAGCGGCTCCAGGTGGAATCGGTCTACATAAAGCAGGTTTTGTCCTGTTGAGATACCCACTTCGCCGAAAAGCATGGCGTACATTCCGTTACCGGTTTGTTGCCTGATATCTCTGAGAATAACCACTATATCATCCGTATTGTAAATCCGTGGATCGGTTTTCCAGGTGGAATCAACCCAGAGATTGACAAGCTGGATATCGATGGAAGGAATGACAAACTCCTTCACCGTGTCTGGTACCTGATCGATGTAGGTGAGACTTCCCGTTCGCAGGTTGATCTTTCCTACCGAGATGTAATCCCATCCCTTGGGAAGAGGGATAGACTGGGTGGTATCCGGTATCTTTCCGGTGGTGTCCGGAATAGAGACTTTTTTCCTCCATAGCTTCAGTTCCGGAGAATTCACCACAATTCGTTTCACCTCAATCCGTCTGCTGAAAAGTGCCTTTTTCAGGTGAATGTCCTGCACCGTCAGGTTGTTCACATTCAGGCTTAAAAGCATGGAGGGTGCCGAATCAGGATCCATCGCATTGTACACAGCCGAATCCGGCAGCAACGAGAAGTTCCGGATGTAGAGGTTCCCTCCGAAAATTCCGTAATAAAGGGTACCTATCTTCGCACGATACAGCCCTTTCGTCTCTTTTTTAACTGTCTCCTCCAACGTCACTTTGATCAACCGGTTCCCGTAAAAATATCCAACAATACTGACTACCAGAATGATTCCCACCAGGATGGCCAGAGCCCAAAGTAAAATTCGTTTGATTTGTGATCTTTTTTCCTTTACCATGGTCTTCTGGTTTATTTCTTCTTCATTTCCTTTTTCAATACCTCCTTAAACGCTCTCTGTTCTTTTGAATTCAGCCCTTCACTCGATTTCAAACCTGATAACAACGACTTCCAGAAGAAGTTGAAAAACCCTTTTTCATCATCCCTCCTGTTCCAGATATAGCCTGACCTGTGAATGTTAAAATAACCGGGATTCTCCTGGGGCACTGCCAGGTTCACCAGTAGTTGTAGCAGTTCTGTCCCTGTCCAGTTCCAGACACTCTTCTTCTCCTTGAGTAGCTCTACCTGCAGGTCATGATAGTAAAGATCCAGTATCCCGGTAGCATAGATGCCATTTCCTCTCATCCAGTGAATGTTAACACTATCCACTACACCGCTGGTGATCTTCACCGGCGTTACATGGGTTACCATGGGATTGAAGAGGGTTATCTCCATCCTGTTCGCTTTTCCCTTAAAATAAAAGGTGTCGACCGGTGATTGAAGGGGGAACCTGAACTCCCCTTCCACCTTTGCTTTGCCCATCAGGTAGGTAGAACCGTCGGCAATCAGCTCCGCTCCCCGGGAAATCAACAATGAATCAGAAGTAAAATTCCTTGCCAATACCTCCATGCGGTCGAAGAATATCATGCCCGCTTCCTCACCGGTTTGTTCCCGGTAAGTCACTTTCCCGTTGGATAGTGCCACCGAGTCAATCACCAGGGGAATAACTATTTTTCTGATGGCTTCCTGAATCATGGGTGGCCGTTTCCAGGTGGGAAATTCCACTCGTTTATCCCGGTAGTCATCCAGGACTAATCCGTTAATAATCACCAATCCAGCGACGATCTTCCGCTTCTCCACCAAAGTCAAGAAATCCAACCGTTCCATCTTAATATTTACGGTACTCAGCTGCATCCTGTCGGTCTGATAGCCCAGTTTTCGGGAGTATTCATAGTCAGAATAGTTAGGTGTCAGTTCAAAAGAATCAATCGCCAGGGTTGAATTGCCAGTTGAAAGGTGTAAACCAGCAAGAGAGAGGGTATTCATGCTGTCATTTGTAATCATGGAGTACCGTCCGGTTTGCAGCTCAATATCTTCGCAGAAAAAGAGGGTGGCCGCTGCTTTTCGGGAATGGGTGGAGTCATAACTGAATCCCCTGATGGTAGTATTGATCCGGTCAAGGTTCATCTGGGTTGGACGGTCCGTCCGTTCATTGATATAGTGAAACGTGCCATTGGTAAGTCTCACGTTTTCAATGATCATCGACCGGAAAGGGGTAGCCAGTTCGGGGTGACTTGAAGTGGGTTTTTTGCCGGAACTCTTTTTTCTGGTATGATTTGGATGGCTATGGAGAGTGATATCCGGTTCCGCTATCAGGATCTCCCTGATCCGGAGATCCCTGTTAAAGAGCACCTGTTCCAGGTCGAGTTGCCGGATCGTGAACGAGGGAAGGGCAAGTTCAACAGTGAGTGGTTCTTGTTTCCTGCCATTTCCTGGTTTAATTGGAGTGATGTGAAGGTCACTGATTGACAGGTTAGGAGGATAAGAATCAGACAAGAATCTTGAAAAATTGATGAGGTAAGCGCTGTCGAGGATCATGGGATAAGCCTGATCTGGCTTCAAAGAGAGCAGATCATATCGTAAAATTTTAATTCCCTGATTCCAGCCAGTCAGGTCAAATAAAAATTTCGTGAGCTGAAAATCGAAATTCCTCACCAGCAGTGAGCCCCTGTTTTTTTTATCCTTTTCTGCCAGGTCAAGCCATCCCCTGTTGATCCTGATGTTCCCGATCTCAATCTTTTTAACTGCCTCATCAACACCCTCAAATGGCTCATTGAGAGAGCTTTCCTTCATTCTTTTCACGGAGCGGATGATGACACTTGGTTCCTCGAGCCGAATCTCCCTGGCAAAGAACCACCTATCACCCATCCATTTGCGATGATCAAATCCATATACCTGTAACGTGTTGAATTTTGCAACCATGGTGGAAGGGACAGCCATTTCCGGGTCCATTCTGCTGGTTGTGTACATTTCAAAATCGGTGATATCCAGCTCCTCAGAAAGAGAATTTGCAAAGAGTTCCCCGATCCTTATTCTGTGAAGACTGTCTTGGGAGAGATAACGGAAATCCCACAGTTTCAGGTCAAGTTCAAGCCGGTTAAGGAACTCTTTCCGGTCCCTGAAGGTAAGGGTGTCCATCATGAATCCCGTTAAGGTAAGGTCTGCCAGCCCAGAAATCCGTTCTTCGTTTAAGCCCTGTTTATTGTCTTTGAAGCTGATCCGGGCATTGGAAATTTCGATGGCCCCAGCATGAATGGATATCATATATGGAATGACTATATTTCTGATGAGGTCCAGCTTTTGAAGGAAGGTCTCATGCCTGATCGGGGTGTCCTGAGGAATCTGCCTGTTCCGGTACTGAATGATCGTCACGTCGGGCTCAAACAAGGCTAACCTGGAAAATTCCAGGTTCCGGGTATTAAACATCCGGAACAGGTTGATCTGTTCGAATCTCACCTGTGGGAACCACATCTGGTAGAAGGAATTGCTTTTATAACGCAGAGTGGGGTCTGCTGTTGCTGAAGGGTACAAACGGGTGTTGCGTACATCGATAAGAGATCGGCGGGTACTGATGATCACGTGTTGTGCGTTGAGATCATGAAGTTTATCCTGGAGAGCCAGGGTAAACCCTTTGAGATCAATTTCAATGTTTTTGGAATAGAGGATCCTGGTGGTATCCAGATGCGCGAGGGAATCGAGATGAAAGCCATTCAGGCACAGGGAAGCCCTCTCCACCTGAAGTTCGGGTCTCGGTTCTGTAACCCGTGGATAGAACTGAAAAGAAGCGTTGTTCAGAAGAATGGTACCGATGGTTACATTCTTTAACTTATCCTGAACGATGGTATAGAGGGTGGCAATCGTTACTTTGGTCCGGTTTTTCTTCACCACGGGATCCGGAGCCTCATGAAGGAACATCTTGACATCCAGGTGGTCAATGTTGATCGAGCCGATTGATATCTCCTTTTCCAGCAGCGCTTTATAAAGATCTACCCCGTTAATTGAAAACTCCGGAAGATAGACCTGATAGAAGTTACCGGTTTTGGCTGTTGCCAGTTTACTCGCCAGAAAATTGGGAGTAAGGGTGAGGCCTTTCCCAAAAAGGCGCGATCCTACCAGGGAAAAGCCTACTTCATCGGCATTCAGGAAATAAAGGCTATCGGAGAGTGAATAGTTGAAATTCCTGATCCTCAACTCCACATCCTTGGAATAAAAGACCCTCTCTTCGGTATAATACTCATAAGCACTGAGATTGAAATCGCGTAAAACGACCGAATAGAGCCAGTCTCCTTCATTGGTTTTTCCCGAATTAAGGGTTTGTTTGCCGGAAAAGGAACCATCCCGTACCAGGATGGAATCGATTCTCACTTCCGAAAACAGCGAAGAGAGAAGCGGATAGATGTCCTGATAGATATGTGTGAAGCGCCCTCGTTTCTTCTTAATGGAATCGGGAAAGGCAATGAATGCAATGGTCGGTTTATCCAGTTCGATCATCCTGAGATGGATTGTCCGGTCCAGAAACATCTCCTTCAGGTTCAGTTTACTCAGGGTCAGCTTTTCATAAATCAGGGAGTACAGGGTGCTTTTTACCTTCCCCTCTTCCCTGAGTTCATTGTAACGCGCTTCGTTAGGGACCAGTTGGAAGTCTGTGACCACTGTCTTTCCGGAGAAAAGATTGAAGCTGAACTGCTCAAAGTCGATCTCGTAAACACCATGACTGGCATGAATGATCTTTGTCTGAAGGTATTTTTTAATGAAGTGCTCTCCAAAGTGGTTCATTGCTATGTAGGCAGCCAAGAAAACAACAGAAACGATAATCAAGACCCATATCAGGGCTTTGAGAATATACCGGCGAAATTTTGTGGCGGGGGTGGGCTTCTTGGATTCTCGCATGAAGATGGTTGGGGATGAATTCATGGTAAAGGTAAAAAATTCACGGTAATTTTCTAACTTCGCAACCTGAATCGAAATAGAATCAACATATTACGATTTGACCATGGAATACAACTTTTCGGAAGTGGAGAAGAGATGGCAACACTACTGGATGAAGCATGACACCTTCCGGATCGAACTTGATCATTCCAAACCCAAATATTACATCCTCGATATGTTCCCTTACCCATCGGGTGCCGGTCTGCATGTAGGTCATCCATTGGGGTATATCGCTTCTGATATCTATGCCAGGTTCAAACGTCTGAAGGGGTACAATGTGCTGCACCCTATGGGTTTCGATGCCTATGGCCTTCCGGCAGAGCAGTATGCCATCCAAACGGGTACCCATCCTGCCATGACCACCGAAAAGAACATCCTCCGGTACCGTGAGCAGATGGAAAAAATCGGGTTCTCTTACGACTGGTCGCGTGAAGTAAGAACTTGTGATCCTGATTATTACAAATGGACGCAGTGGACTTTTATACAACTTTTCAACCATTGGTATAATCCTTACATGCAGAAAGCTGAACCAATTACCCGGTTGATGAAGCGGCTTATGGAGAGTGGATTTGAAGAGGTGACTCCCGGTCAGTGGAGAAGCTGGAGTGAGAAACAGCAACAGGAGTTCCTGATGAACTACCGGCTGGTCTATCTTTCGGATGCCATGGTCAACTGGTGTCCTGAGCTGGGAACGGTACTGGCAAACGATGAGGTGGTCAATGGTTTTTCGGTTCGGGGTGGTCATTCCGTGGAACGGAGGCTGATGAAACAGTGGTTTCTACGGATCACTCCCTATGCCCAGCGGTTGCTGGACGGACTGGAGAGCGTGGACTGGTTTGAATCCCTCAAAGAGATCCAGCGAAACTGGATCGGCAAGTCGGAAGGAGCCGATATTTTCTTTCAGATTAAGGATCACGCCTGTCAACTGGAGATATTCACCACACGACCAGATACCATTTTTGGGTCGACCTACATGGTACTGGCGCCGGAGCATGAGCTGGTAAGGAAGATCACTACCCCCGACAGAAGGGCCCCGGTGCTGGCGTACACGGAGATGGCAAAAAAGCGTTCGGAACGCGAACGGATGACCGATGTGAATAAAATTACCGGAGAGTTCACCGGAGCCTACTGCTTGAACCCGTTCAACCACCAGCCCATTCCCATCTGGGTGGCCGATTATGTGCTGGCCGGTTACGGAACGGGAGCTATCATGGCCGTTCCGGCACACGACCAGCGTGATTACGAGTTTGCCACGCATTTCGGACTTCCGATCACAGAGGTGGTTTCCGGTGGTAATATAACGGAGAGCTCCTACGATGCCAAAGAGGGCATTCTGATCAATTCCGGTTTCATCAACGGGATGGATGTGAAAGAGGCGGTTAGGGCAGTGATCACCCGCGTGGAGGAGATGGGGATTGGTAAAGGGACCATCAACTACCGCCTTCGTGATGCGATTTTCAGCCGGCAACGCTACTGGGGAGAACCTATTCCGGTCTATTACAAAGAGGGGATCCCCTATCCGCTGCCTGAATCGGAACTCCCTTTGCGCCTTCCGGTGGTCGATAAATTCCTTCCAACCGAATCTGGTGAACCTCCTCTGGCCCGTGCTAAAAACTGGACAACCCGTGAAGGGTATCCCCTGGAAACAACCACGATGCCGGGCTTCGCAGGTTCCAGTGGGTATTATCTCAGGTTCATGGATCCAGGAAATCGGGATCGATATTTCTCCAAAGAGGCAGCCGACTACTGGCAAAATGTCGATCTCTACATTGGCGGGGATGAACATGCCACCGGTCACCTGATTTATGCCCGTTTCTGGAATAAGTTCCTGTATGACATTGGCCTCGCCGTCCATGAAGAGCCGTTTAAAAAGTTGATCAACCAGGGAAAGATCCAGGGACGTTCCAGTCTTGTTTACCGTGACCAGGGAACCAATACATTCATTTCGCACGGACTGATCGATCAGTATGACACCGTTTCCATGCATGTGGATGTAGGCCTGGTTCACGATGATGTGCTGGATATAGCGGCCTTTAAGAAATGGCGTTCTGATCTTGCTGATGCCAACTTTATTCTGGAAGAAGATAAGTATATCTGCGGATATGCCGTTGAGAAGATGTCGAAATCCCTCTACAATGTGGTGAACCCCGATCAGATCATCGAAGAGTATGGAGCCGATACCCTCCGTTTGTATGAGATGTTTCTTGGTCCGCTGGAACAATCGAAACCATGGGACACCCACGGAATCGAAGGGGTATTTCGGTTTATTAAAAAAGTCTGGCGGTTGTACCATGATGAACATGGCCAGTTCCGGGTGACAGACGAGACTCCCGTTGCGGAAGAGCTTCGGATTTTACACCGAACCATCAAAAAGGTGCAGGAAGATATTGAACGGTTCTCCTTCAATACCGCGGTAAGCGCCTTTATGATCTGTGTCAATGAACTATCTGACCTGAAATGTTGCAACCGGGCGGTTCTCACCGATCTGGCGATCATCCTTTCACCCTATGCGCCCCACCTGGCCGAAGAACTCTGGTCCCGGCTGGGCCACACTGAAAGTATCACCAAAGCTTCATACCCGGTTTACAATGAAGAATACCTGGTACAAAATACGTTTGAGTATCCTATTTCGTTTAATGGTAAACTGCGCTTTAAACTAACCCTATCTCTCGACCTGACTCCCTCAGACATTGAAAAGACAGTTTTAGAGGCACCCGAATCAGAAAAATGGCTTCAGGGAAACCCACCGAAAAAAATCATCGTTGTCCCGAAAAAGATCGTGAACGTAGTCGTATAAACGGGAATAACTGTACTGGTGACCGGCCCGGTCTCCCATACAGAATGATTTCACTTTTATTCGTTCTTTTACTATTCACCTCTTACCTCTTACCTCTTACTGTTTTCTCCCAGGAACTCCCCCCCATTAAAAATGAAGCCTTTACCCATGGTGAGTACCTGGAATACAGTGTTTATTATGACTCCTACATCACCGGAAAGGTGACCGCGGGAATTGCCACTACAGAAGTTCAGTTCGAAAGGAAAGAGATCAATGGCAGGCAAACCTACCACCTGATCGGGACGGGCAAAACGACAGGAGCTTTCGATCTCTTTTTCAAGGTTGAAGACCAGTTTGAGAGTTTTGTAGACCGGGAGTTGTTGGTGCCATGGAAGTTTATCAGGCGCACCAAAGAGGGTGACTACGAATACGATGATGATGTGAACTTCAACCAGTATACCGGAACCTATTCGAGCACCCGTCAAAACCGAACGATGCCTAAAGGAACCCAGGACCTGATCTCCGCTCTTTACGTGGCACGCACCTACGACATCTCCAACGCACTAATCCATTATCATCCACGATCCCATCTCCGGATCTTGGTCGGTGGAAGAAAAAAGAGAAGTAATTTATTTTGTATCTTTATTCATTCCAAATAAAAAAATTATGAGAAAATTCGCCCTGTTCTTGGCTTTGATTTTTTTAACAGGTCATATAGCCATACGGTCATACGGTCATACGGTCACCACATCACCACATCACCACACTACCATACCACCACGGCACCACGGCACCAATGCACCACTCGCCAGTCCGCAGTCTGCAGTCCACAATTTTGATTCCCTCTGGCTTAAGGTCGATTCCCTGGCCAATGAGGGATTGCCCAATTCAGCCCTTACGGTTGTAGATCAGCTATATAACCAGGCGAAAGAGAACCAGGATGATCCCCAGCTGGTCAAAGCAATCATTTACCGTATCGGCTTGATCTCCACCTTCCAGGAAAATTTTCCTTTGCCAGCGATCGATGAAGTAAAGAAAGAGTTGGCCGCTTCCCGCGAACCGGTCAGGCAGATCCTTCATTCCATTCTCGGAGAACTTTACTGGAACTATTTCCAACGAAATCAGTACCGGTTCCGGGACCGGTCGGTACTTGCCGGGAATCAAACCGATAGTCCTGAAACATGGGGCAGCAAACGTCTGGTCTATGAGATCATTCTGAATTACCGGCAATCATTGTCGGATAAAATCTTGCTACAGGGAATACCGATTGAGCATTATCAGGATATTATCGAACGTCCTGTTCTGGAAAACGGAAAAAAAGATACTACCCCATCCGTCCATACTACACTATTTGATTTCCTGGCTCACCGGGCGCTCCGGTTTTTTAGCCAGGGG
The DNA here is from genome assembly GCA_043810345.1 of Bacteroidota bacterium. GTDB lineage: Bacteria > Bacteroidota > Bacteroidia > Bacteroidales > FEN-979 > QYOJ01. The sequence goes on along the minus strand of JBDROF010000016.1, from coordinate 85,867 downwards.
GATCTTTCCATCATCCAATCCGTACAAACATTCAGCCTGGATAACGCAGCTTTCTTTGCCCAGACGCCGAAATTTATCAAGTACCCCCTTCAACCGGAAGGAATTCATGCCAGGCCGGATGACGGTACCTTTATCCCACCGGGGAACGATACCCTATCCCTCTCCTGGTATTCTGTCCGCATCTTTCAGGTGGTGGCTCAATTCCACCTCGGTAATAAAAATCCGGAAACATTGATCGATTGGGAGCTTCAACGATTATCTTATGTACTGAAAGAAAGCACTTTACCCGGGAAAGATAGCCTTTACCTGGAAGCACTGAGAGAGTTTGAGCAGAACTATACCTTTTCTCCTGCCTCCACTGATATCTCCTTTGCCCTTGCACAGGCACTCATGAAAGAGGGGGAGAAGTATGATCCGCTGCTTTCTGAAAGGCATCAATGGGATTTGAAATCAGCGCTACAGGTTTGTATGAACGCTGTTGAGCTTTATCCCGTTTCAAAGGGTGGTAATAACTGCCGTTTACTGATCACACAGATCCTTGCTCCCTCTCTTCAGATCACAACCGAATATGCAATCATCCCGGAACAATCCGCGTTAGCGTCCCTCACATTTAACAATATCACCTCCCTCTATCTTCGTATGGTCAAAGCTGATCCTGAACAGTATAAGCTCCTGATGTCCGGATTAAATCAGGAGGATGTGTTCAACTACCTCATCACCCTGGAAGCTGTCAGCCACTGGCAAATCCCTGTTCCTTCAGCCGGAGATTACCAGGAACACCGGACCGAATTCACCATTCCGGCCATGGCTCCCGGGTTTTACCTCCTCTTTGCATCTACTGACTCCCTTTTCCGGAATCCAGCTGTTCCGTTTACTTACCAGGCAATCTGGTCATCCGGTATCAGCTACCTTACCCAACGCAACGGTAAGGGTGGCATCGACCTTTACCTCCTTGACCGGTTGAGCGGATTTCCTTTGAAAAATCTTTTTGTTGAGGCTTTTTCAAAATCCTATGAACCCAGAAGCCGTCAGTACATTACCTCTAAAACGGGCGAATACCAGTCTGACGAATCGGGTTTTTTTTCCATCCCGGCTCCCCAGAGCAGAGGATCCTATTCCAACCTGGTCCTCCATATCCACAACGGAGATGACCTGCTCATTACAGAACCTCTTTATGTCTACCCTGTTATGGAGCGACCCGTGAGACCGGTGGAACAAACCCGTTTTTTTACAGACCGCGCCATCTACCGGCCCGGACAACCGGTCTACTTCAAGGGCATTGTGCTGGAGCGCACCGGTGATTCTACCTCTCTGAAAACCAGTAAGAAAACCCTGGTTAGGTTCACTGATGTGAACGGACAAAAGATCGCTGATCAAACCTTTATCACCGATGAATATGGATCTTTCAACGGTTCTTTTACGGCTCCCACAGGAGTGCTTTTGGGCGAGATGCAGATCTTCAATGAGTCGGGGTCGATTGCTATCTCCGTGGAGGAGTATAAACGGCCCACCTTTGAGCTTCTGTTCGATCCTATGGAAGGAAATTACAAGATCGGGGAAAAGGTGGCCGTAACCGGGAAAGCTATCGGATTTGCAGGAAATGCGATCGATGCCGGGTCAGTCAATTACCGCGTTGTGCGAACGGCAAGGTATCCATACAGGAATGGCTGGTGGCACATCCCTTTTCCTGAATCCCCGGAAATTGAGATTATGAATGGGATCACTTTTACAGGTGAAGATGGTTCTTTTACCATAGCGTTTGAAGCTCTCCCTGATCGTAAAATTCCTGCAGAGAGTCAACCCGTATTCAATTACCGGATCTATGCCGATGTGACTGACCAAAACGGGGAGACCCGTTCAGCACAGGAGTCTCTTTCAGTGGGTTATACCTCCTTGCTGATCGATATCACCGTGCCTGAAAAACTAAATCTTGCGGAACCTGGTAATTTCACTCTCACCACTACCAATCTTAACGGCAGGGCAACACCGGTGGAGGTTCAGGTCACCCTACAACAATTATCCGGCCCCGACAGGGCTTTCAAAACCCGCCTCTGGAACCGGCCCGATACACAGATCCTGTCAAGGGAGAACTTCTATATTCGATTCCCACATGATATCTATTCCGAAGATGATAGCCCGGCTTCCTGGCCGGTGCAGGAGACCATCTTCAGGAATGTCATGAATACGGTAAATGATACCATGTTATGTCTGACTGATGCCGGATGCCAGATGCCGGATACGCGATACCAGATGCGCGATACAGGTGGAAAAGATCGCGGATCCCGGATCGCGGATCCCGGATCCTACAAGCTAATGCTCACGGCTACCGATCCGTTTGGACAGAAGGTGGAAAAGGTTCTCTTTTTCACTGCCTTTGATCCACTGAGTAAAAAGGTGCCCGTTCCGGCAATCAACTGGTTTGTCCCCCTGAAAAGTTCCGGGGAGCCGGGCGAAATGGCCTCTTTCCTGATCGGGACCAGTGAAAAAATGGTCCGTGTCATCAAAGAGATCAGGGTGAAAGATCAGCTCTGTTCCAGGGAATGGCTCACACTCAAGAACCAGCAGAAGTTGATCGAAGTACCGATTCTTGAAGAGTACCGCGGAAATTTTTCTGTCAGTTTTCTCTTTGTCAGGGATAACCGGGTATTCCAGAACAATCAGGTCATCGCTGTTCCCTACACGGATAAAAAGCTGCAAATCGACATTCAAACCTTCCGGGACAAGCTGATCCCGGGCCAGCAGGAAGAGTGGAAAATCCTTATTTCTGATGCCTTGAAGAAAGGGGTGATGGCTTCTTTCACAACGGCGATGTACGACCGGTCGCTGGATCTCTTCAGGAGTAATTCCTGGTCATTTGACATCTATAAACGCTATTACTACAACAATCCCTGGAATGTCACGAATGATTTCAAAACCACCGGAGGATCCTGGTACTCCTCCTGGTGGAGTGGGGCTGGCTTCCAGTACAGGGCGTATGATCAACTGAACTGGTTCGGCCTGCAGCTAATGGGTTACGGATATTTCATGGATGCCGGAAGAAAAGGGGGACGGGAAATCCTGATGAGTAAGGAGGCGTTCGCCACGGAAGCTGAATCCGGCCTAGCCGGCCTGAAACCTCCACCGCCGCCGATGGATGAAATCGCCGGTATGGAAACCACATCTCCTTCACCCGACCGCTCCCCTGAAAACCAGCAAATCCAGGTGTTGATGGTTCGAAAGGATTTCCGCGAAACCGTTTTCTTTTATCCTTCTCTTGTCTCGGATAGCAGCGGAAACTTGTCTCTGAAATTCACGGTGCCCGATGCGTTGACCTCCTGGAAGTTCCTGGGGCTCGCTTATACGAAGCAACTCGATTATGGATTGGTTGAAAAAGAGCTGGTCACGCAAAAGGATCTGATGGTTTTTCCCAATGTACCGCGGTTTGCAAGGCAGGGCGATACCGTGGTTTTCATCACCCGGATCGTGAACCTGAGCGATCATGAAATCACCGGTGAAGCGATGTTGGATCTTTCTGAAGCCATTACGATGCAGCCGTTGAATGACCTGATTATTGATGCCGGATGCCAGATGCCGGATACCGGATACGCGATACGCGATACGGGATCGTTAATTCGCGAATCGCGAATCGCGAATCCCTTATCATTTACCATTCCAACAGGTCAGAGCACGGCGGTCTCCTGGACCCTGGCCATTCCTATTTCGAGGTTCCTGAGTCTCTTACAATTCACCGTAACTGCACAAGCCGGCCATTTCAGCGACGGAGAGGTGAATACCATCCCGGTACTGACCAACCGGATGCTGGTGACGGAATCGTTACCATTACCGGTGAGGGGAAAAGGAATCTTTGATTTCCGGTTTGACAAGCTCCTCCGGTCAGCAGATCAAACGTCGCTGAACAACTACCGGTTGACCCTGGAATTCGCATCCAATCCGGCATGGTATGCCGTTCAGGCTTTGCCTGCTTTGGATGAAGTGACCTATAAAAATGCTGACCAGATCTTCAGTGCCTTTTATGCCAATGCCCTGGCCTCTCACTTAACCGGCTTTAATCCCCGGATCCGTCAGGTCTTTGAAAGCTGGAAAGTATTGACTCCCAATGCCTTGTTGTCGAACCTGGAGAAAAACGAGGAGTTGAAATCCGCCATCTTGCAGGAGACGCCATGGGTGCTGGTAGCTAAAAGTGAAACGGAAAGCAAACAGAAGCTGGGCCAATTTTTCGATTTGAACAATCTGCAGAATAATCTGGACGAAAAGGTCCGGCTGCTCCAACAGATGCAATACCCTTCCGGGGGATGGCCCTGGTTTGAAGGAATGCAGGAGAACCGGATTGTCACCCTGAATATCCTCACCGGGTTGGGCCGGCTGGATCATCTTGGGGTAAGGTATACCCAGCAATCCGAACAGGTGGCAGAAATGGTCACAAAGGCCATCCGCTACCTGGATGGGGAAATAGTTGAGGATTATCAGCGTCTGAAGAAAAACTATCCCGGAAAGTTGAATGACAATCACCTGACTCCACTTCAGGTGAAATATCTCTATACCCGTAGTTTCTTTCACCCCACCCCTGCAGGGGTGGGGAGTGAGGACCCGGGATCGGGGATTCAGGATCAGAATGCCAATGTCAATCAAGCCATGGAGTACTTTATTTCCCAGGCTAAAAAGTTCTGGCTGAGGCAGGATCTGTACTCACAAGGGATGATTGCCCTGGCTTTGCACCGGATGGGGGATCAGGTAATCCCTGGGAGAATTCTTAAGTCGTTGTCGGAACGGGCGCTTCATTCGTCTGAAATGGGCATGTATTGGGCGATGCCAGGCGGGTACGAGTGGTACCAGGCACCGGTAGAGACACAGTCTCTTTTGATCGAAACCTTCGACGAGATTGTAGGGGATCAGAAATCGGTGGAGGATTTGAAAATCTGGTTACTGAAGCAGAAGCAGACCCAGCAATGGAGAACCAAACAAGCATCGGTAGATGCCTGTTACGCCTTGTTGCTTCGCGGTGCCGACCTGCTGGCCGAGAGTCCACAGGTTCAAATCAAGCTTGGCAACATTGAGATTGATCCGGCTCAGCTACCAGACCTGCCACAGGAGGCAGGAACCGGATATTTCAGCATGTCGTGGAGTGGAGATGCAATCCAACCCGACATGGGATCTGTTCAGATCATCAAACCTACCGACGGCATAGCCTGGGGAGGACTTTACTGGCAATACTTTGAAAACCTGGATAACATCACTCCTTTTGAGACACCTTTGACGATTGAAAAGCAAATTTACTTGGAGAAAAACACGGATGCCGGCCCGGTGCTATTTCCAATTACGAATTACGAATTACGAATTACGAATGACTCTTTATTTCACCACGACACCACAGCACCACGGCACCACCTTTCTATTGGCGACAAACTCATAACCCGCCTCATCGTTACCGTGGACCGAGCCATGGAATTCGTGCACCTGAAAGATATGAGAGCATTGGGATTGGAACCCCTTCTGAACACCTCATCACCTCATCGCCTCATCAACTCATCATCACTTTCAGGCTACCGCTACCAGGACGGCCTGGGGTACTACCAATCAACCACGGATCTGGCAACCAACTTCTTTTTCGACTACCTGCCCAAAGGGACCTGGGTGTTTGAATACCCGCTGGTGGTGAACAATGCCGGTGATTTCTCCACAGGAATTGCGACCATTCAATGCTTGTATGCTCCCGAGTTTTCGGCACACTCTGAGGGGGGTAGAATAGAAATAGCGAAGTAGCGAAATTTTCTACTTCGTAATTGGCTCCGCCGAACTTCGCTTCGGTTCGTACCTCTAACTTCCGGTTCTAACTTCTGGCTTCTGTCTTCGTACTTTGTTTATTGTTACTTTTGCTTCAACAATTTCAATCATCCCTCTATGTTTCGTACTCACACCTGCGGGGAATTAAGGCTTGCGGATTCAGGGAAAACGGTGACGTTAGCAGGATGGGTTCAACGGAACCGGGAAATGGGTGGGTTGATCTTCATCGACCTGCGCGACCGGTATGGAATTACCCAACTCGTTTTCAATATGAAAGCGAACCCGGATCTTTGTGGGAAAGCCCGGGAGCTGGGACGCGAATTCGTGATCCAGGCGAAAGGGATGGTCGCTGAACGTTCCAACAAGAACCCGAAGATCCCGACCGGGGATATCGAGATCCTGGTGGAGGAGCTGAATGTGCTGAACCCTTCAAAAATTCCTCCGTTTACCATCGAAGACCATACCGACGGTGGCGAAGAGCTCCGGATGAAATACCGCTACCTCGACCTGCGTCGGAATGAAAACAAAAAGAACCTGCTGCTGCGCCATAAAATGGCTATCGAAACACGTAACTATCTTAATTCCAAAGATTTTATTGAAATCGAGACACCCTGCCTGATCAAATCCACTCCGGAAGGCGCCCGGGATTTCGTGGTCCCTTCCCGGATGAATCAGGGCCAATTCTATGCCCTTCCTCAGTCGCCTCAAACCTTCAAACAGCTCCTGATGGTAGCCGGTTACGACCGGTACTATCAGATCGTTCGCTGCTTCCGGGATGAAGACCTGAGGGCCGACCGCCAGCCGGAATTCACCCAGATCGATTGCGAGATGGCCTTTGTGACCCAGAATGATGTACTGATTACGTTTGAAGGGTTAGCCAGCCATCTTTTCAAATCAATACTGAACCAGGATATCACGGAGTTTCCGAGGATACCCTACGAAGAAGCGATGAGACTATATGGTTCAGATAAACCGGATATCAGATTTGGAATGACTTTCATTGAGCTTACCCATTTGCTTCATAATAAAGGATTTAAGGTGTTTGACGACGCAGAGCTGGTGGTGGGAATCAGGGCCGAAGGATGTGGGGATTACTCCCGAAAACAACTTGACGAGCTGATCGATTTCGTGAAAAGGCCACAGGTCGGTGCTACCGGATTGATTTATATCAAGTACAATCCGGGTGGGACCATCAAGTCATCTGTAGATAAGTTTTACTCATCCGAAGATTTGCAAAAGGTGTTGGATGAATTCAAGGCTAAACCAGGTGATCTGATCCTGATCCTGTCAGGTGATACTGATCAGACCAGATCCGCGATGTGCGACCTGCGTCTGGAAATTGGGAAACGGTTGAACCTGATGAATCCGGATGAGTTTAAACCGTTGTGGGTGGTAGATTTTCCCCTGCTGGAATGGAATGAAGAGACGCAGCGGTTCTATGCCAAGCATCACCCGTTTACCTCCCCAAAGCCTGAAGATATCTATCTGCTCGACACCGATCCAGGCGCTATAAGAGCCAATGCCTACGACCTGGTTATCAACGGGACCGAGATCGGTGGCGGATCCATCCGGGTCCATCACAAAGAACTTCAACAAAAGATGTTTAACGTACTGGGATTCACTGAAAAAGAAGCTACTACTCAGTTTGGTTTCCTGATGAACGCCTTTGATTTTGGTGCTCCACCCCATGGAGGTATCGCCTTCGGTTTTGACCGCTGGGTGACCATCTTCGGCGGTGGCGACTCCATTCGCGACTTCATTGCATTCCCTAAAAACAACGCCGGCCGTGATGTGATGATCGACTCGCCTTCCACCATCAGTGAGGAGCAGTTGAATGAGCTGGGAATCAAAGCAAGTACGAAGCCAGAGGTCAGAAGTTAGAACTGGAAGGTAGAAGTTCGACCTTAGAACTATAGTCCGCAGATTGGCAAAAATCAATGGGGTGTTGAAGGTTACTCTTTGAGTTCGGTCTCCATTTTTTCACGATCTTCCGGGGAGATATGCGGACAGTCGATCAATACTTTGTTCATCGACTTTTTGAATTTTTTTCCGAACTCCTGGTCTGTCACCAGATCTCCGTATTTTTCCTGAAATTCCTGGTTGAGAATGGTGATCTCAATGGTCATTTTATGCTTTTCAGCACCGTATTTCTGTATATTCAGAGAGTCGTTTGCTTCGATAGCTCCTTTCAGATTGTTCTGAATTTCAATAAACTTGCACATGGCATCTGCCAGGGGGCCAACATCCTGATCCAGCTCATTATTGCCACAACCGGTCATCCAAAACAGGGCGATCGTCATGAGTGCGATCATTTTTCCTTTACTATGCATAGGGTTGTTTTTTGCGCAAAGGTAATAGTTTTTCAATTTCAGTGATTCTTACTACTTTTATTGCAATAAATATCCCTTTGTCATGAAAAGAATCTTCTTCTTGCTCTTCCTGTTAGGATCGGGTATGATTCCGTTTGCCCAGCAGCAGGATCCTGTCCAACAGGAAACAATTCAAACACTGAAATCGGATATCCGGGATCTCTCCTTCGATGTAGATCAAGTCAGGAAAGCGGTGGATGACATCTACTGGTATAACCGGGTGGGGGATGTCGCCTTTATCGACAAAGTTTACATCACAGGTCCCCCTATAAACCAGGAAACCGTAAAAAATCCGACAGCCATGGGGGTGAAAAACCCGGTTAAATTCTATGCCTACATCTTCATTCCCCGTGGGATTGATGCCGGAAAGCAATATCCTCTGCTGGTCTTTCCACACGGGGGTGTCCATGGTGACTTCACCACCTATTATGCGCACATCATCCGGGAGTTGATGGCCCAGCAGTACATTGTGATTGCCCCGGAATACCGGGGAAGTTCCGGGTATGGGAAATCGTACTGGGAACGGATCGATTACGGTGGCCTGGAGGTAGAGGACGCCGACGCCAGCCGTAATTATATGGTTGAAAACTATGGAATTGTAGATCGTGACCGGATCGGGATCCTGGGTTGGAGCCATGGCGGAATGATCTCCTTACTCGCGGTATTCAATTATCCCAATCATTATGATGTGTGCTTCGCAGGAGTTCCGGTCAGTGATCTGATTGCCCGGATGGGGTATCAGGATGACGAATACCGTGCCCTCTATTCGGCCGATTACCACCTGGGAAAAACCGCGCAGGAGAATGTGGAGGAGTACAAAAAACGCTCTCCGGCCTGGAACACACACAAACTGCAAACCCCGTTATTGATCCACACCAATACCAATGATGATGATGTCAATGTGCTGGAGGTGGAGCACCTGATCAAAGGATTGAAAGCGGATGGAAAAAAGTTTGAGTATGAGATCTTCAAGGATGTGGAGGGGGGGCACTCTTTCGACCGGATCGACACCCGGATTGCCAAAGAGATCCGGCTGAAAATTTACGCTTTTCTGGATCGGTACCTGAAGCCACCAAAACCTTTGAAAACGATCGGAGAGATGGATAGGGCGGCCTATATGAGCTGGTGAGTTAATGAGGTAGCCGAAACCCACGATTTCTGTACCTTTGCAGGAAAACTGTGTTCAAACCCGAAATCACTGCTCCCGTTGGAACCTGGGAATCGCTGATGGCCGCTATTCAGGCTGGCGCTGATTCTGTCTATTTCGGAATCGGTATTCTGAATATGCGGGCCCGGTCGTCGATCAACTTCACTCTTCGCGATCTGGTGAAAATTACCCGGATCTGCAGAAAATACGGAGTGAAGAGCTACCTCACCTTGAATACGGTGATCTTCGACGCTGAGATCCGGGAGATGAAACGGATCGTGAATTCGGCCAGGAAAAACGGCATCTATGCGATCATCGCATCCGATCAAGCGGTAATCCGGGTTGCCCGCTCGGCAGGCATGCCGGTGCACATTTCCACCCAAACCAACATCACTAACCTGGAAGCGGTGAAGCACTGGTCGCATTACGCTGACGTGATGGTAACCGCCAGGGAACTCTCTCTTGACCAGGTGGCATCCATTGCACGGTCTATCAGGCGACAAAAGATCACAGGGCCATCAGGACAACTGGTCCGGTTAGAGCTCTTTGCCCATGGGGCCCTTTGCATGGCGGTGTCGGGCAAATGCTACCTGAGCCTTGATCACTTCAATACCTCCGCCAATCGCGGGGCCTGTTACCAGTTGTGCCGGCGCCCTTACCGGGTTACCGATTTCGACGGAGAGGTTGAAGTGGTGGTAGATAACGACTACATCATGTCACCAAAAGACCTATGTACCATCGGTTTTCTGGACAAGATCATCAAGTCAGGCGCCTCAATCCTGAAGATCGAAGGGCGGGGACGAAGCCCGGAATATGTGAAAACCGTTGTTTCCTGTTACCGTGAAGCGGTAGATGCCATTAGAGCGGGCACCTATACGCAGGAGGCGATCGATGGCTGGCTCGGCCGGCTGAAAAGTGTTTACAACCGCGGATTCTGGGACGGTTATTACCTGGGGCAAAAAATGGGCGAATGGGCAGGTGGGCATGGTTCAGTTGCCACACAATCAAAAGAATATGTAGGAAAAGTAACGAATTATTTTACCAAATTACACGTCGCGGAAATCAAGCTCGAATCCGGAACCCTGGCAACCGGAGAGCGGATTTATATCCAGGGCCCAACCACGGGGGTCATCGAGATGACAATCCCCGAAATCCGGGTAGATACGAAACCGGTAAAAAAGACAACAAAGGAAGAGGTCTGCTCAATCCCCGTCCCTGAGTTCCTCCGCCGAGCCGACAAAATTTATAAAATAATTTGTGTCGAACTTCCTCGTCTTTACGGTTAAGCATAAAACTGAGCTTCAACTAAATGCTTGGAAATCTCCATACACATACCAACTTCAGCGACGGCTCCTCCCCTCCCGAAGACTATATTAACGAGGCCATAAAAGAGGGTTTTTCCGTTCTCGGATTCACCGACCATTCTCCGGTTCCGTTTCCGAATACTTTTGCGATCCCGGAAGGGGGGCTCGGGGAGTACGTGGAGGCGATAATGAACTTAATGACCCCTCCTGACCTCCCCTTTGAGGGGAGGAATAAGTCCCCTTCAGGGGATTTAGGGGTAAAATCGGGTATCGAACTGCTGCTCGGCCTGGAGTACGACTACATTCCAGGTCTAACAGTCTCTATCAGTGAATTACGCAAGGCATTTCCGTTTGATTACATCATCGGATCGGTTCACCTGATCCGGAACACCCATCCGGGTTTGATCTGGTTTATCGATGGTTCCAAGGCGGCCACCTATGACCATGGGCTTCGTGATGTATTCGGCGGGGATGTGCAAAAAGCGGTGACCGCTTACTGGAGGCAACTCCAGAAGCTGGTGGTGCAGGAGCAACCCGATATCATCGGACATCTCGACAAGATCAAAATGCACAATCACAACCGCTACTTCCGTGAAGATGAACCCTGGTACGTTGCTTTGGCGGAAGAAACCCTTGATCTGATCAAGCAAAGCGGTGCTGTGGTGGAGGTGAACACGCGGGGTATCTATACACAGCGTTCCGATTCACTTTATCCAGGACCCGGATTGCTGAAAAAAGTGCTTGTACAAAAAATTCCCATCACACTTACCTCAGATGCCCACAGTCCCGCAGAGCTCTGTCTCTATTTCCGAGAAACAGAGGAAATCCTGAAAGAGATCGGATTCTCATCGAAGTGGATCCTGAACACAAAAGGATGGCAGGAGACAGCATTGTGAGGGAATGATTATTTAGATAATTCGGATGGCTTCCAGGCCACCCGTTGAACGGAATGGGGCTTCACATATATTGCCCTGACCGGCCGGGTTGGACAAATGTGTTCACAGGCCCCGCATCCGATACAGGTTTTCTCATCGATGACCGGGATGGTCAGGTCGCCCAGAAAGGGAATCATAGATATTGTTTTGGTCGGGCATTCCTCGGCACAAAGACCGCATGTTGTTCGATCTGCAACCGGAATACAGAGGTTCTTTATCAGCTGCGATGTGCCGATCTGGATCCGTTTTTTTTGCTCCAGCGGAAGCGGAAGAATAGCTCCAGTAGGACAAATTTCAAGACATTTAAAGCACTCGAAATCACAGTACCCGGCTTCAAAATTCATCCTGGGTTGGAGAATCCCCGTAAAGCCAAAAGCCATGACCGATGGCTGTAAAACCCCCGTAGGACAAGCGCTGACACAGAGATGGCAGGAGGTACAGCTCTCCGTGTAATGGTCGATCCCAATGGATCCGGGAGGCGTTGCCGGAAGTGGATCCTCCTCTTCCAGGGTATTCTCTTGCTGGTTAGCAAATACAGTTTTAAAAAGAGACGGAACCGCAGGCGTTAAAGCAATCCGTTTGATAAACTCTCTCCGTGAGTGTGTGTTCAGCGTATCCGGTGGAGAACCAGAGGGAACCGGGCGGAAAATCCGGTATCGTATCCCATTATTCGAACATGCCTGCAGGCAGTTGAAACAAGCCACACATCGTGTAAAATCCAGTTCTTTTTTCCCGGGATCAATGCATCCTGATTTACAAACCTGACTGCAATTACCACAGGAGATGCAGCTGTCTTTGTGCATCTTAATACGGAATAAAGAAATCCTGGAGAGCAATCCCAGGAGTGTGCCAACCGGACAGATGACCGTACAATACCACCTGTTTTTATAGATGGCCAGGAACACAATGAACACGAACACGAACCCGGTCACCAGCAAGGGAAGAAGGGATGAAACATGCCGAGTGGTCTCTTCTGCGGCAGGGTTCCGGAGAGAATGGAAGGAGAAAAACAGAGGATTTCCGGGGAGATCAAATAGCGGACCTACCAATCCAGAAACAAATCTCCCTGCCAGGCTGAAAGGGTCCAGGAGGATTAGCAAAAAGAGGTTCCCTGATAGGAAAAGTACCAGGGTAAGGCCCAGGATCGGATGGCTAATCCATGGCAGCCCTTTTCTGTAAGTTGATTGGCGGGTTTCATCCGGTTGAACGGGATGCAGACGATTCCGGATTCCGGTGACAATATCATGGATGGTTCCCAGCGAACAGACAGAGGAGCAGTAGATTCTCCCGAAGAAAAGAGTCAGGATGGTAATCACCAGAAAACCTGACGCGGCGAATGAAAGAGAGTAGAAAAATCCGATCAACGAGGGAACAAACTGAAGATAAAGGATCGTTTTTATCAGGGATACGGAGGAGATTACTGAGATATCCGCGAAGATGCCACAGGTGAGGGCTAAAAGAAGGAGGGAAACGACTACCCGGATGGGCTTAAGAATTTTCCACTTCATGCTGGCTTTGTTGATCCGTTTGTGGATAAAAATACAAAAAAATGATCCTCCTTTTTCGTATTTTCGCTTCAGGGTAACTGCTTGGTATGATTTCACGGGATACGATCGATAATATCATTTCCACCATCCGAATTGAGGAGGTGGTTGGTGATTTTGTTTCGCTCCGGCGAAGGGGTGTCAACATGGTCGGATTGTGTCCTTTCCATAATGAGAAGACTCCCTCTTTCACGGTCTCACCTGCTAAAGGAATGTTCAAATGCTTTGGATGTGGTAAAGCCGGAAATGGGATCGGCTTCGTGATGGAACACGAACATTTCTCCTATCCCGAAGCACTGCGGTACCTGGCTAACAAATACCAGATCGAGATTGAAGAAGGGGTTCTTACTACAGAGATGCAGGAACAGCTCAGTGAGCGGGAAAGCCTTTTCAACCTGAATCAGTTTGCCCGGGATTATTTCGCAAACACCCTTCATGATACGGAAGAGGGCAAAGCCATTGGGCTCAGCTACCTGACAGAGAGAGGAGTGCGTGACGACATCATCCGGAAATTCCAGCTGGGATACAGCCCGGAAAAATGGGACGCCTTTACCGGGCATGCACAACAAGAGGGATATAAGCTGGATGCCCTGGTAAAGAGCGGGTTGACCCTGCAGAAAGAGGGGCGTGCCTATGACCGTTTTCATGCCCGGGTAATCTTCCCCATACATGGCGTTTCCGGTAAGGTGATCGGATTTGGTGGCAGGATTCTGACCTCTGAGAAAAATCGTCCTAAATATGTAAACTCTCCTGAATCAGAGGTTTATAATAAAAGTAAGTCTCTTTATGGGATCTATTTTGCCCGTACCGCCATCGCGTCCAAAGACAATTGCTATCTCGTGGAGGGGTATACTGATGTGATCTCCCTTCACCAGGCAGGGATAGAAAATGTGGTGGCTTCGTCCGGGACATCTCTCACCCAGGATCAAATCCGTATGATCCAGCGATACACCAATCAGGTCACCATTCTCTACGATGGAGATCCGGCAGGGATCAACGCTTCCTTTCGCGGGATCGACATGATCGTGGAGGAAGGAATGAATGTAAAAATTGTCCTGTTTCCCGATGGAGAAGATCCTGATTCATACGCTCGTAATCATCATCCTTCCGAGGTAGAGAAGTTTATCATTACCCAGGCGAACAACTTTATCTTATTCAAAACCAGACTACTGTTCGAAGAAACAAAGGGTGACCCAATCAAAAAAGCAGGTTTGATCAAAGAGATCGTGAGTACCATCAGCCTGATCCCCGACGGAATTACGCGAACGGTATACATCAAAGAGTGTTCGGCCCTTATGAACGTTCCGGAACAGGTGTTAATGAATGAGGTCCGGAAGATCCTTCGGAATAAACTTAAAAAGAGAATACCTGAAGTGAAGAAACCGGAGGATGTCGGTTGGGTGGAAGAAACTACCGCTCCTTCCCAGGAAGAGGTTGATCTCATTTCCGATGAATACCAGGAGCGTGAATTGATCCGGCAACTATTACTGTACGGGCGGGAATCGATCGTCCTTCAACGGATAGATGAAGATGGCCGGGAGGTTCCGTTTTCCATTCTGGTGGCCAATTTCATTGTGATTGACATCCTTCGAGACGATCTCGAATTTGAAAGTGCATTGTACGGCCGGATTTTTAACGAGTTTGTTGCAGCCCGCGAAAGGGACGAGATACCCAATGATACCTTTTTTAAGCTTCATGAAGATCCGGAGATTGCTCACGCAGTCATCGACCTGATGGTCTCCCCTTATGAGCTCAGTGAAAACTGGGAAAAGAACAACATCATCATCGAAGAGGAACCAAAACGCATCAAAAAGCTGGTTGTTACTGCCATGCTCTCCTTTAAAGCGAAAAAACTGGACAAAATCATCACCGCCAAACAAAAAAAGATGCAGGAGATCACAGATCAAAAAGAGGTCGAGTTGCTCCTTTCAGAGCTCAGAAATTTGAAGACCAGTAATATTCAGATCAATAAAGAACTTGGAAGGATAATAACCAGGTAGCTACTTCCGGAGGATCACGTTATTGGTCTGGAACAGATTCCAATTATCCATCAATTCTTTGAACGCCCTGTAATCCGCTGTTCCGATAACCTTCTTGTCAATCTCAATCTCCTTTTGAATCCTGAGCATGTTCTCTTTCTCCTTCACCAGATACAGAAATGATCCAACCCTGTTGTTGATCCGGATCTCTTGTTCTCCGGATGCCAGTTTCAGGGTCTCCGGAATAGCCAGGGTGATGTTATAGCTCTCTTTGATCGTGAAGGGAAGTTCCACAGGTGTAAGACGTTCCGCTACCAGTTCGCCGATATCCCAGTTATCCACGCCAGTATTGAAGAAAGGAACCGTGAAGTAAAAGAAATTCGAATCCCTCTTCAGGGCATTTGTTTTGTCCAGGATAGCGGAAAATTCTGTTGCGCAGGGTGTCATCTCGGAGAGTGTGATCGTTTTTATTTTGGCTGAAGTCCCTCCTCCCCGGATATAGTGTTTCAATTTGTCTTCGCTCCGGATCAAAGCCAGAAAGGGGTAGCTCCCGCCTGACAGGGTCCCGGTAAGCTCTCCGGATAAATTCAGCTCCGGATCCACTACAAATACTCCTTTCATAGAGGCCGTACTTTTTTTATTTTCCGGATAGACCAGCTGAAAGGTATGATCCTCTTTCAGAACCATAAAGACAGTACCGGGTTCAAGTACCATCATATCAAAGGCGTTTACCTGTTTGACAGAGAGATAAACAACCCCCAGGCCGGAAACTTCCGCCCTTACAATCCACTCTTTCAGGCAGGTAAGGTTTCCTATGTGGCCATCAAACTGATTTCCCTGAAAAACCAGGACCGGTTCCGCCTTGATTCCAGCCTTTTTCAACAGGGCAGTCATCAATACAGCCTTTTCTGCCATTGTTCCCCCATTGCTGTTCCAAAGCTGGGCAGGCGAACGCAGGCGGTATCCGGTATACTCCCCCGGAATATCAAAGAGGTTGATATCCTTCACCACACTCTCCTGAATCGCAAACAATAAATCCGATTTCTTCTGGTATTCCGTTTCAAGGCCCTTTACGAACTCGCTCATCTCTGTGGTGATTTGGTAGCGTAAAGGTTCCTGGTTCAGGAAAAAATCGACCAGGGGCTGGTACCTATTCAACGAACTAAAAATCAGGGAAGGGTATATGGCAGGATGATCTTGCTGGAGCCTTTCAGCTGCCATTGCAGGGATGTCGTTCATCACCCAGGTGTAAACCCTGAAGCCGTTTTCCATGGTCTCAGTTGGCTTTATCTTGCTGTTGAACAGGTAGAAATAAACAGGTTGATCGGCAGGTGTCCGGAGCACAATAACCATCGATTTCACGGGTTGTTCTTTAGCCAATACCGTACTTCCCATAAAAGCGGGGAAGAAGCCTTTGGTAGTTTGAATCCGATAGTCAAGGTTGATCGTTGATCCAATTTCCAGGCCGGTATGGGTTATAACCATTTCCCTTAACCGGTTGAAGGCTGGAGCACGCGCTGCAAATCGAGGCAATACCTCATTGAATGCATTGTTTGGGGTATTCACTTTTTTCCCATCCGCCATGATGGTATATGCCTGATTAATTTTAAGTTTCTGGTAATCAGGGTGGTATACGATAAAGGTCTCCCCATACAACCGATGAAACGAACGGTGATTCTGAAGTTTCAGTTTTTGAGCATACAGAAAATCAATTGTTCCGTCTGTATTCAACGTATATTCCCTGGTAACAGAAAGGTATAGCGCGTCATAGTTTTCATCCTGGGCATGAACGTTAAAACATAGAGTGATTAGCATTGATAACACCAGGATTCTTATTGATTGTCTCATAATGACCTTCTTTGAAGCGTTTAATCATTCTTTAATTCAACCACTACCATTTCATCGGCAAACCGGTTCTGCGCCTCTACCACGGCACGGTACTGCGGCCATTCCACGGATTCATATATTCTTTTTTCAAAAGTTACCTCTTCGACAAAAATGAGGGTTTCGCCCTCGAGCCTATATCCACCGGTTATAGAAGCTACACTTCCTTGTTGATCAACCGGTTCCGGAATCCTAACGGCTTTTTTCAGAGATGGAATTCGTACCGTTTCTTTCACTTCAAGCTTACGAGAACACCGGTCGCGAAATGCATAGTTCCTTTTTTCCAGGTCGGTTTCAAAGTAGAGATGCGACTGTGCCGACTTAAAGAGCTGGGCGGCCATCACTGGTTTGAAAAAGAGGGTATTTCCGGAAACGACTGCATAATCAGAAATCGTAAAATCTGCTTCTATCCTGATGGGTCCTGCAA
The DNA here is from genome assembly GCA_043810345.1 of Bacteroidota bacterium. Lineage (GTDB taxonomy): Bacteria > Bacteroidota > Bacteroidia > Bacteroidales > FEN-979 > QYOJ01. The sequence continues at coordinate 68,497 of JBDROF010000016.1, read as the reverse complement.
GGTAATCCATCGGATTTCCATAATTCAACCGGGTAATGATTGCCTTTGGGTGGAGGCGCAAAAACTCCAGTTCGATATTTTGGTCCCATGTTGTTTTATTTGTGTTTTTAAAATATCCCCTGACCGAACCGTCAGATTGTCCTTCTGCGGTAATCACCAGCGTTCCTTTAAGCGTGCCGTTGGCTAACAATTCAGCGTGAGATGTAACGCGGATGAAATGATTTTCCGGAGATGAAAGGGGGGTGGTGGCCAGGTCAGCTCCTTCGGGAACTCCCATCAGGTACTCTTGTTGTTGTTCTGCGCTGGACCAGAGTTCCCGGAGGAATGGCACCCAGGTTGGGTCGAGGAGTTGGTATTGGCCATCGCTAAGTTTAACTACAGTCACACAATGATTGAACTGATCGGCCGGAATATAGTCAATGCGTGATCCTGCCATGGTCATAGCCGGGTAGGATTCAAATCCAGCAGCCCGCAACATCGTGATCAGCATTCCCGCTTTGTCTTTACAAACACCACAACGATCGGTGAAGGTCATCTCTCCTTTGTGGAGTGTGAACCCCTCCCCTTCTCCCATAGAGATACCGGAATAACGGATCTCATCGGCACACCAGTGAGTTAATAGTGAGATAGAGTCGGCTTCTGTTTTTGCTTGCTTTAAAATTTCATCTACTTTGACTTTGATCTCAGGGGTGGAATCAAAACTTCCGTAATCCTCATTGACCTTGAAAAACCAGGTTGACTTGGTGTACCAGTCGGGGCTCGTGGAGAGGAGAAGTTTGGGCGCTACATCTGACAGGGCAACCATTCTTGGCTCTCTTTCTATTGGCCGCAAATTCGTTTTGGAGAAGGTGTAAACAAACTTGTCTCCTTTGAGCCATCCGGAAATCCGAGCTTCTCCATTGTAAAATTCAAACTGAAGCAGTTTCTCTTTCGGTACCAGTACCTGGTACACCTTCAGATTGATCGGGTTTGGGCCAAAAAACTCTACGATATCGTAGAAATGACCCCGCATGGGAGGAATATACCGGTCATCTTCCTCCTGTTGAAGCAATGCATAAGTAAATCCCTTCCGGAACATCAGCACCTCCACCGCATCTCCGGGTTCAAGGCGTCCTATTTCAATCATCTTTTCCCTGGCGCCCCAGTATATGGCCCTGGCGGGTGCCGGGTAATCCATTACCGAATTCAGGTCAAGGTCACATGTTTGCCCATTCTTTCTATATACGGTTACTCTTTTTATCTCCACAAATGCCGACTGGGGGTCGTAACCGAATGTGATAACGTTTAGTTCCTTTGATCCGGCGGTTGTCAGAACTTTGTAAAGTACATGGTTTGTCACATAGGTCAATCCGCTTTCCTTGACATCTGTAAGTGTGCTGTCAAATACAACAAGCAGTTTATCCTTGGGGAAGGTGTTGGCGTCGCCGGCATTTTTTATCAGTTCCTTTATTGGATCGCTTGCCAGCGAACATATCGTAACAGCCTGGAGAAGGAGTATTAAACTATACTTTTTCATCTGATGGGTGGTTGGGGTCCGGATTAAAATTTATGTATTCAGTGATATCTAAGTAGGCTTGATGAAGGGCTGGTTTTCCGCGGTACTGGATCTGTTTGACTATTGTTTTCATCCAGCGAACCTGCCCGTCTTTCCTGATTATCCTGAAGGTTGTGGGGTGGGGTAGTATGGTACCCTCCAAACGGTTTCTGGCCAGGTCAAGCAGCTGGGTTCGATCCTCCGGGTGCAGCAAACCCACAAGATCCTGTTCGCGTAACGCATTTATCTCCCCTGCCGTATATCCGAACATGGTTGCGAAGGTCTTGTTGGAAAACACTACTTTTTCGTCCTGCAATACCCAGATGCCTATAAGGGGGTTATCTATGATCGTTTCATAAAGCTCAAAGATCTCTTTGTTTTCGATTTCCAGTTTTCGTTGAAATGCAGCTATTTCAATGGTCATGACCATCTGTTCAACATCATAGGGCTTCAACACATAGCCGAACGGTTTGATAAAAAATGAGCGTTCGTAAACCTCTCTGGAACTCTGGCCGGTAAGGAAGATGATGGCACACTGAAATTGTTCAGTAATCAACCGGGCGGTATCAATTCCGTCCAGCTCTCCTCTGAGGTTGATATCCATCAATACGATGTCGGGTTCCTGCCCTTCTTCTTTAAGTTTCCGAATCACTTCGATGCTTTTCTCTCCCCGGGTGGAACTGCCCAGAATTTTAAATCCCGAATCCAGAAGTTGATCCTTCAGGCAGGCTGCAATCAACATTTCATCTTCAACAATGAAGACCGTAGTGGGTTCTCTCATTTCTTTGAACTGGTCATTTTCAACATGTTTATCTCCTTCTCTTCCAGGAAGCGCCATTTTCCCCTTGGCAGGTTTTTCTTCGTCAATCCGGCAAAATACACACGATCGAGTTTCTCCACTTTGTAGCCCAGTTTTTCAAAGATCTTTCTTACAATTCTGTTCCTTCCGGAATGTAGTTCAAGGCCTATTTCCCTTTTATCCTTTCCGTCAGTAATGTATTCGATGGCGTCGACTTTGATAAAGCCATCGTCGAGCTCAATTCCTTTCGCGATGGTTTGCAGGTCTGCCTTGGTGAGCGGCTGGTACAGCACGACATGATAGATCTTTTTAATTCCGTAACGGGGATGCATCAGTTTTTTGGCAATCATACCGTCATTGGTAAAAAGAAGAAGTCCTGTGGTGTTCCGGTCGAGTCTTCCTACCGGATAGACACGTTCCGTACAGGCGTCCCGGATCAAAGTCATTACCGTGTTTCGCTGCTGCTGGTCCTCAACGGTAGTAATGTAGCCCTTTGGTTTATTCAGGAGGATGTAACGGGATTTCTCCAGGCGCAATGTTTGTTCGCCAAATTGAACTTTGTCTGTGGGTAATATTTTGGTTCCAAGTTCTGTAACCACTTTCCCGTTTACTCTTACAACACCGGATTTGATCAGTTCATCTGCTTCTCTTCTGGAACAAACTCCAGCATTGGCAATGAATTTATTTAACCTGATCAGTTCGGGTTCCATGTTGCGAACTTTATTTCTTGATGGTCGTATGGGTAGTTTTCTCTCTTTCATTCTTCTGGTTCAAAGGGTGGTTTGATCCTGACTCCGTCGTAACGGGTCTCTATCCCGTTTACATAGGAGATAATCAAAAAAAGCGTACCGTCGTAATTGTAGTTGATCCATTCTCCCTCTTTTTTTCCTATCACGTAAGTGCCTTCCTCTCTGATCTTTCCGTTATCCCAGTAATAGGTGTGTTTGCCGTCGGGAAGGTCCTCCAGAAATCCCCCTTTGAAAATCACCAGGCTGTCTGTTCCTTTTTCGCCTTCCTGAAGTTGATAGGAGATCCAAAGGCCGTTTCTCAGGCCATCCCTGAAGCTGCCCTGTTGGTAAAAATCACCAATGCACTGAAACCAGGGTCCATCTTCAAGACCATCGAGGTATTCGCCCTGTTCAATGATATTTCCCTCCTCATCATACTCTTCGGAAAGGCCATCTCTTTTTCCTCTGTAGTAATTTTCCTCACGTAAAAGTTGTCCCGAATCATAATACCATTTCCACAGTCCTTCTGGTTTTCCTTCTTTGTTATAGACTCCCGTTTGCTCTATTTTTCCGTTCGGATGGTAATATTTCCATACTCCTTGTTTATTCCCGTTTATGTATTCTCCTTCGGCTTTCAATGATCCTCCGAAATAATACTCTTTCCAGGGTCCATTGCGGCTTCCGTCTTCCAACACCAGGCCTTCGCCAGCCAGTAGTCCGTGCCGGTATTCAGTAGCAGAGACTATGGTTCCTTCCGGAGAAAATTCAATAGAGATCCCCTCAAGTACCCCATTCCGGTAAAGCCGTGTCGCTTTTACAGAGCCATTCGCGTAATATTCTTTTTCCACCTCCAGTTTCTGGATTTCAGAGGCTTCTGGTTGAATCACATCATCTAGATATTTGGTGATATTCAGCAGATCTCCCTTTTCTGAATACTCCTTGAAGTAGCCGTTTTTCCTGTTGTTTTTATAGGTTCCCTCAAGATGGATCTTTCCGTTTTCCCAGAAGCTTATCCATTTGCCCTGTTTTCTGTCGAACTTATCTTTCCTGTTGATCTTTAACCGTTCAACAATAAAGCCTCTTTTGTATTCTGTGATGGTAATAATTTCTCCATTTTGGTTGTACTCTTTTCCTATTCCCTGTTCGAGTCCTTTGATAAAGGGTATTTCAAGTTTTTTCCAACCATCAGAATGATAATATTCCGTTGTTCCCTCTTTGATGTCGTTGATATAGTGTTCCCTGATGGTTTCCCGGTCAAGCCAGGAGGTTTTGAAACCGTTTCTTTTTCCATCCTGGTAGCTGATCTCCAATATTTTTTTACCTTCAACACTATAGAATTTCCACACACTGTCCAATTTGTAATTCGTACGGTTCCCTTCTGATTTTAAAAGGCCATTTTCGTAATACGATTTCCAGTATCCGTCCGGTTGACCATTTCGCATGGTTCCTTCGCTTGCCAACTTACCATTTTGATAGAAAAACTGTTGAAATCCATCCTGATTGATTGTATACTGTCCATATAGCGTGAAAATAAAGGTTAACAGGGTGATCATCAATACGATGTATCGCATGGCTTCAATATGTTAGATAGATAATTCAAGCATTTTAAGAATGGGTTTACTGGCTTTTTCTATCAATTCTCTCTCCATATTTATTTCTGGTTGTTCCTGTTTAAGAGCCATATAAATTTTTTCCAGCGTGTTTTTCTTCATGTATGGACAATCGTTACAGGAACATTTCTCATCTGTTGCCACAACGAGAAATTCCTTTTCAGGAGATGCTTTTTTCATCGCGTGTAAAATTCCTGTCTCTGTCGCAACAATAAACTTCTTCGAAATATCCTTTTTTGAATAATTCAGTAAACTGGTTGTTGATCCAACATAATCGGCCATTTCCAGAATGATGGCTTTGCATTCCGGATGTGCTATCAGCTTCGCATCCGGATGTTGTTTTTTTAGATTCAATACTGCTTCCACAGAGATGATGTCGTGCACTTCACAGGATCCGTTCCATAATACCATCTCTCGCCCAGTTATATTATTGACGTAATTACCCAGATTTTTATCAGGAGCAAAAATGATTTTTTGATCTTTTGGAAATGATTCTATGATTTTCACAGCATTACTTGATGTACAGATTATATCCGACAGAGCTTTTATAGTAGATGAACAATTGATATATGAAACAACAACATGATCCGGATATAGTTCTTTAAATTCCTTGAACTCTGCGGGTGGACAGGAATCGGCCAGGGAACACCCGGCTTCCATGTCGGGAATGATCACTTTTTTTGATGGATTTAAAATTTTTGCAGTCTCTGCCATAAAATGGACGCCTGCAAACAAAATGATCTCTGCATCGGTTTTATAGGCCATTTGCGCCAACGCCAGACTGTCACCGATGAAATCTGCAATATCTTGTATCTCAGGTACCTGATAGAAGTGAGCTAATATGACGGCATTTTTTTTATGTTGCAGCGTTTTTATCTCACTTATTAATTTTTCTTTTGAAAAATACATTCTTTCTTTATAATAATAAAAAGAGTCTTTATTTTATTGTTATTTATAGTAGGTGTTAGTTTGGTTAAAAGAATTTCCTGTGAAAATTTGGGATATTCATTTCTTTGAAATCATGAACAAGTTATTCACAAGTTATTTTTTGTATTTTATTGTTTAATAATTATTTAGGATATTTCAACAGGATAAGGTAATTTTTTGTTTGTTTATAAAAAGAGGCTATGGAAGCCTCTTAAAATTGTGAAAACTCCTTGATAAAAAAGGATAAGTTCAAACATTATGGTCCATTTTTTATGGCACTACATGAAACAGGGTTTTTATTAGAATTTGATAACAAAGTTACACAGTTGTCAACATTTTTCTGTTTAAAATTTAAAATTATGATTTCCAGGGGATATTGGAGGTGTATTAGCTACCTTTGTGAGAAAAATATTAACAATGACCAAATTTGACGAAATTATTGCTATTGGAAGTGATCATGCAGGATTCGGTATGAAGGAATATCTGAAGCAAAAACTGAGTAATTGGGGATTCAGAGTCAAGGATTTTGGTACCTTTTCGGAGGAAAGTATGGATTATCCAGATTCAATTCATCCTTTGGCTTATGCGATTGAAAAAGGAGAATATCAAAAGGGAGTCATTATTTGTGGAAGCGGTAACGGGGCAGCAATGGTAGCAAATAAGTACCCGAAGGTAAGAGCTGCATTATGTTGGGAAGATGAAATTGCAAAACTGGCCCGACGGCATAATGACGCTAATGTTATTTCACTTCCCGCAAGATTTATCTCAAATGCTCATGCTGCTGAGCTGGTTCAACTTTTTTTACACACCGAATTTGAAGGTGGACGGCATGAACGGCGTGTAAATAAAATATCAGGCACTCTTTAATTCCAACAGCATGAATTCAACTGCCTATCAGTTTCTCGAAAAAGCAACCCGGAAATCATTTGATCAGGAACATCGCCGAAGGTTAGAGTTTAACATTGGAAAATACGACCAGGCAGTAATTATTGGTAAACAACAGTATAGGGATTTGGAATTAGCTAAACGACGAGCCGCAAACCTAAAGGCAAAGGTAATTAATAAACTTGATACGTATCTGGTCGAATTTGAGAGAAATTTTGAAAAAAGGGGAGGCAAAGTGATCTGGGCTCAAAGCGAACGGGACGCACAAAAAGAGATCATCCAGATCATCAAGAGAGCAAAGGCAAAGGTGATCGTAAAACAAAAATCCATGGTCTCGGAAGAGCTGGAACTCAATGAGTTATTTGAGAGAAATAAACGGCTGGTATTTGAAACCGACCTGGGGGAATACATAGTGCAAATTGAAGGGGAAAAACCATACCATATTGTAACACCGGCAATGCATAAATCAAAGGAGGACATATCCGACCTGTTTCACAGGAAATTTGGTTTACCTGAAAATTCTCCTCCGGAAGAGATCACAAAATTTGTACGAGAGAAACTGCGATCTGAATTTATACGAGCGGATATCGGGATTACCGGAGCTAATTTTCTTGTTGCAGATTGCGGAGCGGTTGCCTTGACCGAAAACGAGGGAAACGGGATCCTTACTTTCGCTTTTCCCGGGATACACATTGTGGTTGCCGGCATTGAAAAACTGATTCCCAAACTGGAAGACCTGGATCTCTTTTATCCATTGCTTGCCACTTATGGAACCGGGCAAAGATTAACAGTTTATAACAATGTATTGTTTGGTCCGAAAAAAGCGGATGAACCAGATGGTCCGGAAAAAATGTTTGTGATCTTGTTAGACAACCGGAGAACAGAGATTTTAAACTATAAAGAACAGCGCAAAGCACTCTTCTGTATCCGGTGCGGCGCTTGTTTAAATGAATGTCCGGTATACCGGAACGTGGGAGGACATACTTACGGAACCGTTTACTCGGGCCCGATCGGCTCTGTGATTTCTCCTCATTATCTGGGATTTAGAGATTACAATCACCTTAGCTTTGCTTCTTCTCTGTGCGGAAAATGTACAGAGGTTTGCCCGGTCAAGATACCGCTTCATGAACTGCTTTTATATAACAGAAATGAAGCTGTGTCAAGAAAATACACCAGTTATTCATGGAGAAAAATGGTCGGTGGCTGGAAATATACCATGCTTCACCGATGGTCGCTTGATAGGCTGGGACCATCAATCAAAAATAGAGTCGTTAAGACAGTTGGAAAAAAACACTGGGGTCCAAGGCGAACATTACCCAAAATCGCTCAAAAAAGTTTTAAGGAGTTGTGGAAGAAACGACAACCGATCAGCTGAATTTTTGCAAAATTCTATGAACTGAACCCATATATCCTTCTCCAAAAAGATTCACGTGAACAAGTAAAGGGTAAAGGTTATAGAGGTCAAGCCTTTCCCGCCACCCCGGCACCAACCTGTGGTGCGATTCATAGCCACGATAAAAATCAGAAGAAAATCCGCCGAACAGCGTAGTCATGGCCAGATCAACCTCCCTGTGGCCAAAATAGACTGCGGGATCGATTAAACAAGCCTCCCCGGTTTCTGAAACCATGAAATTACCGCCCCATAGGTCTCCATGCAGTAAAGCCGGCCGGTCAACAACAAGCAGTTGATCCAACCGGGAAAAAAGAGAGGTAAACAGGGTATGGGTATCCCTGGTCAATTGTCCGGAATCTCTCGCCATACGAAGCTGTTTTTCAAGCCGTTCCTCCCTGAAAAAGTCAATCCAGTTTTTATGTTTTCTGTTGGATTGCGGCAGGGATCCCATGTAATTATCATGGCCCAGACCATACTCGGGTGATGACCGGTCGTGGAGTTTCGCCAGGGAGAGGCCGAAACGAAACATAAAGTCGTTCACCGGTTTTCCCGAATGGATAAACTCAAGCAACAAAGCGGAATAAGAATCAAGTGTAATCACTTCTGTTACAGCCGGAATGCGAAATGTTTTTGACGCGTTCAACAGGATGAGCCCTCCGGCCTCTTTTTCAAACATACCCGGATACCGGTCCGCCGAATTGAATTTCAGACAATAGGAGCCCAACGATGTATCAAGCTGGCACACCTTGTTAATATCTCCCCCGGCCAGAGGCCTAATCGCCTGAATATGAAACCTTTTCTGTAAAAATAGCCTAAGTTCGTCGGGAATCATGTGGTATTTCATCCGGTGGTGAGACGTGTATTACCAGATCAGGCTACAATGTAGGGGTTTATTTTGAAATTTGTATATTTGCTGTCTATTTTCATGTTAATTTAATCCAAATTATTAATAAGAGAACAAAATCATGAAACAAACGAACTTATTTGTAAAGAGCTGTGTTGTTGCAGCCGGGATGTTTTTACTAGTTTCAATCGGGGTTGTTTCCCAGGAGATTGTTGATCCTTCCGACAATCCTAATTTAGATCAGATTCCACGTGAGCTTCTGGAACAGGCACGAAGCGAATCTGATGCACCCCCCCTGTCCTCAATCATTACAATTGATAATTTTGACAACTTCTACCTGGGTGTTGATTTTGCGGAAGGAAACATTGCTGAAAATCCGGGCATACCAACCTGGTATTTTACAGCCTACAATACTAACGGAACCTATCATACGGAAGAGGGGCACAACTGGTCCCGGAACAATCCAAACTTTGGCGCCAATATGTGGGGAGACCCTGTCCAGGCATATGACAGTATCGGAAACCTCTATTATGAAAACATGTACGGGTCGGGAGGCGTCCAGGGGTGTAAGGTTGCCGTATCCTCTGATAATGGAACCACCTGGGGGCCAATCACTACTGCAATTTATGGAGTGGACAAAAACTGGATCGCTGCCGACCAAACTGCAGGGCCCTATGCCAATTATGTCTATACGGTTATGACGAGAAATGGTGGTGGTAATTTTGCCCGCAGCACAGACCAGGGTCAAACATGGACCAATACATTTGCTCCAAGCACCCAGAGTTTACCGGGTATGATGGTTTGCGTGGGCGCTTACCAGAATGTTCAGGGTGGCGCTGTTTATGTCGTGACCAACGGCGGCAACGCCTTTGCATCTAACTTTACCTTTTACCGATCGCTGAATGGAGGAACAACCTTTACCTTCATGTCAAGTCAGTATTTTTCCGGCTATGTTGGTTCCAATGTCAATGGACGCAATTCGGTTCAGAACATGAGAACCCGCCCCTATCCTTTTATAGCTGCTGATAACAGCTTTGGCCCCAACCGGGGAAGACTTTACTGTGTATATGCCTCCAACGACCCTCCTGGAAATGGGAATAAACCCGATATCTGGAGTCGCTACTCCGATGATGGTGGATCCACCTGGTCAACCGCTAATAGGGTCAATGACGATGCCAACACCACACAACACAACCAGTGGCATCCCGCTCCCTGGTGCGACAAGGAGACCGGCCGCCTTTATATTCAATGGATGGATACCCGTGATACGCCAACATCTGACAGCGCCCTGATATACGCTACTTACTCGGATGACGGAGGAGTCACTTTTAGCGCAAATCAGGCCATCTCCAATAAAAAGATGAAGATCAACTGCAATACCTGCGGAGGCGGCGGCACACCCCGATACCAGGGGGACTATAATGGAATTGTCTCCAACAGCAAAGTGGCCATGGCCAGCTGGTCCGACTTCCGAAACGGTAACTTCATGAGTGCCACAGCATACTTCCCCGATTTTGGAATGGCTATTGATAAACTCAGCGACACGCTTTACACCCCACTTGACTCATCCACATTCATCGTTAGCGTTCCAGAAGTGAAATTGTATAACGATACCGTTCTTCTCACGGGTAGTATATTTCCCGTTCCAACCTCCGGAAGTATCACCTTCTCTTTTCCGAGCGGAACGGAAATTACTTCGTTCCCGGGATCTCTTCCCGTAAATGTGGTTGTAACCGGTTCGGTGCCGGAGGGTAACTATACGGCAACATTCGAAGGCAAGGGACCCAACGGAACACCTGTTCACCGGCGTACCGCAACCATAAAAATCGTAGAAGGAAGCGGTTTTTATGTGAACGCTACTGCGACCCCCGACAGCATCTGCCAGGGCACCTCTTCCCAGTTAAACACGTCGATTACCGGAGGAACACCGCCCTTTACATATGCCTGGACCCCTACCACAGGTTTAAATAATCCAAACATTGCCAACCCTACTGCCTCCCCGAACACCACCACGGAGTATTTTGTTACAGTTACAGATAACACCCAGGTGACCTCCAGTGACAGTGTGGTTGTAACTGTGCTGACTTCACCACCTTCTCCGGGACCCATTACAGGCTCCTCAATGGTGTGTAGGGATTCCACGACGGCCTATCAGATTGAACCCATAAGCGGAGCCACCTCCTATTCGTGGTCAGTGCCGGATAATGCCACCATCGTGACAGGACAGAATTCCCCGGCCATTGAGGTATTGTGGGGTGAGACATCCGGCGTTGTTTCAGTGATTGCTGGAAATGAGTGCGGAAACAGTACTCCAAGCGCCCTGGATGTTACAGTTTCCTCCATTCTCCCTGCCCCAGGAGCCATTCTTGGCCCTGACCTGGGCTGCACTGGAATAGAATCAATGTTCGAAATTATCGAGCTTCCCGGAGCAGAAACCTATATCTGGTCTGTTCCTGCGGATGCCCAGATTACAGCCGGACAGGGAACAAATGAGGTAACAGTGATCTGGGGATCTACTACCGGAGAGATTGCCGTGGTTGCCGAGAATATTTGTGGCACCAGCCTGCCAAGCCAACGTACTTTGACTGCCACCAACCTGCCCGGTCCGGCCGGAGATATCAGCGGAAACGATACCGTTTGTATCAACCATACCGGATATCCGTACAGTGTAGCAGAAATCACAGATGCCACTACTTATATATGGACACTCCCGGCCGGGACTACCATTGCATCCGGACAGGGAACCCACGAAATAACGGTAGATTTTGGACCAACTGCTTTATCAGGTGACATCGCCGTGTATGGTGACAACGATTGCGGAAACGGATCGGCCATGGCCAAGGAGGTTGTTGTTTCCGATTGCGCAGGAATAGGTAAATTTGATCTGAAAGTGAAGGTCACACTATTCCCGAATCCAGCCGAAGAGACATTGAATCTGAAAATCTGTAGCCAGGAGGTGGAGATCCTCGTGGTTGTAAGCGATGTGACGGGCAACATCAAATATTCCGAAAAGCTGACCAACCTTCCCGCGGAATATACCGAACAAATTGATGTTTCCGGCTTTGCCGAGGGCCTCTATTTCATCAAGATGTCGAATGAAGACAGGTACTTTATCGAAAAATTTGTTGTTCAACGATAAAATAACCGGACAGATTTTTTCTTGCTTATGATAAGTTCCCCTGGTTGATGAATTGATCAGGGGAACTTTTTAACAGGGGATAGAAGGCGAGCGATTGATACTCCGGTCCTGAAGAGCGAAGAATACTCTCAACAAGTATCAGTTTTTCTGCAGCTATTGGCAAAGAAGAGATCTCATTAAATCGATTCAGTGTTTGCTGAAACCTTTTTACATCTGCCAGATATTTAACCCGGCCAAGAGTCAGGTGAGGAACAAGATTCTGACGATCTCCTGCAAAACCAAGCAACTCAAATTCATCCCGGGCATTTTTCAGCAGGTTTGCCAGTTCATCGTACGGACGAATCCCCACCCAGATCACACGGGGATTGTATGAACTGCCGAAAACACCCAGTCCGGTCAAGCTGAACGAGAAATTTTCAGTAGATTCAGCGAGCCCTCTCAGTGTTTCAGTGATCCCTTGAATACGATTTTCCGGGGTCTCCCCCAGAAACTTCACAGTAATATGAATATTTTGCTCCTCCACCCACTTGATCTTTTCATGGGACAGGGAGAGACGAAACTCCTTAAATGTTTGAAGAAAATCCGTGTCCGGATCGATTTTAATAGCGACAAAAAGGCGCTTCATATAAAAAGTTTACACAAAAATAAAATTTTATAACTTTGTTGTCTCTTCGGGGCATTAGCTCAGCTGGCTAGAGCGTTAGACTGGCAGTCTAGAGGTCAAGGGTTCGACTCCCTTATGCTCCACAATAGAAAATTACGAATTAAATGACGAATTAGGAATGAAGGCTGTTTCATTCCTTTTTTTGTTGCCAGGTTTTATATGGATGTTCCGACAGATAAGAGTTGTAGTACCTGAGATCATGTGAGACCTCCTCTCCTACCCATGTCGGAAAGTCGATCACTTCATCGGGATCATCCAGCTCCAGCTCGGCCATGTATAACCCTTTATTTACACCATGAAAAATATCCACATCCCATATTTTCCCCCTGTACAGGTATTTGTAGCGGGTTTTTTCAATAGGATGAAAAAGTGCAAGCGCCAATAAATCTAATGCCTCTTCTGCCGGAATCTCATATTCAAACTCCGGCCGGCCCAGATTTTCTATCTTCCCCTTGATGGTCAGATACCCTTTTTTGCCGGCTTTAATACGAACAATACGGACCCTGATTACCTTTTGATCATCCCTGCAAAGGTATCCCTGGATAAGCTCCCGGCCTTCTGGTTTCTCTACCTGATCCCACATTTCCATGCGAACCAGGTATTTTCGTTCAATTTCTAAATGTTTCAAAAACAGCTAATTAAATAGTAGATGAAAAAATAGTGTCAAAAAAATTGGAATTTATTCTTTTATCATCGTACATTTGCGATGAACAATAAAGAATATTTCCCGACATAAAGATACACAAGTTATGGCCCATAAAGCAACTACTGGTTTCAAGGAGAATGAGATTCAACTGGCACGGTTTGCAAAAGCTCTTGGGCATCCGGCCAGAATCGCGATTCTGAAGCAGCTCGCCAACATGAATTGCTGTTTCTGCGGCGACATCGTAGAGGAGCTTCCTTTGGCCCAGGCAACAGTTTCTCAACACCTGAAAGAGCTGAAAGAAAGCGGACTTATTCAGGGAAGCATCGAACCTCCAAAAGTCCGCTATTGCATAGATCCGGTCAATTGGATGAAAGCCAAAAAGCTGATCCTGGAGTTCTTTACCATTTAATCAGAAAGCGATATGAACGTATTGATAGTATGCACAGGGAATTCATGCCGCAGTCAGATGGCTGAAGGCATACTGCGCTCCCTCCATCCCTCATGGAAGATAGTTTCTGCAGGAACACGCCCTGAAAGAGAGGTAAACCCATATGCCATCCAGGTGATGCAGGAAATTGGTCTGGACATCTCATCACATTATCCGAAACATACCGACCGGTTTGCCGGAGACTCGTTTGATGTCGTAATGACAGTTTGCGACAATGCCCGTGAAAGCTGTCCAGTGTTTAAAGGAGAGGTCAAACGAAGGATCCACATAGGTTTTGAAGATCCGGCGGCAGCTCTGGGAAGCGAAGAGGAAATATTGCCTGTCTATCGAAAAATCAGGGATCAAATCCGTGAAGTAGTTGAAAATTCAACAAAAAGAGATCAAAGAGATCGTAAAAGAAAAGTACAGCCAGATTGCTGAACAATCGAAAGAAGAGAAAGGATGAGTATTTAGAGGTTATTAAATCGGGCTGGATTTCGTAATATTGAAGGGCCGAAAGTGAAGGAAATAGGAATCAGAATCATATAGGCGTGGTTTTAAAGAAAAAACGGCTGAAGTTTCTGGACAGGTATCTCACCCTGTGGATTTTTATGGCCATGGGGATCGGGGTCATGTGGGGTTACTTCTTTCCTGGTGTTGTTGGTTTCTGGAACCAGCTCCAGGCAGGTACCACCAACATCCCGATTGCTATCGGTCTGATCCTGATGATGTATCCACCTCTTGCCAAGGTCCGGTACGAAGAGATGCGGGATGTGTTTAGGGATTATAAAATACTCAGCCTTTCGCTGGTCCAGAACTGGATCATCGGGCCGGTCCTGATGTTTTTACTCGCTATTATCTTTCTGCGGGACTATCCGGAATACATGGCCGGACTGATCCTGATCGGACTTGCACGCTGCATTGCCATGGTGATTGTGTGGAACGACATGGCCAGAGGCGACCGCGAATACTGTGCCGGACTGGTGGCGTTCAACTCCATCTTTCAGGTTCTTTTTTTCTCTCTTTATGCCTGGTTTTTTATCACCCTCCTCCCCTCCTGGTTCGGCCTGAAGTCGTTTGAGGTTAACATTACCATCGTAGAGATTGCCAAGAGCGTGTTCATCTACCTGGGAATCCCCTTTCTGGCCGGTATTATATCCCGTTTCAGCCTGATCCGGTGGAAGGGAAAATCATGGTATGAACAAAAATTTGTACCAAAAATCTCTCCTATCACTCTTATTGCCCTGCTTTTCACGATCCTGGTTATGTTTTCCCTGAAAGGAGAGTACATCATCAAGATTCCACTGGATGTGGTGCGTATTGCCATCCCCCTTGCCATCTATTTCGGTGTCATGTTCATCCTCTCCTTTTTCATGGGATGGAAACTCAAAGCAGGCTACGAAAAAACCACCACACTTTCATTTACGGCTGCAAGTAACAATTTTGAACTGGCAATTGCGGTAGCTATTGCTGTGTTCGGACTTAATTCAGGAGAAGCATTTGCGGCTGTAATCGGACCACTGGTGGAGGTACCGGTGTTGATCAGCCTGGTGAATCTGGCTTTTTGGTTTAAAAAGAGATACTTTAATCAGACCACAACTTATGAAAGTGAATTACATTGAGCATATCGGCATTGCGGTAAAAAGTCTGGATGAAATGATTCCCTATTACGAAAAATTCCTGGGAATCCCTTGCTATGCCATTGAAGAAATAAAGGACCAGCGGGTGAAAACCGCCTTTTTCAACGTAGGTCAAACGAAAATAGAGCTGCTTGAATCCACCGATCCGCAAGGTCCCATCGGAAAATTCCTTGATAAGCACGGCGAGGGAATTCATCATATTGCCTTTGCCACCGACCATGTCGACAAAGCCCTGAAAGAGGCTGAAGAGATGGGACTGGAGGCGATTGATAAACTGCCGCGAAAGGGTGCAGAGGGACTGTACATAGGGTTTCTGAATCCCCGGTCAACCCATGGAGTATTAACGGAATTATGTGGCCCTGACCATCTTTGTCCACGATGTTAACAATCGGAATCAGCGGTGGATCGGGATCGGGAAAATCGACCGTCGTCAATGAATTGATCAACCGGTTTCCGGATGACACTGTTGCCGTAATCCCCCAGGACTCCTATTACTGGGATAATGGAGATAAAACCCCTGAAGAAAAAAGAGACATCAATTTTGATCATCCGGATGCCATCGAGTGGAAGCTGTTAATTGCCCAGCTCCAGGAGATAAAAACCGGGAATTTGATTGAAATGCCGGTTTATTCCTATGTAACCTGTGCCCGTTCCAAAGAGACTATTCCCATTTCGCCGCGGAAAATCATCATCGTGGAGGGGATCCTGATCCTTACCGAACCAGGGCTCAGAGATTTGCTGGATATCAAAGTCTTTGTGGATGCCAATCCGGATGAGCGGTTCATGCGGATCATCCGAAGGGATGTAGAAGAACGTGATCGAACCTTTGACCAGGGCATGCGTCATTACGAAACATTTGTCAAACCGATGCACCAGCAATTCATCGAACCCTCCAAACGCTTTGCGGATATTATTGTTTCCCATGGAGGACAAAACAGGGTGGCAATGGATATCCTGGCTTCCCGAATAAGACTTTCTAACCCGTGCTTCTCATGGCATCCACAGGATCAAGACGGGAAGCAGTGAAGGCAGGAACGATTCCGGATATCAGGCCAATAGCCGCAGAAACCCCGATGCCAAGCCAGATATTGGCTGCTGTGAGGATCAGGTCGAAGTCAAATGCCTGGGATACTAACAGTGTGAGAATAAAGACGATGAGCAATCCAACGATCCCCCCGATCAGGGAGAGGAAAATAGCTTCAAAGAGAAACTGGAAGAGAATAAAATAGTTTTTAGCCCCCAGTGCTTTTTGGATCCCAATGATACCTGTACGCTCCTTCACAGAAACAAACATGATATTGGCAATCCCAAAGCCCCCTACCAGCAAGGAAAATCCGCCAATGATCCACCCTACAATGGCAATGGTATTGAATAGACTGTCAAAACCCTGGGTAATGATGCTGGTTTCGTTGATGGCGAAATTATCATCAGCGGAGGGTTTGAGCTTCCGGACCGATCGCATGATCCCGGTCAGCTCATCCCGCAACTCATCGTTGGAGACAAGTGGAATTGCTTTTACAATAATGGTGGCATCCATATCCCGGATATCGACCAGGCTCTTGAAATAATTAATGGGTAAGAGAACATTGTTATCGTTGGAATTTCCGAACATGTCTTCGCCCTCTTTGTTGATCATGCCGATCACCTCTACATTCCGTCCCATCACTTTGATTTTCCGGCCGACAGGCTCCATTCTGGGAAACAAATTTTCAGCAATATTGCTTCCGATAATGGCCACGTTTTTTCCGGCATTGGACTCGAGAGGTGAAAAATAGCGGCCATCGCTGATCTCAAACGGAAGAATCCGGTCGAAATCATGAGAGACCCCAAGAACCGTAACACCTTCCATGTAGTTGTTCTGATATTTAACGGTTTTTGATACCCCGATCATGAATGCCGACACCTGGGAAAGGGTACTGCGTTTCTGGATCTCCCGCATGTCGTCAAGAGAGGCTTCAGGCCGCTGATAGTATTTCCACCAGGGGTAATCACCTCCCATAGCCCATGGCCATTTCTGGACAAATAAAACGTTGCTTCCCAGGGACTCTATGTTTGTCCGGATGGCAATCTCCATCGAATCAAAAATCGTGAACACGGAAATGATGCAAAAAATCCCGATGGTGATCCCAAGCAGGGATAGAATAGTCCGGATCTTATTGACAATGATAGCCTGGAAAGCAAAGAGGTAGCTCTCTCTTAGTAGTCTTAAAATCAACCACATGATTCAGTAAATTTGAAGCAAACGACCAGTAAAGGTAATATATTTTAACTTTCGGAAGGTGTTTGCGGTTGGTGGCACGTCGATTTTTGGTAACATTGCACGAAAACGCGCAAAACCTTGTGTCTTATGGTTGACCAGATAAAAATCAAAACGGCGTTGATCTCTGTTTATTCTAAGGAGGGAATAGCAGACCTGGCGAAACTTCTGGAAAGTTATCATGTGGAGATTTTATCCACCGGAGGCACCTTCAGCTTCCTGAAAAGTCAAGGCATTGCGGCCACTCCGATTGAAGAGATCACCTCCTATCCGTCGATCCTTGGGGGAAGGGTAAAAACACTGCATCCCAAAATTTTTGGTGGTATTTTATGGAGGCGCAACGAGCTCACCGATGTGGAAGATGTTACGCGGTATGAGATCCCTTCGGTGGACATGGTGATCGTGGATCTTTACCCATTTGAAAAAACCGTAATCAACACCAATGATGAGAATGAGATCATTGAAAAAATTGATATTGGAGGCATCTCACTGATCCGGGCAGCAGCAAAAAACTTCCGGCATGTGCTGGTGGTTCCTTCTGCCAGTCTTTTTAACAGGGTGTCGGAGCTTCTGCAAAAGGGAAAAGGTTTTGCTACATTGGAAGAGAGAAAATTGCTTGCTGGCATGGCGTTCGAGGTTTCATCCCACTACGATAATGAAATATTCAGGTATTTCAACCGGGAGCTAAACTTACCGGTATTCAAACAAAGTTTTTCGCACCACGTTCCCTTACGCTATGGTGAAAATCCCCATCAACGGGGATTCTTTTACGGAGATCTTGGTGAGGTGTTTGAGCAGCTTCACGGAAAAGAGATCTCTTACAATAACCTGGTGGATGTGGAAGCAGCCATCCAGCTGATTGATGAATTCAGTGATCCTACAGCCGTGATCATCAAACATACCAATCCCTGCGGTGTAGCAACCCGGAAGAGCCTTTGTGAAGCCTGGAAAGATGCTCTTGCCTGCGATCCGGTATCTGCTTTCGGAGGCATCATCAGCCTGAACCGGCTGGTTGACAAAGAGACAGCCAAAGAGATCAACAAGCTCTTTTTTGAGATCATCATCGCTGATGAATATGAAAATGAAGCACTGGAACTGCTTAAGTCTAAGAAAAATAGAATAATTTTGTGCAGAAAACCGTACACATTTCCGGAGCGGCAGTTTAAATCATTACTGCATGGAGTGATAGAGCAGGAAAAGGACCTAAAGGTTGAGCGGGAGGAGGATTTCAGATATATGACGAAGAGACGCCCCTCTTCTTCTGAAGTTCCTGATTTACTGTTTGCCAACAGGATTGTTAAGCACCTTAAATCCAATACGATTGTCCTGGCAAAAAATCTGCAGCTCATCGGGTGTGGCATGGGGCAAACTTCCCGGGTGGATGCTCTGAAACAGGCCATACTCAAGGCGGAGGTATTTGGATTTGATCCAAAGGGGGCGGTGATGGCCTCAGATGCCTTTTTTCCATTCGCCGATTCGGTGGAGATAGCTGACAAGGCGGGCATCAAGGCAGTGATCCAACCCGGGGGATCGATCCGGGATGAAGATTCGATCCGGTACTGTGACGGGCATGACATGTCGATGATCTTCACAGGGGTACGTCATTTTAAGCACTAGAAAAGAAACAACTACTATGGGGTTATTCACAAAGGAGATAGCAATTGATTTAGGCACCTCCAATACGGTCATCATTTACAACGATAAGGTGGTGGTGGACGAACCCTCGATTGTCGCCATTGACCGAAGCAACAACAAGATTCTGGCGGTAGGAAGAAAGGCCCTGTTGATGCATGGGAAAACCCATGAAAACATCAAGACAATCCGTCCGCTCCGGGGTGGTGTAATCGCTGATTTTCATGCTGCCGAGCACATGATCCGAGCGATGATCAAAATGATAGAGGTGAGGAAAACCTGGTTTCCCCCGGCACTAAAAATGGTGATTTGCATCCCATCCGGGATCACGGAGGTAGAGGAACGGGCGGTGAAAGATTCTGCCGAACAGGCGGGAGCCAAAGAGGTCCGGTTAATTCATGAACCGATGGCCGCTGCCATTGGGATCGGGATCGATGTTTTGGAACCCATCGGCAACATGGTCATTGATATCGGCGGTGGTACCACTGAGATTGCAGTGATTGCCCTGGGTGGGATTGTCAATAACAAATCGATACGAATTGCTGGTGACGAATTCGACTCCGACATTGGTGAATACATGCGTAAACAGCATAATATCAACGTGGGAGAGCGAACGGCCGAACGGATCAAGATCGAAGTAGGAGCCGCACTTCCCGACGTCGACAATCCACCGGAAGAGTATGCTGTCCACGGACGTGATCTTTTGACAGGCATTCCCAAAGAGGTAATTGTGAACCACGCCGAAATTGCACACGCATTGGATAAATCAATTGCCAAGATCGAAGCAGCTGTCCTGAATGCCCTGGAGATGACGCCCCCGGAACTTGCTTCCGATATCTATGAAACAGGAATTTACCTGACAGGTGGTGGTGCGTTACTGCGCGGATTGGACAAACGGTTACACCAGAAAACGAAGCTAAAGATATTTGTAGCTGAGGATCCCTTGCGGGCTGTTGCGAGAGGAACAGGAATTGCCTTGAAAAACTTTGATAAATTCACATTCCTGATCAAGTAAATGTACCTATGCGCAACCTCTTTCTCTTTTTCCGGAAGCACTACTACATTTTTCTTTTTTTGCTTCTGGAAGTGGTTTCACTAATCTTTTTTTTTCGGTATAACCACTATCAGAAAGCGGTCATATTCGACTGGAGCTTTACCATTTCTGGGGTCATTAATTCAACTTACCGTGATATTACCGAGTATCTTTCTCTGAAGCGAACAAACTTCATCCTGAGCGAAGAAAATGCAACACTTCAAGCCCGGATGCCGGAAGCACTCTATGTGACCGATACACTCGTTTTTTTCCGAAGCGATACCCTACTTCAATTGGAATACCGGTTCATCAGCGCCCGGGTTATCAGCAACACCACCAACAAACGAAACAACTACCTGATGATCAACAAAGGAGCATTGCATGGGGTTGAGCCTCAAATGGGGGTGATCATGGGTAATAAAATCGTGGGACAGGTTGTTGGTGTTTCACGTCATTTCAGCTGGATCCTCTCCATGCTGCACAAAGAAAGTATAGTATCAGCCAAATTCCTGAAGAACAATCAACTGGTAAGTGTAGAATGGCCGGGAGGCGATTACCGCACCGGTGCCGTCAAAGAAATCCCTAAACATCTCCGCGTACTCCCGGGCGATACTATTATAACCAGCGGAAATTCTGAAGTTTTCCCAAATGGGATCCTGATTGGCGTCATCGATCATCTGAACGAACACCGGGATGAAAATTTCAATACAGCCACTCTGACCTTTTTCACCGACTTTAACGGCCTGGGATACGTGGTGGTGGTGGTGGATATGTTCAGGAAAGAGAAAGAGCAACTGAAGGCCTCATTTAAGGAATTATGACCAATCTTGTAGTGCGAAATAGTATCCGGTTTCTGTTTCTGGTCCTTTTTCAGGTTCTGATTCTGAACCATCTCAACCTGGGTGGCTATACCAACCCATATTTATACATCTATTTTATCCTGCTTCTTCCCTTTGCGACTCGACGGTGGATGCTCCTGATCCTGGCGTTTATTCTGGGTCTTTCGATTGATATTTTTACCAATACTCTGGGATTGAACACAGCAGCCACCGTATTGATGGCATTTTGTCGCCCCTATGTTATACGCGCTATTTCACGAGAACCTGAAGAGGAGCTAGGAATCCAGCCATCGTTGAAGGCTATGGGTTACAGGTGGTTCTTTGTATATGCTTCCATCCTGGTGGCTATTCACCACCTTGCTCTTTTTTATTTGGAAATCTTTCGATTAACGGAGTTTTTTCAAACGCTATTGCGCGTCATCGTCAGTTCCGTGTTTACCCTGGTATTAGTCTTTTTGAGCGAACTGCTGTTTTATTCGAAGAGTACGCCGAAAAGGTAATACAATTATAAAGTCATTATTTCACTTCGCTACCTCACAACATTACCCAAAATAAAACCAACCCGTCTGTTACTTTACCGACGGGCTGCGTTCTTTTTTGAGGTCTCGAGCGGATTCGAACCGCTGTAAACGGTTTTGCAGACCGCTGCCTAGCCACTCGGCCACGAGACCATTTGAGGGCACAAAATTACAAAAAAATCAAAGCTTCAACACACAGGTGACCTGTTTTACTTTGCCTCCCAGCGGTGGATTTACTTTGGAAATCCTGACTTGAAGGGAAGTGATATGGGGGAAAGCGCTTTTTACAGCATTCAGGATCCGACGGCCCACATGCTCAATCAGTTGTGATTTTTGTTCCATCTCATGCCGGACAAGACTATACACCACCTGGTAGTTGACCGTATCTTCCAGATGGTCGCGAGTTTCTGCTTTTATCGTATCCGCCTCCAGCTCAAGATCCACCACAAACCTGGTTCCGATGATCTGTTCTTCATGAAAGCAGCCATGGTAAGCAAAGAACTCCATCCCTTCCAGCAAGATTTTTCCCATGAACCTGATTTTAAGCCTTCGAAATTAGGAAATTCCTAAGAATCCAACCCGCAGTTGCTTAAAATTCTGTATGTTTGCCGCCTGAATGGAATTTATGGATCAGGTTTTGAATGAGCCGAAAGGCAGTCAACATAGGAAACCTTCAAGGTCTCTTAATTTTATAGAAGCGATCATTGAAGAAGATATACGGAACGGGAAAAATGAAGGACGGGTGCACACACGGTTTCCACCTGAACCGAATGGTTATCTCCATATCGGTCATGCCAAATCGATCTGTTTGAATTTTGGCCTGGGAAACAGGTATCATGGCATGACAAACCTGAGGTTTGATGACACCAATCCAGTCAAAGAAGAAGTTGAGTATGTGGATTCGATTATAGAAGATGTGCGCTGGCTGGGATATGATTGGGAGGATCGTCTGTTTTATGCCTCCGATTATTTTGAGCAACTTTACGAATACGCAATTATCCTGATAAGAAAAGGCAAAGCTTACGTATGCGACATGACTGCTGAGGAGATCAGCGCCACCCGTGGTACTCCTACCCGGCCGGGTAAAGAGAGCCCTTACCGAAACAGAACGGTGGAAGAAAACCTGGGATTGTTTACCCGGATGCGTGGCGGTGAGTTCAAAGATGGGGCCAGGGTATTACGGGCAAAAATAGATATGGCCTCACCAAACATGCACATGCGGGATCCAATTCTCTACCGGATTTTACATGCTTCGCATCACAGGACAGGTGATGCATGGTGCATATACCCAATGTATGATTTTGCTCATGGACAGTCGGACTCCATTGAACGGATCACCCACTCAATCTGCACCCTCGAGTTCGAAGTTCATCGTCCGTTATACGACTGGCTGATCCGGGAAATCGGGATCTATGCCCCAAGGCAAATCGAGTTTGCCCGTCTGAACCTCAGCTACACAGTCATGAGCAAACGCAAATTGCTAGAATTGGTAAAAGAAAACAAGGTCAGCGGCTGGGATGATCCACGGATGCCTACGATTTCAGGATTACGTCGCCGAGGATATACCCCTGAATCGATCCGTAACTTTGCAGAACTCGTAGGCGTGGCCAAACGTGATAATGTGATCGATGTCAGCCTGCTGGAGTTTTGTATCCGGGAAGACCTGAACAAACGGGCCAACCGGGTTATGGGCGTGCTCAATCCGGTCAGGGTCATCATTGATAACTATCCGGAAAACCAGGTTGAGGAAATGGAAACGATGAACAACCCGGAAGATCCTGAAACCGGTACGAGGATCGTATTCTTTTCAAGGGAACTGTACATTGAAAAGGAGGACTTTTTGGAAGATCCTCCAAATAAATTTTTCCGGCTGGCTCCCGGACGGGAGGTTCGGCTGCGATCAGCCTATATCATCAAATGTGAGTCTGTGGAAAAAGATCCGGAAACAGGTGAAATCACAGTGATTCACTGTAGCTATGATCCCATGACACGAAGCGGAATGCCCGATAGCAACCGGAAAGTGAAGGGAACACTCCACTGGGTATCTGCCTTGCATGCCATAATTAGTGAAGTGAGACTTTATGATCGTCTCTTTAGCGTTTCCGACCCTGAAAATGTCAAAGAGGGAACCACTTTCAAGGATTACCTGAATCACGAGTCGTTGAAGGTGGTAAAGGGATTTTTGGAACCTTCAGTTCGGAAGGCTAAGACCGGCGATAAATTCCAGTTTGAGAGAATGGGCTACTTTGTGGTGGATCAAGACAGCCGTTCTGATGCACTGGTTTTTAACCGGATAGTACCACTCCGCGACTCCTGGGCCAGGGTAGGGAAACAAAAATAACTTGTGTAGTTTTTCAAACTCACGTAACTTTGTAGCCCCAATTGTCCGATAGTGTAACTGGCAACACGTCTGATTCTGGATCAGAAGAGTTCAGGTTCGACCCCTGATCGGACAACAAAAAAGCACCTCAATAAGCGTTTTTTTTGTTAGTCTCTATTTACCCTGCACCTCGAAAACCTGTTTTCATGGGGTTTCTTCCAGTTTATGCAAACCGGTAGTGATTCTGGAAATAAAATCCTCTTTCCCAATTACATCTGCGATCTCTATGATTCCCGGCCCCTGGCTGGATCCCACCACCAGTAAGCGTAACGGCATCATCAACTGCCCCATTTTCATACCGGTACGGGAGGTGAAATCCTGGAAAAGGTGATGGATTGATTCGCTGGTCCAGCGCTTAAGCTTTTCTGCCTCTGCCAAAAAAGCGGTAACTCGTTGCGTGGTATCTGTTTTCCAGATCTTTTCTTTTACTTGTAAATCGTAGGTTTCCGGGGAAAAATAGAAGAACCAGCCATTGACCCAGAGATCCGGGATCAGGGTAACACGGTCTTTTATCAGGGGAATGATTCGCCGGGCGTATAACAGATCAGAGAGCTGGTGAGCTGGCGAACTGGTGAACTTGTGAGTTGCTAACTGCCCACTGCCCACTGCCCACTGCCCACTGCCAACTGCCAACTGAACCAGCATCTCCGCTAGTTCTTCATCAGGAAACGTGACAAGGTAGTGGTGGTTGAACCATTTTGCTTTTTCCGGATCAAATTTAGAACCGGATTTATGAATTCGTTCCAGGGAAAACTGGCGGGTAAGCTCGTCGAGCGAAAAGAGCTCCTTTTTGGTTCCGGGATTCCAGCCTAACAGGGCCAGCATGTTGATAAAGGCATACGGCAGGTAACCCTCCTCGCGAAATCCCCGGGAAATTTCACCGGAAACAGGATCAGTCCATTGTAACGGAAAAACCGGGAATCCCAGCCGATCTCCGTCACGTTTACTCAGTTTTCCGTGTCCATCAGGCTTCAGGATGAGCGGCAGGTGAGCAAACTGTGGCATCTCTTTCTCCCAGCCAAAAAACCGGTAAAGCAACAGGTGCATAGGTGCCGAAGGGAGCCACTCCTCACCCCTGATCACATGGGAGATCTTCATCAGGTAGTCATCAACCACATTGGCCAGGTGGTAAGTAGGAAGCCCGTCAGATTTAAACAACACTTTATCGTCCAGATGAGCGGTATAAACATTTACCTCTCCCCGGATGAGGTCATGAAAGAAAACCATTTGGTTTTCAGGGATGAGGATCCGGATTACATAAGGTTCTCCCCTATCTAGTCGTTGGCGAACCTCTTCTTCAGGAAGTGTCAGGCTGTTACTGAACAGATTGCGCGTATGGAGGTTGTATTGAAACTGCTCCCGCCCCTCCTTCTGATACTGGTAACGGATAGCCTCCAGTTCCTCCGGAGTATCGAAGGCATAATAGGCATGTCCGCGGTCAACAAGTAATTGGATATAGTGACTGTACAAGTCGCTGCGATCCGCTTGACGGTATGGTGCAAAGGGACCTCCCCGGCGCACATCCTCATCAGCCTCCAGGCCACACCAGCGAAGGGCTTCCAGAATATACTCCTCGGCCCCCGGTACCAAGCGGCTCTGATCCGTATCCTCAATACGCAAGATAAACGTTCCGTTATGTTGACGGGCAAAGAGATAGTTGTATAGAGCGGTTCTGACACCTCCAAGGTGCAGGGGCCCTGTAGGGCTTGGGGCGAATCTTACGCGGATCGGGTGATCGTTCATGATGACTTCATTGGATATTAGGAAGGTTTAAATTGGATGAGAGGGATAATATAAGCAATCATCCGTTGCAGGGTTTGTTCTACCGTTTCAGTAGAAGTATCCAAGATCAGATCAGGATGTTTGGGTTCTTCAAAGGGCGAATCGATCCCTGTAAATTCCTTGATAAGCCCCTGTCGTGCTTTCCGGTAAAATCCTTTGACATCACGTTCTTCACAAAGAGAGAGAGGAGCATTCACAAAGACTTCAATATACCGACCCGGGCCAATGATAGACCGGGCCATCTGCCGGATGACATGGGTAGGACTGATAAAGCAGTTGATGGTAATGATTCCTGAGTTATTAAAGATCGTATTGACTTCGGCAATGCGACGGATGTTTTCTGTCCGGCCCTCCTCACTGTACGTAAGATCCCGGTTAAGACCCAAACGCACATCGTCCCCATCAAGGAGTTGAATAAAAAAGTTACGATCAAAGAGCTCTTTTTCAAGATTAAGTCCCAGAGTGGTTTTCCCAGCGCAAGACAAACCGGTCATCCAGATTGACAGGGCATGTTGGTGCAAACGAAGCTCCTTTTTTTCCCTGCTGATTTTGAACTTATCGTTCAAGTCACCCATGAGTTGATGATTGAAGATTACAAAAATAGGATAATTCCTAATTTTGTACCGGTTGAAATATTCCAATTTTCAAGGCGTTATTTACTGAAAGAGAGAAAGGAACATGGAAGGAGAACATTTACTCATTAGAAAACTGGATCGGTTTATCCGGAAATACTACACCAACCAGATCATCCGCGGAATTTTGTTGACTGTTGGGATGTTGGCTGGCAGTTATTTGTTGTTTGTCGTCCTAGAGAATGTATTTCGTTTTGATACCATTATAAGAACGATTTTGTTTTATCTGTTTTTAGGCATTGCTACAACAACAATTGCCGTATGGATGTTAAATCCCATGTTCAGTTATTTTCATCTCGGAAAACGAATTACCTACGAGAAAGCAGCTGGCATCATCGGGCAACACTTTTCAGAGATTCAGGATAAATTACTGAACGCACTGCAGCTGATCAGGCTCAGGAACGAACAGGAACGAGAACTCGACTTATTGATCGCATCCATTGACCAGAAAATCGGCAACCTGAAGGTTTTTCAATTCCATAGGGTCATTAACTACAAAAGGAATTTACGGTACCTGAAAGTTGCCTTCCCTCCTATTATTATTATTTTGCTGGCACTGCTAATCTCACCCGCATTTATATCAGAACCAACCCTCAGAATTGTAGATTACACCACCGCATATGTTAATCCTCCCCCTTTTGAAGTGAAACTATTAAACGAGAATTTGTCAGCGTTTCAACAGGAGGATTTTGAGCTTCAGGTCAGGGTCCGAGGAGAAGAGATACCCTCGGATTTATACGTTGAGACAGAAGGTTATCGATACAGGATGAAAAGGATTTCTTCAAGTCGGTTTTCTTTTCTCTTCAAATCGTTACAGAAAGAGACTGCATTTCGTATTACAGCAAATAAATTTGAAAGCGGAGAATACCTGATAAGGGTATTCCCCCGTCCCACGATTTTATCCTTTACCATCAGCCTGATATTTCCGGAATACACTGATAAAAGCGCTGAAAAGCTGGAAAATACCGGGGATATCGTTGTTCCTAAGGGAACCAGAATCGAATGGCAATGGGTCACAAAAGATGTAGAAACGTTAAACCTACACATGCTGGACAGGGAGATCAAACTACCAAAAGAGGGATCAAATATGTTTACTTATAATGATCGTTGTACCGCTTCAGGAAATTACTCCATCAGGCCTGAAAATGAATACAGCAGCAGTACCGATTCCCTTTTCTACCGGATCATTTGCCTGGAAGATAGCTACCCATCTATTCTAACGGATGTGCATACGGATTCGGTATTGCCTTCAGAGCTTTTTTTCAATGGTTCGGTCAAAGATGATTATGGTTTCAGCAAGCTGGAGTTTCATTATCAGATCACAGCAGGGAATGATACCATAATTCAGGTTGAAGGGGGTGTTGAGTTACCTATCAGAGAGGGGGTACGGGAAGAGTTCTTTTATTATTCCATTGATGTGGATAATTATATCAGAAGTAATGGGGACAGGATGAGTTACTACTTCGAAGTGTGGGATAATGATGGAATCAATGGCCCGAAATCGTCAAAATCTGAAATTAGAGAAATTAAAACGTTGACTATCAATGACATAAAGTTAAGTACTGCAGCAAGTGAGGAAAAGATCAAGATAGATATGAAGAACTCTCTGGAGGACGCTAAGGAGATGGAGAAAGCGATCGATCAGCTGAACCGGAAACTGATAGAGAAGCAGCATCTCGACTGGCAGGAAAAACGGGAGATAGAGGAGCTGATCAAACGGAACGAGGAAATACTTAATACCATCGAGAAGGTGAAGAAGGAGAATCAAAGGAATATTCAGGTAGAGGAGCAATTTTTGCAGACAAGCCAGGATATTCTTGAAAAGCAGAAGCGTCTCAACGAACTGATGGAGGAATTAATGACAGAGGAGATGAAGAAAACATTACAGGATTTAAAAGAATTGATGGATCAGGTCGATAAAGCAAAGTTGAAGAGCCTAATAGAGAAGATGAAATTGACCGCCAGGGAATTGGAACAACAGTTGGACAGGAACCTGGAGCTTTTTAAGCAGATTGAATTCGAGCGAAAGCTGGAGGAGAGCATATCTGAACTGCGGAAAACTGCGGAAAAACAGGAGGAATTAGCCGAACGGATGAAAAAAGAGAAAAACAATACAGATTTGATGAGAGACGAGCAGGAAAAGTTGAAGGCAGGGTACGACTCCATACAAAAGGAACTGGTGAAACTGGAACAGATGGATCAGCAACTGGAACAACCAGTGGGTATCGAGAAAACGAAACCGCAGCAGGACAGCATCAATTTCTCTCTGAGCAATGCATTGAAAAAAATAGATGAGAAAGATGAGAAGGGAACAGTTAAGAGCCAGAAAAACGCAGGCAAGCAGATGAAAAACCTGGCAAATGAGTTGGAGATGATGCAAACAGAATCCGAGATGGATCAATATGAAGAAGATGCCCGGCAGATTCGTCAGATTCTGGAGAATTTACTGACGATTTCCTTTGACCAGGAGGAGCTAATTAACCGGACAAGAACCATAAACCGAAATGATCCAAGATTTCAGAAAATTATCACTGAGCAAAATCATTTGAATGAAAATCTGGGTCCGGTAAAAGATTCATTGACGGCGATCGGTAAAAGACAGTTTCTCATTCAACCGGTAATTACGCGGGAGCTCAATGCAATCAACCGCAATATTGAAGAAACGGTGAAATCTCTGACAGAAAGAAACATCGCTTTGGCTCTTTCAAAGCAACAGTTTTCCATGACATCACTGAATAATCTGGCGGTACTGCTTGATGAAGCCATGGAGCAGATGAACCGTAACATGAACATGTGTATGCAGGGAAAGAGCAGTAAAATGTGTCAAAATCCCTCCAGGGGAAAAGGAAAAAAGAGCATGAAAAATAGCAGGCAGCTGCAGCAACAGCTGTCGGAACAAATGGAACGGATACGTCAGGGATTAAAGGACCAGGAAAACAAGACAGGGCAAAATAGAAAAACCGGAGAGCGGGGATTGAATGAACAAATAGCACGACTTGCAGCTGAACAGGAGGCTATCAGGAAAGAGCTTCAAAGATATGAGCAGTATCAGAAGGAACAGGGAGAAATGAACCAGGAAAATGTACAGAATGCGATCAAGGAGATGGAGCAGAATGAAAGAGACCTGATCAATAAGCAGGTAACAAGGGAGTCTTTGCTCAGACAGCAAAAGATCCTGACAAGATTACTAGAATCAGAGAAGGCGGAGCAGATAAGGGAGCAACAGGAAAAGAGAGAATCTGACGAGGCAAAAAATCAAAAATATAGTAACCCGGAGCTAAAATCAGAGTATAACAAGTACTCTGTTGGAAGCACAGACATATTAAGGTATCAAACACTTCCTGTCAACCGCTTCTATAAGAGTAAAACAACAAGGTACTTGATTCAAATTCATAGGTAATATGAAAGGAAATTCTGGGATTATTATGTTACGGTCCAAAAGCGAGCTTAACAGGTTAGAACGTTTTATCGATGAGATACTGGACTATTACAATGTTCCTGGAGAATATCTTGGAAACATATTGCTTGCCGTGACTGAAGCTGCTCAGTTGGGATTGAAAGATGATCATGAAGTGACCATCGAAATGAAAAAAAGGCGCAATGGTGTATTATTCAGGATCACAAAAAGGACTGCGACAATTGAGGAGCTGGATGAGCTGGAGAGGGCAATTGCAAGACAAGCGATTGCCAGGGAGACGTTTATCATAAGATCCCTCGCCGATGAAGCGGAATTAAAACAAGAGGGAAGGTCCATTGAATTGACATTTCATATTGCCGGAATTAATTTGGAACGTGCCCTGTTAAGATCGGAAATATTAAAAAGTTATCTCACAAAAAGGGAAAAGGTGATGGATCAGAATGAGTGAGAACACAATATATTTTTTCACAGAAGATATATCTTATAAGATAAGAGGAAGAGAGAACCTGCGCAGAGGAATTGAACAGCTGGTAAGAAAGAGTAAATATCAACTGGGGAGCCTGAACATTATTTTTTGCAGTGATCGTTTTGTAAGAAAACTAAACAAGAAGTATCTTGATCAAGATAATTGTACAGACGTGATTGCATTTGATTTTTCGGAAGAGAAGTTCGTAATTTCGGGTGACATCTACGTTTCTATAGAGCGTGTGAGGGAGAACGCAAAGGAATACAAAGAGAAACTTCAAACCGAAATAGGGAGGATAATCATTCATGGGATCCTTCATCTGATGGGCATGGAGGATACTACAAAGAGGTTGAAAAAGGAGATGAAAGAGGAGGAGGATAAACACCTTAGCTACTTTGTTAGGCGCTGAAAATCAAGAAGTAAAGGCAAATTGTTCCACGTGAAACATGAAGTAAAAAGGGACCATAAGTATGACATTATTGTTGTTGGTGCTGGTCATGCTGGTTGTGAAGCGGCAGCAGCTGCAGCGAACCTGGGCTCGCGTGTACTTTTGATTACGATGAACATGACAAACATGGCGCAAATGTCCTGCAATCCCTCCATAGGAGGTATTGCAAAGGGACAGATAGTGAGAGAGATTGACGCGATGGGTGGGTTGACGGGAGTGATCACTGACAGAACAATGATTCAGTTCAGAATGTTAAATCTCTCTAAGGGACCTGCGATGTGGAGTCCACGTGCACAGAATGACAGGATGTTGTTTTCAATAGAATGGCGAAAACAATTAGAGAAAATAGAACGGCTTGCATTCTGGCAGGATTCTGTTACTGAAATTCTTGTGGAGAAAGAACGAGTTAAAGGCGTCACTACGGCATTGGGTATAACTTTTTTAGCAGAGGCAGTTATATTGGCCAACGGAACCTTTCTAAATGGAATCATACATATTGGAGAAAAGCAATTTCAGGGTGGGCGATTGGGAGAGCGTTCTTCAAAGAATCTGACAGAGAGTTTGAAGGGATTTGGGTTGGAATCAAATAGAATGAAAACGGGGACTCCTGTCAGGGTGGATGGCCGTACCCTTGATTTTTCTAAAATGACAGAGCAACCAGGTGACGCTGTGCCGGGAAAATTTTCATTTTTAGACAGTCCGAAACTGTTGAAACAGAGGAGTTGTTACCTGACGTTTACTTCTCCTGAGGTTCACGACCTATTGCGATCTGGATTTGAAAGATCACCCTTGTTTACAGGACGGATCAAAGGCACCGGACCAAGGTATTGTCCATCCATAGAGGATAAAATAGAGCGGTTTTCTGACAAAGAGCGACACCAGTTGTTTATTGAACCAGAAGGATGGGATACAGTTGAGTACTATGTAAACGGATTCAGCTCATCCCTACCTGAAGAGGTTCAATTTTCAGCCTTAAGGAAAGTAAAGGGATTTGAACATGCCCGGTTTTTCAGGCCGGGCTATGCGATCGAATATGATTATTTTCCACCACACAAGCTCTCATTTTCACTGGAATCGAAGGTTATTGAAAATCTTTACCTGTCCGGTCAAATTAACGGAACCACAGGGTACGAGGAGGCAGCTGCACAAGGTTTTATGGCCGGAATCAATGCCAACTTGAAAAAGAATCATGAGAAGCCCTTTGTATTAAAAAGATCGGAAGCTTACATTGGCGTGCTCATTGATGATCTGATCACCAAAGGGACAGATGAACCCTACAGGATGTTCACTTCAAGAGCAGAATACAGGATATTGCTACGCCAGGATAATGCCGATTACAGGTTGACCCCAACGGCTCATGAACTTGGACTTACCTCGGATGAGAGGTTGAAAAAATTAAAAAAGAAATATGCGACCATTGACAAGATCAGTACGTTTTTAAAGCAGACCAGTATTTCACCGGAGGAGGCCGACTCCATGCTCAACAGATGCGGAACCGCACCACTGGAACAAAGCACAAAACTGGCAACCTTGTTATTACGACCTCAACTATTTATTAAGGATATGATCAGGGATCTGAATGTTGTTTCCGGTTTTATGGAAAAGCTGTCCGGGCCTGTAGAGGAGGCCCTGGAAGAGGCTGAATTACTGATCAAATATGACGGGTATATTAAAAAGGAGAAGGAGATCGCAGATAAACTTTCAAGGCTTGAAAATATGCCATTGGATGTAGCATTTGATTACCATAAGATGAAATCACTATCATCTGAAGCAAGGGAAAAACTGTCGCAGATTAAACCGGGAACCATCGGACAGGCTGCAAGAATCAGCGGGGTATCCCCAGCGGATATTTCTGTATTGATCGTACACCTGGGAAGGTGATTGTTCCACGTGAAACGTGAAGTTATGAATGAAAAACTTACAGCCTGTCCACTTTGTTACAATCAAGACCAAAAGCTGTACCTGACTGGAGAAGATTATTTTCTGACCCACAGGAAGTTTGACATCGTGGAGTGCCTCTTATGTGGCTTCCGGTTTACCAATCCCCGCCCAACCGTTGCATCAGCTGAAACGTATTATCAAACGGATAAGTACATATCACACAATTCGGGTAGAGGAGGGATCATACCTACGCTTTATGGGATTGCCCGATATTTTACAATTCGTGCAAAATTCAGGATTGTCAGGAGATTTTTTGATGGAATTTCCATTCTGGATATAGGGTGCGGGACTGGCGAATTCCTTTATTATTGCCATCGAAAGGGGCTCCTTTGCGAGGGTACAGAGCCTTCCGGGAAAGCTAGGGAATTTGCTGAAAAAAGGTACGGGCTTGATGTGAAAGCAGATTTTCTGACCGGGATAACACCCGCCCGTCGATTCGACTGTATCACCCTGTGGCATGTGTTGGAACACATTCACAAGCTTGATGAAACCCTTCAAAAAATAACCGGCATACTGAATCACGATGGAGTACTTATTGTGGCTTTACCAAATTGTAATTCATACGACGCAACATACTATGGAACGTTCTGGGCTGCATATGATCTTCCCAGACATATTTTTCACTTCACGCGGAATACTCTCAACGCCCTTGCAAATAAATATGATCTTTCCTGTATAAAGGTACTTCCGCAAAAACTGGATGCATATTATATTTCACTACTGAGTGAGAAATATAAAAATAGCTCACCCGATTATTTCAGGGCCTTTATTCGTGGTATCAAATCAAACTACAAGGCAAGGAATCCTCAAACCGGACATTCAAGTGAGATCTATATCATGAAACACAAAATTTCTTAATTTTAGGCCTTAGAACGATCTGAACCCCTGAATGAATATTTCAGATGGAATGACTGGTGAAACCGGCTCATAAAGCTCCAATTGAAAACACTCATAATATTCTGATATTCAACAAATTAATGAAAAATTTCTTTACAGCTAGAAACGCTTCCTCCGTGAGTTGTCTGATACTTGGGCTCCTGGCAATCCTCTTCCTCGTGGCGGTTCCCTGGCAGGAAAAGGCAAGAGAAAATCCGGAAGAGATTCGTTTGCGGTTTGAAACCTTTCTACAGGAACACGAAGAGCATATCTATGATGAGGTGAGAGCTATTTCAGAGGAATTTCTGCAGGATTCTACCTCTCCTTTGACGAAAGAACAACTGGCTGCCATTCCGGAACCGAATGACCGGGAGACGACCCTGTTCATTTACCAGGAGGATTCGTTGGTTTACTGGTCCGATAACACGGTCCCGTTCTCCATCTCCGAATTCCCTGATCTGACTGCTGCCCCGGTCATCATCAGACTGGCAAACGGATGGTTTGAACTTTCCGTTTTCAGGAAAGGGATCTTTACAGTCGCCGGTCTCTGTTTGGTAAAACAGGAATATCCCTTTTTAAATCAATACCTCAGAAACAAATATACAGGGATGATTCAGGTCCCGGAAGAGGTGAAGATTTCACTGCAGGAGGGTCTCTATAATGTCTATTCCAGCCAGGGTAATTTTTTATGTTCCCTGGAGATACCCGAAAAATTATCTCTCCGGCACGATCAAAACTGGTTGATCCTCATATTGATGCTTGCCTATCTTTTCTTCATTGCCTTCTTATTCCAATTTTCAATCCGCCTGAAACATATCATCCGTAACAAGTATTGGCTTTTTTTAATCCTGATTGCCGATATCCTTATCCTGCGTGGTTTGCAGTTTTTCCTGCATTGGCCTGAAGCACTCTATCAATCTGAGCTGTTTGGCCCCGTCCTATATTCTTCATCCTGGCTCTTCCCGTCATTAGGAGATTTTCTGATCAACAGCTTGTTGATACTGTTCATTGCTTACCTGTTTTATCGTCGTTGGCCAACCCGGCCAACTGATGATCGACGTTTAAAATGGAGAAGGTCTGTTCAGGTAGTTATCCGCTTTTTCATCAGTTTGATTGTGCTGATGATGGTCATGTCAGGTGTCCACAGCCTGGTGATACACTCTACACTTCCCATGAATTTAGAAAACATATCTCGTCTTACCTGGGATAGCGCACCGGCTTTTGCGTCCATAGGATTTCTTGCTATGGCCTGGATTCTCTTTACATTGCGTTTGACCATTCCGGAAATCCAGGCAGACTTATTACTTCAGGAGAAAGAGAGAACCAGGTTTCCATTTGCATGGTTTTTCCTGGCGATGGTGCTCTTTGCTGCATGCGCCACAGTCGTATTGAACCGGGCAAATGATCAACGTGAAAAGGAGCGGCGTGAACTGATAGCCATGAGGCTGGCTACCCGCCAAAACCCGGTCACAGAACTGCTCCTGCAGCAATCTGTCCGGTTGATACAAACCGATTCGATGGTACAACAAATCCTGGCTGGTGCAGGAAGTGAAGCTGATCAACAGGTGATAGACGATAGCGTGTCATCTTACCTGCTGGATTATTATTTCAAGGAGTACTGGAATAATTTCAATATACAGGTTACGGTATGCAGGGCTTCCAAGACGTTACGAATCCAGCCTCAGGGATTCGTAGTTGGATGCTCAGGTTATTTCGAAGATGTAATTTCATCATTTGGACAACAAAACCAGGAGGGGATTTATTTTCTCGATTATGGCTATGGCAATGAAAATTACTTAGCGCGGCTTCCCATATCAGGTTATGAGTCAATCCTTTACCTGGAAATCAGCTCCAGAAGCACGTATAAGGATTTGGGTTACCCCGAATTATTGGTGGACCGAAGAACATATGATGTTCCTGACCCGGATGATTATTCCTATGCCTTTTTTCAGGATAATCAACTGATTCACAGGGTAGGGGAGTATGTATATGGATTTAAACTCAACGACTATGTCGATACGGTAACAGGAACCCTCTACCCGGCGCCGGATCAGATGGACCATTTTCTGTACCGGATAAACGAAAAAGAGTCTTTGTTGATCAGCAAACAGCTTCCCACCTTCCTGAATATCATCTCCCCTTTTTCATACCTGTTGATCCTGCTGGTACTTTTATTTACAGTTGGATACAGCCTCCTGACTATGCGTGAGCTCAGGTCCCTCACCATCCGTTCACTCAGGAACCAGCTTCAACTATCCATGTTGGGCATGATCATCACCCTGTTCATAATCACCGGAGTGCTTATGATGATCTACCTCACCTGGCTGAATAGTGAGAAAAATGAAGAAAACCTGCTGGAGAGAACATTGTCGATCCTCATAGAGGTGGAGCATAAATTTGATGGGTTAGAAGATCTTCAGGATGCAGGGGGAGAAGAGCTTGAAAATATCCTGATCAAGTTCTCCAATGTGTTTTTTTCTGACATCAACCTGTACGATCCAAGGGGAATCCTGTTGGCATCTTCCCGCCCCAGGATATTCCAAGAAGGATTGATTTCGGACCTGATCAACCGGCAGGCCTACCAGCGGCTTCATCAGAAGAGAACTTCCATGTTTGTCCAGATTGAACACATTGGAGAGTTAAGTTACATTTCGGCCTATGTGCCGTTTTACAACACGCAAAAAAAACTGCTAGGCTACGTCAATTTGCCCTATTTTTCCAGGCAGGATGATCTGAAACGGGAAATATCCACCTTTCTGGTAGCTTTTATCAATATCTATGTCCTCTTTATTCTGTTGGGAGTAGTGGTGACATACCTGGTAAGCAACTACATTACCTCTCCACTGAAATTACTGGCCGAACGGATTGGCCGGATCCGCATCGGAAAAACCAATGATAAACTGATATGGCAACGCGAAGATGAGATTGGAAAACTGGTAGAGGAATACAACCGGATGCTTGACGAATTGTCCATAAGCGCGGAAAGACTTGCTGTTTCGGAGCGGGAATCTGCCTGGCGGGAAATGGCACAACAGGTGGCCCATGAGATAAAGAATCCGCTGACGCCAATGAGGCTGGGGGTCCAGTACCTGCAAAAGGCCTGGGAAGATCAAGCCGAAGACTGGGGTACCCGGTTGAAAAAGTTCTCGGAAGCACTGATTGCACAAATCGACACGCTAAGTGCGATTGCCTCCGAATTTTCCTATTTTGCCAGGATGCCGGAACCGGAAAACGAAACCATAAATCTGGATGCGCTGGTAAGAAAATCACTGATGATGTATAAGGATGTTTCATCCATACATATAGCGTTTCATCCCTCCTCATCGGTCAAATGGGTATATGCAGACAGGAGGCAACTTCTACGCGTGTGCAGCAATCTGATAAATAATGCGATAGAGGCGATAGAAGTCCTGCCAGCAATGAACGGGAGGATTGTGTTGCAAACGGACACGGAGGGGAGTGAGCATATTGTTCGAATTTCTGATAATGGGAAAGGGATACAAAAAGAGGAATCGGATAAGATATTTCAACCCAATTTTACCACCCGTAGCGGAGGAGCCGGTCTCGGGTTGGCTATCGTGAAGGAAATAGTTCATTCTGTGAGAGGATCCATCCGGTTTACCTCCGATCCTGGTAAAATAACTACCTTTACAATCCGGTTTCCGGCATCCTCCGCTCCGGTATCTGAAAAGGAACAATGAAAAAAATCCACCTCCTGATTTACCTGATTATTCTTTTCATGTGGACGGGATGTCAACCTGATCAGCCCAATGAGGTTTACTATCCATTTCCGAACCAGGTATGGCAACGGTTCAATATTCTGAGTTTTGAGATTCCGGTTGAACAGGCTGAAACTCCTTACAAAATTGTTTTTTTTGCCAGACACAACCATGATTTTCCTTATAAATCACTAGATTTCAACATGATCATGAATACCCCTTCCGGGGAAGAACGAATCAGGGAGTTTCAAATGAAGATTATGGATGCCGAAGGTAAATTTCTGGGAAGCTGCGATGAGGGCTTTTGTGATGTAACAATCGTACTCAAAAATGAGCTCTATATTAACAAAACGGGGGTGCTTCTCATCGAACTGGAGAACCTGATCCCACGAATAGAAACACCAGGTTTACTGGGAGTCGGCATTCGGGTTGAAAGTGACTGACAGAATTTTTCGAATCTCCGTTTCATCTTTTTCCATTTGTGTCACCAGTTCATCCAGGGAGTTGAATCGCAGTTCATCACGGATCCTATCCAGAAAATGAATGGTAATCGTTTTCCCGTAGAGATCCCTGTTGAAATCAAAGATGTTGACCTCCACAGTAAAAGAGGGTTGGGACAATGTTGGGCGGAAACCGATGTTTGCCATCCCCGGATAAATCACCTCTTCCATTTCAACGTTAGCAGCATAGACACCGGTGAGGCTATAATACGTGTAAGCATCAGGAAGATCCAGGTTGGCCGTAGGGTAACCCAGTTTCCTTCCCAGTTGGCTTCCTTTAATCACGGTACCGGAAATGGAAAAAAGAGGCATCATGTTATTCGCAAAACTACGAATAATTAGACCAGTCTTTTTCCTCGAATGATTCTTTTTTAGCGCTCCTCCTGATCTTGATCAGCTCGATGACGGCATAGATATAGTGTCCCCATACCCCTGCCAGCAAAATAAGTAAGGTGATCATCATCCAGATGGGGGCCACCGGTGTCCAAAGTTCACGGGTTGGTTTATCCTGACTCAGGAGGTGCTTCGGAACCGCCCAGCCACAGGTGCCTTCTCCTTTCACATAACCGAAGGAATCGTGTTCGTCAATCCGGGCAATTACCTTGATGTTCCCCAGGGAGTCGCCAATGATGGTTATGGGAAATTCGATCGATCCTGAACCCTCTTCATCCAACCAGACCTCCCCGATGGGCAGAGGACGAAAAAGAGCCGGGACAAAAAGCAGCACCGTCTCTTCCATAATGGGTTCAGTCTCTCCATTCGAAGAGAATTGAAGACCTGTAACACGAATGTATCTGATTGAATCCTCCAGGAAGAAAGCGACTTCCAGCTTTGACGGTTTCGACATAAACATTTCTGAAGCGGAGAGGTATTTTTCAGTTCCCTCAAAATCAGCCATATAAGTAATCAGACCCTCTTCGTCGCGAAAGAGGGTTGACGATACAGGAACCATGACCTGGGCTGTTCCGGTAGAATCGGTAAATGCTTCCCCCACTTCCATTTGCTCTTTGTTGCCTGAAACGGAAAAAGAAATCGGCGCGTTCTGAAGGTCGATGCGCTCCCTGCCTTTCCGGATGTAAAGGGTTGCTGTAAGGACCACCGTATCATTAGAGGTATAGGTTGCTATCAGTGAGAGGTATGTGTCAACCGGTTCCACCTCCTCTGCTTCGGTCACTTCCTGGGCGGAAAGCGCAGGAGGAAGGAACATCAGGATGGAAATAAACCAGAGCAGATGAGCAAATGTGAACTTTTTCATGGGGCCGGAGATATGCTGGTTAAATATCATTTACGCTAGGATTTCTTCTTCCTCCGATGGTGGTATATCTGCCATCTCACTCACATTGATGATTGGGATGAATTTGGATCCGATCGTCATAGCCAACGCGAAAAAAGCAACGCCGGCAGCGGTTAACGCCCACTCCACCCAGGTGGAATTATAGAAGAGCCATGCAGGCCGGGAGTCCTGAATAGGAAGGTATGGTGACTCAAGGGTGGGGACTACGATCAGGTACCGGTTGATCCAGAGCGCCAGGATCACAATTACAGCAGAGATGGTAATGTTGTTGATGGTGCGTAATTTTGGGAGCCCCACCACGATCATTGGCATCAACACCCCCACATAGTTAGAGAGGATAAACAGCCAGTAATATTCGTCAAAGAGCAGGTTGATCAGGAGTTCATCGTTTCGTTCGGAGCCATACCATTTCGTCAGGTAATCGCTAAAGGTAAAGTACCCGAATAGGGCCGCCAGGATCAGCATCAGAACACCCACATTAACGAAGTGTTTTCGCGTGATATATTTCTCCAGGTGGTAGATCTTTCGAAACAACCACATGACCACGATCAGCACCCCGCATCCGGAGAACACTGCTGCAATCACAAAATAGGGTCCAAAAATGGTACTGTGCCACCCTGGCTGGAGGGTTACGCTGAAGATCCATGCAAGGACGGAATACACGATGACCGCAATGGCGATGACCATCGCTGCCATGATGTCGGTAGCTCTGTGGAGACGCTCCTTTTGCTCAGGTGTTCCGGTATATCCGAGCGCCAGGATGGTATATAATTTCCGTTTCCATTTGGGAAGGCGGATCTCCTGAAAATCACGGATCGCTGCAATATCTCTTAGAATGGCCAGGTAGAGAAAGATTAAACAGCCGAAGATGTCGGTAGAGATCGCAATAACGTCCCAGGTGATCGGAGACTGGATCCGGCCGAAGATCACCAGGTACTGCAACCGGTCGAGGCGTCCGATACACAGCAGGATATAGCAGGGGCCTATCAGCAAGGCGATGATGGTAATGAATTCTGCCATCCGGATGATCGGTTTCCGCCATTCGGCCCGGAACAGATGAAGGGTTCCTGAAATCAGAGCGCCCGCATAGCTGACACCCATGAAAAAGATAAAATTGACAATGTAGATTCCCCACACGACGTTGTCGCGCATTCCCGTGACCACATGTCCCTCCGCGATCTGTAGATAGAGTGCATAGAAACCAAGAGCAATAACAGCGACCAAAAAAAACATCCAGATGGCTTGTATGAAATTGGTTCGCTCGATCTGTGGCGCAAATTCCTGGAGAAGAGTTGATTCATTTTCCTTTGCCATGATTATTTCCTCTTTTGTTTCATAACGTATGGTGTGTTTTTATACCTCTTTTCCACCTCTTCATCAAGACCGTCAAACCCACGATTTACCGGGAACTGACGCTCAACAGGCGGCAGGTAATAGACGCTGGGACGAGTTCCCAAAACCTCCAGGTAGCGGTATCCGGCACGATCACGGATCAGCTGGCTGAACTGGTAGGTTTCAGTTCCGTTGGTAACGACATCCTCATCGAGATCTCCGAAATAGATCACTCCCATCGGACAGGAGGCCACACAGTAAGGTAATTCTCCCACCCGGATCAGGTCAGGGCAGAAGTCACATTTTGAAACGGTTCCCTCCACGCCGGGACTGCTTGCTTCCGGTGAATAGGGTTGGGTATCTTCATCGTACTCCTCGTAGTGTCGCCAGGCAAAAACACGGGTAGAATAGGGGCAACCCGTGATGCAGAATTTACACCCGATGCAACGGTCGGTATCAATGAGCACAATCCCGTCGCTCCTCTTGTAGGTAGCTCCCACCGGACAAACGGATACACAAAGCGGGTTGTCGCAATGGTAACACGGTTTAGGGAACCAATAAGGAGCGGTGTATTCCGTATCCTGTAACAGGTATACTTTCATAAATTCCTGGTCTTTGGGAAGATGGTGCCCCTCCTGGCACTTCTCCACACAGGCGCGGGCATTCTTACAGCGGGCCAGATCGATCACCATGACAAACTTCTTCCCCGGGATCCCCTTACGGGACTCTTTCCTGGAGACACGCGGATAACGAATATGTGCTTTATCAACCTCAACAATCTCACCGCCGGTAGTAAGTACCTTGACTTTATTCCCTGTTTCTGCAGCACGAGTGTCAAGGTAGGCTTCAACCAATCCACCAGTAGCTACCACCCCGGCGCCTGTAATCAGGCTTTTCTTCAGGAACTCCCTTCGGGAACTCTTTTTGGGATTGTCGTCTGATTCTCTTTTCACGGATATAGGTTTTATAGGTTATCTATTTAATTGGCTTCATGGTATCCATTCATCATGCTTTTGAAATTGACTCCCGGATGTTTCCCGATCGTACAGAAGTAGATGTGAACGACCATGAAGACCGTGATGACGAATCCGGAGATGATATGGAACAGGTCGGTCAGGTGAAGACCACTGGTTCCAAGAACGGTAGTAGGGATCGTATTAGGATAGAGCAGGGCAAAGCCCGTGATGAATACGATGGGAACAAACAGGTACATGATGAAGACATAGGAAAATCGCTGTAACGGGTTGAATTTGTTCTCCTTGCTGATGGGAAAGGGGGGAGGGGCAGCCTTAAAGAGCCCAAATGCATAGTACCGTGCCTGTTTCATCAGACGTGACGATAACCCCCTGTACTCAATCTGATATTGTTTTCCGTTAAAAGCAAACAAATTACCGATAAAGAAGATGACATAGTTTATCGTTAGGATGATACCAGCTATGTTATGAATAGCTACGGCAGTATCGAAATTAACCAGGGCTACCGAGGGAGCAGAGAACTGCATGCTGATCCCTGTAATGATAAGGATCAGGCAAAGCAGAGCATTCACCAGGTGCCAGAACCGGAGCCATACAGGATATAGATAGAGTCTTTCTTGAGCCATAGATGGTTATTTTTTAATCATTCTTAAAATGGTGTGAAATGCAATGCCAGCAATTACACCTGCAAAAATTAACAGACTGATAATATTCAGGGTTTGATTCCGGCTGGCCCCGATAACGACAGAATCACTGGTGGTGATCCCCCTGAAAAATCCATCTTTGCTGCGCACCTCCTGGGCTTCGTACTTATATAAAGAAGCGAGCAGCTCGGGTTTGCTGGAGTGACACTCTTTGCAGTTTTTGACAGCAAGCTCCTTGGGTAACACTTTATGTTCAACCAGGGCACTGTCGGCCGACCGTTCTGTATGGCATTCGATGCAACGGACAGAGGTGATATGCAACTCCTGGTTTGGCAACCAGTCGTGGCTCTGGATAAGATTTGGACGTTCCCGCTCAGTCAGAAGCTGAAACCTCCTGTAATCACTGTGGCAATCGAGACAAATGGTGTTATCATAGATGATGACCTCCCTGATATTTTCGTTGGTTCGTGCGTTGATCTTATAGGTATGTGGATTATGGCACATCCAGCAGGTAAAATCATCGCTATGTTTTTCTGAATGGACACTCGCCATGAATTGGGTATCTATCTCTTCAAAGTAAAAATGAGCATAGGTTTCATCCCCTTCATGGCAATCCAGGCAGGTGTATTTGTATTCCATGCGAAGGATTCCTGCATGGGGAAATTTTTCATATTCCGCGGAATGGCAATCGGTGCATTTGAAGGACTTGTGGTTGGAGATGTAATAATCGTTGGGAGAGATAATCAACGTGGTATACATCCGCTCGTTGACCATCCGGCCCTGTTCTGTATTTTCGTAAGTGTACTTAGACTGGCCGTGACATTGAAAGCATTTCTGGTTCTCTTCTGCGTTGGGAAACTGAGAATGGTCTACATTGATCTCTTCCGGAACGGCCAGACTGGCCTTCCCGGTATCTTCGTATTTGAGTGGCCCTGCCGAGTAGTCAAAGGCAAAGATGATGATAGCCAGAAGAATGAGGATAATGACAAGCCACGAGGGCCTGATGTATATTTCTCTCATCATACCGAATTTATTTAACTATTTACATGTGTAAAAAGAAAAAGGACGCTAAATCAACGGTGTCTCATTAGCATCCTTTTTGTTCATGGTTGGCAATGCTATTTCTTCATGGTGCGCATATAGGCTACAAGTGCCCAGCGATCAGCCTCAGCAGTGACCTTCTTTTCGAAATTGGGCATCTCGTCTCTGCCTACGAATGACATGTAGTAGATTTCTCCGTCACAGTACTTCTGAAAAGCAGCGGTAGAGAAATTTCCAGGGAAGGTCTTCAACATAGCGGCTTTCGGGCCATCACCAAGGCCTTTGCTTCCGTGGCAGGATTTGCAGAATTTCGACCAGAGCATTTTTCCGTCGGCAAGCACACCGGCATCACTTGCCTTCACAGTGCTTTTCATGGCTTTGTACTTGGCGGGAATGGTCCAGGGTTTCGCGTCCTGAGCATAGAGAGCGGTCACAAAAAAGAAGGCAATCATACAGGTAAACGTGTAAATCAATGTTTTTTTCATGGGTTTTGGTATTTATTGGTTAAACATTAGTTGGTTTCAAAAGTTCCATAAACGGGTCATGTTAAATCCAAACATGATTGCTCCGTTGAAGAAATCGTTCTGGTTATGCATGACGATATCCTGGGGCAAAATCCCCTGGGCAGCAGAGATAAAGATATGAAACGCATGCGTACTGGTTGAAATCTCGACACCCAACCCGATGTTTGCCTTCGGTGACTTGGGACCGTCGTAGATCCCTTTTTGTCCGTATTTCAGGATGAAAGGCGTATCGTAACCAAGCATCAGGGGAAGCTCAGCACTCAATACAATAGAGGTCTGCGGACTTACCTTAACCCGTCCGATCGCGGAGATCGAAAAGGCATCGTTCTTGATGGCGGTATCTACCTTGTTATAATGGACGTAAGCAAATCCCAGCTGCATGGCGATCGCCCGGGAGAAACGGCGGGCAAACATCAGCTCGTGGAAATAGGAGAAGCGGTCAACAAACGCATAATCTTTTCCGAAGTTGGATTTATCAGTGGCACTCAGAGCCATGTTCCCATAATAACCAATGGTTAGCGGGAAACCACCTTTACGCTGATGGAAGAAGGTGTACTTCAGGGATAGATCCTGGTACCGGTTGTTTTTGGTGGTACCGAATCCGATCATCAGGTTATCGGTGAGGC
Source organism: Bacteroidota bacterium (assembly GCA_043810345.1). Taxonomy (GTDB): domain Bacteria; phylum Bacteroidota; class Bacteroidia; order Bacteroidales; family FEN-979; genus QYOJ01. The sequence continues at coordinate 24,385 of JBDROF010000016.1, read as the reverse complement.
TGTAATTCAACGCCATCCGGATGTTGGTTGCACCCCAGATCCCGAAGAGGTCGGTGAATCCGTTCTGGATCGTCCCGAACCGGTGTTGCAGGACAAACTCCAGGGTGTTCGACGGATAGGTTTTAACGGTTTGATCATCCATAAAAATGCCGCTTTCAAAGGGTGCCCGCTCAAGAGGTTTTTTCTCTGCCTTCTCCTCTTCAGGTTCCTGAGCAAGAACAGTGCCAAATCCGACAAGGAGCAGGAGTAAAACGAGGAGACTTTTTTTCATATGTGTTGCTGTTATCATATTCAATCGTGTTACGTGATACAAACTCCGTTAATTATTCTTTGCGCCTTGCTGGATCCAGATCAATACTGTTCCTGCATCTTTGGCATTGGTGTAAGGGGCCATGGATCCTCCGGATATCATGGAGGTATAAATGACGCTCTGGTCAGGTGCTGCCGTATCGACAAATCCTCCATTAATCAGGGCGTTATAGGAATTCGTAGCTGTCAGATCCGGGGTATTCTGCCCGGTGCCGTGACATCCTACGCATCCTTTATTCCAAATGGATTGAATATCGGTGGCATAGCTGACCTGGATGGTGGGATCCGGGACATCGTAAACGATTTTCTCGTATTCGCACGAAAAAAGCGTAACCATACCTGCCATCAGCATGATTACATAAAAGATTTTCCTCTTGTGCATAATGAAATGGTTTTTGTTAGTTGAAGTGCTAAAGTTATAAAAAAAGGCTTCAGAATTCAGATCTGAAGCCTTTTTTTTATTGAAATATGGGTTAAATGCCTTTTTTGGCCTCCATATATTCAATACCATCATCGAGAATAGCAATCGTGTATTTGCCATTGTGAACGCCTAAACTACGATCGTACTCTACCAGGAAGAAATTGTAGATAGCACAGAGGTCGTTCTGAGCATAAGTTCCCGGGATGATGTGCCAGGTATCATCAATGTAGCCTGCAGTCTCAAGAAGATCGGCAAGATGGTGCATCTTTTCTTCCACTTCAGTCTGCACACCGTCATAGTCGAAAGATTCAATATCGGGATGGCAGTCTGCAGCCTCGCAACCGGCAGTGTTTTCTCTGCCGTTTTCATCCGTCATCCACCAGGTGTGACCACCCGAGAGATTTGAATAAGCGTCAGCCATGTGGCAGGTTCCGCAGGAGGCGATGTTACGGTGTGGTGAGTTCGGGAAAGCTATTTTACCATTGATACCTTCAAAAGCACCCATACCGGCTAAAATAACAGATTGTGTTCCGTAATGCGGTCCCCAGTGGCCTGAGGTAATTACCATTGGTTCTGTTCCGCCAACAGCGGGCCAAGGTGTTCTTGCACGCGGCTGGTGGCAAACGGCACAAAGATTGGATACACCACCATCGAATGCCAGATCCAGTGTTTGACCATTCATCCGAAGCGTGATCGGAGCTACTGTGCGGAGCGCCCAGTCACTAGCGGTATAGGTGTCGTGGATCATGTGACAGGTGCGGCAGCCAATCGGTACCGGGTTCTGGATCGTCGCTTCAGTGTCGGGGTTACCGGTGATAATAATTTCGCGGAAGCCCTGGCCTGTATGGCATCCTGCACAACCTGATTGGTTCCTTGTTGTAACTGCTCCGGTTGCGTGCTGTGAAGCGTCATATTGGAAGATCCTTGCGACAATGTCATCCGAGAAGTTGTGACACTGTGTACAGGTTGCGTTGGCATCCGTACCATCTTTACCAGCTGCTCCCGGAGGACCTTGCGGACCTTCCTTGGTACAGCTGGTAAATAGTAAACTTGCCGCGGAAATCATCATCCCGGCAGCAAACAAATAGGTTAATACTCTTTTCATACTGTTTTTGGTTTTTGTTAAATATTCACTTGTTCTCAATAACAGAAACGGGTATAGGCGTTTAGTCTGAGGACAAAAATAGAGAAGTTCCTTGTGTTAGTTGATTAACAAACAGGTGAGATTTATTCATCCGGATAGTGATATATATCCTGATAAAATTGATTCAGGTCAATTTTCTTATTGACATATATCATTAACTGAAAGGATATGGAATTACCAGAAACCAGCAAAAGAACTGAGAATCAATAATCTCTTAGCCGGTCTGACTGATTTGCCGGAGTTGCTTTTCGTTCAGGATCTCAATGGTATTGCCGTTTACCCTCAGGATCCTTTCCTCCTTCAGCTCTTTCAGAATGCGGATGGAACTCTCTTTTGACATCCCGGAGAGGTCGGCCAGGTCCTGCCGGGAAATCGTGATCTCGAAAGGATTTTTTCCGTAAATCTTTTCCCGCAGGTAGAAAAGTACATCGGCAATCCGTCCCGGCATCTGTTTCTGGGTGAGGCTTACTACCTGGTCGAAATTGAAAATAGCCTGGAGGGATACACGCCTGATAAACTCTTCTGCAAAGTCCGGGTTTTGCTTGATCAGTCGTTTGAAAATATTGACATCCACCAGGCAGGCGGTCGTCTCTTCCACAGCTGCTGCTGAATAATAGTGGCGGTTATCCACATAGGTTCCCGGACCAAAAATATAATCGATAGGTTTCACCAGGGCCAGGATCAGATTCTTTCCGTATCCCTCAATATATAACTTGGCCAGCCCTTTGGTGAGGCATACAAAATGGGGCGAAGGAGTTCCTTGCTTGAAGAGAATCTCGCCTGCTTTGTAATGCACCGTATAACGTCCCTGGTTGATCTGCTCCAACTCATCCGGAGTCAGGCTACTGAAGATGGATGAGTTGTGGTTACAGTTCCTGCAATTCTCCGACTCCTGCATCTTGTTCATGCCATTCCAATTATCTCAATAACTCGAGGAATGCAAAGATAGAAATATATTGATTTGAATCAATGTAATTTTTGATCCGGATCAATATTCCATTGATCTATCTCAACATTGTGATTTAAATAACAGATAGCCAGAGAGATATTGGAAAGCAGTATGTCAACCCATGAATTGCCTGAGGTGTTCGGCGATTTGAACTGTGTTTGTGGCAGCTCCTTTTCGAAGGTTGTCGGAAACGATAAACAGGTTTAACGCCTTTGCCAGGGATTCATCTCTTCGGATTCGTCCCACAAAAACATCATCTTTTCCCTCGGCCAGGATTGGCATGGGATAGATGTTGTTTTGAATGTCGTCCTGGATCGTTACCCCGGGTGTATCTGCAAGAACAGAATAGATCTCCTGCAGGTCAAAATCCGTGGCAAATTCGATATTCACCGCTTCAGAATGGCCTACCATGACAGGAACCCTTACGATGGTGGGGGAGACCATGATGGATGGGTCATCCAGGATTTTGCGCGTTTCGTGTACCAGTTTCATCTCTTCCGCCGTATAGCCGTTCTCCTGGAAGGCGCCTCCATGAGGAAAGAGGTTAAGGTCGATCGGATAGGGGTAAGCCATGTCGCCGGTAATTCCTTTGCGTTCATTCTCGAGTTGCCTGACCGCTCTGGCCCCGGTCCCTGTGACCGATTGGTAGGTGGAGATGACAACCCGTTTGATCGAATACCGCGCATGCAACGGAGCGAGTACCATCACCAGCTGGATGGTGGAACAGTTGGGATTGGCAATAAGGTAATCATTTGGAGTGAGGATCTCTGCATTGATCTCGGGAACGATCAGGGGGATAGCCGGATCCATCCGCCAGGCAGAGGAGTTGTCGATCACACGGATACCGGCCTCCACGTAACTTGGGGCCCATTCGCGGCTGACATCCCTCCCTGCAGAGAAGATCGCAAAGGCAGGTTTTTCGCTGATTGCTTGCAGGTGGCTGGTAACACGGAATTCCTGTTCACGAAACCGGATCGATTGCCCTTTTGAACGGGAAGAGGCCACAGGGATCATCTGGTTGACCGGAAATGAACGCTCCTCAAGAACCTTCAAGATCATCCGTCCAACCAGGCCGGTAGCACCAACAACAGCAAGTTTCATGGAGCAAAGATAATGGATATTGCGCATCATTGCACATCATTGCCATCATTGCACAAGATTAGGCAAGGTTGACGAATGACATAAATCAGTATTTTGAATTTAGCATTTAGAATTAATTTTTAACCTTTTAGCATGTTTTCCGATTAATGGAGAAAAAGCTATGAAAACCGTTATTTTCTTTATTTATGGTTTGATTCTGGCTGGAACGCCGGCGCTGATGGCTCAGGTATCTGATGATTTTTCAGACGGTGACTTTTTGCACAATCCCAGGTGGGAAGGGGACACGTTGCACTTTGAGGTGAACAGCGCCAAACAGCTTCACTTGAAATGGGCAGGCAGCGATACCTCTTTCCTGGCAACTCCGAACAGCTGGTTGAACGAAGCCGAATGGAACTTCTGGGTGAAACTATCTTTCAATACCTCGGTCAACAACTTCATGAGGATCTATCTTACCTCTGACCGGATGGAACTGGATCAACCGCTGAACGGCTATTTGCTGCAGGTGGGAGGAAGCAGCGACAGCATCTGGTGCCTGAAACAGACCGGCGAGAAGGTTCATCCCCTGTATCGTTTCCCGGATGTCGCTACTTCGTATTCAACCAATGCCCTGCGGATGAAAATTACCCGCGATGGAATGGGTCTATGGAAGGCCTGGATAGACCCTGCAGGCGGAGAGAATTTTACCGAACAGGGTTCGTGGTTCGACAACAGTATGCTGAGCACTTCCTGGTTTGGCTTCTGGTGCAAGTACACATCCAGCAACGCTTCCAAATGTTACATGGATGATGTCTATGTAGGACCTGTGATCCGCGACACCATTCCACCTTCACTGGCATCCCTGATGCTGCCTGACAGCTTGCATATTCAACTTCTTTTTTCAGAGGCTCTCGATCAACCGGAAGCACAGAACAGCTCTAACTACACACTGCTGGGCGGCATGAACCATCCGGCGGAAGCCACAGTTCCATCCGGTCAGCCAAACGGAGTTCTTTTAAGATTTGAACAACCCTTTCCGGAGCAGGTAACCGATACCCTGCGGATCGTCAACCTGACCGACCTGTCCGGGAACAGGATGCACGACACCCTGGTTGCGTTTGCCCGGTTTGATACACGTGCTTTCGATATCCTCATCCATGAGGTAATGATGGATCCGGAACCAGCCGTTGGATTACCCCCGGTGGAATATGTGGAACTGTATAACCGGACAGGATTTCCCGTCGACCTGACCGGCTGGTTCTTTGATTTTGGCAGTAACCGGAAAACCTTTCCCGCCGTTTCAATTCCGGCCAACGGGTACCTGTTGCTGGCCTGCGACAGTATGCTGGCAGGCTTTGGTCCAACCATTATCCTCTTCACATCGGGCTCCAGCCTTTCCAATAACGGGGCCTCGTTGGTCCTGCGAAACAACCGTTTGCAGGTCATTCATACCGTGACCTATGTTCCCGGGTGGATCGTGGAGTCGTGGAAAGAAGATGGTGGATGGTCGCTGGAGATGGTGGATCCGGATAACCCATGCGGATGCGATGAGAACTGGAAAACGTCTCAGGATCCACGGGGAGGAACTCCCGGTCAGATAAATTCTGTTACCCGGGCCAATCCTGACCTGTTGGCGCCAGAGGTGCTTCGGAGTTTTTTTGTTGATGGTCACACCTGGGAGGTCCGGTTTTCAGAATCCCTGGATACGATGACATTGGTTGATCCCTCTGCATGGAGTGTTGAACCGGGAGGAACTCATCCGGAGGCCCTGTTACCGGTTTCCCCTGCCTACCGGTCGGTCCGCCTTTCCTTCACAGATCCGTTTTCTCCAGGCACCATCTATACGCTTTCCGGTTCGCCTGTGATCACCGATTGTGCAGGAAATTCGGCCGAAACACCTCTGGTCACACAGGCTGCTATCCCCGTGACCATGGAAAGAAATGACGTGATCATCAACGAGGTGTTGCATGATCCCTATCCGGGGGCCTCCCGGTTCATTGAACTGTTCAACCGTTCCAGCAAAGTAGTGGACCTGATGGAACTGGCATTCCTTGTTTCTGACACGGGCTCTTCATCTGGAATAGCAGGAGCCACCTTGCTGACCAGTGAACCCTACCTGATGTTCCCGTTTGACTTTGTCGCGGTTTGTTTCGAGGCGAAAACCGTCATACAGCACTATCAGACACCCAATCCCAATCATTTCCTGGAGATGGCCTCCTTTCCTTCCATGAAGAACGAAAGCGGCTCCATCAGACTGATCCGCTCCTGGGATGAAAAGCTGATTGATGGGATGGTGTACCATAACGAAATGCACTTTCCGTTACTCTCTTCCGCCGAAGGGGTTTCCCTGGAGCGGATCAGTCCTGAAAGGGCAGCGACAGACCCGTCAAACTGGCACTCTGCGGGCGAAAACACGGGGTATGCCACGCCTGCTTATGAGAATTCCCAGTGGCTGGATTCCGGGGTGACAGAAGATGTGGTTACCATCAGCCCCCCCGTGTTTTCGCCCGACAACGACGGCCACGACGATGTGGTGTCCATCAGCCTTACCCTCGATGGCGCTGGCTTTCAGGCGACCATTGTGATCTACGATGCAGCGGGACGCCTGGTCAGACACCTGGCCTCCAACGCCCTGGTCGGCCAGCGTGATGAATTTTTATGGGACGGGATCCGGGAAGACCGGACAAAGGCATCCATGGGCATCTATGTAGTATACATCGAACTGCTGCACCCCCAAGGAGTGGTGAAGAAATTCCGAAAATCGCTGGTGGTTGCAGGGAATCTCTAGTTCCGGGTAGAAGCGATGGTAGCCACGCTGATCATGACATCCGGTATGGAAGAAAGAGCATGCACACAGGCCTCAAGGGTGGCCCCGGTGGTGATCACATCATCAACCAGGAGCAGGTGGCGGCCTGCCAGTTTCCCGGTGTTTCGGACCTCGAAGATTCCCGAAACATTTTCCCATCTTTTGTACCGGGCCTTCCGGGTCTGCGTCTCAGAAACAGAATTCCGGTAAAGCGTTTGCACCTCCAGCGGGAGCTTCATACTCAGAGCCAATCCGATTCCGAACTGTTCACTCTGGTTAAATCCCCTGAGCCGTTGTTTTTTCCGGTGCAGCGGCACCGGGATGATTGCCTCGGCGGAACAGAACAATAGTGACTTTTTCAAATAGGTCCCGTAGTGAGACCCGAGCCACACACCAACGTCCTTCCGCTCCCGGTACTTCAGGTGATGGATCAGATGTTGCACCATGTTCCCCTTGTTAAAATGGAGATAGGAGGTAGCACTTTCCACCCGGGCACGCCCCCAGAAAATCTGGCTGACCGGATTGTCATGCTCCAGGTGGTACCAGGTTTTTGGTAAACGGTACTCACACAAGGTACAGATCACCTCTTCACCCTTCCACAAACTATTCCCGCAACAGGCACATATTCTGGGATAGGCCAGCGAGATAAAATCATGTATCCACATAGCTTTTCTTTTCCCATTAATCCAGAAAAGAGCTAAAAGGTTAAAGGCAGGATGAAAAAAAAATGAGGTGATTGCTTCGCTACGCAATGACAATCATGTGCAATGATGTGCAATGATGTGCAATGGTGTGCAATGGTGTGCAATTTTCGTATGTTTACAATAAATTTCAAGCGTATATGCCGGGAAATCCGTTACTGGATGTGGAGCATCTTATTGTTCGTTTCAGAATTGAGGGCGGAGAAACTATTGCCGTAGATGATATTTCTTTCCAACTGGGAAAGAGAGAGATTCTGGGCATTGTAGGCGAATCGGGTTCGGGAAAAACTGTCACCGCCCTCTCGATCCTTGGGCTGATTCCCGACCCGCCGGGAAAAGTGACTGTGAAGGCAATCCGTTTTATCAGCTCCTCCGGTCAGGAAATGCGGCTTGACACCCTGCCGGAACGAGAGCTGGAAAAGATCCGTGGTCGTTCGATCTCCATGATCTTTCAGGAGCCGATGACCTCTTTGAATCCGGTATTTACCTGTGGTGAACAGGTATCGGAGACGTTACAAAGGCATCTTGGGATCTCCAACAAAGCAGCCAGGGAACGAGTATTGGGACTCTTCAGTGAAGTACGTCTGCCGGAACCTCCCCGGATCTTTCGTTCCTATCCTCATGAACTTTCGGGCGGCCAGAAGCAACGGGTGATGATTGCCATGGCGATCTCCTGTAACCCCTCCCTGCTGATTGCCGACGAACCTACCACCGCTCTGGATGTTTCGGTACAGAAAACCATCCTCGATTTACTTCAACGACTTCAGCAAAAAAGGAACATGAGCATCCTGTTCATCACTCACGACCTGGGACTGATCTCCCGGTTTGCGGATCGTATCGCAGTGATGTACCAGGGGAAGATAGTGGAGGAGGGGGAGGTTCGCAGGGTGTTTGAACATCCGCAACACCCCTATACCCAGGGATTGATCGCCTGCCGGCCGCCACTGGATGTACGTCTGAGGAGGTTACTTACGGTGGGGGACTATATGGGTTCCGTGACGAGGGACGAAGGACGAGGGACGAATGACGAAGAAGAATCACTCATCACGGATCGCGCATCGCGCATCCCGGATCAGCATGAGATTATTTCCCGGGAGGAGCGAGTAGCTGATCATAAAAAGTTGTACAGCCAGGAGCCGGTGCTGAAGGTGGAACATATCGGGAAAAAGTTTTCAAAGGGATCCGGTTGGCTTTACGGCGAACGTGAGTCAATGCGGGCTTTGGAGGATGTCAGTTTCTTACTCTATCCGGGTGAAACACTGGGGATTGCAGGTGAATCAGGATGCGGGAAAACCACCTTATCACGGGTGATCCTGCGGTTGATACCCCCTTCGGAAGGACGAATACGTTACAAAGACAAGGATATCACCACCCTTACCCGCAGCCAACTGAAATCTCTCCATAAAGACTTGCAGATCGTGTTCCAGGATCCATACTCATCGTTGAACCCGCGGATGATGATAGGCGAAGCCATACGGGAGCCGATGGAAGTTCATCATCTAAGCGGAACCAGGCACCAGCGAACGGAAAAAGTAAACGTGCTGTTACAGAAAGTGGGTCTCAAACCGGAGCACTACTTCCGCTATCCTCATGAATTCTCGGGCGGACAACGGCAACGGATCTGCATTGCACGGGCTTTGGCCGTAGAGCCACGCCTGATTATCTGCGATGAATCGGTTTCTGCCCTCGATATCTCTATCCAGGCACAGATCCTCAACCTGCTGAATGACCTCAAACGCGAACTTCAACTCACCTATATTTTTATCTCACACGATCTGAATGTGGTTAAATACATGTCGGATCGCCTTATCGTCATGAAAGAGGGAAGAATCGTGGAAATGGGAGACCCGGAGGAGATCTATGTACACCCGAAATCGGAGTATACGAAGGTGTTACTGGAGGCGATGGGGGACTAATTCAAAATCACGAATTACGAATTACGAATTAAATAACCGATGATTGTCTGACCTCCTGACCAATAACCAATTAACCAATGACCAAAAAGCAACGCCTTAGCGGCGATCAGAAGAGTACACTTATCAACAACATCCAGCAGGTTTACCTGGAGAATCCTCACAGCGCACTGAATTACAAGCAGGTTTCCAGGCGGATCGGCGTGGAGGACCGGGCCGGAAAAGACCTGGTCAGGCTGTTGATCGAAGAGCTGTTCCGAAACCGGGAACTCATCGAATCCAACCGGGGAAAATACCGGGTCAATCCGGAAGGACAACCGTACCAGAAGTCGGTGACGACCCACATGAGCGGAACGGTTGACATGAAACAATCGGGGAAGGCCTATGTGATCCCGGATGATAAATCGGGCGATGTGTACATCAATGCCGGAAATACCGGTCATGCCCTGCATGGCGATTATGTGAAGGTCTCCCTCTTCCCTATCCGGAAGGGAAGGAAGCGGGAAGGGGAGATCGTTGAGATCATCAAACGATACAAAACGAAGTTTGTGGGCATTCTGGAGGTCACGAAGAACATTGCTTTCGTGATCCCTGACAATGCTGCGATGCCGGTCGATATATACATACCCAGGGAGAATTTGAACGGCGCCCGAGGCGGACAGAAAGTGATTGCAGCCATCAGCGAATGGCCCGAACACTCTCAGAACCCCTTCGGGAAGATCATCCAGGTTCTTGGGAAACCCGGTGACAACCAGGTGGAGATGCAGTCGATCCTGGCCGAGTTTGATTTTCCACTAGCCTTTTCGAAAGCTACAGAGAGAGAAGCAGAAGCTATCGCGGCAGATATTCCGAAACGGGAGATCAGATCCAGAAAGGATTTTCGTGAGATCTTCACCATCACGATTGACCCCGAGGATGCGAAGGATTTCGATGATGCCATCTCCCTTCAGAAACTTGTGAACGGTCATTGGGAAGTTGGAGTTCATATAGCAGATGTCTCTTATTATGTCAAACCGGGTACCGCGGTTGATGAAGAGGCGTATCAGCGGGGGACCTCCATTTACCTTGTTGACCGGGTGATCCCCATGCTGCCCGAACGATTGTCCAATGAGCTTTGTTCACTTCAACCCCACAAAGACCGTCTCTGTTTTTCAGGGGTGTTTGAACTCGACGAAAATGGAAAACTATACAAAGAGTGGTTCGGGAAGACGGTCATTCATTCCAACTGCCGGTTCTCCTATGAGGAGGTACAGGAGGTCATTGAAACCGGTACAGGAGAGTATGCAGAAGAGATCAAGGTATTCAATACCATTGCCACCGCGCTCAGGGCCGAGCGGTTCCGGAAGGGGTCCATCAATTTTGAGACCCAGGAGGTGCGGTTCAAACTGGATCGTGAGGGCAAACCCCTGGCGATCTATCTCCGCGAAATGAAAGAGGCCAACAAACTGATCGAGGATTTCATGTTACTGGCAAACAGACGGGTCGCTGAAAGGGTTGGCAAAAAGAAGGAAGAGCGGCCACCGAAGACCTTTGTCTATCGCGTCCACGATACGCCGAGCCCTGAGAAACTGCAGGCCTTTGTCGATTTCATTAAGAAACTCGGATACCGTATGATCCTTACCTCCAACAAAGCTCTGGCCCAATCCTTTAACACCCTCTTTCGGGATATCAGGGGAACCGGCACAGAGAACATGATCGAGACCATTGCCATCCGGACCATGGCCAAAGCTTACTACTCCACTCACAACATCGGCCATTACGGATTGGCTTTTCCTTTCTATACCCACTTTACGTCACCTATCCGTCGATATCCCGACCTGATGGCACACCGGATCTTTCAGGAATATTTGGATGGAGCTCCCTCGGTAAAAGAGGATGTGTATGAACCGATGTGTGACCACTCTTCGGAGATGGAGCGGAAAGCGATTGAAGCCGAACGGATGTCGGTGAAGTACAAACAGGTGGAGTTCATGCTGGATAAAGTGGGGCAGGAGTTCAACGGATTGATATCCGGCGTGAGTAAATGGGGTCTTTTTGTGGAGATCATCGGAACCAAATGTGAAGGAATGGTGAGACTGCGGGATCTGGAGGATGATTTTTACTACCTGGATGAGGAGAACTTTCAAGTGATTGGCCAGCGTTACGGATATCAGTATAAGCTGGGTAACAAAGTAAGGATCAGGGTAAAACGGATTGACCTGGGAAAGAAACAAATGGATTTTGATCTGGTCACTTGATGAACTTGGTGATTCGCTACGTGAAAATTCTAACTTTGTAATTCCTTATCAATTTCTGACTCGATCCATGGACCTGATCTCCCCGAAACAACTTGTTGAAGCAAATAAATACCTGCAGTTTTTCGGCGGAGAGACGCTGGCTAAACTTCTTTTCAAACTGCTCAAGTTTGATAAGATCAACAAAGAGTACTCAAAGATCTGTCAGCTACCGGCCAGGAAATTTATCCAACAGGCCATCAACACCATGGAAATCAGTTTTACCGTGAATGAGCAGGAACTGGAGAACATTCCCAAAAAAGGTTCCTTTATCACCGTCGCCAATCACGCTTACGGTGGAATTGACGGGATCCTGTTGCTGAAGATACTTACCGATGTAAGGCCTGATTTTAAGGTACTGGCAAATTTTATACTGACCAAACTGGATTCTCTGAACCAATATTTTTTAGCAGTGAATCCCTTTGAGACGTACAAAGATGTCAGGTCCAGTTTTGGTGGTCTCAAGTATGCGTACATTCATCTCCAGAGCGGCCATCCTATCGGGATTTTTCCTGCCGGTGAGGTATCCTCGGTAAAGTTACAGTACCGGGGGGTGGCCGACAAAGAATGGCAGCACTCCATCCTAAAGTTTATCAAACGGGCGAAAGTACCGGTGATTCCGGTCTACTTCGATGGCTCCAACAGCCTCTTCTTCCATTTTCTGGGAATCATCCATCCGATTCTCCGGACCGTTAAGCTTCCATCAGAACTCTTCAATAAAAAAGGAAAAAACATCCGGATCCGGATCGGGACACCGATCCTGGTCAAGGAACAGGATGAATTTGACGATGTCCGGGAGTTTGGTAAATTTCTCCGGATGAAAACCTATGCACTGGGGATTCCGCTGTCGAACATCAAACGGCAAGCTTCGGTAGCACTTAAGGGTGTAGATCAGGAAGCAGTGATAGATCCCGTTCCCCAGAATCAGCTGATCCATGAGATCGAATTGATCACCAGTGAGTTCAAAATGTTTCAGATCCAGAATCAGTCGGTATTCTGTGCCCCAACCGAACGGATCCCGTATATTACTACTGAAATAGGTCGGTTACGGGAGATAACTTACCGGCTGGTTGGAGAAGGAACAAACAAAAGCTTTGACCTGGACCATTTTGATCAGTTTTTCGATCAACTATTTATCTGGGATGAGGATGAAAAGACCATTGTAGGAGGATACCGGATTGGAAAGGGGAGAGAGATCCTGGAACGTTATGGCATTCCCGGTTTCTACATCAGTACGCTTTTTCAGATCGACCCCGACTTCTCCACGGTGTTGGGTGTCTCCATTGAGCTTGGACGTTCATTCATTGCCAAAGAGTACCAGAAAAAAACCATGTCGCTCTTTATGCTCTGGAAAGGGATTCTTTACCTGCTGATCAAAAACCCGGAATACCGATACCTGATCGGACCGGTAAGTATGAGCAATGAGTTCCTGGATGTTTCCAAGGCGCTGGCGGTTGAATTTCTGAAAGAGAATTTTTATAACTCCGAGTTTGCCGAATATATTCACCCCAATAAACCGTTTACTATCCGGGTTCCGCGAAAAATCAATAAACACCTCTTCCTGAGTTACGTGGGGAAGGACCTGAACCGCCTCGACCGTTTCGTCAGCAGCATAGATCCCATTTACAAAACCCCGGTTCTGTTTAAAAAGTACCTCAGCGTGAATGCGGAAATTATCGGATTTAACATCGACCCATTGTTTAATTATTGTCTGGACGCCCTTATTATCCTAGACCTTTTTGAGGTTCCCTATGATATTATTGAAGGTCTCTCCAAAGAGATCAACGACCAATCACTATTAGACAGATTTCGTAAATAAATTTTCCATTATGAAAACAACTATTCGCTCCCTTGTCATCTTATGGCTGGCATGCTACGCCATCATCATGACTTCATTCGGCCAGGAGAACAAACAACCGACTGTCTGGTCGATCGTTGCCTCCTATTCCATTCCCGGAAAAGCCTCCGGCCTGGCTTGGAACGGAACCTACATCTATTTTGGGATATATGGTGCAAATGGCGACCAGATCTACAAGTTCAACCCCGGGAACGGAACCTACTCGCTGCAATGCACAGGCTCTTTTGGCGACGCTTACGGGTTGACCTATAAAGATCCGAATCTGGTAACAACGGATCATGTAACCGCCACTTCCGTCCCTGCAACTGCGATTGAATTTACCATGTCGGGTACGACCGTATCCACGCTGAACCTCCCTGATCATTATATGTCGGGCATCGCCTATGATGCGGGCAACTACTGGGTTTGTACCTACTATCCTGATCCTGGAACTGTTTATAAGATCAACGCTTCCGGAACTGTGTTGTCGCAATTCACCCCTCCGAACAACCAGCCATGGGATATCTGTCTGCAGGGTCCCGATCTCTGGATTGCGGATTATTATGCCTATATGCTGTACAAGGTTACAACTACCGGAACCGTTCTGGAGAGTCATGCCTGCGAAACACAGAGACCTGCCGGCATAGTTTACGATGGCACCTATCTCTGGTACTGTGATGGACCATTGGGATCGAACAGCACCTTATACAAAGTAGATCTGGCCGGAACCGGCACCCCGGCAATCACCGTTCCCGTTACCTCTCATAATTACGGCAATGTCACCATTGGCAATAGCTCCACCTGGAACTGTCAGGTTCAGAATACAGGTACTGCCGACCTTACCATAACGAGCATCGGGATTCCCTCGGGACAACCCATAACTACCTCATTCGTCGCACCCTATACCATCATCCCAGGGGATAGCGTGGATGTGCCATTAACGTATACTCCAATTACGGCAACTCCACTGAACACGCAGGTCACGATCAACTCGAACGATCCGTTGAATCCGGCCGTGAATGTCACCCTGACCGGCCAGGGGGTTTATAACGGCCCGCACATTTTCTTGCAGTACACCTCCCACGATTGGGGGAATCGCAGGGCAGGAGCCTATTCAAGATGGTATCTGCCGGTCACCAACGACGGAAATTCTACGCTGACCATCACTGCCCTGAATATGAGCGATCCGCATTTTATCGTAGATGAATCGGTGGTTCTTCCCATAATGATACCCTCCAACACTACCATTCAAATTGGTATCTGGTTCCATCCCGAAGAGGGAATCGATTATAGCGGAACGCTGACCATTGTTTCCGATGCCGTGGGACAAAATACAGTAGATATCGACCTGCAGGGTGCAGGTGTGGATACCCAGTATCCGATCGGAACCCCATTGTGGAATTATACAATCACCGGGGGCTACGACAACAGTCCGAAAGCCATCACACCCATTCAGGATATCACAGGCGACGGAGTGGATGATGTGTTGGTTGGGTCGGAGGATTACTACATCCGCTGTTTCAACGGAAATGCCTCAGGTCAGGGGGATGTGTTATGGGCAACGGAAAACTATGCTGGATCGGTGTATCAACAAAATGATCTGACAACCATTGCAGACATTAACGGGGACGGATACCGCGATGTGATTGCAGGCACAACGGGAGGCGACCGTTCCATCGTGGCGCTTTCAGGAAAAACAGGGCTACAGATATGGAAACACGACACTCATGAATATGGTGGAGGCGGCTGGGTTTACCAGGTGAATGCAAAATACGATTACAATAACGATGGACACCCGGATGTGCTGGCTTGCACCGGTAACGATGGCAATAATACAGGCCCTGTCCGGGTCTACTGCCTGAACGGGTTGACAGGGATCTCCATTTGGGAGCGTCGGAATCCGGATAGCGGTCCTCTGTTTTCGGTCATTGGAGTTGAAGACTTCACCGGCGATGGGAAGCCAGATGTGATTGCGGGGGGGGCAAATCAACAGGAGACTGCTGGCAGGATATTTGGAATCAACGGATCCACTGGAATCATTGAATGGACCAATTATCCCACCGGAACTTCCGTATGGGGGTTGATGCAGCTGGATGACATCACGAATGACGGAATCAAAGACATCGCAGCCGGGGATTTTGGGGGCATGATATTGCTGATCAATGCTGCAAGCGGTGCGAATGTCCGTATCAAAAACATTGGTCCTAACCTCATCCTACGACTCCAGGATATGGGGGATATCAACCAGGATGGCTACCGTGATTTCCTGGTAGCGCACAGCGGAACCCAGGGCATCATGATCAACGGATATACCTGCGACTATATCTGGACCAAGCCACTGGCCGACAAATCGTGGAACGTCGCCAACATTGGAGATGTGACCTGGGATGGATACAATGATGCCATCATTGGAACGCTTTTCCAGAGCAATTTCGCTTATTTCCTGGATGGCATTGACGGTACCGTATTGGCCTCAACCCCTGTATCTGCTGCAGTGGATGCATTGAATGCAATTCCCGATATTGTAGGGGATTCCAGTATGGAGATGGTGCTGGGTAACCGCAACGGTTTGGTAGCCTGCCTGTCCGGCGGATATGACACCTCCACGATGTGGATCCCGAGCCCCTGGAATGAATCGCAACAAAGCAGGTTGGTCATCTATCCAAACCCCATGAAGGAGTGGCTGCATATACAGCTCTTGCTTCAGGAAAGTTCCCAGGTGCGATTGGAACTTTATGATTTAACAGGAAGGAACGTCGCCCTGATTCTGGAATCCACCTATCCCCGGGGCATCCATACCATCTCATGGAATGGTCAACTAACCGGGGGTAAACGTGTAAATACGGGGATGTACTCCCTGAAGGCGACAATTGGCGGGGAGTTACATTCTGCTAAACTCCTGGTGGAATAAAAAGAAGACCCGATAAAATTAGTTTACGATCGTCAGCTCATCGATGATGTTCTGGGCATCAGCATATTTATCGATGATGAACAGGACATACCGGATATCTACATTAATGCAACGTTGCAGGTTGTCTTCGAAGAGGATATCTCCACTCATTGCTTCCCAGTTTCCGTCAAATGCCAGGCCGATCAGCTGACCGTCGCCATTGATGACCGGGCTGCCGGAGTTTCCGCCGGTGATGTCGTTGGTGGTGAGGAAGCAAACAACGAGCTCCCCATTCTCTCCATAAGGGCCATAGTCTTTGGCCTCGTAAAGCGCTTTCAGTTTCTCATCCACGATAAATTCATCGTTGGTGGGGTCTTCTTTTTCCATCACCCCCTCCAGGGTCGTGAGGTAGTCGTAATGTACCGCGTCAGCCGGAAAATAGTCGAGCACCTTCCCATAGGTGAAACGCATGGTGGAGTTGGCATCCGGGTAAAACATCTTATCCGGGAACATATCCCTTAATGCGTCAATAAACAAACGGTTGCTACGGGAGAGTCCTGTCCGGGCTTCCCCGTATGCTCCGGCATATTGACCTGAAGCCTCCTGCATGGATTGAGCAGTCAACCAGCCTAGATCTTTTTTGAAGACCTTGCGAGAGGGTTTATCCAGAAACGCATTTGCGCTTTCTGCGGTAACGAACACACTGGTGCTGTAAACCTTGTCGGCAAAAGCAGCGAAATCGTTGTGGAAATCTTTTGTAATGGTGGCAAAGATAGAGGGAAGATCGTCTTTCTTTACCTTCTTCGAATAAAGTTTCAGCATCTCTCCGAATGTATTTTTCTCAATCTCAAAATCCCACTCCTCAAAATGTGAAGTCACCAGTGGTCGCAGGCTTTTGATAGTCTCTTCAATGGCGGCTTTGTTCTTTTTCTCAAGCTGATCTTTCAGGCCGGAAAATCCATTGGCAAAACCGACAATATCCAGGCCACTTCCCGCAAACCGGGAGTAAAAAAAAGGAACACTCACGTTTCCCATTTTCTCATATCCCTCCTTCAGCTCAGGCAGAACATTTCCATATTTCTCCGTTCGCATGGGGTTATCGCTGACCCAATTGGTAAAATCAGCTTCCAGCTTCTGCTTTTTCCGGATCACTTTGTTCTTCCGCAGCATCCGGGTTTGTCCGATGAAATTTTTCCAGGTGTTAGAAAGACCGGCATAATTCTCGGAGTATGCAATCCGGGCTGCTTTGTCCACCTCCATCCTGGCTTTCATCACCTCCATCTGTTTCCCGAATACATCAATGATCACCGGATAGAAATCGTTCAGATTGTACTCAATACCGTAGGAGGTCATGTAACGACTGGTTTTTCCGGGGAATCCCCAGATCATGGCGAAATCATTTTTCTTCACACCGCCCAGGCTGATTGGAAGGTGATAGTCGGGTTTCAGGGGTACGTTGGTCTCAGAAAATTCGGTCGGATTGTTTGTACTATCGGCATAAATCCTGAAAATGGTGAAGTCGCCGGTATGACGGGGCCACATCCAGTTGTCCGTATCACCACCAAACTTTCCAATGGAAGAGGGGGGAGCCCCAACCAAGCGGATATCCCGATAGGTTTTGAAGACAAACAGGTAGTATTCGTTTCCACTGTAAAATGAGCTGACCTTGCACTCGTATTTCTCATCTTCGGAGGCACGGTCAGTAAGACGCTCTGAGATCTCCTTGACCTTCTTGTCCCGGTCGGGCTCTGACAATGTATCAGCAAGGAAGGGGATGATAGAATCGGTCACATTCTCAATTCTGACCAAAAAGGAGGCATTCATTCTCTCATTGGGCAACTCTTCATCCAGGGACCGGGCCCAGAAACCATTTGTCAGATAGTCGTTTTCGGGGGTACTGTGGTTTTGTACAGCACTATATCCGCAATGGTGATTGGTAAAAATCAGGCCATTGTCGGAGACCACCTCAGCGGTACAGAAAAAGCCTCCGCTGGCCGGACTTCCGGAAGAGAGACCGACAATAGCATCTTTCAGACTGGAATGATTCACGCTGTAGATCTCTTCAGGGGTCAGGTGCAGTCCCATTTTCTGCATGTCAACGTAGTTCAGCCTTTCAATAAGAATAGGAAGCCACATGCCCTCATCAGGCGGATTGCCTGCCTGCATTGTTTTCCCGGAAGGCAGCAGGAACATCAACCCTGTTAGCATCAGGACAAATATGGATCGGTTTGTCGTCATAATGTCAATGATTTAATGAATACGGAGGCAATATTACACACAATTTTCTGAACGGGGAATTTTTTTAGATGAAAGAGAAGGATAAGCCTGTATATTATTCTTTGTTCACCGGTTCGGGCTTCGACTCTTCACTCACTGGTTTTATCGCCTTTAGCACAAACCCGAAATAGATCATCAGGATGCCAAAAATGATGGCAAAAGCGCCCAGTATTTTTAACAGGATCCCCGCGGTGGTTATCGGATCAAAAAAGAGTAGCACACCTAAAACAATGGTCAGCAGTCCGTTGAAAAGCAAGATGTTTTTGCGGGCCATTTTCTCTTTGATGTTGATCAGGATAGTCAGTTGAACAATGCCCAGGATGATTGCCCATACGCCAATGATAATCAGGAAGAATTTCAGGGAAAAGGTTTGAAATAGAACCATAATCAAGCCGATCACAAGCGTAAGGATTGATTCAAACAAAAGCATGCCGGCGTGTTTGTTTGCTTTGATATTCCGGATGGCCGTGAACAGAAGAAATGCACCGACAACAAGAATAGCGATCCCGATATAGATCATGATGACCTGTATCTGGTCTTTGTCAAAGAAGAGCAGAAAGATCCCAAAGAGAATTGCGATAATCCCGTTGATGACCAGAAACCACCAGTTTTTTTTGCCTTTTTGTTCCATGATTCAGTGTTTATTGGGTTAATTTTCCATTGAGAATTGAAATTCCGTAAAAATATTCAGAGATCGAACTTCCGATCACAAACAATCCGATGAGCAGGAACAGAATACCGGCAATACGGTTGATCCATAGTTTTACCTGGGGACTGATGATTGACCGGATCTTATTGGCAAGCACTGCCTTCAGTATATCAGTCATCAGCACCATCAACAGGGTGCCGGCAAAGAAGGAGGCAACTTTGTTGTTATTTCCTCCGTAACTGGAGTTGATAGCCACCACAGAGGTGACCCAGAAAAACAGGATCGAAGGGTTGGCCAGATTTAGAAAGTAGCCTTTGAAATAATAGGTGAAAAATCCCCCCTGCTTGAACTTCAGTTCCCGGATCGCTTCCACAGTCTCGCTTTCGGGAATTTTCCTGAACAGCGTTCCGATCCCGAACAGCAACAGGATGCATCCACCGATGATGCCAAGCACCAGGTGGCTTTTTGGGTTGCCAAGGATCTGCGATGCCCCGAAATAGCTGCCCATAACGATAGTCAGATCACTGGAGAAAATACCCAGAGCCAGGTAAACACCGTGCCACACGCCGTATTTGATGCTGGTCTGGATTAATGCGATCATAGACGGACCAATGATGATAGCTACGGTCATACCCAGAAAAAATCCTTCAACGAGAGGCTTAATCATGGATACAATGTTACAAAAAAATAACTATTTTCGTACGACAGCGTGGATTAATGAAATCATTACGGAATGTGATTTCCTGGGCCCTTGGAGTGATCGTCGTGGCGGGAGTTATTTTTGTCGGAGGTTTTTTCCTCTTCAGCCTCCTGACAGAATTTCAACCTGCCCCTGTGGAGCCGGTGGAGGTTTCCGGGGCATGTGATATATCCATGGATTCGATTACCGAATTCTCATTGATTACCTGGAACATCGGTTACGGAGGTCTGGGGAGAGAAATGGATTTCTTTTACGATGGCGGAAAAAGGGTTAGGCCTGGGAAATCCTATTTTCAGCAATCCTGTGAGGGAATCTATAGTTTTCTCCAGGATGTTGACAGCGTAGACTTCTTCCTGCTCCAGGAGGTGGACAGAAATTCAAAGCGGAGCTATTACCTGGATGAGGTCGCATGGCTAGCAACCCGGCTTCCGGGGTTTTGCATCTCCTTTGCCACCAATTACGATTGCCGGTTTGTACCTGTTCCGGTAACGCAGCCCATGGGGCGGGTAGTCTCCGGACTCGTTACCTGTTCGCGATACCAGCCTGTAGCGGTAAATCGCCATGGTTTTGACACCCGCCTTCCATGGCCGGTCCGGCTCTTTTACCTGAAGCGGTGTTTCATGGTTTCACGGTTTAACCTGCCTGATGGTCATCAACTGGTTCTGATCAACATCCACAACTCTGCCTATGATAACGCAGGGCTTCTCCGTAAGCGGGAGATGGAGATGATCCGGCAATTCATGCTCTCCGAATATGAAGCAGGAAATTACCTGGTAGCCGGAGGAGACTGGAATGCGAACCCACCAGGATTTGAACCGGAAGAGATTGGTACCGGCGACCAGGTCAAACGAGATGAATTTACAGATCTGCAAACTTTCTTCCCCGAATGGGAATTTGCTTTTGACCCGCTCTATCCTACCAACAGGAATGTTAACAGTGCCTATCAGCCTGGGATCACCCCTGTTACCATCATCGATTTTTACCTGGTCTCTCCGAACATCAGGGTGCTTGACGTATATACCTACCCAACCGGGTTTGAAGAATCTGACCATCAACCGGTCAGGCTGCAAATCGCTTTACGCCCCTCCGCATGATCATACAGGTACCTTTCCCAATGACATTGAGCGAGCTGCTCCTCAGGGAGTTCAGACAGGCCTCCCGGACGACGGTCAAAAAGATGATCGCGCATGGGAACGTCAGGGTGAATGGCAGGATGAACACCAATCCGGCAACAAAAGTAAGCCCGGAAGATACGGTGGAGTACAACAAACAGATCATCCGTCTGAACAAGGTAAAGCCTCCCTATCCCATTACCTTTGAAGATAACGCCCTGTTGGTCGCAGAGAAACCTGCCGGATTGCTAACAGTTGGAGAACGGGGTCAGGGCGGTACTTCATTCTATAAAGAGTTGCTGGAATATGTGAAAGAGAATACAGAAGGAAAGGAGAGGCTCTATGTGGTGCACAGGCTCGACAAGGAGGTTTCGGGGTTGCTGGTATTTGCAAAAACCGAAGCGTTACAGCAACTTATAAAGAACAACTGGGAACAAACCCGTAAATTGTACTACGCTCTGGTGGAGGGGTTACCGAAAAAGGAGAAAGGAACCATCCGTAGCTGGTTGGAAGAGGGAAGAGAACAGAAGGTTTTCTCTGGCAGGGAATCAGAGAATTCAAAGTTGGCCATCACACATTTCAGGATCATGGATAAGAGCCCTGATTATACACTGTTGGAGGTTGAACTTGAAACAGGGCGTAAACATCAGATCCGGGTTCATCTGTCGGAAATGGGCTGTCCGGTGGTGGGTGACAGAAAATACGGTGCCGATGATCGCTACGACAGACGGATCCGGTTACATGCATATTACCTCTCCCTGAAACATCCGGCCACTGGAGCCCCGCTGGAATTTAAAAGCAAAATGCCTAAAGGGTTCCTTGTTCTGAAGCCTGAACACGAGAAGTACAAATAAACCCGCGTTGACGCACCGCTTCAAAGATCAGGATAGCCGCTGATGTAGAGACATTGAGGGAATCGACTTTCCCCTGCATCGGTATTTTGATACAGGTATCGGCTGCCGACAACCAGGTTTCTGAGAGCCCAAACGCCTCAGAACCCAGGATGATGGCTGCCGGAACCGTGAAATCCACTTCATGGTAATAGGTGTTCCCGGTCAGGGCCGCGGCAAATATTTTCATTCCCTTTTCTTTCAGCCAGGCCATCGTATCCATAGTAGAGGCGGTAACCACCTGATTAGTAAAAAGGGTTCCCAGACTGGCGCGAATGGTATTGGGATTGAAGAGATCTGTTTGCGGATCACACACGATGATGGCGGAGATGCATGCTGCGTCTGCAGTTCTGAGGATTGCCCCGAGGTTCCCAGGCTTTTCCACCGATTCCAGTACCAGCACAACAGGACATTCAGGCATCAGCAAATCGGAAAACCCTGTTGACTTCGTCTGAGCGCAAGCGATCACCCCGCCGTTGTTCTTGCGATAGGATAGCCGGTTAAATACCTCAACGGAGATCTCAATCACTTCACAGGAGGTTTGCTCCTGAGGGAATAATTCCTCAAATTGGAGAGAAGGTAAAATGCGAGAACAATGCAAGAGAGCAGTGAATCGATATCCCGCTTTCATGGCCAGGGAGATCTCACGGATACCCTCTATCACCATCAGGTTCTGTTTCCTTCTCTCCCTCGGTTTCTCCTGGAGGAGAAGAAGTTGTTTGATCAACGGATTCTGCAGGCTGGTGATGACTTTGTTCATGGGTAGTGAAACAGGATTTGATAACAAACATAACTATTTTTTCCAGTTTTTGTTTGAACAATCATTTTAATTTATACATTTGCGTATCCAAATACCTAAATAGGATTTATGTCAAAATTTTTTTCACTATCTGAAGCCTCTTCCATTGCCATTCACAGCATGGTGCTTATAGCCCGGGCCGAAAATGGCATCAATGTGGTAAAGATAGCGGAGTTCACAGGGTTCTCGAAAAATCATATAGCCAAGGTCCTTCAACGGCTTGTGAAAAGCAACATGTTAAAATCGGTACGCGGTCCATCCGGGGGATTTTTTTTAAAGAAAGAACCCAAAGATTACAAGTTATTGGAAGTGTATGAGGCGATTGAAGGTTCCATTGTGGAGACTGATTGCCCGTTGGTTTACGATGTTTGCAATTATGACCAGTGCATCATGGGAACGGTGATTAACAAAATGACAGGGGAGGTCAAAAAATTCCTGAAAGAACAAACATTAGATAAATATCTCTAAGCCTAATTACACAATTGAGCACGAAAAGAAAGATAGTAGAAATTGATGAGGAACTTTGCAATGGTTGTGGTTTATGTATTCCCAACTGCCAGGAGGGGGCACTGCAGATCATTGATGACAAGGCCCGGCTGATCAGCGACCTTTTCTGTGACGGATTGGGAGCCTGTATCGGCCAATGTCCGGAAGGGGCCATCACCATTGTGGAACGAGAAGCTGAGCCTTACAACGAGAGGAAAGTGATGGAAGCTCCGGCATGCGGATGTCCGGGATCCATGGCAATGGATTTCAATATAGACCAGAAAGACGTGAACGAAACCCCCTATGCGGTTTCCGGAAGCCCGGAGGTCCCTTCCGAACTCAAACAATGGCCTGTTCAACTCCATCTGGTTAATCCACAGGCCTCTTACTTCCAGAACGCTGATGTGGTGTTGACAGCCGATTGTGTTCCCTTTGCCATGGGCAATTTCCATGCCCGTTTTCTTAAAGGAAATTCCCTTGCTATTGCCTGTCCAAAGCTGGACACGAACAAGGATTCTTACGTGGAGAAACTTACTTCCATGATCGCGGATACCAGAATAAACTCCCTTTCAGTGATCATGATGGAGGTACCCTGTTGCGGCGGTTTGCTGGCTATGGCTGAAATGGCCCGGGAACAGGCAGGGCGTAATATACCGGTCAAGCGGATCATTGTCAGTATTAAGGGAGAGGTGTTGGAAGAGGAGTGGGCTGGAATAGAAGCGAAATAGCGAGATAGCGAGATAGCAAAATAATATGAAAAAGATAGATATGGAAAAGAGTATGTTTGAACATTCACTGGTTTTCCGATTTTCGGAAAAAGTAGAGTACTCCCCGGAAGGGATCGTAAGTAAACGGATTTTAGACAAACCTGTAGGTACAGTAACCTTGTTTGCCTTTGACAAAGGGCAACGACTCAGTACCCATTCGGCGCCGTTTGATGCCATGGTTCAGGTGATCGAAGGAGAAGCAGAAATCGTGATTGCCGATCAGCCATTTCATATGAAAACAGGTGATACGGTCATCATGCCGGCTAGCATCCCGCATGCCGTCAACGCGACGGAGAAGTTTAAAATGGTACTCACAATGATAAAAGGATAGTTTTATGTCAGAACTAATCAACAACTCAGGTGAACGAAAAGCGCTGCTGAAGCA
>JBDROF010000015.1:0-19706 GCA_043810345.1 Bacteroidota bacterium | reverse complement strand
CCCAAAGATAGGGCCAACTCCCGTCCCATCCGTCAGCGGGGTTCCATCGGAATAATGCGTGGAATTAACGTTCTCGCGCATCCAGCATTGGTTCCCGATTTGCACCGTATAGTACACATTGCCGTCAAAGTCACTCACAGCAGGGATTCCGGGGCATGGCATGCTTAAATAAAGTGTATAGCTATCCTCATGCTGGGGTATACGAACGATGGAACTTATGTAATACCCCGCTTTAAAGGCAGTGAATCGAACGACATCTCCCGGAATATAAATAAATTCAACCGGCATGTAATTGGATTCAGGGAAAGACACTTCACCGGTTTTCAGCGTAGAAGTTCCTGAAGAGGAAACAATTTCTATTTCCCGGCCACTTCCGTCGCCGAAAAACTTATTGCAGTATTTAAACATTGTTCCATGAAGTTCTGCAAGCAACATTCCGTTTCCTCCGCTGGAAATCTCAAGGCGATTCTCTCCCTTGTCACAGGACAGATTTTCTTCATGAATTTTTCTCCCGTTGATGTCATAGATCTGAATGATCATGGACTCCCTCTCAGGAAAATCGATCAGGAGTCTTATGAATCCAGGCTGGTTGCAAAGAACCTGAATCCTTTGGGGATCATTTGGAAGAGTTTCCCCGGCACCCAGGATCATTCCTTTGGACAGGTTAATCCGGTACGTGGTAGTTCCGGCAGGCAAATTTGAGAGCATCACCTGACTGGTGTTGGTCAGGTTTTCAAGGTTGATAAAATTCAATTCCAGTGGTGTCTGGTATTCCTGACCGGTCAAACTGATAATTACATCCTGGGAATTAACAGTAAAATTGCAGGCAATCAGAAGAACAATAAAACCAAAGACTTTTTTCATAATTGAGCATTGACTATTTCATTTTCAAATGTACATGACATTTTTCAATTTCACACAGACACATAAAAATCATCTGTTCATTGAATGAAAAAATTATTCCCGATTCGGAACAATTTTTATCATACCGGTATCCAGATTCCAGGCTATCAGGTTCCCCAGTCCCGGGTAATTGCTGTAAACACAGCCTCCATCCAGATTATAGACCAGCGAATCCTGGTTCTGAAACTGATCGAGGATCACTTCCAGAAACTCGGGAGAGTGACCATGAACCAGTTTTCTCCCCTTCAGGAATGATGCATTGTATCCCTTCTGACGTGTCCAGATCATCGTTTCGGTGTCGCTCAGCGGATCACTACTAACCGTGTTCAACCCTGCATGAACCAGAAAAAAACCTTCGGTCTCCAGATACCAGGGCAATCCATTGAAAAACTCCGTATACACAGGTGGAATACAGGAAGCTGCTTCCGGTCCGGTAGATAGATCCATTACGATACCGAAATCATTCAGGGTGGTAAAGCCCCCGTTCCGCATCCACAAGGTAAATTGCTCTTCTGATCGTCCCGCTTCGAGGAGCATCACCTCGTGATTTCCCCTGATTACCCGAACATCCACAGATTTATCCATCAGGTAGAGGATGTAGTCCAATACGGCTTTGCTGTCAATACCACGGTCAATCAAATCCCCCAGGATGTAGATGATTTCATCCTTAAAGGGTGAGATTTCATCTTCCACCATTTTCCGAAAGGTGTTGATACACCCATGGATATCCCCGATAACCCAACGGTGGCTCATGGATCAGTGATTATTACGGGAGGGCGCAATGAACCCGAGAGTCTGGATTCCTTGCAGGATCCGTCGTGTAGCACCTTGTCCGTTTTCAACATAATTTTTGCAGATGGACGAAACCCTGGAATATGATTCAGGATCATGCAGCAACGATGTGACAACCCGCTCCAGGTCGGCCGGTGTTTTTACACAAAAAGCTCCTCCGGCTTCGATTAACTCACGGGCTTCCGTGAATTTCTGATAATTGGGACCAAACAGTACCGGATTTCCGAACCCGGCAGCCTCCAGGATATTATGGATACCCGCTCCGAAACCACCTCCGATCAGAGAGATAGAGGCATACTGATACAAATGGGCCAGGATTCCGATGGAATCAACGATGATGATCCGGGTGGAGGCAGCATTCTCGGGAGTGAGGTTAGAGTAAAGAGTGACTGGTGAGGTGGTGAGGTGGTGAGGTGGTGAGCTGGTGATTGAAGACTGTGGACTGTGGACTGTGGACTGTAGACTCTTTTCCAGATCCTTTATCCTCGAAGGATGCACCTCATGCGGTGCAATAATGAACTTCAGGTTTGGATGGTCCTCCTTCATTAATCCGAAGATCAGGGCTTCATCCGGTTCCCAGGTACTCCCCCCCAGAAATATCCGGGCATCTCCTGCAAACTGTTCTATCAGCGGAAACGTAGTTCGCTGTTCCCGGATGCTCACGACCCGGTCGAAACGGGTATCCCCGGTAATGGTAAAGTGTTTTATCCGCAAGGATTCGGCCAGTTCCTTAGCCTCCTCACTTTGCAGGAAGAACCAGCTTATACACTGAAGTTGCTTCCGGAACCAACCCCCATATCTTTTGAAAAACGGTTGATTCCGATGGAATATGGCTGAAATGATAAAGACCGGGATATTTTTCCGGTTTAGTTCTATCAGGAAGTTAAACCAGTATTCATACTTGACGAAAAAAACCAGTTTGGGTTTCAGTAACCCGGTTAACTTTCTGGCATTCGCCAGTGTGTCAAGCGGAAGATAAAAGATGACATCGGCCCCGGCGTATGTTTTTCGTACTTCATATCCGCTGGGCGAATAGAATGAAAGGACGATCCGGTATCCGGGGTAAAACTCCCGGAACCGTTCAATGACCGGTCGGCCCTGTTCGAACTCTCCGAGGGAAGCACAGTGGAACCAAACTGTCCCTTTCCAGTCACCATCCGTAGAACGGAGAGCCTGTTCCAGTTTTCGGAAAAGCCCCTTCCTGCCAGTAACCCATTGTTTCGCTTTTGGATTGAACCAGGAGGCAACCTGTATTCCCAGTCCGTAAAGGTATATTCCGACTGTATAAAGTACCGTCATTGGTCAACGTGGAAATTAGAAATTAGAAATTGGAAATTCATTCGTAATTCGTAATTAGTAAAGGTAGTATTCCTTCGGGCTTCTTCTGTAAAGGGGGATATTCCACGTGGCCTTGATTCCGTAAAACTGGCTGGACAGGTTTGCCTGATCAGGTTTTCCCGTATTGAAATCCACCTCCCGTTTGCTCCTGGTCCAGGCCTGGATAAACTCAAACGCCAGGCTGAAATTCAAGAGCCGGCTGGTGCTCATGTAGAGATACCCGATGGAGGCCGATAAGGCAACTCCACCGTTCAGCCGGTCGTATCCTTTTTTATAATCCCCCTGCAACTGGGGAGCTGTGTTATCGGGGTTGAGGATCCTCATTTTGTTCTGGAGGTACCCGCCGCCGGCCATCAGGGTAAACCCGCTGTTGGGATTGGGTCCTGCCCATGGAAAGAGCTTCCCCACGCAGCCAAAAAAACTGTACCCCCGCATATAAAGAATGACATCGGCAATCTTGCCGTTGGCATCAATGATGTATCCTTCCGGCGTGGAGATGGGTTTCAGGAGGCTGTCCTGATTCTTCACTAAACCTCCAAACTGAAAGTTCCCCTCCACACCAATCAACCAGTTAGATGTTGTTTTGATAAGAAATCCTCCCCCGATACTGGAGTTGGAACCATACCGTTTGGCCAGATCCCCACCCGGGAACTGGTAGCTGTAGGTAGCGTAAACCATCGGAATGGTGATGGAGGAGTCGCGGATGCTGACCTGGCTTTGAGCAGCGGATCCAATGGAGAAAGTAAGTAAACAGAGAATAGATCTTGTTATCATGAAGGTCTATGTGGCTATAATTTGAACGAAATTCCCAATCCGATATTGAATGTCGAAATTTTCTTTTTCCGTTCCTTCTCTATATGAATATAGACCGGATTAATGAAACCGGTTTCAGGGTCCTCTTCATAAATATACTGACTGGAACTTTTCGAACGGTTAGGATTGCCTCCCAGAAAAGAGAACGCAAGATTGATGGTTAAATTATCCGTAACCCGGTAACCAATACCTGCCAGTGCCTGCATGGCAACCCCGAATCCAGGGCCATCACTGATTGTGAAGGCTAACGGATTCAGTGAATCTGTGGAAGGCATCGGAATTCTGAATATTGGTGAAAACGCAAGGACACCACCGGCCTGTACTTTGACCGTCAGAAGCCACTGTCCGAATGATTTGATAAAAGCTGGTCCGGCCAGCAGATAGTGATTGTTCCAAGGCTTCTTACCGAGTGGCCCGGACATATCAACCAGTGTATCATCAGCAAAATCTGCCTGAATAGCATTGTTTTGATAACAATAACTCACAGCCAATCCCAGTCCTCTTTTCCCAAGCCAGTTACCGGAGAGCTGAACAAAAAAACCGTTGGATGCATAACCCGATAGCTTGTTGTCTTTGTCGGTCATGATGTATTTCCCGAACGCCATGGAATAACCGGCATGAATTTCGAACGTAACATTTCTGCTCTTTTTTTGAGAAATGGTTATGGTGTCGGGTTGAGCTGATGCCAGAGCGGTCATCAGCGTCATCATTACCAGGAGGGTCGTTGTTTTCATTTCGGCCGGTTCATGAACTGACAAAGGTACATGGATTTCCTGAAAATCGGATCAAAAGAGCGGGTGAGGTTTGTGGTTTCAAACAGGATTTATACCTTTGCAACCACCAAAACAGACATTTATGAAAAAGAACTTCCTTACCATGGCATCCCCGGTGCTGATCCTTACGCTGAGCATCTATACCCACACCACTGCCTGTACCAACTTCCTGATTACCAAAGGGGCTTCCGCTGATGGCTCGACGATGATCACCTATTCAGCCGACTCGCACGTGCTGTACGGAGAACTCTATTTCTGGCCTGCAGCCGACTATCCGGAAGGAGCGATGCTTGACATCATCGAATGGGATACCGGCAAACCTATGGGACAGATCCCGCAACTCAGACATACCTACTCTGTGGTCGGAAACATGAATGAGAATCAGGTTTCCATCGGAGAGACAACCTATGGCGGCCGGGAAGAGCTTGCCCAGCAGCCCGGAGCGATCATGGACTACGGCAGCCTGATTTATGTAACCCTGCAACGGGCCACCTCTGCAAGGGATGCCATCCGGATCATTGCCGAATTTATGGATAATTATGGTTACGCCAGTTCCGGTGAATCCTTTTCCATATCCGATAAGAACGAAGTGTGGATCATGGAGATCATCGGAAAAGGGGAAGGAGAGAAAGGAGCGGTATGGGTGGCCCTGCAGGTACCCGACGGGTACATCTGCGGACATGCCAACCAGGCACGCATCACCACCTTCCCTTTTCAGGAAGAGAACAACTGGGATGATGTGAACCAAACCTGTTACCACGCTCCTGATGTCATCTCCTTTGCTCGTAAAAAAGGATGGTATGATGGCCCTGACGCCGACTTCAGCTTCTCCGATACCTACGCCCCTGTTGGCTTTGGCGGAGCCCGTTTCTGTGAAGCACGCGTGTATGCCATGTTCAACAGCGTGAACAGTAATATGGGTCAATACGAAAGTTACTGCCGCGGTAAGATTGAGCACGGCGACCATGGTTACGCCACCAACCGCATGCCCCTCTGGATCAAACCCGATCACAAAATTTCCGTTCATGAGATGATGAACCTGATGCGCGATCATTTTGAAGGTACCTCCATGGACATGAACAACGACATCGGCGCCGGTCCCTTTCAGTCTCCCTACCGTTGGCGCCCCCTGACCTGGCAGGTCGACAGTGTGGGGTACTGCAACGAACGGGCTACCTCCACCATGCAAACCGGTTTTGTCTTTGTGGCCCAGGCCCGCAACTGGTTGCCCGATCCGATTGGCGGGATCTTCTGGTTCAGTGTAGACGACACCTATACCAACTGCTACACCCCGATGTACTGCGGCATACAAAAGGTTCCGGAGCCCTTTGCTGTTGGCAACGGAGATATGCTGACCTACTCTCCTACTTCCGCATTCTGGACCTTTACCTTCGTCTCCAACTGGGCCTATACAAAGTACAATTACATGATCAAGGAGATTCAGAAGGTGCAGAACCGGTTGGAAAACATGTTCATCAACGCTACACCCGGCATCGACAAAGAGGCCCTGACACTCTACAATGAGAATCCTTTGGTTGCCCGGGAATTCCTGACCGATTATTCCGCAGCCATGGGCAACTATACGGTGGATACCTGGCGTGAACTGGGGCAGTACCTCCTGGTGAAATACCACGACGGAAACGTGAAAAAAGAGAAAGACGGCAAATTCGAACGCAACGAGTGGGGTGTTCCGGTGATGCCTGATCAACCCGGTTACCCGGAATGGTGGTTGAAGAAGATTGCCGAGGATCATGGCGAAAACGTGAAAGTGATCGGATCAGCGCATTAATGACTAATTTTGCATGAGCTATCTGGCCAAAAATTAATTAAATCATGGAAGAAAAAACTTCTAACTCCCGGAAATGGAAAATTTGGGTCTCCATCCTTGCATTGTTCATTCTGGCGCTGTTGTTCTGGCTCTTTATCCAGCGGTCGCAACTGATGAACCTGGTGGATGCCAGGGAGGTTGAAAAGGTGGAGCTGCAGCGGGAACTGGACTCACTGATGACTGAGCACAATACCATCAAGGAGATCTACGGCACGCTATCCGACTCCCTGGCTGCCAAGGACAGTATCATCCAGGTCAACGCCCTGGAGATCCGAAAACTGCTTGACACCCAATACGAGTATTACAAGATCCGGAAAAAGTTGGCCATGTTACAAAAAGTGGCGCAGGGATACGTGCATCAGATGGACTCTCTCTACACGGTGAACCGGGAACTGAAAGAGGAGAACGAACGCATACGGCAGGTGGTACGCACGGAACAGGGAAGGAACCAGGGCCTGATCAAGGATAAGGAGGAGCTGACACAGAAGATGAACCAGGCGGCTGTACTCCAGGCATACGCCGTGACCACCATTGCATATAAAGTGCGTGGCACCAAAGAATCAGAAACCGATAAGGCCAACCGGACCGACAAACTGAAGATCTGCTTTACCATCGGGGAGAACCCGTTGATTGAGTCTGGCACCAAGATCCTCTATGTACGGATCACCCGCCCCGATAATGTCGTGGTGACCAAGAGCAAATATGATCTCTTCGTTTTCAACGGCCAGGAGATCCCCTATTCAATCCGGGAAGATATCAATTATGCAGGCAACATGATGCGGGTATGTGTTGACTGGATCAAGCGTGACAACGATATCCCTGCCATGAAGGGGAGGTATATGGTTGGGGTCTTTTTCCACGATCGCGAAATTGGTCAGGGATCGTTCGAGTTACGGTAACCTTCGTTCACCATGAAATCAACCAAAAAAGCTCCCCGGATCGGGATCGTAACCGCAGGTGGTGATTGCCCTGGTATCAACGCGGCCATCAGGGGAGTAGGTAAGACCGCCATCCTCGAACACGGTATGGAAGTAGTGGGGATCTCTTCCGGCTTCCTGGGATTACTCAACCAGGAATATACCATCCTGGATGAGAATCAGCTATCCGGGATTCTGACTGTTGGTGGAACCATACTGGGAACATCACGTGAAAACCCGTTCAAAAAGGACAATTCGATCCTGTCGATCGACAAACCCAAGCTGATCCGGAAGCATTACAGGGAATTGGGTCTGGATGCCCTGGTATGCATCGGTGGAAACGGTACGATGCGAACGGCCGCTCACCTGGTGGAAGAGGGGCTGAATGTCATCGGCATCCCCAAGACCATTGATAACGACGTATGGGGTACCGATGTCTCGTTTGGGTTTGATTCAGCTCTCTGGATTGCTACCGACGCCATCGACAGGTTGCATTCCACTGCCAACAGCCACAAACGGATCATGGTGATCGAGGTGATGGGTCATCATGCAGGATGGCTGGCGCTCTATTCCGGCATCGCGGGAGGCGGAGATGTGATCCTTCTGCCGGAGGTGAAATTCGATATCGATATCGTAGTGAAGTGCTTGAAGAAACGGGCGATCAACAAAAAACCCTACTCCATTGTGGTGGTGGCTGAGGGAATTCCCAGCAAGAAAGGAGAGTCGGCCGGTAGGTTTATTGCCAGGGCCATCAAAGAGAAGACCGGGCTGGAGACCCGGGAGACGATCCTCGGGTATATCCAGCGTGGAGGGACTCCTTCTCCGATGGACCGGGTGTTGGGAACACGATTTGGTGCTTCGGCGGTGGAGTTGATTGCCCAGCAGAGATTCGGCCTGATGGTGAACCTGAAAGGGAATCAGATCAGCTCCATCCCCCTTTCTGAGGTTGGCGGAAAGCTCCGGTTGGTACCTATGGACCTTCCGCTGGTCCACAAGACACGTAAAATGGGGGTTTGTTTCGGGGATGAGGAGAACTAATTTCCGTATTTGATATCTTTCACATTGAGCTGGAGGGTGACGGTTCCGTTCCATTCGTTCTCTTCGATGTGATAACAGAGATCAAAGGGGATGCCCTTATCGATATGCCCCATGTGGTTGCCCTGTTGAAAAGCGATACCGGAGAAGGGGCCACCATGTACCTCCGGGTGGACCACACACAGTTTCAGGTGATTCTTGCCTACAATCCTGGTGCCACCGGCGTTCACCACCCCTTTGGTGAGGAATAGCGGGGCCAGGTTTCCGGGTCCGAATGGCGCAAACTGCTTCAGGATGTTGAAGAACCTGGAGTGGATGGAGAAGAGCGGGAGTTCTGCATCGATCTCGATCTCAGGGACCAGCTCTACCCCCTGTAAGCGCTCGGTGACAATCTCTTCAAAACGAATTTGGAAAGCCTCAAGATTTTCCGGCTTGAGGGAGAGTCCCGCAGCGAATTTATGGCCTCCGAAATGTTCCAGCAGGTCACTGCAGGAGTCAACTGCTTCGTAGATATCAAAATCTTTTACGGATCGTGCCGATCCGGTGACAAATTCGCCGGCCTGGGTGAAAACGATGGTAGGTCGGTAAAATATTTCGGTCAGTCGCGAAGCCACAATACCGATGACACCTTTGTGCCAATCGGGATTGAAGATCACGGTAGAACGCGCCTGTTTCAGCTTTTCATTGCTGTTGATCATCTCCACTGCCTGTTGTGTAGCCAGGGCATCCAGTGTTTTGCGCTCCGTGTTGTAGCTGTCGATCTGTTTGCCGATCTCCCTGGCCAGTTTGAAATTATCTGCAATGAGGAGCTCTACGGAATTCCGGCCGCTTTCGATCCGGCCGGCCGCGTTGATCCTCGGGCCAACCAGGAAGACCAGGTCGGTGATGGTAAGCTCGCGATTAAAAAAGAGATTTCCGTCTTCTTCCTCCTTCTTCAGGATATTGGCATACTTCAGTACCGCTTCAATCCCCGGGCGTGGACGTATGTTGACGAGTTTCAATCCATAATAGGCCAAAATTCGGTTTTCACCGGTGATGTCCACTATATCGGAAGCGATGCTGACGACTACCAGGTCGAGGTACTCCTTCAGCTCTTCAAACGGAATGTCATTCTTTTGGGCATAGGCCTGGATCAGCTTGAATCCGATCCCGCAACCGGATAGCTCTTTGTAAGGATAAGGGCAATCGGGGCGCTTCGGGTCAAGCACGGCAACCGCATCCGGGATCTCTGCTCCAGGCCGGTGATGGTCACAGATGATGAAGTCGACCCCGTTTGCTTTCGCCTCTTTTACCATCTCAATGGCCTTGATGCCGCAATCGAGGGCAATCACCAGTGAGAAACCTTCATCTGCTGCATAGGCGATCCCTTTCGGTGAGATCCCGTACCCCTCGTTATACCTGTCGGGAATGTAAAAATCGATTTGATCGGTCAGCTTTCGCAGAAAGAGGTAAACCAGCGCTACGGCGCTGGTGCCATCCACATCGTAATCCCCGTATACCAGTATCTTCTCCCTCTTTTGCAGGGCCTCTTCAATGCGGTTGATCGCTTTGTCCATATCCTTCATCAGAAAAGGATCGTGCAGCCCTTCCAGGTGGGGACGAAAAAAGGCTTTGGCCTGATCGAAGGTATGGATACCACGCTGGACCAACAGGTTGGCAAGGTGCTGGTCGATGCTCAGCTCCCTGGACAATTGTCCGACGATCGACTCATCTCCGTGCTCTTTAATGATCCAACGTTTTTTCATAGGAAGATTTATCCTTGTAAAAGTACAAAAAAATCAGACACGCAGGAAAGAATCGTGATAGGCGATCCGGGATCCGAGATAAGGGATCCGTGATTTAGAACTCGGCGTTTTTTGGGGTTCTGGGGAAAGGAATTACATCACGGATGTTCGCCATTCCGGTAACAAACAGGATCAGGCGTTCAAATCCGAGTCCAAAGCCACTGTGGGGTGCCGTGCCAAACCGGCGGGTATCGAGGTACCACCACACATCTTTTTCCGGGATATCCAGTTCCCTTATCCGTTGAAGCAGCCGGTCGTAGTTCTCCTCCCGCTGGGATCCACCGATAATTTCACCGATACGGGGAAAGAGGACATCCAACCCCCGGACGGTTTTGTTGTCGTCGTTCTGTTTCATGTAAAAGGCCTTGATCTCCCTGGGATAATCGGTCAGCATCACCGGGGATTTGAAGTGTTTTTCCACCAGGTAGCGTTCGTGTTCGGCCTGTAAATCGCAACCCCAGTCGACCGGAAATTCCCATTTCTGTCCGGATGCCTTCAGGATCTCTACAGCCTTCGTATAGGTAAGTCGCTCGAACTTACTGGCTACAATATGCCTGAGCCGGTCGATGAGTTCATTGTCGTACATTTTGTTCAAAAACTCCAGATCATCCATGCAGTGATCCAGCGTGTATTGCATCAGAAACTTCAGGAAATCCTCAGCCAGATCCATGTTGTCGTGAATGTCGTAGAACGCCATCTCGGGTTCAATCATCCAGAACTCTGCCAGGTGCCGCGGGGTATTGGAGTTCTCTGCACGAAACGTGGGGCCAAAGGTGTAGACCAGCGAAAGGGCCAGGGCTCCAAGTTCCGCCTCCAGCTGACCGGATACCGTCAGGTTGGTCTCTTTCCCGAAGAAGTCATCTGTAAAATTTACCTTCCCATCCGGATTTAATGGAGGATTTACGGGATCAAGGGTGGTGACACGGAACATCTCCCCTGCCCCTTCAGCGTCAGAACCGGTGATGATGGGTGCATGGAGGTAATAGAATCCATGGTCGTTGAAATACTTGTGGATGGCATACGCCATGGCATGACGAATGCGCAACACAGCCCCGAATGTATTGGTACGGGGACGCAGATGCGCGATCTCGCGAAGGAATTCCAGGGTATGGCCTTTCTTCTGCAAGGGATAGGTTTCGGGATCAGCGGTTCCGAATAGCTCGATCGTTTTAGCCTGGATCTCCACCTGCTGTCCCTGCCCCGTTGACTCAACCAGGATTCCGTTTACTGCAATGGCGGATCCGGTGGTGATCTTCTTCAGCAACTCCTCATCAAATGAAGCAACTTCAACGACGATCTGGATATGATGAATCACCGAACCATCATTCAGCGCAATGAAGTTGATATTCTTATTGCCACGCTTGGTCCTTACCCATCCCTTCACCAGGACCTCTTTCCCAGTTTCTTTCGATTGCAGGAGATCAACCACTTTCGCTCTTCGGAGATGTTCCATAATTTTAAGAATTAGCCTGCAAAATTAAGGAAAAGAATTTACCCTACCCCCAACCCCTCCCCAAAAAGGGAGGGGCTTCCCGTTAATAGATTGATAAAAATATCCTACCTTTATCATTTCAAACTAGACGTTATGACAGAAGAGATTATAAAACCCCGAAAACGCCACCGTGGAGAGGCGATCTGGTCGATCATCCTGAACCTCATCTTCCTCTGGATTGTCAACAAAGTCCCCGAATGGGATCTGCCTTTCATCAACGAACGTTACGATATTGTTCTATGGATTCTCAATATCAACCTGGTTCTCCAGATCATCGGGTGGGGAGTGATCCTCTTTCTGGATTTTCGCTGGTTCTGGCACCTGGTCAGGGCGGTTTTGGATGGCGTCAGCCTGGTTGTGTTGCTGGTTCTCTTTTTTCTCTATCCGTTTGATTTCTCAACCATCGGAGGATGGTCGTGGCTGGATATCCTGCTGCCAATGATGTTTATCATCGGGATGGTTGCTTCGGGTTTGGGGGTAGCCGTTCATCTGTACAAACTGATAGTCAGATCCTCAAAATAACCCGATGACCCTCTGTTTTGATATAGAGTCTATGAGTCAGTGGATGCCGTGCGGTAGCAAGCCCTGTATCATTGCCGGCCCTTGTTCGGCCGAATCAGAAGAGCAGGTGTTGGAGACCGCGCGGGAACTGGCGAAGATCCCGATGGTGAAGGTATTCCGGGCCGGGCTGTGGAAGCCCAGAACCCGTCCGGGGGCCTTTGAAGGGGTTGGTGATGCAGGGCTGGACTGGCTCATCCGTGTCAAGCACGAAACAGGATTGAAGGTGACCACCGAGGTAGTCAACCCCCTTCACGTGGAGAAAGCCCTGAAAGCTGGATTAGATATGGTTTGGCTGGGCGCCCGGACGGTAGTCAATCCCTTTTCCGTACAGGAGATCGGTGAGGCGCTGAAGGGATCGGGGATCCCTGTGATGGTGAAAAATCCGCTGAATCCAGATCTCACCACCTGGATGGGAGCCCTGGAGCGTTTGAACAGGCTTGGAATCCGGAAACTTGTGGCCATTCACCGGGGATTCTCCTATTATAAGCATTCCCTTTACCGGAACGACCCGATGTGGGAGATCCCGATTGAACTGAAACGGCTTTGTCCGGAGATGCCGGTCATCGTAGACCCCAGTCACATCTGCGGCAAACATGATCTGCTCCTCTCTGTCTCACAACGTGCTATCGACCTGGAGATGAATGGGTTGATGATTGAAGTCCACATCCGGCCAAAGGAGGCCCTGACTGATCGCCAGCAACAGATCACCCCGGAACAGTTCTCCGAACTGATATCCCGGTTGATCCTCCGAAAACCTGTCGGCAATGCTGAGTTCCAGAATCGGCTGGAGGAGCTCCGGTCTGAGATCGATAAGATCGACCAGCAACTGATCGATATCATCGCTCAACGGATGACCATTGTGGAACAGATCGGGAATTACAAGAAAGCCAACAAGATCACCATCCTGCAGCTGAAGCGCTGGAATCAGATTTTCCGGGAGAGGCTCGAAAGCGGACAGGAGCTCGGGTTAAGCCGTGAGTTCATCATGAAACTCCTGGAAGTAGTCCATGAAGAGTCTATTCAGCGGCAGACCAATGTAATGAATAAAAAAGATTGATCACATCCACTTTCTGGCCTTGAAATAGATGATCATGCCAATGGCAATCGCAATCATGGCCACCGCGAGGATGATAAAGGAGAAGGGATGGCCGGCCAACGGCAGGTCGATGTTCATCCCGTAAAGGCTTGCAATAAATGTGAGTGGAAGCAGGATAGAGGAGATCAGGGTCAGGATCTTGATTACCTCGTTGGTCTTATTCATCTGGAGGGAATCAAAGGTTCGGGAGTAGCCCCGTATCAGCTCTCCGGCATCTTCCACCATATCCCAGATCTTCTGGTAATAGTCGAGAATGTTACCCCAGTAATCACCCATGTTCTCGGCATACCCGGGTATCGTTCCGGTTTGAAGGCGGTTGAAGAGGACCAGTTGGGGTTTAATCATCGTATTCAGGAGGACCACATTTTTTTGTGTCACGCTGATCTTCTCAATGGTCTTCTCCGCTTTCCGGTTGAATAATGACTTCCCGCAACCATCCACATCCTTTTCAATTTTCTCCACCAGAAACTGTGTTTCCTGCATCAGGCGTTCAAGGATCTTGTATAACAGAGCATCCGAACTGCCTACTTCCATCTTCTTTCCAGCCATGGCACGGGACTTCTCCTGACTGAACATTTCCTTCACCAGCCAGTGCGACTTGCCGATGGTGATCAGGAAATCCTTCCCCCAAAAGACCTTGATCTCCTTCGTGTCAACGAACGTCTCCGAAGAGTCAAAACTGGGAAAATGAAGGATCAGAAAGTAGTAATCGTCATACACATCGATTTTGGGCCGAAGGTTGATCACACTCCGGCAATCCTCCAGGTCGAGCGGATGGAAGTGATGCTGATCTTTCAGGATCTCGAGGTCTTCTTCCGACGGTCTCACAATATGTGACCATCTTAATGTTCCGTATTTGATGGTTTCAATCATGACAGATCTTCCTTTCCTGTTAGCAGGTTATCAACTATCTGAGTTTGCAAAAATACAAACACTGGCTGAAACTACCATCAAGGGACTTCATTATTCCAGCGAAAAGTGCTGATCATGTAATCGATATCCTGTTTCAGGAAGTCGATGACAGGGGCCAATGAATCGTTGTTGGGAACGATGTTAAAATAGAGGGCACCGCGAACAAATTTTGACAGGCTGTCTGTGAGGTAAAACTGGTAGGGAGATGCTGCTTCGGTTCCTTTGATAGAAAAGGTCAGTCCGTATACCCTTCCATCCTGATTCAAGAACTCCTGCTGGGTGATCGCGTGGGCTTTCGGGATATGTTTATTGACCAGGGTTCGCGAATCTTCCAGGTATTTATGCAGGTTATTGTGAATCTCCTTGTAACTGATATGCAGCTGAGCTTTGAATGCCGGGTACCTGATGTTGATCCAGTAGGGTTCGGCCAGTCCGGTAGTATCCGGGAAAATAGTCGCATAGATGGGGTAATCGAACGAGTATGGAAACGTGGTATCAAACTGACGGTATTCATGTACCGGCAGGTCAATCCGGAAATAGCCCCGGGGTTTAGGGGTGTAGTCGGGCTGGCAGGAGGCTAAAACAGATGAAAGGAGCATGCAAAAGAAGAGTTTTCGCATATTTTTCGATCTAAACAGGTGAGCCGGTGAGCTGGTGAGTGAAAATCTTGACATAAAAGCTCACCAGTTCGCCAACTCACCAACTCACTACCTAAAAGGGCAGATCGTCCTCCGGAACCAGGGTCTCTGCATCGTTCGTCTCCGCGACAACGGCAGCACCGTTTCCGTTTTCGTTAAAAGCGCTATCCCGTCTCGGGCCGCCGCCCAGCATGGTCATGTTATCTCCAAGAATTTCAAAAACGAACCTTTTCTGTTTGTTCTCATCTTCATAGTCCCTTCTTCGAATGCGTCCCTCGATGTACACAGAAGATCCTTTTCTGAGGTACTTCTCAGCAACATCGGCCAGCCCCCTCCACAACACCACATTATGCCATTCGGTATGGGTTGTCCGTTCTCCTTCACGATTTTTGTAACCCTCCGTAGTGGCCAGGGAGAAAGATGCTTTCTTCACGCCATTGTCAAAAGTCTGAACCTCCGGATCCCTCCCAAGATTACCAACCAAAATCACTTTGTTTACTCCATTTGCCATTGCTTCATTGTTTTTTAGTGAATGATTCCGTTTAACAAAATTACTATTTTTTCCCGGCTCCCGGGATTTGTTTGACATTAATCGGGTTTAGGGGCAAAAGGTTATACCTTCTTTCAACAATTTTTCAATTTTTTTTTATTTTCCTCCCCTTTGCACCCCAAAAAAAGTTCCCGGATGAAGTGAAGAGGGAATGTGGGGATGTGGTGACAGTGGACTGAAGACTGTGGACTGAATACTGTGAACTGCCAACTGTTATTTCGTCTTCCGTTTATCCAGCAGATCATCTACTATATCCTCGATCAGGACCATTCCTTCCAGCTGGTTCTCTGCGTTGATGACGGGGACAGAAAGCAGGTTATATTTGGAGACAATTTCGGCGAGGGTATCAATTTTATCTGTATCCAGAACGGTCACAGGTTTGTTCTCCATGATCTCTGAAAGGATTTTGGAGGGATCGGCAATCACCAGTTCGGCCAGGGGTATTGAGGAGATAAACCGATCCTTTTCGTCAGTTATAAAAAGGGTGTTGATGTGCACCGCTGCGGGTTGCCCTTTCCGGATCATGGAGATGGCCTCCTCCACCGTGAGATCAGCCGACAGCGTGTAAACCTCTGTATTCATGATGCTTCCTACTTCGTTGTCATCGTATTCCAGGAGCTCTCTGACCTCCTCTGATGACTTATTTTCCATCTCCTTCAGCAGTAACTCCGCTTTATGATCTTCCAGTACGTCAAGGATATCCGCTGCCTCGTCTGCATCCATTTTTTCAAGCAGGTCGGCCGCTTTCTTCAGGGGAAGACTTTCGATGATCTGGATCTGGGCATCCGGTTCCATCTCTTCCAGCACAACGGCGGCGTGTTCCTCATCAAGGGCTTCAAAAACATACGTCCGGGTGGCTTTATCCAGATCTTCAATGATATCGGCCAGATCGGATGGGTGGAGTGTTGACAGCTTGGAGGTGGCCTTGGAAAGCAGTAACCTGGAGGTAGTGATGTCCACTGACTCGATATCATCCCATAGGACCTG
This sequence comes from Bacteroidota bacterium, assembly GCA_043810345.1. Classification (GTDB taxonomy): domain Bacteria; phylum Bacteroidota; class Bacteroidia; order Bacteroidales; family FEN-979; genus QYOJ01. The sequence goes on along the minus strand of JBDROF010000015.1, from coordinate 3,287 downwards.
TTGAACCGGTAGGTGGATGCCGAACCAGCCTGCAACCCATTCCATGGTCGTCAGCAGTCCCTGTTTCCGGAGCCATCCGCTGAACCCTACATCCACGGCAATGGCAAACGTCCCCGAGGGGATGTAGACCAGCCTGATATCCCACACCTTTTCCAGTTTTTTCCCGTTGATATCGACTACGTGCCGATAGAGGATACTCTCTTTCAGCCAGATCACGTTGGTCAGGTAGGCGGTGGAGATCTCTTCGATCTCAGTGCCTGTTATCCGCGGAGTGCGGTTTTCCAAAATGATCTCCAGGGAAGAGAAATCGAGCACCCGTTCATACATTCCCACCTTTACCCGCACGGCGATAACTTTCGGCCGTACAGCTTTCCCGGGTGAAGGATCCAGGGCAGACAGATCCACCAGAAAATCCTTCACCTTCCCGGTGATGGTTCCATCGGAAGAGGAAAACCTCCGGCCTAAAATCTGGCTCAGGTAGAATGTAGTCTGCGTGGTCATTTAACAATCGTATCTCAGGGCCGTCGTCCATGTAATAATGAAACTTGAAATTCAGGATCCAAAGGTATAAAAATCTCCGTAAACGGGGAAATAGGTGGTTCAGGATTTTACCAGGGGCAGTTTCACGCTGAAGGTTGTTCCTTTTCCCTCAAGGCTCTCCACTTCAATCGTTCCGCCGTTTTTTTCAAGGTACTCCTTGCAAAGCAGCAGACCGATTCCGGTTCCTTTTTCCCCTCTGGTTCCTTGTGTTTTGACAGGTTCATCAATGCTGAAGAGCTTGCCGATCGAAGAATCCGGGATACCCACTCCTGAATCTTTTACCTGGCTGATGACAGATCCATCTGATTCGGAAGCTGATATCTTGATCAAACCCTGGTCAGGGGTGAATTTAATCGCGTTGGAGAGCAGGTTCCGGAATACGGCAAGCATCATGTTCCTGTCGGCCCTGATAGTAAGGTTAGGAGGGATCCGATATAACAACTTCTGTTTTTTCAAGAATGCAGATGTCTTGAGTATGTTCACTACCTCATCTATCAGCTCTGCCAAATCAATGGTTGACACCTCCAGTTTTAAAGCGCCTGTTTGCAATTGAACCCAATTCAGCAGTTGCTCCAGGAGAAAGTAAGCGCTAACTGCAGATTTGTGAGTGTTTTCAACAGCGAGTTTACGTTCTTCAGGGTTAAGGGTATTAAATTCAGTATGCAGCAGCTCTGAAAATCCAATGATGGTGTTGAAGGGATTTTTCAGGTCGTGGGCAATGACGGAGATAAATTTTTTCAAGGTAGCATTGGTCTGGTTTAACTCTTCGGCCAACTGTTCTGTCTGTTTTTTCTGGAACTGGATCTCTTTGTTGAATGACAGTAGCTCCGCATAGGCCCTTTTCAACCGACGTTTCTGAAGAGCGAATAAAAAGATAAATCCAAAGGCGGCGCCAGCCAGCAAGAGCAGCAGTATGATCCATAGATTTCGTTGCAACCGTTCGTTTTGATTGAGGGTCTCTACTGCTTTCAGCTGTTCCAGCTCCTTTTCTTTTTTCTCCATTTCGATCTGGGACAACAGGTTATGGATCCGGACTTCAGCCTTCTCCTCAACATTTTTCTGGGTGGCTGTCCAATACTCTTCCTGATAGCTATATGCCTTACGATAATCTCCTTCCCTGACATAATGTTTGGTCAAAAAGTTTGAAGATAACCGGATATAGGCATTGATCTGGTATTGTTTTGCTATGTGGAACGCCTTGAGCAGCAGCTTCTCTGCCTCATCATGATTCCCTGTTTCGCCATAGATAAAAGCCAGGTTAGAAAGGATCAACGGTTCATCGATAGGATAGACCCTGGTAACGATACGATGTGCTCTGGAGAGATTTTCCATGGCAGCAGGATAGTTCTTTTGCAAGCGGTTGAGGACCCCAAGAATATTCAGGCAGCTGTATTCAATTCGTTCATTATGAATTTTAAGGGCTAAATCAAGCGATAACTGCACATAATGGGCAACGCTGTCAAATCTGCCAGGAACATCATACTGGATGAAGGTTGCCGCAAGATAATTGTACGTCCGGGCAAGCAGGTTTGTGTCATGTAACTCCCGGTTCAGTGCCAGGGCTTTGTGAAGATAATCCAGGCTAGCAGAATAATCCGCGTAGGCTCTGAGAAGATCTCCCATATAATTCGCACACAGGATCTGACCGGTTACAACCCCTTTATCAAGATAAAACTGATTGAGAATGAGCACCTTTTCAATGGCTTCATTGTAATCCCCCGTAAGATAGAGCGAGTCGATGTCCTTCAGGAACAACATCGAGGTTTGTTCGTTGATCTGGAATCTGTTGGAATCTGAAAGCTTCTGGGAGTAGCTATCAGCGATGCATAGCAGGAGTATGAACGCAACAATGATTCCCTTCATCCTGTTCATCTGGCATCCGGTTTCAGGAATGATTGGTTTGTCAGATTATCTGTCTGCGAATGTACATCAAAAGTAGCAAATAAGTTGAATCAATCAAAATATTGTTGAATGTATTGTGCAATCAGCTTCGGGACGGGAATTGAATCAAGTTCATCAACACGGATGTGCATCCGTATTTTTTTCGGAGGTGCGTTTAGGGAGATCCGGTAAAATTTTGCCTGGATCAGCTGATGGGAGAGGATATGCCTGAATTCCTTCGTAACAGAGATCACGGCAGGATGAATATCCTGAAAGATGGATTTCCAGTCATCGGTCATCATCAGGCGTTTTTGGGAGAGGCGATGGGTTGTTTCAATCAACGGAAAATCATAAAGGTTCTTCCAGATGTCGTTTCCCTTTCGCTTGCTGATGACAATCCGGATCCCATCACTGGTTTGGAAGGTCATCACCAGGTAGTGAAAGTACCGTGTTCTGATTTTCACACTTTTCGTTTTAACGGGTAACTCCATGACAGTCTGGTGGCGGGAAGCATTACAGGAATTTTTGAAAATACAGGTGTTGCACGATGGATGAGCAGGAGTGCAAACCAGGGCGCCAAATTCAATCATGGCCTGGTTAAAGGTCCCCGGATTATCTATATCCATCAACTCTTCCGCCTTTTTTTTCACTCGTTTTGTTCCGACCGATGAACCTGCCGGCTCCCGGTAACCAAAATATCTGGCCAGGAACCGGAAAACGTTCCCGTCAACAGCAGCCTCTGGTTCATTAAACGCAAGGGAAGCAATGGAGGCGGCTGAATAGTCGCCGATTCCTTTCAGCTCCCTGATCCGTGCGAAGGTTCCAGGGAACTCTCCCCCCCACCGTTCCACAATCTCCCGGGCTGA
>JBDROF010000014.1:0-2254 GCA_043810345.1 Bacteroidota bacterium | reverse complement strand
CGTTTCCAGGCGGTTTTCCTCTGATACAAGATGGGAAATTGATGGGTGGCGTGGGTTCCAGTGGGGCAACTGCTTACGGTGATTGCACAGTTGCCCGAGCCGCATTACGTGCCGGGAAATTCAATATTGGGGATGCAGATGCTCTTATAGATGACCTAACCAAATAGAAAGACTGCTTATGCGTATATTATTTGTTTGAGGAGGAGATGTCTATGCGAACTTCCTTTCCAAGATTATCCCAGCCGGGGCTGATCGGAACTCTTAAGCTAAAAAACCGAATTGTTAAGGCTCCACAACATACTGGTTTATCGAATCCTGATGGTTCGGTAACTGACAGGATGCTGCGATATTATAGTGATGTAGCCAAGGGTGGGGTGGGCATGATAGTCGTTGAGTATGCATGGATAGATAATGATGCCAGCAGAGCTTCACCATGCCAGCTTGGAATTGCCAGCATGGATCATATTCCGGGACTCTCGTTACTGGCGCAAACCATACAGGCAAATGGGGCTAAGGCAGCAATACAAATATCCCATGCAGGCAGGCAAAAGTTCACATTATCAAAACCGATAAAAGCCCCTTCACGGGTTCCGTGGGAAGAAATCTATGCTGCAGGCTGCCCTCCTCCTGATGAACTGACATTTGAAGAAATAGTGCAAATCGTTAAGTCATTCGGTCAGGCTGCCAAACGGGCGCAGATTGCTGATTTTGATATGGTGGAGATACACGGTTGTCACGGCTATCTGATTTCTAATTTCCTTTCGCCCAGGACTAATAGGCGTACTGACTGGTATGGTGGCTCACTGGAAAATCGAATGCGCTTTCTCCTGGAGGCTGTCCAGGAGATCAAAAGCCAGGTGGGACCTGATTACCCGGTCTGTGTCAGGGTCAGCGGTATCGACTATGAACCGGACGGTACAAAGATAGAAGAAACGGTGGAACTTTGTCAGCGGCTGGAAGCGCTGGGTGTTGCTGCTATTCACATGTCAGGAGGCAACCATCATCAGACAATTCATGAAGTCAGTCCTATGGGTATGCCGCTGGCTTATAATGTGTGGGCTGCAGAGGCTGTGAAAAAGGAAGTGGGAATTCCAGTCATAGCCTCAGGTTCGATAACATCACCGGAGCTGGCAGAAAAAATTCTGACGGAAGGTAGGGGCGACTTTGTTGGTCTGGGCAGACCTCTCTGGGCAGATCCCCAATGGCCTCAAAAAGCATTGGAAGGGAGACCGGAGGATATACGACCCTGTATACGGTGCAATGATGGATGCCTGGCCAGAGGTGATCACCAGGCTAAAACTATTTCCTGCTCGGTTAATGTGGCGGTTTGTAGAGAAGAGGTATTCCAGATTACAAAAACAGATAAACCAAAAAATGTTGCTGTCATAGGTGGGGGACCAGCGGGAATGGAAGCGGCACGGGTATGTGCCCTGCGGGGGCACCGGGTTACAATGTACGAAAAGCGAAAGCTTGGCGGTGCTCTACTTGAGGCTTCTATTCCTGATTTCAAAGCTCCTGATCTCAAACCGTTGATAAGTTACCTCAGCATACAAATGAAGAAACTCAAAATAAAAGTAATAAATAAAGAGGCAATAGCGCAGGATATAAAGAAGGGTGGTTTCGATGCAGTGATTGTTGCTGCCGGTGCAACGCCCATAGTACTTGAGGATGTTAAAGGTATTGCCAGTCCAAAAGTGACCTCAGCACTGCTTGTTCTCAACGGTAAGGCAAAACTGGGGCAGAAGATTGCGGTCATCGGTGGGGGAATAGTAGGAACAGAAGTGGGTTTGTTCCTGGCTAAGAAGGGTAAAGAGATAGTGTTCATAGAACTGCTGGATACATTTATGAATGGTATTACCTTTGATGAACAGATGGTTTATGAGCAGCATTTTAAAAATCTAAAGGTAACTGTGCATACGGGAAAAAGATTGGAAAGTATTGGAGCCAGAGACATTACCGCTATTGATAGATATGGTAACCGAACCAAGATTACCTGTGATAGCGTGGTTCTTGCTACCGGTTTTAAGCCGAATAGGAGTCTGGTTGATGAGCTGAAGAAGGAATCAAAACTCAAGGTTATTGAAGCTGGTGATTGTGTCAGCCCGCGTAAGATCTTTGATGCAATTCATGAGGGACATCTGGCAGCCAGGCTGCTTGATTAGCCTCTGCCAAGACTATACTATAACGGAAGGAGTTATAAATCATGTCTTACTTACTTAAATTGTACCATGATACACTATCTCCAACGATGGAA
>JBDROF010000013.1:0-2400 GCA_043810345.1 Bacteroidota bacterium | reverse complement strand
CCGGGTGATGGACCCCATGGTTGCCTGTATCACTTTTGGATTATAGAGATCCACACAATTTGTGGAACAGATCAGCTGTTGGATCCCGAACCAGTCGGCCGTCCGTATCATGGTCCCCAGGTTCCCCGGATCCTGAATTCCGTCGAGCATTAACGAAAGGTCCTCTTTCCGGCAGGAGGGTTCAGGATTCTCTTCCGGCATCCCGACAACTGCCAGAACAGGGCTTGGGGTGGAAAGTGCGGTGATTCTCTCCATCTCACCCGGCTTGACTTCGGCGATCGGTATCTCATGGATCAGGGCGTTATCACTGAGCCAATCCCGGCTGGCATAGATCTGGCGGATTAAGAAATGACTCCCGGCAAGCTCCAGGACCAGCTTTGATCCTTCGGCCACAAAACAGCGGTGAATCTCCCTGTACCTCTTCTGCTTCAGGGATTGAACAAATTTTATCTGTGATTTCGAGATCAAAGGTTACTCCGCGAAAACCTCGAAACTGATCTCCACGCCAACCTCTTTGTGCAGGTTGATCTTTGCCTGGTAGGTGCCCAGTTCTTTGACATGCTCTTGATCCAAATGGATCTTTTTCCGGTCTATGTCAAGGTGGTGCTGCTCTTTCAATGCCTGGGCGATCTGGATGGCATTGACAGATCCGAATATCTTACCTGATTCGCCGGCTTTTGCACCTATCTTCACAACCAGATTCTCCAATTTCTTGGCCAGCTCTTCCGCCTCATTCTGAACCTTGTCTGCTTTGAACGACTGTTGTTTCAGGTTTTCGGCCAGGATCTTCTTGTTCGTTTCGGTGGCAAGAATGGCCATCCCTTTCGGGATCAGATAATTCCGGGCATAACCCGGTTTTACAGTCACCTTTTCGTTGGCATAGCCCAGATTGGGCACATCGTGTTTTAATATCACTTCCATCTTTGCTCCTCCTTATTTTAACAAGTCAGCCACGTAAGGTAATAACGCCAGATGACGGGCTCTTTTCACAGCCTGAGCCACTTTCCGCTGGTACTTGGTGGAGGTGCCGGTGATCCTTCTGGGGAGGATCTTTCCCTGCTCGTTGATAAACTTCAACAGGAAGCCGGCATCCTTGTAATCGATATACTTAATTCCGCTCTTCTTAAAACGGCAATATTTTTTCTTTTTGGTATCCACCGTAATGGGGGTCAAATACCTGATCTCGCCTGTTTGTTGTGCACTCATCTTCTCTTCTGTTCCTTTAAGTGATATTACTCCGTTACCGGTTCTGCTTTTTCAGCCCTGGCTTTGGCCCGCTTCTTTTCATTGTAAGCAATGGCATGTTTGTCCAGAGACACGGTCAGGAACCGCAAGATCCGTTCATCCCGTTTAAAGGTCACTTCCCACTCACGGATGATGGTTGGATCAGCGTTGAACTCAATCAGGTGGTAAAATCCGGTGCTCTTTTTCTGGACCGGATAGGCGAGTTTGCGCAATCCCCAGCTGTTCTCAAAGACAATCTCAGCGCCTATGTCTTTCAGGAACTTCTGATACTTTTCAACCGTTTCCTTCATCTGTTCATCAGACAAAACGGGAGTCATAATGAAAACGGTTTCGTACTGGTTTGACATTGTGTTGTTTGTTGTTAATAAATGGTTTGATTAGTAAAAGGGAGTGCAAAGGTAGAAGTTAAATTTCGGATAACAAAATAAATACCCCTAAATCCCCTAAATGGGACTTGTTCCTCCCTTCGGAAGGATTTGGCTGCGAAGCAGAGTAAGCCCCCTTTAGGGGGTTTGGGGGTATAGAAGCGCTACCGCGTATGCCGACACCCCCTCTTCCCGTCCGATGAAGCCGAGCGTCTCGCTGGTCTTGGTTTTGATGGAGAGCGCTCCCCGGGGGATTCCCATGACATCGGCAAGGCAGAGAAGCATCTCCGGAATATAGTTGCTGATCTTCGGGGCCTGAAGCACTACCGTGGTATCGATGTTTCCGATGGAATATCCTTTCTCCCGGATCAGGTCACAGGTTTTCTTCAGGAGGATTTTACTGTCAATCCCTTTGAATTCGTCTGATGTGTCAGGGAAATGAGTGCCGATATCGCCCAGGGTTGAAGCCCCGAGCAGGGCATCACAGATGGCATGGATGAGCACGTCGGCATCAGAATGGCCAACCGCCCCTTTGGTATGTGGGATCAAAATTCCCCCCAGCCGGAACTCATTCCACTCTTCCAGCCTGTGCGTATCAAAACCGAAACCAATCCGGGGAATCATTTTCGCTTTTCGCTATTTCGCTATTTCGCTATTTCTCTTTATCCCTGGCTCCAACCTGGTCAAAGTTAAAGAGCAGGGTGAACTGGAGGGTGTTTTGCAGCGGGTTGTTGTTTTTTACTGGGATCAGGTAAGAGAAATCCAGACCAAAAACATTGTAACGTAATCC
>JBDROF010000012.1:0-3556 GCA_043810345.1 Bacteroidota bacterium | reverse complement strand
ACTGCGGACTGGAGACTGAGGACTGCGGACTGGAGACTGATGGTTCCAGCCAGTTCAGCTTCTTCACCGGGTAATTGGTCAGTCGTTTTCCTTTCGCTTTATAACTTTTTATACCGATGAATTCTGCCACATCGATCTCCTCTTCTTCAGCTCCTCTGCTCTTCTGTTTCATGTCAAAGAGGATCTGAAGACGTGGATGGGGATCGACCGAGAGGGAGATAAACTGATCGGAGCCATCGATGAACTCCAGCTTCTTCTCCGTCAGCTCTGGAACAAACCGTTTGATGAAATATAATTTGGTCCCGGTATCCTGGTAAATGATGGTATAGACTCTTTCCGGGTCGTATTTCTCAATCCTCAGAAGGTCTTCCTCGAAATGGGTGGACAGGTCGAAGGAGGTGAACCGGAAATGTCCCGAACGGGTGAAGAAGATGATCCTGTCCGCACCTGAAAACGCGCCGAGCAGGTTGCCACGCTCCTCGGTATTGAGTCGCATCACCGTATCGTCGTACCAGATATTGAGTGATCCCAGCGTGGAGACCCCCTCCTGGCGGATCTCTATCTTCTTGATCGCATACTTCGTAAGGATATTCCCCATGGAGTCCCTCCCCTTGATTGCCAGATCAGCAAAGTTGAAATCAAACGTGGTTTTCTTGAGCCTGGGTTTTGGTTTCAGGTCCACCTTCACCACCTCTGCTTCGCCGTTGGGATTGGCCGAAAAATAGAGCACTTTGGAGCCGGGAGTTCCCTTGGTCATAGGATACTCTTTGTCGCGTGTGATTCCGGGTACCGCAAACCGTTTCACCATGATCTTGCCATTCTTCCCATCCCGGTAGATCACGTTGTAGGTGGTCCGGTTGTCATTCTTCATGTAGACCTGGATGTGAATCACATCGTGACCGATGAAGATCTTGTCGGCTACCCGGACCACCATGTAGATACCGTCGCTTCGGAAAACGATGATGTCGTCGATATCAGAACAATCGCAGACAAACTCGTCGCGCCGCAGGGAGGTTCCGGCAAAGCCCTCTTTGCGGTTGATGTAAAGTTTCTGGTTGGCTGCCGCCACCTTGACAGCCTCGATGGTATCAAAGTTGCGCAACTCGGTGCGACGTTCCCGCTCTTTTCCGTATCGTTTCCTGATCTGGCGGAAGTGGTCGATGGCGTAATCGGTCAGGTGAGCCAGGTGGTTGCCCGCCTCCTCCATCTCCAGCCGGATCCCGTTGATCACCTCATCGGCTTTATCGGTATTGAACTTCGAGATCCGTTCGATCGGGATCTTCCGGAGCCGTTTGATATCCTCTTCGCTCAGTGGACGGAGGAATTCATTCTCAAAGGGCTTCATCCCTTTCTGTATTGCCTTGTCGATCTCCTCATCGGTCTTGCACTTCTTGATCCCCTCATAGACCTCCTGTTCGATGAAGATCTTTTCGATGGATGCGTAATGCAGTTGCTCGTTCAACTCCTCCAGCCGGATCTCCAGCTCTTTTTTCAATAACTGAACCGTATGGCTGGTGGAGATCCGGAGGATTTCAGACATTCCCACGAACCGGGGTTTTCCTTTTTCAATGATACAGCAGTTGGGGGAGATCGGCACCTCACACTGGGTAAAGGCAAAGAGGGCATCCATGGTGGTGTCGGGGGATACTCCCGGGGCAAGGTGGATCAGAATCTCCACATTCCTGGCTGTATTGTCGTCGATCTTCCGGATCTTGATCTTGCCTTTTTCGTTGGCACCCAGGATCGATTCGATGACCGACTCAGTGGTGGTACCATAAGGGATCTCGGTAATCACCAGGGTCTTTTTGTCGACCAGGCCGATTTTGGCACGCAACCGTATCTTTCCGCCTCGCAACCCTTCGTTGTATTTCGATATATCCGCCAGTCCGCCAGTCGGAAAGTCGGGGTAGAGTTCAAACGCCTTCCCCTGTAATACGTTGATGGAGGCATTTATCAACTCATTGAAATTGTGTGGCAGGATCCTGGAAGCGAGGCCTACGGCAATGCCTTCCACGCCCATGGCCAGCAGCAAGGGAAACTTGACCGGCAGCGAGACAGGCTCTTTGTTCCGGCCGTCGTAAGAGGCTTTCCAACCGGTGGTTTTCGGATTAAAGACCACCTCCAGGGCAAATTTGGAGAGGCGTGCCTCGATGTACCTGGGCGCCGCTGCGCTGTCGCCCGTATGGATATTCCCCCAGTTGCCCTGGGTATCGATCAGCAGATCTTTCTGCCCGAGCTGCACCAGGGCATCCCCGATGGAGGCATCGCCATGGGGATGGTATTTCATGGTATGACCGACGATGTTCGCTACCTTGTTATAGCGGCCATCATCCAGCTCCTTCATGGCGTGCAACAACCGTCGCTGAACCGGTTTCAATCCGTCCAGGATCTCCGGCACCGCCCGTTCCAGGATCACGTAGGAGGCATAATCGAGAAACCAGTTCTGGTACATGGCATCCAGGTGGATCGCCTCCTCCAGTTTTCCGGTCTCCAGTTCCGGATGTTCTCCGTTTAGTGGGTCATTGGTCATTGGACAGTGGTCAGTGTTAATTTCGCTTCCGTCTAACCACACAGGTCTCAAAGGGCTTCACAAAGGGCACAAAGGACAATCCCCTTCGTGTTCCTTCGCGTCCTTCTTGATTCAATTGTACAGGTTACCGCGAATCGCTTTTCAAAGCACAAAATTAATAATTACCGGGAAAGCCGGCGGGGGTGTTGATAAAAAGTTGGCAGTTGGCAGTGGGCAGTGGACAGTTGGCAGTGGGCAGTTGGCAGGTGGCAGTGAGCAGGTGGCAGTGGGGAGTGGGGAGGTGGTTTCTTTAAAGAAAATTTCTGTAATTTTGCTACCCTCAAACAGGGTCCAGTAGCTCAGGGGATAGAGCAACAGCCTTCTAAGCTGTCGGTCGAAGGTTCGAATCCTTCCTGGATCACCTATTCAATTACGAATTACGAATTACGAACCGGAGCGAAGCGGAGCTCGGCGGAGCCAATTACGAATTGCCCACTGCCAACTGCCCACTGAGTCTTATTCGTCTTTGATGCAGCGGATGGAATAGCCGTCGGCTTTGTTGCCCGGGTTCCTTTCTACATCGGCATATTTGTAACTCAAATCGCGATACCAGCCATTGGTAAGGGTGTCAGAGGAGGACCAGAAGCGGGCATTGTAGGAGAGTTGTGCAAAGCTGCCAATGGCATTCCGGTATCCTCCCGGAAGAGCTGTAAATCCGCTTTCATTTGTAGCCTTTTCGTTTGGTTTGTACCATAAACCGGTCCCCAATTCAATGGTTCCTGTTGCTTTAAGCTTTCCACCCGCGGTAGCATCTCCTCCCAGGTTATCGATCAATTTTTGCCATTCCGTATCGGTCGGGACATGCCAGCCATCCGGACAAATTCCCTTTGCATCTGATGCTGCGTACCAATTGTACAAATGACCATAGGTTTCGCCATGGGCCGGATTTTTATCGTAATTGCAAAAGGCCCCTTTGTCCATCAGGCTCCATTCCGAGTTGCCGGAGGTGAAAAAGACCGTGTCTCCTTTATGGTACCGGGTCACCTT
>JBDROF010000011.1:0-25434 GCA_043810345.1 Bacteroidota bacterium | reverse complement strand
AAACTCTCGGCGAAACCAACCAGGTATAGGGAAATGCTCAGGGCTGTTCCCACGAGGAGGGCAATCCCGATCGCTCCTCCGATCGGCAGGCCGAGGCTGCGGGAGAGGAGGTAATAGATCCCGCCGGCCTGTATCTTTTTATCAGTGGCGATGGAGGAAATACTGAGTCCGGTAGAGATGGAGATCACATGCGCCAGCACGATAATGACCAGGGCAGTAATCAACCCTGCCTGGCCAACAACCCAACCTAGCCGCATGTACATGATCACACCCAGGATGGTTAGCAGGGAGGGGGTAAATACACCGGCAAATGTTCCGAACTTTCTCGCTTTTTCGACCATGAATTTTAATCCAGAAACGAATATGGAAGTTAAAGATACGGAATTTTCATCACTCCTCTCCTGTCAATCGCTTCATCTTTGCGATCAGGAGCTGGTAGTTGAGTTGAGCCCCGAGCAGATCGGCTTCAGCTTTTGCCAGGTCGGCCCGTGCTTTTAAAAAGATGGTGGGAAGGGCTTCTCCTTCCTCCACGGCATTCTGGGCCAGCCGGTACTCCTCCTGGCGAGCTGCGAGCGCTTTTTCTGCTGTGATGATCAGCTTCCGGGCATAAACGAGATTCAGGTAATTGGTACGGACCTCATTCCGGATCTGACGCATTTTGAAATGAAGATCTTCGGATGCCTCCATCTGTAACGCTTTCCGCTGGTTAACAACCCCTTTACGTTCACCCATTGCCACCAGTGTCCATGTCAGGTTTAATCCCGCTAAAAAATAGGATACCGGGAAAAGGGGGATTCCGTAATTGTAATTGTATTGTGCAAAAGCGGTCAATTCGGGGAGGTATTCTTTTTTTGCCGCTATTACTCCGAATCCGGCCTTCTGCATAGTAAGATTGGCAAGTCCCAGGGAGTAATTCCGTTCGGATGCACCCAACAGGTAATCGGGTAACGGCGCCGGAACAGGATCGCTGATAGAGTCGAGTTTCGGTACAGGGATGAAGATGTCGGGGAGTCCTACCATTTGAGCAAAGGTTAGCAGGTATTGTTCCTTTTTATTCAGGATTTGCAACAGTTCTCCCTCCATTTCGTGGATCTCTGCTTCGAGTGCCAGGATGTCGATGGGCAGGATCTCTCCGGCATCACAGGCATTCAGGGCATCCCTGTATTCTGCCTCTTCGTATTCCAGTTCAAATCGTGCGTATGCCTCGTTTTTCGATTCGATCAGGATTCCGTAGAAGAGCCCGGTGATGCCTACCCGGATCTGAGATTCGATGTCCTCCTTTTCGATTTCGCTTATGCGCAGATCTGTCTCGGCTGCCTTACGACCAGTGTTCACTGTGGTGAGTTGGCTGATGGGCTGGTATATGCTGAGGTTTGATTTGATAAAGAAATTGTTCCCGTAAAGCAGAACAATATCTTTGGGAGGAACGGGAAAATAGTCGGTAATAACATCGTCGATCCATTTGATATGGATCAGTTCTTCGATAACAGGATTAAGTCCCCCTTTTTTCAGACGAATATCCGGATCAGAATTGTACGCAAAAGAGCCGTCAAAGATCAACCGCGGATAGTAATGGCTCTTCATCTCAGAGAGCTTCCCCCGGGCATTTTCAATCTTATACTGGAAGATTTTGAAGAGGCGGTTGTTGTTCCGGGCTGAATCGATCGCCTGATCCAGTTCCATATACAGGGTATCCTGGGCGGATAGGGAGCCACCCAGGATCAAGCAATGTAAAAGGATTAGACAGTTCCGTATCATAGTCATCTCGTTTAGTCTCCAATTAATTTCTTTTCCTTGATCACCAGTCCATACAGGGACGGAATCACCAGCAGGGTCAGGATCATCGACACGACGATCCCGAATGCGAATACGCTGGCCAGGGGAGCCCAGAGGGGGTCTTTCATGACGATCATCGGAACCACTCCGATCGCTGCGGCCATAGTTGTCAGGAATATGGGCCGCAGCCTGCGTTTGGCCGACTCCAGCGCGGCCTGTGGGAAAGAGATGTTCTCCAGGACGACCAGGTGATCAGCATGGTCGACAATGATCAGGGCGTTCCGGATCACAATCCCCACCAGGGCAATCAGACCTACGAAAGCAGTAAAACTGAAAACATTCCCGGTCACCACCAGCCCCAGCATAGATCCGAATAGGGTCAGAGGGATGGAGACCATGATGATCAATGGCCTCACGATATCCTTGAATTCGAACAGCATGATCAGGAAGATGCTCACCACGCTAATGATGAGGGCAATCACCATCTGGCTGAAGGTGTCGTTCTGGTTCTTGATGTCACCCCCAAAGGTGACATTGTATCCGGCGGGAAGCGAAAGGGTATCGATGCGGGGACGGATCTGATCAAGCACTTCGGAAGACAGGATGCCAGGTATGGATTTACAGCCGGTGGTAAGGGTCGGGATGCCGTTCCGGTGGGTGATCAACCCGGTTTGCCAGACAGGTGAGAGGGAAGCAATTTGCCTGAGCGGGATACTTTTGCCTGTCGCCGGAGAGAGAATATAGGTATTGCTGATGTCGTCAAAATCCTGCCTGAGCTCTTTTTTCAACCGGAAGGTGATCGCCAGTGGATCGTCCCCTTCCCAGAGTGTAGAAACTGGTGCACCATGCAGCCCTGCAGCCAGAAAATCGGCAATCACCTCGGTGGTGAATCCCATCTGGTTAGCCACCTCTTCATTGACAGCCACATTCAGGTAATAATTGCCCTCAAAATCCTGACGGATCAGGGTACTCCCTTCCGCATCACGAAAGATCTCCTTCACGTTTTCTCCCAGGGCTTTCAGCGTATGAATATCATTCCCGTAAAGCCTGACCTCTACCGGCGAATTCACCGGCACACCCTGGGCGAACTGCATCACATCCACCCGGGCATTCGGAATGAAACCAGAGAGGATCTCTGCGTATTTGACGGCCAGTTTTTCGGTCTCTTTCACGCCTGGGGTATTGACCAGGAACATCGCGTAACTCTCCATCGGGAAGACCGGGGCAAAACTGTAGTAGACACGGGGAGCGGAGGTTCCGATAAAAGCAGCAAACCCGGTTATCTCCGGATCCCTGACCAGGATCTCTTCGATCTCCTTCACATGGGCATCGGTAATGGCAAATTTGGTCCCCAGGGGCTCAAAGATCTGGATGACAAACTGGTTTCGTTCGGCCGGAGGGAAGAACTGCTGTTTGGGAAGGTTCATGATCAACACACCCAGCACAACGGTGCCAGCGCCCAGACCGATCGTCAGCCATTTCCGTTTCATAGCCCATTCGATCAAGCGGTTGAAGATCGTCTGGATCCCTCCGAGCAACGAGAATTTCTTCCTTTTCCCGGTTAATTCATATGCATCCGGTCTCTCCTCCTCTTTTGCCAGCCCCTTTTTAATGAAGAGATAAGCCAGGAAAGGGGTGAGGAAGAAGGCTACAAAAAGCGAACAGATCATGGAGATAGCCACGGTGATGGGGAGGGTGATCAGGAATTGACCGGTTGCTCCTGAAAGCAGGAATACCAGTGGTAAAAAAGCCATGATGATCGCCAGGGTGGAAGAGATCAACGGAATGGAAAATTCGGTAGCGGATTTCCAGGCTGCTTCAAAACGGGATATGCCTCTATCCAGTTTATCCACATATGCGTCGATCACTACCACTGCATTGTCAACCACCATTCCGAGAACCACGATCAGGGAAGCCAGGGAGACCTGCTGGAGCTCGTACCCGAACAGGTTTAGAAACGTAAAAGTCATTCCGATGGAAACAGGGATAGAGATCGAAGCAATCAGGGCGATGTTGAGCGGAAGCATCAGCATGATGGTGAGGATCACGGCAATCACGGCGATCAGAAATTCCCGCATAAAGTCATTGACCGCGCTTTGAACCACCTCCGGCTGGTTGTTGATGGTTGTAAAGGTGATGCCGGAAGGAAGGAGTATTTTCGTCTCCTCCAACACCTGGTCTACCTCTTTCCCGAACTCCACGATGTTATATCCGTCCTGCATCTCCATCGAGATGAGCATCACCCTGTTGTCCGACCCGTTCACACGGATCAGATGGGAGGGATCGGTCAGTTTTCGTCTGACATCCGCTACATCTTTCATACGGACGACCGATCCTTCAGGAGAGATGCCTACGATGAGTTCCCTGATCTGATCAACCTGTGTAAAGAGACCGGTTGTATAGAGAGTCACTTTTGCATAGTCCGACTCGATGTATCCCGAGTAGGTGATGGTGTTCTGGGTCTGCAGCGTTTCAATCAGGTTGGCCTTATCCATATTGAACTGGGCCAGTGTTGCCGAGTTAAAAGCCACTTCGATCTCCTCGGCCCGGTATCCCAGCAAGTCTATCTTTGACACCGATTTAACCTGCCTGAGCTGGTTCTCCAACACCTCGATGTAATCTTTCAATTCGTCGTATGAATAGGTATCACTTTCAACCGCGATCAGAAGGGCTACCACATCCCCGAAATCGGAATCGACCAGCGGTCCCAGCACCCCGTTTGGCAGACTCATCCGGGATAGCTGAAACAATCCCTGGCCAAGCTTTTCCCAGAAGAGGTCCGGGGTCTCAACGAAGTCTTCGAGGGTCACGGTGATGACCACCAATCCGTCGTAAATGTTGGAACAGGTCTCATCTTTTTTAATCTCGCTGTAAGTGAAGAGCTTATCTTCAATGGGTTTGGCTACCAATTTCTCCACCTGGACAGCGGTGGCACCAGGAAAGACAGCGATGACCAGAGCCTGCCGGATGGTGATCTCCGGATCGGACCGCCTGGGCATGGTGAGGAGAGCATAGATCCCAACAGCAAAGATCAGGAAGATGGTTACCAGGGATATCTGGTTGTATTTGAGCGATGAGCGGATGATGTTCATGCGGGGAGGTTGTGTGTTATGGCTTGATGGCGATCATGGCTCCTTCGTATAGTTTTGTAACGCCTTCGGTCACAACAAATTCATCGGCCGTCAATCCGGCAAGTATCTCCACCTGGTTTCCGGCAGCTCGTCCAGTCTGAACCGGCCGTTTCGTCACGTGATCTTCCTTCACCACGTAGGTAAATGTATGTCCGGTGGCATCCGTTACGATAGCATTGGCTGGGATCCTGATGATGGCTGTTGTCTTTCCTGTAGGAATTTCCACGAACGCAATCATCCCTGCCTTCAGGAGATGCCCGGGATTGTTCAGGGTTGCTTTCACAGGGTAGGATCGGGAATAGGGATCGGCCACCTGACTCAGGCGGCTGACGGTTCCTTCGAACAAGGTGTCGGGGAGCGCTGGTATCCGGACATTCACCCGCTGACCCAGTTTGATCCGGTTGATCTCGTTTTCGGGGATAGAGGCTTCAACAAAGACCTGGCGGGTCTGGATGATGGCAAAAACGGGGTAGCCCTGCGGGATTATCTCTCCCGGTTCGATGCCCTCCACCACCAGCCAGCCGTTGGCAGGGGAATAGAGGCGGGTATCGTGCACCTGTTTGCGTTTGTAATCGTAATTGGCTGTGGCCTCCTGTTTCAGTGCCGTAATCTTGTCAAAGTCACTCTGTGTCAGACTTCCTTTGTTGTACATGGCTTTGAGCCGGTCGTACTCCTTGCCGGCCTCTTCGTATTGAGCCCGGGCGGCATCAAGGGCAAAATCGTAATCGGCAGGTTCCATCACGGCAATCAGATCGCCTTCGTTTACATACTGGCCTTCCACCACGGGTACCTCTTTGATTTTACCTGCAACCATAAAGCCGAATTTGATAACCTTGTATGGTACGATGTTCCCGCTATATTTCAACAATTCCGGAACTTGTTGGTCCACCACTTCAGTCACCCTCACCGGAATGAATGTACCCATATCATTTCCCGTCTGTGTTGAACAACCTGTCAAGAGACCCATAAACAGTATCAAAACATAGAACTTTCGCATGGTTAATGGATTAAAACATATTTACCACAATCGGCACAACAGGACACAATAGGTTCTACTGTGTTCTATTGTGCCTGCTGTGGTGTAATTACTTCAATTTCTTCCAATCGTTCAGGTATTCGGAAACGATCTCCTTGATCCCTCTGGCGATGGCAGTATAAGAGGTATCATCGAGATTGGCCAGGGAAACCCGGATCGACCATTCAGGACCGTCGAAACCGCCGCCGTTCAACAGCACGATCGATTCGAGTTCAGCCAGCCGGAAAACGACATCCACCGGCTCAAAGTTTTTCACGAGGTAGCCGGCAAACGCTTTCCCGTGTGTTTTTTCAGCCCATAGCATGATATCCAGTTCAGCGTAGTAGCCGGCCCTGTTGGGATTGGGTTTCAGTTTGAATCCCATCCCCTCGAAAAGCAGGTTCAGCCTGTGGTGAACAATGTTGCAGGTAAGCTGTTTGTAAGCGTTTTTCTTATCAAAAAGGCAGAAAGCAGCAAAGAGCATCATTTGTGTTTGCTGGGGCAGGGAGAGCCCGGCCGTATGGTTCAGCGCCACCATCCGGCTATCGGCCACCATCCGGTCGATGAACTTCAACTTTTCCGGATGCAGGTGAATGGAGTGGTACCGCTTGAAGAGCGCCTTCTTCTTACTTTCGGGCAGGGTTTTGATCATGCGGTCATAGATGTTTTTTTCATGAAGGGCGATGACACCCAGGCGCCACCCGGTACACCCAAAGTATTTGGAAAAGGAGTATACACCAAGGGTATTATGCGGGATCTCGGCCATCAGGGAGCGGAATCCCTGGACAAATGTACCGTAAACGTCATCCGTGATGAACATCAGGTTGGGATTCTCCTTTTTGATGATGCTGATGATCTTTTTCCGTTCCCGCGGGCTGAGTGCTACAGAGGGCGGATTGCTGGGATTCACCAGGTAGGCGATCTTGATACCGGGATCTTTCAGCTTATCCAGCTCCTTATCCGGGTACTCCCAACTGTGCATACCGTCAACATTCTTCCCGGTGGCATTGATGTGGATCACCTTGAAGTTGAAGCGATCCAGCTCTGGGATCTCGATGTAGGGGGTGAAGATCGGAATGAAGAGCGCTACTTTATCGCCCTGTTTCACCAGAAAGTTCTGCATCAGAGAGTCGAAGATGTAACACATGGCGGCGGTACCTCCTTCGGTAGCAAAGAGGTCGTACCTCCCTTGGGGTGGCCTGTTGTCGCACATCTCCTGGACTAGGTAGTCGTGGACGATCGCTTCCGGGTGCTTCAGCATCCGGTCAGGAACCGGGTACTGATCGCCGATCACGCCTTCAGCAAGTTCATGGACAAAGGCATCGGGGTCAAACTGGTGCTTTTTGATCCCGTATTTAACGAGCTCAGAGAGCAATTTGATTCCTGGTTTATCCTTGTTCTCCTTGAGAAATTTCTCAAACCGTTTGGCGATCCCTTTCTGTTCGGGGATGCCGGAAAGGCCCTGTTTGTAATTCATAGCCCGGCGGCACTCCTCGATACCGAACAGGCCAAGCGTAAAGAACGCTTCCCGGGGCACAACAGAGATCCAGTTTGGGTTTCCCCGTCCGGCGTTGAGCATGACATGGGTGCTCTTGTTGGTGTGATGGCTGGCCAGACTGATGAGGGTGTTCTTGATCTCGAACGGACTCATCTGTTCAAGGGCCTTCTCAGCGGCGCGACTGGTTTTAATTTTAGGTAATTTTTGAGCCATATTTTCTTTGGATTTAATTGATCAGAAAAACGATGATGATTCCACAGATGATGAGGAGGGTATTCCCTAGTGCATAAGTAACGGTATAACCCAACGCCGGAAGCGGGCTTTCGAGCGAGTCCTGCACGGCCGGAAGTGCAGCGGTGGTGGTTCGGGCTCCGGAACAGCAGCCCAGTCCCACAGCCACGTTGAATTTAAAGACATACCTGGCCAGGAGGATACCAACGAAAAGCGGGAGGAGTGAAGCTGCTGCCCCAATCGCAAAGAGCATGGGGCCTACCTGTTTGAATCCGTCCACGAAACTGGGTCCGGCCGAAATTCCTACCACGGCTATAAAAGCGTTCAGCCCCAGGTTTGTCATGATCCACAGGGCTGGTTGTGGAATCTGGGCCACATTGGGATGTTTTGAACGGAGCCATCCGAAGAAGAGACCGGCGATCAACGCCCCTCCGCTCGTGCTCAGACTGAGGCTCACTTTTCCGATATGAAAGGCCAGAACACCGACCAAACCACCTAACAGGATCCCCAGTCCAACAGAAATTAAATCGGTGGTATTGGTCATGATATCGGGAATACCCAGAAGCTTCACGGCAGTCTGCACATCTTTCTGTGGGCCCATGAGGAAGAGCATATCCCCTTTTTGCAGAACGGTTTCAGGCATCAACGGGATCTCGGTTCCCCCGCGTGTCACCTTTTGTAGCGAAACCCGCAGGTCGTACCGCTGATGGCTCAGTTCCCTGATCGTCATCCCATCCACCTGTTTACTGGTCAGCAACACCCTCACCGATTCCACCTCGAACTTCAGGAGTTGCGGGTCAAAAATCTCCTTTCCGATCTTTTTCTCTTCGGTGATCACACCTACTCCTTTACCCTGCAGCACCACATCGTCGTGAGCTTCAAACCGGAAATCAAGGGCCGGGTCAAGGATCTCGCGGGTACCGTGCCGTCTCACTTTTTCAATGTAGATCCTGTATCCGTCTGCAACGAAGATTTTCTGCATCTCATCGACCGTTTTGCCGACAAAGATGGAGTCGGAGCTGATGTTAAAAGCACGGAAAACGATACTGCTGTAAGAGGAGATGAGGGTGGGATCGTCCGATCCAACGCCCAGCTTGGCTGCCAGGTCGATGCACTGCTGACGTGCTTTTTTGAGCCCTCCCCAGAAGAGTGGCCCTACCTGGGCCAGGAAGAAAGCAGAGCCAATCGTTCCGAAAAGATAGGTGACCGCGTAACAGACCGGGATAGCGTTATCCATACTTTTCTTCAGGGCCGGATCGATGTTCAGCGAGTTGATCGTATCTCCACCCACCCCGATAACGGCTGAGATGGTCTGGGCGCCGGCAAAAAGTCCGGCCGTTTGTCCTGCGTTATACCCCATCATTTTAGCCAGCAACCAGGTGGCTACCAGGGCGACGGCGGCAATGAGCGTGGTGAAGAGCAGCTGAGGCAAGCCGGATTTCCGCAGGCTGTTGAAGAATTGTGGTCCAACAGTGTATCCGACGGAAAAAAGAAAAATGAGAAAAAAGATTTGCTTGACATCACTGGAAATGTCGATTCGCATCTGGCCCACAATGACCCCGACCAGCAGTACACTGGTCACATTGCCAAGGGAAAAAGTTTTGTACTTGAAACGTCCGATGAAAAAACCGGCAGCAATCGTAAGAAAGACAGCCAGCTCGGGGTGCTCGCGAAAGGTAGTGAGAAACCAGTTCATAGATTTGGTGTTTGTTGCAAAGTTATAAATATTGGTACATTTGTGCGATGACTGCCCGCGATCTCGAAAAATACTCCTCCGCCTTCACCCTCTCCGATATGGAGATCTTCATCTTCCCGGAGCTTCTCTATTCCCTTGTATTGGCTAACATCCTCTCGCCAGAGGTCTGGAAGTGGAGGGAAGAGAAATGGTTCAAAAAGATCGAAACCATGACACCCCTCAAACGGATCCATCGGGTGAAGCAATACATCATGGATCATTACGACTTCAATCTCGACCTGGAAACATGGGGATTGACTGACAAAGAGACCGAGATCAACCGGTTCCGGGAGTTTATCGATAACGAGGTGTTGAGGCAATCCAATGCGTTGTTTGGGTATGAAGGGGACAAGTACTATTTCGACATCGATATCCGGCGTCATTTTGGTCTTGATAAATACGATACCGATATCATCCCATACTGGAAGACAGAGACGGTGGAGGCAATGAATGCCTTCCGTTACAAGCCGGATCATCCGGTGGGAGCGGGGGAGTGTGTATCGTTGGCTACCCTTTATGCTGCGGCACTTTTTATTGTAGCCCGGATCCCCCTGGAACAGATTTTCCTGATGGGAACGCCACTTCACTCGCAAAACTTCGTGATGGTACAGGATGGTGTGCTGACCAACAACCGCAGGGTGGTTACCAAAGCCATGTGGTATAACGGCACCGAACTCTCCTCCCTCGCACGCCGGGCGCTGGAACATGAGCAGGTGACCATCGTGGCACACCAAACCGGCTACATTCATTCACTCTACCCTGAGGCTACAATCAGGGAAAAAGAGTACCGGCATTTTAAGGATTTGTTGACCTCTTTCCTGAACACAGATATTGATTACGAGATCTTTATCAACTTCCTTCGCACTTACCATCAATACCAGAAGCTTTTTCAACTTACGGTTCCCTGCCGTGGTTCAGTCAAATACCTCCCGGTGGAGAAAGCTTTCGGATATGAGCACGGGAGCAAAAACCGGTTAGGAGACAAGACTGCAAGGAAACTCCTCTGTGAAATCGGAGACGAGGATTTTTATCGCTGTCCGTTTGATGACCGGGCCATTATCAGCGAAAAGGATCCGCTCTTTGAGATGAAGCCTTACACTGAATTCAATGAGGCGCTAACAAATCTGTTCCACGGCCTGGATCAGGAGAAAGAGCTTCAAAAGGAGCTAAAGCGATTTGTGCATACGGTACCGAGATTGCCTTCGGGGGAGAAGGCACAGAGGCACACAGCCACAGAGGCACATGGGAATGGGGTGCTGGGGATCACGACGAACATGACACGGGAAGAGATTTTTGAAGAGCTTGCACGATACGTGATACGCGATATGCGAATCACTGAGTCCGTATCGCGGATCCCGGATCCCGGATCCCGGATCGCGCATCCTGCATCACCTATCGCGTTAGCCTTCTACACCGGTCGCTTCATGGACTATTGCGAATGGGAACCTTTCCTGAAAGCGGTGATGGAACGCAATCCGGTAGCGATAGCGTATTTCCGGGAAATGGATTTAGCGGAGGTATATACCCGGTTGCTCGAGTGGCAGGGGGAATCCATTTACGAAGGAAACCGGCTTGCCCTCCCCGATGAGGTGGTCAACTTCAGGCGGGGTGATGGCATAGAGAAGGCGCTGACCATGGCTAACGTTATCCGTTCACGTGATCGCGGATGCAAGATCTTCCTGACGATCAATGACCGTGATATACTCCTGCAAGTGTCACGAGATAAATATCATTTCACTTCTGAGAAGCATTTCAGAAAGAACCTGACCCTTTAGGTCTGACACGCCTCTTTGCCTTCATCCCTTCATTACGCTTATCCCACCGGTACAATTCAAAAAGGCTTCGCTGTCTCCCAGGCACTACGGGTGAAATCGGGAACAGTGACAGCATTGTATCCCGTATCTCGCATCAAGTTTTTCGCTAATTTTGCCTCATGGCAAGCAACGAAGAACTTTTCAGGAAGATCATTGCCCATGCAAAGGAGTATGGGTATGTTTTTCCTTCGAGTGAGATATATGATGGACTGAGTGCGGTATATGATTACGGTCCGTTCGGGGTGGAGCTCAAAAATAATATCAAGGATTACTGGTGGAAGTCGATGGTACAGTACCATGAGAACATCGTGGGGCTCGATTCGGCTATCTTCATGCATCCCACCGTATGGAAAGCCTCCGGACACGTGGATGCCTTCAACGATCCGATGATTGACAACAAGGATTCCAAGAAACGTTACCGGGCTGATGTGTTGGTGGAGGATTACATGTTGAAGATCGAAGAGAAGATCGAAAAAGAGGTAGCAAAGGCTGGCAAACGGTTTGGAGACTCTTTTAATGAAAAGATGTTCCGGGAGACCAATCCACGGGTACAGGAGAACCTGAAGAAGATCGAAGGGATCAAACAGCGGTTTTACCTGGCTCTTGAACGGAATGACCTGGCTGATGTCAAGTTGTTGATCGAGGAGCTAGGGATTGCTTGTCCGGTCTCCGGAAGCCGAAACTGGACCGATGTGCGTCAGTTCAACCTGATGTTCACCACCCAGATGGGATCGGTCAATGAAGATACAAACGCGATCTACCTTCGTCCGGAGACCGCCCAGGGGATCTTTGTAAATTTCCTGAATGTACAGAAGTCGGCCCGGATGAAGATCCCATTTGGGATCGCCCAAATCGGAAAGGCATTCCGAAACGAAATCGTGGCTCGTCAGTTTCTTTTCCGGATGCGGGAGTTCGAACAAATGGAGATGCAGTTTTTTGTCCGCCCCGGCGAAGAGATCAAATGGTATACCTACTGGAAAGAAGAGCGCATGAAATGGCACCTCTCCCTGGGGATACCGGCTGAAAAATACCGGTTTCACGACCATGACAAACTTGCGCACTATGCAAATGCAGCAGCTGATATCGAATTTGAATTCCCGATCGGTTTCAAGGAGCTGGAAGGCATCCACAGCAGGACCGATTTTGACCTGGGCGCACACCAGGAGTATTCCGGGAAAAAGATACAGTATTTCGACCATGAACTGAACGAAAGTTATGTGCCCTATGTGGTGGAGACCTCCATTGGTCTCGACCGGACATTCCTTGCAGTCCTGAGCCAATCCTACCGGGAAGAAAAACTGGAAGATGGATCGGAACGGGTAGTGCTGAGTATTCCGGCCAGACTCTCTCCGATCAACGTAGCGATCCTGCCGCTGGTCAAGAAAGACGGGCTGCCTGAGAAAGCCCGGGAGGTTATGAATTCCCTGAAATATGAGTACCGTTGTTTTTACGAAGAGAAAGATACCATCGGACGACGTTACCGCCGGATGGACGCCCTGGGAACCCCATTTTGCCTGACCATCGACCACCAGACGCTCAAGGACGATACCATTACTATCCGCGACCGGGATACGATGCTACAGGATAGGATCGGGGTGAACGAAATAAACGGAGTATTGAAAGAGAAGATAGCGAGGTAGTGAGGTAGCGAAGTAGCGAAATGAGAAATGAGAAATACGAAATACGAAACAGGGAATTTCTTTCCTAGAGTTTTCCGGATTGGCCAGGGTTTCCTTATCGTTTTAGGATCAGTTGCCTGTATTGGAATCGTGCTGGCGTTTACGTCGGGGCCGTTTTGGATATGGTACGGATTAGGGACTTCGAAAGCAGAGATTTCAGGTACACCTGATTACATCGTGGTGTTGGGCGGCAGCGGGATTCCCAGCGAAACAGGACTGATGCGCACCTATTATGCCGCTCTTGCTGCCAACCATTTCCCTGACGCGAGGGTCATCATTGCGTTACCCGGAGATACAGCTGATTCCCTGAGTTCCGTGAACAGGATGAAAGCTGAAATGATACTCCGCGGCATTGAACCGGAACGAATTATGCTGGAAGATTCCGGAACCAATACCAGAGCGCAGGCCATGCTGATCAGAGAACTGATCAGCAATTACGAATTACGAATTACGAATTACGAATTACCTGCATCTTCTTCTGCTACTGATTCAAACGTCTTACGTCTCACCTCTTACGTCTCACCTTCCTCGTCCTTCGTCCCACGTCCCACGTCCCACGTCCTTCTCATCACCTCCCCCGAGCACCTTTACCGGGCTGTACTGACTTTCAGGAAAGCCGGGTTTGAGCAGGTTAACGGACTACCGGCGTTTGAGAGCGATGTTGAATCCGACATCTCCTTTTCATCAAAAAAACTAGGCGGCCGACGATGGGTACCTGATGTGGGAGAAAGCATCACCCTGCGATATCAGTTTTGGACCCAGCTTCAGTATGAGATTCTGATACTTCGGGAGTGGATGGCGATAGGGTACTACTGGTTAATGGGATGGATCTAGGAAATTACGAATTAAAGAGATTCATCGCCCTGTCAACCCCCTGGAGCACAAAGCACTGGATCAGTTCCACGGCTGTTTCTATTCTAGGGATAAGGGCCTTTTCCTCCTCGGTTGTCCACCGGCCCAGGACGTAGTCCACTTGGTAGCCTTTTGAGAAATCATTGCCTATCCCCACGCGTAGCCTTGGAAAATCAATGGTTTTAAGGGTTTCAATAAGACTGATCAGCCCGTTATGGCCGCCATCACTCCCCTTTTTCCGTAAACGGAGAGTGCCGAGGGGTAATGCCAGGTCATCGACAATCACCAGCAGGTTCTCCGGGGTGACCTTCTCTTTATTCATCCAGAACCTAATGGCTTTTCCACTCAGGTTCATATAGGTAGTGGGTTTGATGATGGTGATGGAGCGGCCTTTTAGCATTCCCTTTGCCACCGAGGCATGCCGTCCGGAAGCGAAACGTGTTTTCAGTGACAATGCCAGCGCATCGGCCACGATAAAACCGATGTTGTGGCGGGTATCTGCATACTCGTCACCGATATTGCCCAGGCCAACAATTAAATATTTCATGATGGACTCGCTTTGCTCATGATGGAGCTCCTTTCGGAGCTGATGGGCAACCTGCGGTTGCGATTAACTTCCTACGGTCGTGATATGATCAGCGAGCGAAGTACGCTTTATCAACGAAGTTCTATCAGAATCGAAGGTTCTCTATCAGGGCCGCAGGCCCTCTATCAAGCCCAAAGGCCTTCTATCAGGGCTACCAGCCCCTATTCCTCCGCAGGCTTTTCGGCTTCGGCTTCTTCGGCGGCACCTTCGGCTCCCTCTTCAGCCTCTTCAACTGCTTCTACTACAGTTCTTGCTGAACGGACACCCACAACCATATTTCTTGCAGCGTCAAGGAATTCAATGTTATCGCGGTGAAGGTCAGAAATCTTGATGGAATCTCCAATGTCGAGGTCAGCTATATTGATTTCAATGAAATCGGGGAGATCTTCCATCATCGCTTTGATCTTCAGTTTTCTCGCTTTCCTGATCAGACGTCCGCCCTTTAATACTCCCTGAGGAGTCCCGGTCAGCTTCACGGGAATGGATATGATGATGGGTTTTTCGCTGGATACCTCCAGGAAATCAACATGCAGGATACGGTCGGTAACCGGATGGTACTGTAAATCCTGGATGATAGTGTTGTATTCTTTGCCGTCGATGTTCAGCTCGATGATAAACACGTTCGGGGTGAAGACTACCTTTGAGAAGAGCTTTTCATCGGTTTGGAAATGGAACTGTTCTCTTCCGCCATACATAACACAGGGCAATTTGCCCTCCCGGCGGAGTTTTTTGGCATCTTTTTTCCCTACGTTCTCTCTGAGAGAACCGCTCAATGATACCTGTTTCATAATTGGTTAATTTCTAGGTTATTAATATTTTTATTTGATGCCAGATGTCAGATGCCTGATAATTAAGATCCATCACCATTGCACCATGGTACTACCCTTTTTAGGGGCCGCAAAGGTAAGAAAAAAAACTTTAGAACTTAAACAGGGAGGAGATTGATTCCTTCTTTTTTAGTCGGTTGATCACTTCGGCTAAAAGGTCAGCCGTGGTAATTACCTTCACTTTCGGGCTCTCTTTTTGCAACGGGATAGTATCAGTTACCACCAGTTCGTTGAGAGCGGAGAGTTCGATATTTTCATTGGCTTTGCCAGACAGAAGGGGGTGGGTGATCAACGCTCTTACGGAGGCGGCGCCGTTTTCCTTCAGCACGTCAGCCGCCCGGCAGAGGGTTCCACCGGTGTCAACAATGTCGTCAAGCAGGATCACATTCTTTCCTTTGACATCGCCCACCAGTGCCATCCTCTCGATCTCATTGGGTTTGGAGCGATGCTTGTAGCAGATAACGAAATTGGTGTGGAAGAATTTGGCATAAGATCCGGCCCTGCGGGTTCCGCCAGTATCCGGAGAGGCAAAGGTGAGGTTATCGAGATGGAGCGTTTTGAGGTAGGGGAGGAAGACGGATGAGGCGTAGAGGTGGTCGACAGGTACGTCGAAGAAGCCCTGGATCTGGTCGGCATGAAGATCGATGGTGATGATCCGGGTTACACCGGCAGCCATCAGCAAGTTGGCAACCAGTTTCGAAGCAATCGATACCCGGGGTTTGTCTTTACGGTCCTGACGGGCAAATCCAAAATAGGGAATCACGGCAACAATGGTACGGGCGGAAGCACGGCGGGCAGCATCGATCATCATCAGGAGCTCCATCAGGTTGTCGGCGGGAGCAAAAGTGGATTGTACAAGAAACACATCGGTGCCGCGGATGTTCTCATCAAACGAGGGTTGGAACTCCCCATCGGCAAATTTGACAACCGATATTTTTCCTAATTCGGTACCATGTGCCTGGGCGATTTTTTCACCCAGGTACCGGGAGGTTCTTCCTGCGAAGATTTTGACTTTGAGTGCCATGAATGAAAACGGATTGATGGAAATTCAAAAATAAGTGATTCGGGCATGGGAAGCAAGGGAAACTTGTTAACAGAGTTTTCGTATTTTTGTGCTTTTCTACCCCTCCCCCAACCCTCTATCCAGAAAGGGAGGGAGCTTTTTGCCCGGATGGCGGAATAGGTAGACGCGCTGGTCTCAAAAACCAGTGGGGTAATTCCCGTGCCGGTTCGATTCCGGCTCCGGGTACATTTTAGCTCTTGAAACCCACGTCAATCGTGGGTTTCTGTTTTTTGAGCAGTTTTTATGAATCGGCCTTTGTTGTGTCCATCCCTTGTCCGTGGCAAGGCTACGGACAGGTATTGTGAAATCGAAATTCAAAAGAGTTATTAATCCCGCCCGGGGTACTTTTTAGCTTCGAAACCCGCGTTTAACGCGGGTTTTTCTTTTCGGGTACCCAAATGGGTACCCAGTTGACCGGCGAACCTTTTTTTTAGAATCAGTCATACAGTTATGACAAATGGCCATCACTGAAGTCCTACGAGGAAAAGCTAAGCTTAAAACCAGGTCAGGCTAAATATAGAATATACACCGATTTTTTGATTATCCATACTATAATACGATTCGATCATGGAAATAAATTCAGGCATTTTTGATAAATCAAAGTTAAAAGTACAACCCCTGATATCAGTAAGCTGATAAAAACTTTTGAAAAATCTTTATCCTCCCGGAAAAATTTTGTACTTGGAATTCATGAGAAACAGTTTTTTATGCGATTAAATCTTTACGGGCAGCCAAATGCTTTTCCAGAATTTTTATCAGATGTTCTTTTTGAATGGGTTTGGTGATATAATCGTCGCAACCAGCCTCCTTCGAATTTTCTTTATCCCCGTATAAGGCATAGGCAGTTTGTGCAATGATCGGCAGATCAGGGCGTGTTTTTTTGATCTGTTTTGTAGCTTTATATCCCGACATATTCGGCATCTTTATATCCATCAATACTAGGTCGATTTGCGGATTGGATTTGGATAATTCGATTGCCTCTAAACCGTTCTTTGCCCACAGAATTATTAGTTGTAGTTTCTTTAGAACAATTTGCAGATACTCAAAATTAGATTCGTCATCTTCTGCGATCAGAATAGTTTTTCCGGGGAAACTCAGTTCTTTCTGCGACGATACCACGAAACTTTCAGCTGGCCGAATGGCCTCTTTTCCCTCCTGGTAAGGAACTGTAAAATAAAAGGTCGAGCCTTCTCCTTCCTTCGAATCAACCCAGATTTGCCCTCCCAGCATCTCCGTGAGTTTTTTGGCAACAGATAAACTGATGCCGGTCCCTCCATACTGACGGGTATGAGAGTCATCCACCTGCCGGAATACGTCAAAAATAATTCCCCGCGCTTCTTCCGGGATCCCGATTCCGGTATCTTTCACAAAGAATTGGAGAACAGATTCCCCGTCACGTATTTCCGGTTTATACCCATATTCAATACGGCCTGCAGGTGTAAATTTCAACGCGTTCTTTAGCAGATTCATCAGGATCTGGGTCAGTTTGAATTTGTCAGTGTTAATCAGGAAATCGCGATTTTCAGGTACCCCCTGAAACACTATCTCAATCTCTTCTTTATTTGCCTTTCCCAGTTCTATCTTCAGCATCCTGTGAATGTTCTCCATGAAGGGGAGGATAAAAAATTCTTCCTCATTCAAGGACACCTGCCCGCTTTCAATCAGCGTGACATCAAACATATCCTCTATGATACTCAGTAAATGTTGGCCGCTTTTTTGGATGAGTTCAGTCATCATCACCACTTCATCCTGAGGTGTTTCCATATCTATCAACTGGGAAAATCCAATCACCGCATTCAGTGGAGTCCGCAATTCATGTGATATGGTTGCCAGAAAGGCAGATTTGAGG
The DNA here is from genome assembly GCA_043810345.1 of Bacteroidota bacterium. GTDB lineage: Bacteria > Bacteroidota > Bacteroidia > Bacteroidales > FEN-979 > QYOJ01. The sequence continues at coordinate 7,378 of JBDROF010000011.1, read as the reverse complement.
CGATCATACTCCTGCGCTTTCTCCAGGGCAACTTTTATCTCTTCTTCCGCTTTTTTCCGTTCAATTGACATGCTGATCTGAACTGAAAAAAATTCGAGAATCGATATTTCCGGCTTTCCATATGCATTCGGATCTTCATAGCTTTGAACCACCAGAGCTCCGGTCACTATCCCATGTGATTTTAACGGCGCACCAAGCCAGATTTCCGATAACGTTCCATGGATATCGATGTGCCCTGATTTTTGTAACGCCAGCATATCATCTTTTGTCGCCAGTAATGGTTTATGAGACTCCATCATGTATTTGGTCATTGTTTTATTCGCCGGGTAGGTGGTGAACCGGTCTTTCTGGTCAGCCATGAAGGGCATGGAAATCGTATCGGTAGATTCGTCGTAAAAGGCAATATAAAAATTCGTTGTATCGATAATGGTATTGAGCTCCTTTTGGATCTCTGCCATAAATAATTCAAGGCTCTCTGCAGCAATACCTGCCTGAGAAATGTTGTACAATGCTTTTTGTATCTGATCTTGTTTTATTCGGTCGGTGATATCAATTCCCTGAACGATCACTGCCTGAAGCGTTGTGCCATCCGTTGCATGGATATTGGCTGAGTTCGAGAGCAAAGTGCGGATATTTCCGTTTTTACATAATATAGGGATTTCAACCGATTCCCAGTATTCACCCTTCAATGTAAGGTTGATTTTCTTCATGGATTCGCTCTTGGTGGATTCAGGGAAAAGGAGTTCCAGTTTTTTCCCAATCATTTCCCCGCTACGATATCCCGTTAAATGTTCAAAAGCATGATTAAACCTGGTAATGGTAGTATCCGGATCCCATACGATAATTGCGGCATTTGCATAGTCAAGCAAATTTTCCAGATAATCGCGGGTAGCCCTGAGCTGTTCTTCCGCTTTTCTTATATCCGTAATATCCCTGCCAAAGCTTGCCGTACCAATAATTTCACCGGCCTTCAGGATGGGGGCGGTATTGACAGAAAGAAGAACAATGCGGTCATTAGCGCCCTGCACATGTACTTCATAATGCAAGGATTCTCCTTTCATCACACGGTGGAAGATATCAAAGATGGAAGACAATTCTTCCTCCACGATCAATGGAGCAAATGATTTGCCTTCCCAATCCTTAAACCGGTGACCCGTGATCTCTTCGCACTGTTGGTTAAAATAAGTCAAGGCACCATCCCCATCAAGGGTCCAGATCATATCATTGGATTGTTCGATCATGGTGCGATACTTTTCTTCCGACAGTTGGAATTTTTCCTCCAACTTTTTTCGCTCCGTAATGTCTTCGACAGTACCATCAAAATAAAGGGGTTTTCCGTCAGAATCATAGATGACTTTTGCATTCTCCCGAACAACAATAACTTCACCATTGGAACAGACCCATTTCGCTTCTAAGTCTCTGACTTCCCCATTTTTTTCGATTTGTTCACTGAATTGATCGCGCCGATAGGTTGGTTCAAAACCACATTCCTCAAGATTTTTCGCTGAAAACTGTCCAAAAGTTGAAAAACCCAGCATTTCATATATCGCACGATTTGCAAGTAATATTTTCCCATCCACGGTTGTCCGGTATAGACCAACAGGTGCATCGTTATAGAGATTGCGTAACAGCTCCTCGCTTTGTTGCAGAGCATCCTCCGCCTTCTTGCGCTCTTTCAGTTCACTTTCCAGGATTTTTGTTCGTTGCTTTACCAGCGCTTCAAGTTGAATCTTTTCCAGGCGAATCTGATCTCTTGATTGTTTCAGTCTGATCATCGAAGAAACCTGGGCAGCCAGTTCGGCTTCATCGATGGGTTTTGACAGGAATGCTTCAACGCCTGTTTCCAGCGCCTTAATACGGGTTTTGCTATCGGTTTTGATTGCGGTGATCATGATAACCGGGATCCATTTGAGAAAATTGTTTTCCTTCAGTCTTTTGCAGGTTTCAATGCCGTCCATGATGGGCATAACAAGATCGAGCAGGATCACATCGGGGCTTTCGGACAGAGCCTTCTCAATGCCCTCCCTGCCTGACAGCGCCGTAATAATGAGTGCGTCGGGGAATGCATTGGAGAACAGCGCAGTCAAAGTCACCAGGTTGTTCTGATTGTCATCGATAGCTAAGATTTTTATCACCTTTTAACTATATATTGAGTAAGCTTCTCAAGTTGATGGGTTTTAGATTTAGAATCAGATTGAAGTGTTTTTTGATATTTTCGGATTTTCGCAATTTCCTTAAATTCAATCACTTTAATATCTTTAGGCAGTCTTTTTGTAATATTATGATAAGCTCCAATAAAAAGAATCCCGGTTTCGTTTTGGCCCAGCGTGTTAGCAATCCTGCCAGCCATAAATATATCTCTTCTAATTAAAAAAATGGGTTTTGAAATTTTATAACGGGCCCATAAAAGGAGTTTTAAAAGTTTATTTTTTGCTTTTATGATAGATTGAAGTCCATCGTATTCATCTTTGACCATTTTAAAATCTTCAGTCTTGATAAGTATTGCGCCCCGATCGATAAGACTTGAAACTATTTCAGAATTTTTACTGCCTGATTTGATCCCTTCGTTAATGATTTCCATTGCCTGTACCCCATCAACAAACATTCCATCCTGATATATTTTTATCCCCTTAATCTTTATATCAATGCTTTGAAAATAGGATTCAATTGTATCCCAGTAGCTATTTACAGTATCGGTGTGTGTTTGCCATTTATTTTCTCCGAGTTGGGAAACACTTTTACTCTTCAGTTCTTTCCCCAGAGAACCCATATCGGCGCTTGTATGAATGATTGGAACATATATTAGTGTTCTCATAGTTAAATGCTTCTAGCTTTATTCTTTACATCAAATCGCCCAAAGGGCCAAGGTTTATATTTAAGTCCCGGTCGGTGAGGTTGAAGTGTTTTTTCAGTTCTTCCATTTTCATCTCTAATTTCATAAGAGTTTCGCCTAATCGTTCGATTTCCTCTTCGGTTAATAAACCCCCATCGACTCTGCGCATAGCCTGCTTTTCAACCAGTTTCCGGATGAGTTCAACCAGGGTGAGCACCAGTTTTGCCAACCCCGAATCGGCATTGTCGGGGGTGAGCTTTATCCTGGATTCTTCATTGCATGTTAGTTTCCCGATCTCCTCCGAAAGTTCATCAAGCGATCCGCTATTAAATAGTACCTTATTTTCACTCATCGTGCTGATTACTTTATGGTGAATTCAACAAAATTGTAAGGAGGCCATGGACCGGTCAACATGAAACGAAAACCGGCATATTGGTTTTGTAAATCCTTGACTGCACGAATCAAACCATCTTTTTTCTCTTTTTCGAGTAAAAAAACAGCATCGATGATATTCGTTTCCGTTGTCATCTTTTTGAATTTATGAATTGAATTCAATTGTACCAGATATGTTGTAATATCTTGAATGATCGCATCAACATGAGCTAACAGCAACTCTTCAAACCGGTGTTCTTTTAGTTTTTTATAGAGGTAATCCCTGTAAATTGAATTTTCGTTGCTTTGTACAGGTTCTCTTATTGGTTCAGCTTCTGTTTTTGCCCTGAGTTCTGCCCTTAATTTCTCGGGCTCACAAAATATCTTCAGGCCGAATTCATATTTATTTTCGACTTTTAAAAGGTTTTGCTGAATATCGTTATAATTTTTTTTTAGCATGTGAATGATCGCTTCGTCGGATTCCATAACGGAACCAAATCTAACAGGAAGTAGTGTAAAATGTTGCGCCATGGTTTCGATCACTCCGGCATAAGCAATGGCATTTAATTGATCTGCAACCATGTCGATTCTGTTGATGTCGCACACTATAGCAGAAATTTTATCGAAGGAAACAGTATTTAAGTCGGCCCCTGCAATACCCTTCATCCCGACCAATAGAGAATTTAACTTCTCAGGTTTTTCCCCCAGGGATAATATAGAATAAATCATCTTATTCATTCCTGCACGATCAAAAAATAAACTACTTTTCCGCTACTGAATTTCCAGACCTTAATTGCTCCATGGTTTCAACCGAGCTTAACATTAATTTCACCCCCACGTACACCAGATCGATATCTGCTACAGAAATTACAATGTCGCCGGTGAGGATGACCCCTTTGTTCAGCACCCTGTCGAGTAACTCCAGAATGGTAATGTCTTTAGACCGGTCGATTACATTATCGTGCATTAATGTATTTCTTTAATGGAGATAAAATTAAATGGCGGCCAGGGACCGGTGATTTCGATATCAAAACCGAGGTCTGTATACTTTTTTTTCAGAGAGCCGATGGTAGAAATAAAGTCAATTGTCTTATCTTTAATTACGAGAAAAGAGGCATTGAGGATCATCGTGTCGTCTCTTCCTGTAAGTTCTTGTGGAAGCAGATTGTTCAGTGTAGTGGCTTCACTTATCTTTTTAATTTCATTATAATACTCCTGCCCATAGCTTTTACTGAGTCTGTTTAGTTCGTCTTCGATCAGGTCTGATTTTTTTCTTCTCAGCAAAAAGGCTTTTCCTGGCGAACTGGCCATGATCTGCTTTTCCAGCGCAGCTGCTTCCTCACTCAATTCATCAATTTGTTCGCTAAGCGCTTTAAGATCACAATACATTTTAACCGCCCATTCTTCTTTCCACTCGATATGAAGGAGATTTTCGATCAATGAATCGGAATAATCCTCAATAAATTTTTTCAAACTGGCTTTAGTATTATAGATAGTGCCAAATTTAAAAGGGATTACGGTACCAGATTCCATGATCATGCTGATTACCCTGATATGCTCCCGCGCGTTGGATTCCAACCACTGAATATTTGATAAATTCTTTTTAAAGTTTTCTTCGGAGAACTCACTTTCGGAAACATATTTAACGATCACGTAAAAATTATCGAACTTAAGAGATTTCAAGCTGTCAGACTCCATATCACGGACGAGTCCAAGCGGACTGTTTGATATACAATAAACATATATCAGTTCTTTGATCACAATTACTGGTTCCTTTATTAAGTGAGATTACTGATCAGCGCTATCCATTCCTTCAAAGGAATTAAGTCGTTCGAAGGATGTAATTTCAAGCTTGTCATCCATCCTGACCGAATAAAACAGCCTTACCTGTTTCGGCGGCAGGTTCATTGATTTTAAAAATGAATCGTCTTCATATACCTCTGCTATGGAATTCCAGCTTTCCTTCACTTTTCCAATTTTTATGACCGTTACGTCATAGCATTTAATGTTCTCTTTCAGGAACTTAACTACTGATTTTTTTACGTCAATTATGGTGCTCATTTTTGCTTCCCCCATTTTTAAATTTATTTCGCTATTTATTTTGTTTCTCTTCTCTGATATTTTCAAGTAATTTCAACAATTCATCTTCTCTTTTGTCGTATTCCTCTTCATCAATTTCATCCATCTCAAATTTTAACTGCAATGCCATCAACCTTTCTTTAATGGCGCCTTCATCCGACGTTTCTTTCTTGATCACCTCATTGACTTTCTCTGCGATAAAAATAACTCCTTTTAAAGGCGCAAGCAATATATCATCGATTAAAAACATGTTAAATTCCTTTGGTGTTAATTACAAGGTTAACAAAATTATAGGGTGGCAATGTCCCTACGTATTTGAAGGTCATTAAACCTCCATATTTTTCATCCAAATCCTTCACCGTTTTGTCAAACGCGGGTTCTGATGTGTTTTTAATAAGAAATGCAGCGTTAAGGATCATCATTTCTCCATAGTTATCGTTTATCTTCACGTCGTCTGCAAGGGGGTTAAGAACATCGAGGATAATATTTTTATAATTTTCCGTCTCTTTTTTAAGCGCTTCCGCGACCATTTCGCCGATTTTCATACGCTGATAATGGGTTTTATCGGCAGGCAGGTTCATCAATTTTCCCCTGAGTGACCTGATTTCATCATATTTTTCAATGATACTTTCATAGATCGCAGCTTCATTTGCAAGTATCTTGAGCCCCAGTTCTTTCTTGCCTTCCATCTTATTAAGCAGGTCGTCGAATTTTTTATAATCCTTTTCAAGGATTCTCAGGATCCCGGCGTCATCATTATGCTCGGAGATGGTTGAAAACCGAACAGGAAGAACCGTGAAGCGTTTCATAACTTCCTCAAGTACTTCTTCGTGAGCGATCATGTTTACCCTACGGGCTTCATATATCATGATTGGCGAATTACTGACGATGGCGCTGATATCATTGTAATTGATCCCATAAACCAGGTCGGCGCGTTTTCCCATTCCGATGGGGCCATAGTCTAACGGGCCGGCATGCCTGATGATCCCATAAATGTATTTTCCTTCTCTCGGTATTTCCAGTTCGTTGCTCATAAATGCCTTTCTGCCTGTTATTTTTACAATTCCCATTTTTCGGGAAAAATTTTCAGGTCGATAAAATTAAAGATCGGCAATGGGGCTGTATATACAAAGTCGCTCCGGTCCTGATACTTCACGCCAAGGTCGGCCATGAGGTTATCGAATTCGACCTCTCTGCCGCTGTTTACCAAAAATGCCGTATTCATAAACATGGCATCCCCGCTTGTTTTGTTATGTTTAAATTCGAAAATCGATTTGCGGAAGGCCTCGATAATCTTTCCTGCTTCCTCCTCTTTCTTTTTAACCAGAGCATGTTCGACCAATTTTCCGGCTTCAGCAATTTTCAGATTTCTTTTTACCTGGTCATGCAGTTTTTCGATTTCGGCCCTGATTTTTTGCAGTTCAACATGCTCTTTGTCGATCTCTTTGTAAATCATTCCCATGTTTTTCCAGACTCCCCTTACATTGAGTTCCACTTTATTTTCGAACTGTTTGAGCAATTCCATAAACTCGCTATACCTGCGGTTCAGCAGGTTCCTTATTTCATCGGGGGTTGCCGCGATGGTGCCAAACCTGATGGGAAGTACGCTTCTGAATTCCTTCATCACCTCTTCAATCACCTTTTGGTGCGCAAGCATGTTTTCGGGATTCACTACGAATTTGCTGAGAGGATGGTCGCTCACCACCATACATAAACCATCGAAACCGATAGTAGTGACCAGGTCGCTACGTCCGCCGACTCCTACTGGCCCCAAATTGATATCGTAATTCGAAGCAATAATGCAATAAATATATTTTCCGTCCCGCTGCATATTATTCCTTTATTTTTACCAAAATCAAATTCTCAAGCACTTTTTCTTTGGACAGGAAGATGTTTCCCTCTTTCGATGATTGCCTTACCCCCGCTGAATAATCAAGCAGTGTGTGATAGGCATTATGAATTCTGTTGAAGTTTTCTTTGTCGACATTGTTCAGACATGCATCGGGATGGAACTCTTTTGCTTTTTCAAGGTATGCCTTTTTAATTTCATCTTCCGAAACTTCTTCTTTCAGGCCAAGCTCGTTCTTAGCCTGC
>JBDROF010000010.1:0-8545 GCA_043810345.1 Bacteroidota bacterium | reverse complement strand
ATCCTTCAATTCGTTGAAGGCTAATTTCTCTTTATCCGTGTGCGGCCAGTGCCATCCCACAATCCTTTCAGAAACTCAATTTTCTCATATTCCATGTTGTTCTTGTACTCATCAATGTGGCAACATGAATTGGAGAATAATGCAACATGGCGTTTTCTCCAAAAACATCTATCAGTCTGGCTGAGTAATCCTTCAGTGATACCACGCCTGGAGTGAACTTAAAGCGGCGTTCTGACACGAACAGACTATCTTCTGCTTTGTAAATATCGCTTGAGGATGGCAGGTAGTAGTTTTTATCTGCATGGTTCACAATTCCGTTATGGTCTGTTGCCATGAAACGGGAGTTGTAGATCCCGTTGCACCATGCCCAGAAACCCTCTTTCTGCCACCCCAGTTGTGTGATCTCAAAGCAGCTTTGAGTCTTTTCATACAGGAATCTTTTTAGCTTATTTAGATCACAATCCTGCCCTTCAAATAAAAAATTCCCCAGGCTTTCTACCCGGAGTTTAAAATTGCTTAGGGATATCATATCTTTTTGTTGAATTCAATAACCTGGCTGAATCCAAATTCATTGGTGATCTTGTATAATCGTTTGGAATTCTCTTCCCCGCCAGGAAGTTCTATTACGTTGCAGAACATTCCTGCCTCAATGATCATTTTACCGTTTTTCACAACGGCAGACCGTCCCGGCTTATCGCTGTCACCGATGAGTGTAACCGAACCGGCGAGCCTCTTCAACTCTGATATCTGTTCGCGGGTGAGTGAGGTCCCTCCGGGATCACGGTTTCAATTACGAATGAGGAATTACGAATTACGAATTGTTCACTTCGTGATTGATTTGTAATGAAGTGAAAAAACCGCCTCCTAGCCCCGGGGCGGTTTTTTCTTTGGTAAAGACAATAGGATTTGATACTTTAGTGGAGCCGGGAAGTGGGAAAAGCCATTGAAAGTAAAATACTGGAAACCGGATGACAACGGACCTCATGTACGATCGGATTTTCCATTATTCAATCAATGAAATTATTCCGGAAAGGGAAGTTGTCTTTCAATCTCAGGGTATCGGGCAAGAGAAAAATGTTCCCCAAAAGATTACCGATCTGTATGATTACGCTCTGTCAATGTTCACGAAAGATGCTGAACCCGAAGGATTAATCAAGGAGATCTCTATTCCGGAATTTGCAGAAGCCTTTCAGGGAAATGGGGAAAATGAACCGGATACCCCTGTTCAGCACGTTTTCCCCCGTGCCGATTGCCTGGCGCTTTTTGCGTTTACCCTGGGAAAAAAAATCAGTGATACTATTACAGAGTTGTTTTCAGGAAAAGATTTTGCCCTTGCTTATATGCTCGATTCCATTGCCTCCGCCAGTGCAGATCAGGCAGCTTCTATCACTGAGCAGGGTTTTCTTTCGAAGCTGAATGAAAGAATAAGGATGGAAGAATCAGCAAAAACCTTGCTCTATAGTCCCGGATATTGCGGCTGGCATATAAGCGGACAACAGCAGCTTTTCAAAAAACTGCAACCTGAACGCATCGGGATATCGCTGAACAGCCAGTATCTTATGATCCCCCTGAAGTCAATATCCGGAGTTTTAATTGCAGGAAACAGGGAGATTCATAATTTTGATACTGATTTTACCTTTTGCACAAAATGTAAAACGTTCAGCTGTTTGGACAGATAAGCACATTTTATTAATAAAAACGAATACATACTATGGGAATCAGGCCGGTCGTACATTTTTTAGAGAACAATCTGATCGAAAAGATCATTTCGGAAGCACGTGATCTCCTCTGTAACCTTGGTATAACCTTACATAACAGGGAAGTCCTGGAGTTGCTTTCCGGATTTGGTGCTACCGTTGATCAGGACAAATTTCACGTGCTGTTCACAAACGATATCATTGATAAGGCCCTTGGCTCAACACCCTCATCGCTTAAATTGTTTGATGTACTGGGAAATGAAACGCATGACTTTTCGGGAACCAACTGCTATTTCACCCCCGGTTCGGCTGCTATCAATATCCTTGACCACAAAACCAATGAAATCCGGAAACCGGATACGGCAGACTACATAAATTACTCCAAGCTGATGAGTGGGTTGAAATACATTGCTTCAACAAGTACTGCGTTTATTCCCGCTGATGTCCCGGAAAAAATCTCCGACAGTTATCGCCTCTACCTGAGTTTGCTCTACTGTGAGAAACCCGTGGTGACCGGGGCCTTTACGATTCAGGGTTTCGAAATCATGAAAGATCTGCAGCTTGCAGTCAGGGGAACAAAGGAAGCCCTGAAGGCAAAACCTCTTGCAATATTTTCCTGTTGCCCCACCTCTCCACTGAAGTTCAGTGATGTGACGTCTCAAAATGTAGTTGATTGTGCCCGGTTCGGGATACCGGTTGAATTCATTTCCATGCCTCTTTCCGGTTTCATGGCGCCGGTAACCCTTGTCGGCAGTTTAATCCAGCACACCGCCGAAACGATCAGCGGGATTGTTATCAGTCAGCTCACAAGTCCCGGCACACCAGTCCTTTACGGCGGATCGCCTGCCATTTTTGATATGCGGTACGAGACAACACCTATGGGAGCGATCGAGACCATGATGATCGATTGTGCCTATAACGAAATAGGTAAATTCCTGAACATTCCAACCCAGGCCTATATTTCCCTCAGTGATGCCAAAAGCCTCGATGCTCAGGCAGGAATTGAATCATCGATGGGCGCTACGCTGGCTGTTCTTTCAGGGATTAATAATATTTCAGGGCCGGGCATGCTTGATTTTGAAAGCTGCCAGAGCCTGCAGAAACTAGTCCTGGACAATGAAATCTGTGGGATGACACTGAGGATGGCCCGGGGAATTGAACCAAAAGAGGATTTTCCCTCCATTCCCCTGTTCCAGGAATTACTAAAGGAAAAACACCTTCTCATTTCAAAACATACCCGGAAATATATCAGGGAGGAACATTATTTTCCCGGTAAGGTTATCAACAGGGCCAATCTTTCAAGATGGAAGGAAGAAGGCGGGCTCAGCCTGACCGAAAGGGCCAACCTGGAGATAGAGAGGTTGCTGCGTGACTACCAGCCATCCAGGCTTCCTGAAGAGGTTAAGAAAGAGCTGACCCATCGCATGGAAGACGAAGCACGTCTTCATGGAATGGATAAACTCCCGGGCTAACAAATCACAAATCACAAATTCCAAATTACAAATCAACATAAATACGATGAATCTCCTGCAACAGATTTCAGATCAAATAGATCTGGGTGATGACGAAAAGGTTTATGAACTGACCACCGCCGCTATTGAACAACAAATCCCGGTAAAGCAAATCCTTGACGAGGGATTATTACATGGAATGAATATCGTAGGGCAGAAGTTCAAGGAGCATGAGATTTTTCTCCCGGAAGTGCTGATGGCGGCAAAGGCAATGAATGCGGGGATGGAGCTCATCAAGCCATTGCTTTTGTCGGGGAATGTCCCCATGAAAGCCAGGGTGGTAATTGGCACGGTGCGGGGAGACCTGCATGATATCGGGAAAAACCTGGTGGGTGTCATGTTGAAAGGGGCTGGTTTTGAGATCATTGACCTGGGGAATGACGTCTCTCCCGAACGGTTCATTGAAACAGCGAAAACGGAAGGCGCACAGTTCATCGGAATGTCGGCTCTGTTAACCACCACGATGCCTGTGATGAAAGAAGTGATTGACCAGCTTCGCAAAGAGAACCTCGATGGTAAAATCAAAACCCTTATCGGTGGGGCAGCCGTCTCGAAAAGTTATGCTGAGGAGATCGGTGCCACTGCTTACTGTTATGACGGCTCAAATGCAGTTGACTATTTAAACTCAATCACCTGAAGATGAAAGCTGTGATGGATCGTATCAAACAGGGCGAGATCCTGGTATGTGACGGCGCCATGGGTTCTTTGCTGATGGATCGGGCAAAGGACCATTTTCTGGGGACCTGTCCTGAATATCTCAATCTCAGCCATCCGGAGATTATTGAAGAAATCTCAGGATTATATATCCATGCAGGCGCCGACATCATCGAAACCAATACATTCGGGGGTTCTCCGCTGAAACTGGCAAGTTATTCATTGGATGACAAAACGGAAGAGATAAACAGGGCAGCAATATTGGCTGCTAAAAAAGCATCCAACGATTCAACATACATATGTGGCTCGATAGGTCCTAGTGGTAAGCTTCTCAAACCCTTTGGAGATACGGAACCCAACGAAATCTACGAAAGCTTTTACCGTCAGATCAAAGTAATTGTTGATTCGGGTGCAGATATGATTGTAATTGAAACGATGAGCGACCTGAATGAGGCATTTCTTGCCGTTGAGGCCACACGGAATGTATCTTCGTCAATACCTTTGATTGTTTCGATAACGTATGAATTTACTCCCCGGGGATTTTACACCATCATGGGAATAAGTATTGAAATAGCATCAAAAAGATTGGAGAATAAAGGTGTGGATTTGATTGGTTCAAATTGCGGGAATGGAATTGAGAACCTTGTTCTGATTGCAAAAGAATATAAAAAGCACACCAGGCTTCCCTTAATGATCCAGGCCAATGCAGGAATTCCTGAGCTCAGGGCAGGAGTACCTGTTTATCCGGAGACTCCTGAATTCATGGCGGAGAAATGCAAAGACTTAATAGCATGTGGTGTATCCATTATTGGCGGATGTTGCGGCACCACCCCGGAACATATCAGTGCAATTCGCAACGTGGTTGATGTAAAGAACAATATTGAGTCCCATCCGAAAAGTGTTTAATGCTGAAAAAGTTGCTGAAAACTCAAAATTTAAACGATATTTAAACCATGAATCAGAACAGCATAGTCGAAGAAAAGGGAAAGATCGGATTTTGGATGAGCACTTCCCTGGCGGCCGGGAATATGATAGGATCAGGTGTTTTTCTGTTGCCTGCTGCCCTGGCTTTCTATGGAGGGATCAGTATGTTCGGCTGGATATTAACTTCGGTTGGTACCATATTTCTTGCCCTGGTATTTTCACGACTCAGCAAACTGATCACCAAAGCGGGAGGGCCGTATACTTATTCGAGGGAGGGTTTTGGAGAATTTACGGGTTTTCTGGTAGCCTGGGGCTATTGGATCTCTATCTGGTGTGCAAATGCTGCTATTGCAGTCGCAGGAGTCGGGTATCTCTCTTTTTTCATTCCTGCGCTGAAAGGGAACAACGCACTCTCGGCCGTTGTTGCCATCAGTGCAATCTGGTTCTTCACCTACATTAATACAAAAAATATTCAACGGGTTGGGTTGGTACAGCTTCTCACCACGATCCTTAAAATTGTACCACTGTTGTTATTGGGAATCTTTGGATTTTTGTATTTCAACAAAGCCCATTTTATCCCGTTAAATCTATCTCACGAGTCCAACTTCGATGCAATCACTGCAACGGCTGCATTGACGTTATGGGCGTTTCTTGGGTTGGAGTCGGCTACCGTACCATCGGATAAAGTCAGGAATCCAACGAAAACAATACCCAGGGCTACCATCACAGCAATCGTTATTACCGCCTTGCTTTATATTTCAAGTACGATGGGAGTCATGGGAATCATGGCCCCGGCTGAGCTGCAGAATTCGACTGCACCCTTTGCAGATGCCGCACAGATGATCTGGGGAAACTGGGCCTCTCACATGATCGCGATCGGAGCGGTGATTTCATGTTTTGGAGCCCTGAACGGATGGACCCTCCTCCAGGGGCAAATACCGTTGGCAGCTGCCAGGGACAAGCTCTTCCCTCCCACTTTCAACAGAGTATCCGGCAAAGGAATCCCCGTCATCGGGCTTATTATCGGCAGTGTGCTTGCTTCATTCCTGGTAACCTTAAACTATACCAGGGGATTGGTTCAGATGTTCTCATTTATTATCATGCTCGGAACACTCAGCTGCCTGTTGCCATACCTCTTCTCTTCCCTCTCCGAATTGATGCTCTATGTAAAGAAAAAGAAAAGCTATAACAGAACCAGATTGATCGCAGCCTTATGTATCTCGACACCCGCCTTTCTCTATTCGTTATGGGCCATAACCGGACTGGAATATGAGATCCTCCTCTGGGGAGTTATCCTTTTAGCGGCAGGGATGCCAATATATGCCTATGTAAAAATAAGCGGGAGAAAAAGGTAGCCAGGCTGCCAGGCCAAACGGTGGCGCAAGCACGGATTGGCGGAATGGAGCTCACAGTGAAAACTAGGGTTGTTTGGGAACTGATGCCAGATGCCGGATGCCGGATGAATTAATGCACAGTGACACTGATTTTCTCCGTTTTCACGATCTCTTCTTCCCAGGGACGCTTGTAATTGAATACCAACTGATAGTCGCCTTTCTGAAGGCCGATAAATGTCCATGTTTCGATGGCATTGCCTCCATGGGCAATGATTTTGAATAACACATTCAAAGATACGAAATACCGGAACCATTTAAAAAATAAAGCCGAAATGTAGGATGGATTGAAAAAATATGTAAATTTGTAATTACAATGTAATTATAAACGGAAGGCATATGCAGGTATCAGTGATTGACATCGGAAATTCGAAAGGGATCAGATTGACAAAGAATCTATTAGAAAAATATGACATCAAAGACAAAGTCGAATTGATCCTGGAAAAAGGTCGGATTATTTTAAAGCCTGTTGCCATGCCTCGACAAGGTTGGGAAAAATCATTTCAGCAGATGCATGAAAATGGTGATGACAGACTTCTGATAGATGACATCTTTGACGACGAACATCTTGAGGAATGGAAATAAAGCAATATCAGATTGTTATCGTCAACCTGGATCCCACAGTTGGAAGTGAAATCAGAAAAACGCGGCCCTGTCTGGTAATTTCACCCAATGAGATGAATAAACATCTGAGGACAATAACTATTGCACCAATTACGTCTAAGTCAAAGGATTATATGTCCAGGGTTAAATTTGACCTCGAAGGAAATGTTAACTGGATCGCACTGGATCAGGTTAGAACAATTGATCTGATCCGGATTGTTAAAATAATCGGTGATCTGGATATCAAGGACATCAGGAAAGTCAAAACCATTATTAAAGAGATGTTTGTGGATTAACCATCCTTGGTTACCCACTGCCCACTGCCCACTGCCAATTGCGCCTCTTCCCTTTGATATTCTGAATCCGTGGGCCGTTGTCTCATAACCTTGGGATATACAGAAGAAAGGAATCCGTGCAGCCGAAGGTGTCAGGCTGCAAGTTAATCTCTATATGGTTTAATTCCCCACTACAGGCTTGCCTCCTTTGGACAATGTAATCAAACCCCCGACTGTTAACCGTTAATTACACTTTTTCCACCAAACCTGCAGTTCATTAGGAAAAACCTGCAGATTACTCAACCAAACCCACAGTTCACTCATTGGCCGGGTTTTTGCTTTTTAACCGTTATAATTTTATTGGCGATTTTTAAAAACCCGCTAAAAAACAGACTATGAAACGGTCATTTTTGTTCATACTCTTTGGTGCCATCATTACAGTCGCCCTTTCACAAAACCCCACTTACCGGCAGAAACTCTATTACAGCTGTAAAGTATGGGGTTTCGTGAAATATTACCATTCAAGAGTATCCACTGGTCAGGTAAATTGGGATAGTGTTCTGATGGGTTCCCTTCCTATTATAAAAAATGCGGGTACAACCGATGAATTTAATGACGCACTTGCATCGATGCTGACCGCTGCGGGCCCTATGGCGATTGCCTCGACCCCTTCGCCCGATACCCTTCCCCCGGAACTGAAACGGAATCTCAACTTTGGTTGGATCGACGATCCCGTTTTACGAAATGATGTAAGTGGGTTGCTCGACACGATTAAAAACAACTTCAGGCCCCATTCCATCGTATGGGTAAGATATTTCGGCTCAGGGTCATGGCTTTGGTTTCCCTATGATGATCCGATGATAGAGAGCAACGCTTTTACAAACTATCCTGATGAATTCACCCGGTTGCTTATCCTGTTCAAATACTGGAATATCATCAATTATTTCAATCCGTACAATTATGTGCTGGATCTGCCGTGGGACAATGCCCTATATGATAATGTTGTAGCAATGGCAGAGGCTCCTGACTACCTTAGTTATTATAAAACGATCAAAAAAATAACGGCTAATGCAAATGATGCCCATGTAGAAGGATTGACCTGGAGCACTGCCTATTCGTTCTATGGCGGTTACAGCCCTGACCTGATTTTGAGGTATACCCCAAATGGCTATGTCGTGGTAATCTCTGGCTATGGGGATGTATCCAAAGGTGATATCCTGGTGTCCATAAATAATCTAAGTATGGATCAATTGGAAGATAGCCTCCGGCCTTACATATCAGCCGGAAATTCTTCAGTATTCAGAAGATTCATGTGTCGTTATCTTCTTCGTGGTTCATATGGTTCGCAAGTTGAGATGGTATATACAGATAGTCTTGGTGATAGTCATACGAAATTGATGAACAGGAGTTATCAGATCGCCGACAATTGGTATCCAAATGACACATTGAAAAACGAGAAATTTAAAAAATGGGAATGCAATGTTGGGTAT
>JBDROF010000009.1:0-8630 GCA_043810345.1 Bacteroidota bacterium | reverse complement strand
AACGAATCAGGGTTCCCGGACAAATCAAATGTGCTCGCCCAGATCGATCCGACGGATATCGCTTCGATCGAGATTTTGAAAGATGCTGCCGCAGCCGCCATTTACGGAGCAAGATCAGCCAACGGGGTGGTACTGATCACGACCAAAAAAGGAAAACTGGGCGTAGGCGAACCCAGGACAAACTTTAGTTTCAACTACTATGCCGGGGTGAACCAGGTGACCAACCGGTTGAAAATCCTTGACGGACCCGCTTACCTGAGGCTGACCAAAGAGGCCTGGTTCAATTCCGACATGGGAACACAGCAGCAGTACTATGAGCAGCTTCCCTACGGCATCTACAACACCAACCTCCTCTACGAAGGAAATTACAACAACTTTACCGACCAGCAGAAGCTCGAGACCTACGAAGCGAATAAACCAATCGTTGATAATTATAATACCAACTGGTTGGATGAGATGCTTCAGATGGGATCCCTGCAAAATGCCTCTTTGTCGGCCTCCGGAGGTACGGCCAGAACACAGTATTTTATCAACGGAGCCTATTATGACGAAAAGGGATTCATCCTGTCAAACTCCTTCAAACGGATCAACGGAAGGGTTAACTTCGCTCACGTTGCCTCCGACTATTTCAAATTCGGGGCCAATGTGGGTGTCTCTTACACCATTAACCACAGGGTCCCCACCGGATGGGCAGGAGGTTTGGGAACCGCCCAGAGCCGTTCCCTGCCAATCATGCCGGCATACAACAGTACCGGAGGCTATTTTGCCCCAAAGAGCTCAAACTTCACCAACGTGGTTGCTACCAGGGAAGACCTGGAGTATGGCGCCAATACCTTTTCTATCATTGGGAATGTATATGGTGAGTTTAGCTTCACCAAGTGGCTCTCTGTCAGGAATGATTTTGGTTTGAATAGCATCTACCTGAAAGATAACAAATATGAAGGAACTATCACACATGAACAGGCGGTAGCGACAGACAGGAGGGTGCAGATCGAATCCTATACGAATCTGGTCTCACTGAATTTAAACAAAACCTTTAACAGGCATAATGTAACCGCATTCCTGGGATTCCAGGTGCAAAACAGCAACCAATACGGAAACTGGATCACAGGTTCAGATTTCCCGAGCCCGGAACTGAAAGAGCCAGGAAGCGCCTCTATCATTACGGCCGACAACTGGACTGAGTCATACGGCTTCCTTTCTTACATCGGTCGGGCAACCTATAATTTTTCCAATAAATACTATTTCACATTCAGTATCCGCCGGGATGCCTCTTCACGATTCGGACCCGGTAACAAGTGGGGATGGTTTCCTTCCACCTCTCTCGGTTGGACACTCACGGAAGAGGAATTCTTTCCGGCCAGTGTGAAGAAAGTGCTTTCCTATCTGAAAATCAGGGGGAGTTACGGGATCACCGGTAACGCTGAAATCGGTAACTACCGCTATTTCGGTTCTTACAGCTCTACCAGGTACAATGGGGAACCGGGGATCAGGCTGGACGTGATCGGAAATCCAAACCTTGGATGGGAAAAGACCACCCAGGTCGACATTGGTCTCGACTATGGGTTATGGGATGGACGTCTTTCCGGGGGATTTGATTACTACTACAAGTATACTTCCGACATGCTCCTGAATGTAAATATTCCCCAGACCAGCGGCGCCTCCAGTGTCACCATGAATGTGGGAACCATGCAGAACCGGGGGATTGAATTTTTTATCACCAGCAACAACCTGGTAGGGAAATTCAAGTGGCAGAGCGAATTCAACATCAACCATAATAAAAATGAGATTTTGGATATACAGGGGCAGATTGTGGCAGGTGAGAATTACGGAAACAACTTTGCTCAGGAAGGGAGCCCGGTAGGTGCCTGGCGTTTAGTGGAATATTATGGAGTAGATCCCGAAACAGGGCAGGAGCTTTTCGTGCTTGCCGACGGAACCATCGGTATCTGGGATGATACGGATCCGGACTTTTTTGCCACCAACGCAAAGGTGGTTGGAAATCCATACCCGACCTGGTTTGGAGGATTCAACAACATCTTTTCCTGGAAAGGCTTCGATGCATCGATCCTCTTCACCTATCAGTGGGGGAATGATGTATACCGCGATGACGGAAAATTTCTGGAAGGCGGCCAGATCGGAGCCAACTGGAACCAGATGACCTCGATCGAGAACCACTGGACCAAACCCGGCGATGTAGCAGAAACTCCTCAGTTACTGTGGAAAAACACCTATTCCACGCACAACTCTACCAGGTACCTGGATAACGGTGCCTTCATCCGGTTGAAGACCTTCATCATCGGATATACACTTCCCTATAACTGGTCGAAGGTGGTTGCGATGAAAAGCATCCGGGTCTATTTCCTGATGCAAAACGTGTGGACATGGACCAAGTACAAAGGGTGGGATCCCGAGGTCAACCGCGACTACAGCGGGAATATCACACAAGGGGTCACCTACCTGAGTCCGCCGCAGGCCAAAACCTTTTCGGTAGGTGTGAATCTTAATTTTTAACGTCAAAACTGAGGAATCATGAAAAAGATAATCAATCTGACAGTTGGAATTTTAGCGTTCCTGATCATGCTCACTGCCTGTGAAAAGGTGATCAACAAGGTCCCTTCTAAAAGCATCTCTGATGAAACGGCCCTTACCACGTATGACGGATTGCAGGCGGCGCTGTTTGGGACTTACAATGCCCTTCAAAACGGAGACCTGTACGGGGGTAACGCCTGGGCATGCGGAGACATGCTTTGCAACAACGTGAAGCCATCCGGTCAGGGGAACATCGTCTACGAAGAGACCCAGATGCTGGAGAAAAACATGTCGCCCGATAACCGCCTCTCCGCTTCGTACTGGGAGCGTTGCTACTATACGATCAATCTAGCCAACTCCATCATTGAGGCCATCCCTGTGGTAGCTCCTCCAGAGGATGATGCGAAACGGTTGCGTGGCGAATGTCTCTTTATCCGGGCCATGATCTATTTCGATATGGTCCGGTACCTGGGCAACCCAAACAATGGCCTGGGTGTTCCATTGATCCTGGCACCCACTGGCATTGACGCAAGACCAGCCAGAAATACCGTGGATGAGGTATATGCTCAGATCATTGCAGACCTCACTGAAGCAGCTGATCTGTTGCCTGGAACCAACAGCAACCGTGCCACGAACTGGTCAGCAAAAGCGTTGCTGTCGCGTGTCTATTTTTACCTGGGACGGAATCAGGATTGCATCGATGTTTCCTCTGAGGTGATCCATGATGGCGGCTTTAAACTGGTCGACAGCGTGAAAGATAATTTCAGCAATGTGGTCACTTCAGAGATCATCTTTGCGGTGCTAAGCACCCAGACCAGCACTTCAGCAGGAACACTGAACGGTTACTACCGGCTGGCCAGCAACGCCAAATTCAGCCCTTCCAGCGGGGTACTGAAAGTGTTTACCTTCACCGGCGGGCCTGAAGATCAGCGCTACACGGAGCTTTTCTATACGGATGGCGGGAAATACTTCACCAGCATGTTCGATGACCGGTATATGAATATTCCGTTGATCCGGCTGGCGGAGGTGTACCTGAACCGCGCTGAATCCCGTTTTAACCTGGGTAACACACAGGGGGCGCTTGAAGATTTGAATGTGGTACGGAAACGTGCTGGTGTGAAAGATTCCGTGAACATCAACCCCACGTTGTTGTACGCTGAACGGTTCAAGGAGCTCTGTTTCCAGGGAGATAATTTCTTTAACCAGAAACGGCTGAAGGAGGACAAGATCTCCGACAAGAAACTTCCCTGGAACGACCGCAGGTTGTTGTACCTGATCCCCCAGCGGGAGATCGACGTCAACCCGAACCTGCAGCAGAATTAAGCACCCACCCCAACCCCTCCTTGCCAGCAGGGAGAGGGCCGGGGGGTGGGTAACTTAATGCAAGATCAAATACCCCCAGGGTGGTAACGACACCGTATCTTTTCCGATAAAGGCCCTATCTTCATCCTTGAAAAGTTCTTTGTAGTCTCCTGCATAATCTTCCCCCTTTAACGTGAATGTTTGCGCTGTTGGCGAGAAATTGAATATGGATAACACCCGGTCGTCCCCCAGGGTTCTGATGAAGGCAAAGATGGCTGTATCAGCAGAGGTCCGGATCCTGACGAACTCTCCGCCATCATCTCCGCTCCAAAGCGCGGGATGGGAGGCTTTCAGCCCGACCAGTTTGGTATAGAAATCGCCAAGAGGAAAATTCCCCCAGGCGATCGACTCTTTTTCAAAAAAAGGCAACCGTTTGTTCAGGGCAGCTTCCTGGCCGGTATAGATCAACGGAATACCCGGGAAGGTAAAGGTTAGCGCAGCAAATGCTTCAGCGCCTTCACCAAGTCTCTCATAGACGGTTCCGTTCCAGGAATTTTCATCGTGGTTGGAGGTAAAACGCATTCGATAGGCATCCACCGGGTAGGTTTTTCTTTCGGCGTCCAGAAGGGAGTCGATCTTTCCCGGATTCAATTCTCCACGGGCGATCTGGTTCATCAGGTGATAGAAATCCCAGGAGTAGGTGGCATCAAAAGCAGTGTCATGCATCTCAGGAGTCTCCCATTCGGCCAGCATAAATACCTCTTTGATCTTGTTTAATTCCGGAACAGTTTGATTCCAGAAAGCCACCGGGATCATGCCGGCCACATCACAGCGATAACCATCGATATCGCACTCCCTGATCCAGTATGACAACGCCTCATTCATGTAGGTCCATAATTCCCGTTGACTGTAATCCAGCCCGGCTACATCGCTCCAGTCGTCCACCGGGGAGATGATGTTCCCCAGTGAATCTTTTTTGTACCATCCCGGATGTGTGGTGATCAAGGCATTGTCCCATGCTGTATGATTCGCTACCCAATCGATGATCACATACATTCCCAGTTCGTGTACCCTGGCTACCAGGCGCTTAAAATCTTCGAGTGTGCCGAATTCCGGATTAATCCCGTAATAATCCCTGATCGAGTAGTAACTCCCCAACGACCCTTTCCGTTTTTCCAGACCGATCGGCTGAATGGGCATCAGCCAGAGAATTTTGATCCCCATCTGCTGCAGGCGGGGCAGATGTTCTTCTAAAGCCAGGAAGGTCCCTTCGGGAGTGAATTGCCGGATGTTGACTTCGTAAATCGTGACATTTTTGCTCCATTCCGGATGCTCAAACCGGCCTGCATCTCCGGTAGTTGTTTGTTTACAGGAAAACAGGAAAAACAACATGGATGCTAATAATACCATGCATGCTGACAAAATTAGATTCTTATTGGTTTCCATGATTTGTTAGGATCTCAAATGAATTTGCCGGCAAAATTAACGATAACGTTAAATCATTCAAAGAACAGGAAGACCCAAACCGGGGAATGAATTGCCCCTGTCCAAACCGGTCAGGAATGGCGAACGTCACCTGCTGTTCACTTTCAGCCTTGTTGAAGACTACGATGACTGCCTGACCGAGAAAGATCCTCATGTAAGCATAGCTCTTGTCGGTCACATGGAGGGGGATGAAGTCCCCATACGGCAGGGCCAGGTGCTGACTGCGCAGGTGTGCGAGTTTTTTTGTTATTTCAAGCATCCACTGCTCATGGCCTGAAAGCCCTTCAAACTGCATCATCCGGCGGTTATCGGGATCGTTGGCGCCGGGCATCCCGTATTCATCGCCGTAATAGATCACCGGGATTCCGGGAATGGTCATGTTGAAAGCCATCAGGGAGGCAAGCCTTCTGTAGCCTGTCGTATCTTCCACTTTTATGTCACGCTGCCAGCCGGCTTCCCGGTCGTCTTCACCCTGCCTCAGGGCGCCCCCCGCATAGGAGATGAACCTGGCCATATCCTGGTTCCCGGTGATGTTCCCCATCAGATGATGGCATCCGAAAAAGGAGAGCGATTGTATTAAGGCAACGTTCAGGTCCTGAAAGGAGGTATTCGCCGCGGCAAATGCAAGCCGGGCTTCCCAGTACAGGTTGAAATCAAACTGGGCGTCCAGCATCCCGGGATTGATATAGCTTCTGATCAGCTCCCTGCTTCCAAAGGTCTCGCCGATCTGATAGATGGACCTGCCCTGAGGTTCCAGGATCGAATCCAGCTTCCGCGTGAGGGTACGCCAGAAAATCTGCGGGACATGTTTGGTTGCATCGTGCCGGAATCCGTCCAGCCGGTATTCCCCGATCCAGTAGGCAGCTGAATCGGATACCAGCTCATATACCTCGGGTTTCGACAGGTCGAGGGTAGGCAGAAAGATGTCGAACCAGGTAGTCAGGCGGTATTCGTCCCACAGCCGGATGTTTTTTCTTCCGTCGGGAAGATCGAGTGGCGTCACCCAGTCAGGATGTTCCTTCAGCAACGGGTAGTCTTCATGTACATGATGCGATACGAAATCAAGGATGACACCAATATCCCTCGAATGAGCTTCCTGTACCAGTTGTTTCAGTTCTGTGGCTGTTCCGAACCGGGGATCCACAGTGGTCAGTGTCAGGGGCCAGTACCCATGGTAGCCTGAGAATTTCCGGTGTGGCTCCGGATACTCCCTGAAGGCTTCCAGTGGATTTTGAGTGACCGGAGAAAGCCAGAGCGTATTGATGCCCAGGTTTGTGAAATAAAGGTCATCCAGCTTGTCAATAACCCCTTTCAGATCACCCCCCTGGTAATTCACCCGGAGATCTACATCCGGATCATCAACGGGTTGGTCATTTCCGGGATTCCCGTTCCGGAACCGGTCCAACATCATGAAGTAGAGGATCAGGGTCTCTTTATCATTCCGGGAAAGCTCATCCGGTCTCGTGATCACGGTTCCCCGTTTCAAAGGGATCAGCAGGTCGTTGGAAACGTCCGTCTGGGTACTGCCCCAAACCCGGATGTAGCTGCGTTCGAATGAGGATGCTGCCCGGGGAAGCTGGATGATCAGCGAGGAGTTGTCTCTCTCCAGGGATGTTTCAGGAAGCCGGTGATTCTGCCAGAATACGATCACCTCCTCCGTCGTCCCCACCCCGCCGACCCGAATGGTATTCCTGGTGGCATCCTGTGTGTAGAGAAAAGGGCGATTGGCGTCCATCAGGTTGCCTGTGCGCAGCAGGGAGTTGTACCCTCCGATGCCGTTACTGACTGAATCGGGATTTGCCGGGTCGGAAATCCATTGACCATCCACCACCAGTTTGTACTGATAGTTGCCGGGTGTCAGCAAAAACTCTGTTTCCCAAACGGTTCCGTTGAAATACATGGGATTGCGATCCGGATTCCAGTCATTCATCTGACCGGCAATCCCTACCTCCCGGTAATGGTTTCCATGCGGATTGAATGTAAAAGGTACCCGGATAACGGGTGACCGTTTCACCAGCAAAGAGTAGGCATATCCCTCCCCCCAGCAGGTCAGTACGGAAAGGGGTGGGATCTCCCCTCCGGCCGGCTTCAGGACCAGCAGGGAAGAATCGGCGGAGAAGTTTACCTCCAACGAAGGATCTGCCATGACCGAGTCAATCCTGCCGGGGTACCTGAAATAGTCGGCCAGCACGATGATCGTTGAATCCACCTGTAACACAACTGGCGGAGCTATCTTCGGCATCAGGGATTGTTCCGCCACCCGGATATGGTGCCTGTGAGTACAGGTTGTTAGCACCAGGATGGATAAAAGGACAACTATATAAAGACCCATTTTCTTCATGATGCCACCGGTTATCTGATGATAGTCAATGTTTTCGATAATGATCTCCCTTCCACGATCAAGGTATAGAGATAGGATCCTGCCGGTCATTTATTCCGGTATTAAATGGGAAGAACTGGATCAGCATTGGGATGTCATACTTCCCGATATCCAGATAGAGTTCCAGGGGGAGCTTCTCACTTCCCTGGAAGGTGTTGGAGATCTCACTCTGTACGTTGCTGGATTGGGCACCTATCCTGCCGAACGATTCCGGGTTTTTCATGCCGATGTAAAGGGAGATGTTTCCCCCGTTTGAAGCGCCGATCTGAACGATCATCGCCAGCATGATTAAAATCGTTGATTTCATCTGTTTATAGTTATCAAAAAATATCAGATTTCTTTTTTGTTTCTCTCCCTGACGGTCAGCCAGAGAAGAGCTGAAATGGCCAGTGAGATCCCGCTGATGAGGAAGATGATATTTTTATTCGCGGATCTGTGCACGATGCCTCCGATCACAAAACTGGAGACAAGCTGTGGCAGCACCACAGAGAGGTTGAAGATCCCCATGAAGAAGCCCATCCTGGTTTTGTTCACCATCTCCGACATGATGGCAAACGGGAGGCTTACTACGGCCGCCCACCCGAAGGTGAGCGCTCCCATCATGAGGTAGAGCAGGATGGCGTTATGCGCCCAGAGGACGATGCCGAAATAACCCAGCGACATGGAAGCAACACAGAGTACCTGCGTAGGAACCCTGCCGATCTTTTTACTCAAAGGCTCCAGCAGGAAGGCGGGCCAGATGAACCCGACAGCATTCAGGATAAAAAATGACCAGCCGATCATTTGGCCGGTCTGGGTTGCTGTTTCCGGATGGATCTTCTGTTCAATGAAGGCGATGATGTAAATAAACATGGTCTGGATCCCCAGCCAGGAGAAACTATGCGCGAAATAGAGCTTGAAGAGCTCCCCCCACTGGGTCCGGATAACAGTG
>JBDROF010000008.1:0-6663 GCA_043810345.1 Bacteroidota bacterium | reverse complement strand
TACCCGAACCCGGCTGTACAATATATTATCTGTGAAGGAAAATACAACATCAGCCGGTTCGAGATTTACAACATCAGCGGGATGCTTGTATTTCAATCAGGTTCCATTGATCGTGTCCGCTTTCAGGTTGAAATCTCTCACTTGTCACCCGGGATGTATATCTTAAGGGCATACAGCAAAGAATGGATACCGGTACAAGAGAGATTTATTAAGAAGTAATGCAGGAATGAAGGAATGTAGGAATGTAGGAATGCAGGAATGCAGGAATGTAGGAATGCAGGAATGCAGAATGCAGAATGCAGAATGCAGGAATAAATTTCCCAATGACCGATGACCCATAAGCCTCCTCTCTCTTTCTGGCAGATCTGGAACATGAGTTTCGGGTTCCTCGGGATCCAGTTTGGGTGGGGGCTTCAGATGGCGAACATGAGCGCTATCTATGAATACCTGGGCGCTGAACCTGATCAGATCCCTTTGCTCTGGCTCGCCGCACCGCTTACCGGTTTGATCGTGCAGCCCATCATCGGGAACATGAGCGACCGTACCTGGAACCGGCTGGGACGCAGGCGCCCCTATTTTCTGGTGGGGGCTCTTCTCTCTTCCGCAGCCCTCATTTTCATGCCCAACTCATCGGCGCTTTGGATGGCAGCCGGACTGCTCTGGATCCTGGATGCCTCGATCAATATCTCGATGGAACCCTTTCGCGCCTTCGTGGCAGATCTGTTACCGGAGAAGCAGCGGGCCAGGGGATTTGCCATGCAGAGCCTCTTTATCGGACTCGGCGCGATCATTGCCTCGGCCCTTCCCTGGCTGCTTACGAACCTGTTTGAGGTGCAAAGCGGGGCCAGTGAAGGCTCTGCCATCCCGCTGACCGTAAAGCTCTCTTTCTACCTCGGAGCCGCTGTTTTTCTGGGGGCGGTGCTCTGGACCATCCTCCGTACCAGGGAGTACCCGCCGGAGGATCTGGAAGCGTTCAGGGCGAAAAAAGCGGAACGGCGTAGCATCGGCCGGTTCTTTGCCGAAATCTTTCAGGATATCCTTCACATGCCTTTGACGATGAAGAAGCTGGCCTGGGTTCAGATCTTTTCGTGGCTCGGCCTCTTTTGCATGTGGCTCTATTTTCCCGTTGCCGTTGCACGGAATGTGTTTGGCGCACCCTCGGAGACGTCGGAACTATACCAGCGGGGCATCGAATGGGCCGGTCTTTGTTTTGCCATGTACTCCCTCATTTGCTTTGGATTTGCTTTCCTTTTGCCGCTGATCGCGAGATACATCGGGATGGGCTGGACCCATATCATAAGTCTGGCCTGTGGCGCTGCAGGACTTCTCTCGGTGGCCGTCATCCATGATCCCTGGCTTCTTCTGCTCTCCATGACAGGAGTAGGCATCGCCTGGGCCAGTATCCTCTCCATGCCCTACGCCATCCTCTCTGGTTCATTGCCTCCCGAAAAGACAGGCGTCTACATGGGGATCTTCAACTTCTTTATCGTCCTTCCGGAGATCTTTGCCTCCCTGGTGTTCGGATGGGTGATGCTGAACCTTTTGAACAATGACCGGATGGCTGCGGTGATGGCCGGAGGGGTTTGCCTGCTGGCCGCCGCCTTTTTCATGTTGCGGGTGAGGGACGTGAGACGTGGGACGTGGGACGTGAGACGTGGGACGTGGGACGTGAGACGTGAGACGTGAGACGTAAGAAGTAAGACGTAAGACGAAAGACGAAAATGAGGAATAATGAGCAATGATGAGCAATGATGTGCAATAATGAGCAATGATGTGCAATGATGTGCAATGATGAGCAATGAGGTGCAATGCTGTGCAATGATGAGCAATGATGTGCAATGCTGTGCAATGCTGTGCAATGCTGTGCAATGATGTGCAATGATGTGCAATGATGTGCAATGACCTTATATCTGACCGTGCCAGCGGGATCCTGCTGCATCCTACTTCGCTTCCCGGAAAATTCGGGATTGGCGCCCTGGGAAAAGCTGCATTTGATTTCATTGATTTCCTTGAACTGAGCCGGCAACGGTACTGGCAGATCCTTCCGCTTGGACCAACCGGATTTGCCGATTCCCCTTACCAGTGCTATTCAGCCCATGCGGGCAACCCGAACCTGATTGACCTGGAGGTACTGGTCAAAGAACGGTTGCTTACCATGGAGGATCTGAGTGATTTTCCTGCTTTTGATGATGGCCTGGTCAACTTCGACAGGGTGCAAAAAGCCAGAAGACCGTTACTCTACAAAGCATTTAAAAATTTCAGTGACATTCAGGACCCTACCGTTAAACTGAAATACCGGAACTTTCTGAAGGAGAACTACGCCTGGCTGAATGACTATGCCCTGTTTCTTGCCGTAAAACACCACCTTGATTTCAAGCCCTGGTATGACTGGGAGGAGCCGATCAAACAACGACACCCCGACGCCTTAAAACAATACCAGGAACTGGTTGGGGAGGAGATCGAAACCCATAAATTCACCCAGTATCTCTTTTTCAGGCAGTGGACATCAGTCAAGGAGTATGCCCATAAACATTCCATCCGGATCATCGGCGATATTCCGCTCTACATCTCCCCCGACAGCGTCGATGCCTGGACCAATACCGGCCTCTTCGAGTATGATGTGAACCTGAATCCCATCCGGGTTGGAGGTGTGCCTCCCGACTATTTTTCAGAGACCGGCCAGCTTTGGGGAAATCCCCTGTTTCGCTGGGGAGATCAGAAAGAGGAGCTTTTCCGCTGGTGGGCTGACCGGATCCGATCCAACCTTGACCTGTTCGACATCCTCAGGATTGATCACTTTCGTGGATTTGCAGGCTTCTGGGCGATACCCTATGGCGAAAAAACCGCAGTCAAAGGGAAATGGATTGACGGACCGGGGAAAGCGTTCTTCACGGCCATGCTGGAACGGTTTGGCAAACTCCCGTTGATTGCAGAGGACCTTGGCGTGATCACCCCCGATGTGGTGACACTTCGCGATGAATTCGGGTTCCCCGGTATGAAGATCCTGCAATTCGCATTCGACTCCGAAGAAGCCAATGACTACCTTCCGTTCAACTTCACCAGAAACTGCATCGTCTATACAGGAACCCATGATAATGATACAACAAGGGGCTGGTTTGCATCGGCCAGTGAAGAGGACCGGGAGTATGTACTGGAATACCTGAATACCGGCGGAGAGGATATTCACTGGGATCTGATCCGGCTGGCCTGGAGCTCGGTCGCCAATACCGCCATTGTCCCCATGCAGGACCTGCTTGGACTTGGCAGCGAAGGACGAATGAACATCCCGGGAACGACGGTAAATAACTGGAGATGGCGGGCAAAGTCGATGGATTTCACGGAAGAACTGGCCACACAACTGGCAAAGCTGACAATTCTCTATGGGAGAAGCATTAGTGTAAAAAAATAAATGATGATTCGAATACTATTAATTATAACAGGATTCCTGAGCCTGAACCTTTTCGCGCAGGAAAACCAGGGACTACGCGTCGAACCACCGTTCTGGTGGACGGGATTCCGGCATCCCGAGTTTCAGCTGCTGGTATATGGGAAAAATATCTCGGCAACGACCGTTCACCTGGCCTATCCAGGGGTGGAACTGGTGAGTACCGACAGGGTGGAAAATCCGAATTATCTTTTCGTCAACCTGGTTGTCACCCCGGATGCCAAACCCGGGATATTTCCTGTCAGGTTCATGAAGGAAAAGGCGGTGGTGGCCGAATATACCTACGAATTAAAAAAACGTGATTTCAGCCAACATCTTAACCGGGGATTCGACGCCTCCGACGTGATCTACCTGCTGATGCCCGACCGGTTTGCCAATGGCGATACCACGAACGATGACCTTCCGGGGATGAAAGAGAGGGTTGACAGAGCCAATCCGAACGGAAGGCATGGGGGAGATATCAAGGGGATCGGGGATCACCTTGGGTACCTCGAAGAGCTCGGCGTGACCGCCCTGTGGATCAACCCGTTGCTGGAAAACAACATGGTGAAATATTCCTATCATGGCTATTCTACCACTGATTATTATAAAATTGATCCCCGGTTTGGCACCAATAAAGATTATAAGGCCCTTGCCGGTTCGATACATCATCGCGGAATGAAGTTGATCATGGATATGATCTTCAACCATTGCGGCAGCTCCCACTGGTGGATGGAGGATCTCCCAACGGCCGACTGGATAAATGAATGGCCTGAATTTACACGCACTTCGTACCGCGCAGGAACTGTATCCGATCCCTATGCCGCTCCGGCCGACAGTGTGAAGTTTGTCAAGGGATGGTTTGACCAGACGATGCCCGACCTGAACCAGCATAATCCTTTTGTGAAAAATTACCTGATCCAGAACAGCATCTGGTGGACCGAATATGCTCATCTCGATGGCATCCGGCAGGACACCCATCCGTATCCCTTCAAGGATATGATGGCGGAATGGGGGAAACGAATGAAGGATGAATATCCTCATTTAAACATCGTTGGCGAATGCTGGATGGCCTACCCCTCGAGCGTAGCCTACTGGCAACAGAACGCTCCGAACAAAGACGGGTACAACTCACACCTTCCGGGCGTGTTTGATTTTCCCATGTACGATGCCCTGCGGGAAGCCTTTACCGAACCTGAAGGATGGAATACCGGGATCCTCCACCTGTACGAGGTGTTGTCGCAGGACGGAGCCTACCCCAATCCGATGAATGTGGTCACCTTCGCCGACAATCACGATGTGAACAGGTACCTGAAGACCCAGCAGAATGATGTTCGTAATCTGAAGATGGCTATGGCGTTCATCCTGACCACCCGCGGGATCCCACAGATTTTTTATGGTACGGAAATCCTGATGACCACAGGTGACGATGAGGGACATGGCGCCATCAGGCAAGAGGTGCCCGGCGGCTGGCCTGGCGATGTCCGGGATGCATTTACGGAAAATGGTAGAACGCCGGAAGAGCAGGAGATGTATGCCTACCTGCAAACCATCCTGCAATGGCGCAAAACCAAACCAGTGATCCATACAGGGCAACTTCGGCACTACATTCCGCAGGAAGGCGTGTATGTCTATTTCCGGTATAATGCCTCTGATACCGTGATGGTGGTTTTGAACAAGAATGACGAGGTAAATACCCTCGATACCGGACGGTTCAATGATTTCATTCCCCAGAATGCCATGGGTCACGAGACCATCTCAGATAAAGATATTTCCGATCTTTATACGCTAACGCTAGCTCCGAAATCAGCACAGATCATAGAGATAAATCACAAATCACAAATGCCAAATAACAAATAAATTCCAAATCACAAGTGCCAAATCACAAAATAAATACCATTCGTCAATCTAAAATCATACTTGCATTCTTCATTCGTAATTCGTAATTGAACACCATGCTTGCGATCCAGAAAAAACTCAGCAACATATTTTATATCATCCTGGGCCTTCCCTCCACCGCCATGGGATTTGCCCTGTCGATCCAGATAGCCGTACTGAGCTGGATCCTTTATACACGGTACGGCCTGGATATCCATGAGATCGGGATCGTTTGGGCTGCAGGTCCGATCGCCGGGATCATCGGGCAACCCATCATCGGGCTGATCAGTGACAGGATCTGGTTCTGGGGAGGGCGGAGACGGCCATTCATCATCATCGGCGGCGCCCTGGCTACCATGATGATCCTTGCCCTCCCCTACCTCGACAGGATCAACGATTTTTTCGGGATCGGGAGCCTGATGGCCGTGGCGATCACCGTAGCGCTCACACTCGATCTCGCCATCAACATCAGCTTCAATCCCACCCGGTCGATCATCGCCGACGTCACCCCGGACGGACAACCCCGGACCAAAGGGTTCACCTGGATGCAATCGGTCTCCAACCTTTTCGGCAGCCTGGCTTACCTCACCCGCGCACTGCTGGGCAACTACACCCTGATCTATGCCGGTGTGGCGATTGTCTTTCTTTTTTCCATCGGTCCCCTCTTCTTCATCCGGGAACCCCGGGAACTCGGGAGTCCGGGTTCGGATTCGGGGTCAGATTCAGATCCAGGTTCAGGAGCCAGATCTGAGGATGCTGCCGCTGACAAACCCACTGTTATCCGCACCCAGTGGGGGGAGCTCTTCAAGCTCTATTTCGCGCATAGTTTCTCCTGGCTGGGGATCCAGACCATGTTCATCTATATTATCGCTTTCATTGAACAGAAGATCCATCCGGAAACAGCAACCCAGACCGGCCAAATGATCGGCTGGTCATTTTTTATCCTGAATGCGGTCGGGTTCATCTGGCCCGCCTTCCTGCTGGAGCCTTTGAGTAAAAAGATCGGCAGGGTTCCTACGCAGGTACTCTGTGTTGCTTCCATGTCGCTGGGTTATTTCGGCATCGTCCTCTGGGCGCATAATGCCATCCTGCTTTACCTCATGATGGGAGCGCTCACCTTCGGGTGGGCGGCCGTAGTAAGCCTGCCCTTTGCGATCATGTCGGAAATGGTCAACAAAGCCAGGATGGGCTACTTCATCGGGATTTTCAACCTCTCTGTGGTGCTGCCGCAGCTTGTCTCCAGTTTTGTGATCGGAGGCATCGTGCACAGATCCGCGAATAAAAATATCATCTTCCTCATCAGCGGGATCTCACTGGCCATTTCAGCTCTTCTCTGGCTGACCGTCAGGGAGAGAAACAAA
>JBDROF010000007.1:0-34671 GCA_043810345.1 Bacteroidota bacterium | reverse complement strand
TTATACACGTATAATTTCAATGATCACTATCTAAAAACATCATCCTTATGAATCGATATCATAGTAATCATAAACATAGAATGAAGACAGCAAAGGACTGGGACTGGCGGTCAATTAAGGGTGTAACGTACTGCACATCTATTAACATGCTAGCAAAAGAAATGCAATGACATATTCATTTTCTACTATTCATGTTTCCTTTGCACTTCTTCTGCTAGCCTTCCGTTACCAACAATAATAACATAAAACATGAACAGTAATTTACAGTACATAAAAGCGGAGAATATTTCTCTAAAAGAAGTATTCAATGAAAAATGGTTGCAAGACAGAATTGAAGAAGATACTTCAATACTTGGACTTGGTGACCTAGATATTGTACAAAGAGAACGAAAGCAATCAAGTGGTGGTAAGATTGACTTTTTACTATTAAACAATGAGACAGACACAATGTATGAAGCAGAAATTATGCTTGGTGCGACAGATGAAAGTCATATCATAAGGACAATCGAATATTGGGACATTGAACGCAGACGCTTCCCATCCAAAGAACATAAAGCAGTTATTATTGCTGAGGAAATTACAAATCGTTTTTTTAATGTTATTGCATTAATGAATCGTTCAATTCCGATTATCGCAATTCAATTAAATGCAATTAAAATCGACAATAAAATAATTTTAAATTTCACAAAGGTTTTGGATATTTACGAGGCACCTGAAGACGAAGAAAATTTAGGAGGAGAGGAAGTTGGACGACCATATTGGGAAAAGAAAGCCCATGCAAAGTCAATTGCAATTATGGATGAAATTATCGGTATTGCACAAAAGATTGAACCCAATACCAGGATCACATATAATAAACATCATGTTGCAGTAGGTACATCAAGAAGAAATTATATTTGGCTAAATCCACGAAAGTCACCTCATATTTGTCATGTTGAAATAAAACTAAATAAAGAACATATAGAAGACACGAAAACAAGTCTGGACGATTTAGGGATTGCATATTCGCAAAGAAAGGATGACAATTTAGCAATCTCAATGCATGGTGACGACATTAAGAAAAATCATGATAAAATCACTGAGATTATAAATCAATCAATAGATGCTTTTTCGTAAAATATTACTGTTGGTAACAGCGGCTTTATTTCATGCGGCTCGTGCTTCGGAGACAGGAAAGTAGTGGACAGAAACATTCCTTCTTTTAGACAAGGCAGGGAGGCCACACGAAAATAAAGCCTTCCGTTAGCAACGAGCATATAAAAATATATATAATGTTAAGAGATTTGTTGCCGGTGAGTATAAATGAGGGATCGAATTCGGATCCCGAAAAAATGCTCCTAAACATCTCAGTAGGTTTGAATCAATGATTTAGTGAAATAGAAGAACGAGAATGCTACTGTGCCCTTGACCAGTTGACGAGAGACAAAACGGTTGCAACTATGCCGGAAAACAAATAGAAATGAGCCAGCGATAATAGGAATTGAAAGGTAAGATGTATAATACGAGTAATCATTGCTTCAAACCGGAAAAGAAATCGTGCTACTAAAGAAAAAACCCTATGCCCGTTGCTAACAGGCACCTAAAGCCAATGCTACGTTCTACCAGGATCGCTCGCGCGATCCCTAAATCTACCGCACTGGCCATAGCTGCAAAACGTTGGGGGCAAGCCAAAGCGACGGACATTATCATAATAAGCCCAAGATGAAAAAACTGTATCTTCTTCTAATCTTATTCTCCGTTATAAACTCTTCGAACGCACAAGGCTGGGAATGGCTCAATCCGTTACCTCAAGGCAATACATTATTTGACGTACACTTTTTCGATGAAAATACAGGCATTGCTGTTGGTGGCGCAGGAACAATCATGAAAACCAACAATGGAGGCGCTGACTGGGAACTTATGGGATCAGGGACCACTGGTAATTTAACTTCGGTATTCTTTCCAGAACCGTCTGTTGGATTTGTTGTTGGCTCACCAGGCTTAATATTAAAATCCATTGATGGTGGAACAAATTGGATGACTCTTGCTTCCGTCACCTCAAATACCCTGAGATCAGTTTTTTTTACGGATTTAAATACAGGGTATGCTGTCGGTGACGGGGGTACAATCTTGAAAACCATCAATGGAGGAAATAGTTGGATAGTCCTTAATTCCGGTGTCACCGGCATGTTATATTCACTCTACTTTCATAACGCCGATACGGGTTATGTTGTAGGTCAATTTGGTACAATCCTGAAAACTACGGATGGAGGTGTAAATTGGAGTAAGCAGACCGGTATGGATAGGATAAGGTCGGTTATTTTTATCGATTTAAACACGGGATATGCCCTAGGTTCTTATGGTAAGATACTGAAAACAACTGACGGAGGTCAAATTTGGATAGCTTTGAATTCAGGTACCCCACCCTACTCCTTTTATTCTATGTTTTTCACCGACCCACAAACTGGTTATATTGTGGGTGATGCTGGGAAAATTAGAAAAACCACCGATGGCGGGATTACTTGGATCGACCTGGTTCCGCATAATTCAACAACAAATTATTCTGTATTTTTTACCAACTCAAACATTGGATTTGTTGTTGGGGATAGAGGAGTAATTAGAAAAACAACAGATGGAGGGGTTGAATGGTTAAACCAGTATTCAGGTTTTCGAACGTATTTAAATTCTGTAGTGTTTCCGGAAGCAAATACAGGGTATGTATTAGGGAGTGGTGGTGTAATTGTGAAAACCACCGATGGAGGCAAGACTTGGGAATTCCAGAATTCAGGTACGACGGTCAATTTTACTTCATCTGCTTTCTATGATAAAAACACAGGTTACACTGTGGGGTCAAGCGGTACAATTTTAAAAACCTCGGATGGTGGAAACATCTGGGAAAATCAAATTTCTGGAACCTCCTATACTCTTTATTCCGTGTCTTTTCCCGTCAGGGATATTGGCTATGTAGTGGGAGATAAGGGAATTGTACTGAAAACAAATAATGGTGGTGTAGCATGGACTACCTTATCACCAGGGTTTAATTATACATGGCAATCCGTATGTTTCATTTCACCAGCCATAGGTTATATTAGTGGTTATACAGTGGAGTGGATAACTCCACAATCCTGCATCTTTAAAAATAAAATAATGAAAACTGTTAATGGTGGGATTCTCTGGGATGTTTCGTTCTCATCATCTGAATTTTTTACCTCCCTTTTTTTTACAGATTCTGTCACTGGTTATGCGGTCGGCAACTATGGCTCCATCCTGAAAACGATCGATGGAGGGAGTACCTGGATTCAACAAAAACCTTTCGATCATGGATTAGCCGCCGTCTTTTTTGCTGACAAAAATACAGGTTATGCTGCCGGGAGTGCTGGACACGTACTAAAAACGACAAACGGAGGTACAGACTGGTTTTACCTTGCAACAGGGAATTCAAATCCTTTGGAATCAATTTGGTTTACCGATGCAAATACAGGGTATGTGGTCGGAGGGTATGGTACGATATTAAAAACCACCAACGGGGGGACTGGTGATTCATATTTTTCTAATACTGCTCATGACATCATTACTTATCCAAATCCTGCAACTGATGATATAACGATTGAGGTTCCGAAGAGCAGTCATTTTGGAAATGGGATGATCAGAATCTACACTTTGGATGGTCGGATACTGCTGACGAAACAAGCAGTACAAGGGAAAGCGGTAATAAGCGTAAAAAGTCTTGCACGAGGAATGTATATTGTGAAAATTTGGAATAATGAAAATGCTATTACAACAAGGTTTGTGAAAAATTAAAACCAAATTTTTACTGATTTATTTAAACAAAGTTGGCCTGCCCCCAACATGCACCTAAAGCCAATGCTACGGTCTACCAGGATCGCCAGGGCGATCCCAAAATCTACCGCACTGGCCATAGCTGCGGACCGTTAGCTGCTAACGTTAAAAAAGAATGATGTTTCCATTTTTAGAAACTTTTATTATCTTTGCTGAGAAATTAGCTGATGATGAAGAAACCAATAGAGATAGTGTTGCTTAAACAAGCAGAAGATTTCATCGATGAAATTGAAGAACTTGTGAGAAAGAAATTTCTTCTGTCAATGAGAAAAACAAAATCCAGAATCTTTGGAGAATGGTTCACGAAAATGACAGATGCAAATGATTTATTTGAATTCAAGGTTGATTATAATGGTAAGTTTTATAGGCTTTTTTCGTTTTGGGATTCACGAGGTGAAACAGAGACACTAATCGTTTGTTCCCATGGACTAATAAAAAAGACAAATAAAACGCCAAAATCAGAAATCGCAAAAGCTTTAGATATTAAAAATAAGTATTTTAAGGGTTTAATATAAGGAGGTTACATACAATGGAAACGGTTAAAAGGTACAAAACTTTAGGTGAAATTGAAGAAAAATATTATGGCAAACTTGGAACACCAGAAAGAGAACAATATGAATTTGAGCTTTCTATGGACATTCTTGGTGAAAAGCTAAAACAAATTAGAAAAGAACGAAAATTGACTCAAGAACAATTAGGAAAAATGATAGGGGTTCAAAAGGCGCAAATATCAAAACTTGAGAGTGGTAATAATAGTGCAACTATCTCCACTGTTTTAAAGGTATTTCGTGCAATGAAAGCGAAAGTAAAACTTAAAATTGAAATTGATGAATCTATAAGTCTTGTTTAACAAAAGAAACGTCAGCAGCTAACATGCCTGTAAAAGCTACAATATCAGCATCTTATCTTCGATATGACGTTCTACCTTTGCAGCGTTTACAGGCCACTCGTTATGTGCAAGTTTAAGAAATGACAATGCGGACCGACAAGTGAACCACCAAAGTTTGACTTTGATAGTTCTTGAAAAATATTAAGTAATATTGAGATACAAATTGGAGACCAGAACCCAATCAAAAAAACGGGGCGACACTAAATAGCCAGCCGAGTAAGTAAAATTAAAAATCAAAATAAAATGAAAACAAAAATCATAATGGCAATAATTACACTCTTCAGTGTATTTGCCCTGCCCAGTTGTAAAAAGGATATTAAAGGATGTACGAATCCAAATGCAACCAATTATGATGCGAAAGCAACCGAGGATGATGGATCCTGTCAGCTTCCGGATCCCTGTGTAACTAATCAGACAGGAAAAGTTTATTTTAAAAATAATAGTGTTTCAAACAGCACATATGATGTATTTTGGGACGGAGCAAAAATTGCCACTGTTGCCCCCAATAATCAAAGTCAGACATTTATTGTATCTGCTAATGTGCAACATACACTTTTATTTAAATATACAAATACAAATAATGTTGCATGCACTCAAAGCACTCCTACCATTCCTCAATGTTCGACATGGTGGTTTGATTGTTCACAATAAATAGCAAATTTCCATATTGATATTGAAAATTCCAACAATTGGCTTCTCTTCTCAATCTAAAGGAATTTATTTTGTAAAAATTTATGACTGAGAAAAAATTCATACAGAAAAAATTGTGATACAGTAACAACCTTTTACGAATGACAGAGAACTAAACCAGCCCATAACACAGGGTTTATCCTATGCGGGGAAACGTGCAAAATTGTAGTTTTGTGCATATAATAAACTTTTGTGCCGGCGGACAGGTAAGTGCCTTGAAATCCCTTACGGCATATAGCCTCAACCGTAATCGATCATCTAATATATTGCTAAAATAAATATGTTTTTTCATGATGATTTTACTTCGATAGATCAAGTTTCTTATATTTTCCCCTGTCCTTTACTTCATGCAATTGCAGTTTTACTTTCGTTGCATGATCGATATCTATATGTATAATCTCTACTTTCATCAAGCCTCCTGCTATGATGCTGAAGATAACCTAATACAGAAATATCATTCACGGAATCAATATGTTGGGCACAAAGTAACGCACTTATTTGTGGAGTGTATTTTGCTTTGCCAATTTCTACTAATCGTTCAATAAAATTTTGATAACTTTCCTCCTTTTCAAACAATTTTTCGGCAATCCAATACCTTTGCAATTTACTGTATAATCTCCATTTAGCCTCTCTTTGTCCCCTGAATATGGTGTCAGTTTTGGTTTTATATTCAGCATAAACCTTGTCAAACTGAACTTTTGTGTCTATATTCTCTTGGACAAAAGAATTTGATTTTTGGAGAGTAGACTTATATTCGGAAATATATTTTTCATCAAAAACTGGAGGCATCATGTGGTCACCCAATAGTGCGCCCATAAAAGCGTTTACTAATGGGCTAACAGTTTCAGGATCAACCTTCCCATCAGCTCCTGATTTTACTTTTATCAAATCCTGCAAAAGATCAATATGATTTATTCTTTCATAACCACCATTATCTAAATATTCGTTGGTAAGTTTTATTTTTAAATCAAGATGTGATATTTCTCTTTTGGCCATAAGGACACATTAACTAATTTTGTAAAGGTAGGAAGTTTTCATATTAAGGGCCAAACAATATTTTGATATGAAATGCCTTCATTTCTCTTTGCTCACTATTGCCATTTCTCACAATACCCCTAACGCAAGGATGAACGATCTGTCTTGAAGTAGGATTATACATCCACTTTTCTCTGATCATGTCTTCAAGCCAAAGGGGTAACACAATTTTACTATTGTAGCAACCAATAATGATCTTTATGAAGGCGACAGCCAGGTTTGCTACTTTCTTGAGAATCTTGATATACTTTACCACTGTATTATGAGAGATCTTGTCCTGGGTCTTCAAGTAATATTCAAAATTGGTAATGAACTCATGGTTCAGGCTGGCTAACGCAATGTCAGATTTCTTATATTGAAATAAAAGAAATTTTTCCAACTTCCCGATAGTAACAATATATCTCTTATATGTCCCCTCAGAAAATCCATTCCCAATTTGTTCTTTGATTTGTTGAGTATGGAACCGGATCAGTTCCATAAAAGTACGCTGTTCTTCCTGGATGCCCAAAATCTGGTTGCGAAGAATTTCGGGTGAAATAGGTTCTTGTTTACTTATTAATATATTGTATTCTTGGTAAACTTTGTTCTCTAATCCTGAAAGGTAATTATTGAGAACCTTAGCATCCTCCTTGAAACCTTTTACTCTTCCTGATCCATTATCCCACTGATCATCAGAAATAAACCTGTTGGTTGATAAATCGACACGCTTTCCGTTTACAGTTATTCGCAAATAAACGGGAGCTTC
The DNA here is from genome assembly GCA_043810345.1 of Bacteroidota bacterium. Taxonomy (GTDB): domain Bacteria; phylum Bacteroidota; class Bacteroidia; order Bacteroidales; family FEN-979; genus QYOJ01. Next base: position 27,493 of record JBDROF010000007.1, on the reverse strand, counting down.
ACCTTGTTTGTTTTCCTTGGACTTCCGAAGGTAAAACAGAATAGATAGAGAATGTTGCATATGTTTACAATTTGGGACACCTTTTATGCTATAAATTTACGAAAATAAGCTGATAATTCTAATGAAAAAAATAGATTCAAATGGCTAATTATTAACAAAATACACGGATTCTGGTGTCCCAAAAAATATACAATTCAGGGACACCGAATAGTGCACCTTTTTCTTGAGATTTATTGAAAATATTGGGGGTATTGAAAAACAAAAAACCGCCTAAATCATTGATTTTAAGCGGTTTTTAATTTATTTGATTGGGAACTTGTGACCCGCCAGGGACTCGAACCCTGGACCCCAGCCTTAAAAGGGCTATGCTCTACCAACTGAGCTAGCGAGTCCACTGTTTTGAGACTGCAAAAATACAACCCTTTATAGAGAATTCAAAATCCAACATCTACATCCTCCTCCTACATTCTACATCTTAATACCCAGCATCCAGGATCCATCATCAGCGTATCAACTCGGTATCTCCTAGGCCTTCACGTACGATCACCGGTTCGTCTTTGGTGCAGTCGACCACGGTTGAAGGGATGAGACCACCGTATCCCGAATCGATCACGATATCTACCAGGGTATTGAATTTTTCGAAGATCTCTTCTGGATCGGTCAGGTAATCGATGATCTCATCTTCGTGGTGGAGGGAGGTAGTCATGATCGGGTTCCCAAGTTGTTCAACGAGTTGTACTGGAACCAGGTGGTCGGGATTCCGGATACCGACTGTCTTCTTTTTACTCTGGAAGAAGCGGGGGACATTGTTGTTGGCGTTGAGGATAAACGTATATGGCCCGGGTAATACCCGCTTCATGATTCGGAAAATGTGATTGTTGATCGGACGGGTGTAATCAGAAAGTTGACTTAAAGAGCTGCAGATCAACGAGAACTTAGCTTTATCCAGTTTCACCCCTTTGATCCTGGCTACGCGCTCCACGGCCCGGATCTTTGTGATATCACATCCAAGCGCATATACCGTATCTGTGGGATAGATGATCACTCCGCCATCCAAAAGGCATTCAATAACGATCTTTAAATGCCGTAAACCAGGATTATCTGGATGAACTTTTAACAACATAGTAAAAAAAATCGTTTTCCGATCAGCGAATATATGTAATCTTTTGCAATGATGGCAATGATGGCAATGATGCGCAATGCTGTGCAATAAAAAAGGGCAAGCCATTATATCGCACCGCTCAACCATCATACCCTTGCTTCCTTCCGAACCTGGGGGAGTTAGACAGGAGCTGGTCGTATAAGACTTACCCGCTGCAAAGATAGAAAATTTAGGTGCTCAATTCTTTTTCGATATGGTTTTTTTCGTATGTTTGCTTGAACGATTATAAAAACAGACAAACATGGAAGAAAAACCCAAATCAGTGGCCATGAATGGCATCACCTACGGTATCATTACCGGTGTTGTAATGATTCTTTTCAATCTGATCTTGTATCTCTTCGACTTGCATCTGAACACCAAAATAACCTGGATAGCATACGTCATCCTCGTCGGAGGGATGATCTGGGGGACATTGGATTACCGGAAGAAGGTATTAAACGGTTTTATGTCTTACGGGAAGGCATTCTCAACCAGTTTAATGATTGTCCTCTTTGCCTCCATCCTTGTGGCAATATATACCTTTCTATTCTTCCAGGTAATTGCTCCCGACGCTGTTCAGGATGTCATCGAACTCAGCCGTCAGAGCGCTTTGGAGAGAGATCCCGAAATAACTGATGAACAGCTTGAGCAGGGGATGCAGATGTTCTCTTTCATAATGACACCAATCGGGATGGCTATCAGTGGAATGCTATCTCAGTTGATTACCGGTGCGGTCATCAGCCTGATCACCTCCATCTTCCTCAAAAAAGAGGATAAATCAATGACCTCATCGGCCATTTAACCTTATCTGAATGGAGATATCCGTTGTTGTTCCACTGCTGAATGAAGCTGAATCTCTTCCCGAACTCTCTGATTGGATAGACCGGGTCATGAAAGAACATGGATTGAGCTATGAGTTGATTTACGTCGATGATGGAAGCCGGGATGATTCATGGCTGGTGATTGAACGGCTGGCTGAAGTCAATCCCACCGTGAAGGGTATCAAATTTCGCCGGAATTATGGCAAAGCCGCAGCTCTGAACTGTGGTTTTGCTGCTTCCCAGGGGAACGTGGTGATTACCATGGATGCCGATCTTCAGGATAGCCCTGATGAGATCCCGGAGCTCCACAGGATGATTGTGGAAGAAGGTTATGACCTGGTATCCGGATGGAAAAAGAAAAGACGTGACCCGCTCTCCAAAACCATCCCGACCCGTTTTTTTAACTTGACCACCCGGAGGATGTCGCGGATCCGGTTGCACGATTTTAACTGCGGACTGAAAGCTTACCGGAGCGATGTGGTGAAAAGCATCGAAGTGTTCGGAGAGATGCACAGGTATATTCCGGTGATTGCAAAATGGGCCGGTTTTACCAAGATTGGTGAAAAGGTAGTGCAACACCAGAAACGTAAGTTTGGAAAAACAAAATATGGTCCCGACCGCTTTTTCAAGGGCTATCTTGATCTGCTTTCCATCACCTTTACATCCCGTTTTGGGAAACGCCCAATGCATTTTTTCGGGTTATGGGGGACATTGCTATTCCTGGCTGGTTTTGGCATAGCCGGGTACTTGGCCTATGAACGCATCTTCTTTGAAGGGTATAACATGACAGAAAGGCCTCTGTTCTATTTCGGACTGCTGGCCATGATCCTTGGTACCCAGCTTTTTGTGGCTGGCTTCCTGGGAGAGTTGATCTCCCGCAGCGCTTACGACCGTAATGCATACCTGATCGAGACGAAAAAAAACCTCGATTGAGGAAAAACCTGAATAATGGAAATAGTGATCATAGGCTCGGCGCACCCGCTCCGGGGAGGGTTGGCCGCCTATAATGAACGACTGGCCACTGAATACCTACGTCAGGGAGACGAGGTGACCATCTACTCCTTCAGTCTTCAGTATCCATCCATTCTGTTTCCGGGCAAATCACAGTTTTCAGATGAACCTGCTCCGGAAAACCTGGTGATACACACTCGGATCAACTCCATCAACCCTGTTAATTGGATCATGATCGGAAACGAGATCCGGAAGCTGCGGCCTGACCTTGTTGTTGTGAAGTTCTGGATACCGTTTATGGCACCTTGTCTTGGAACCATATGCCGCATCATCCGCAAAAATAAGCATACGAAAATCATCAGCATCGTTGATAATATCATCCCGCATGAGAAGAGACCTGGCGACAGAATGCTGGCATCCTACTATGTTGGTTCAGTGGATGGATTTGTAGCCATGTCGAGGTCAGTTTTAAAGGAGTTGGATCTTTTTGATCAGCAAAAACCGAAGATTTTCAGCCCGCATCCGCTCTATGATCATTTTGGTGGCCTGCTCCCGAAGCGGGAAGCTATACAGAGACTCAACCTGGATCCGGCATGGCAATATATCCTCTTCTTTGGGTTTATTCGCGATTACAAAGGTCTGGATCTATTGTTGCAAGCCTTTGCCGATCCAAGGATGCGGGAATTACAGGTGAAGCTGCTGGTTGCTGGAGAGTTTTACTGCAACCCGGCAACCTACTGGAGGATCATCGAAGAACATGGATTGGATGATCTGGTGACCATGAGCAATGACTTTATCCCGGACTCCAACGTGCGGGACTATTTCTGCGCTGCTGATCTGGTGGTACAACCCTATAAAAGCGCCACACAGAGTGGAGTCACCCAGATCGCTTACCATTTCAACAAACCTATGATTATTACAGATGTGGGAGGGCTGGCTGAGTTTGTCCCTGACGGAAAGGTTGGCTATGTGGTACAACCTGATCCGCAACATATTGCAGATGCAATTGTAAAATTTTACAGGGAGAATAAAGAGCAGGAGTTCTCAGCAGAGGTAGCGATCGAGAAAGAAAAATACAGCTGGAGTAAAATGCTGGAGGCTGTTGAGTCGTTAGTAGTACGTGGGACGTAAGACGTAAACACTTATTTCCTAATTTCGTATTTTCCTAATTTCTGATCTTTCTGACTAATGACCAATGACTAATGACCAATGACCGAATAATCCGCTCCAAAGCTCCTCTTCGCCTGGGTCTTGCCGGTGGGGGAACTGATGTGGCCCCGTTTTCCGACCTCTACGGTGGAGCCATCCTGAATGCTACCATCAGCATGTATGCCATGGCATCCATTAAACCCGGGAAAGACGGGAAGATCATTCTCAACATTCTGGATAAACAGGAGCTGCTGGAGTTTGATGCCATGGATCATCTACCTCTTGATGGCAACCTGGACCTGATTAAAGGAATTTACAACCGGGTGGTTCGTGATTTTACACAGAGAGCTCTCTCTTTTGAACTATCAACCTCTGTAGATGCACCCCCCGGTTCAGGCTTGGGGAGCTCTTCCACATTGGTGGTAGCCATTCTGGGAGCTTTTGCGGAATGGCTTAATCTTCCACTTGGTGAGTATGACCTGGCTCACCTGGCCTTTGAAATAGAACGGGTAGACCTTAATATGTCGGGGGGGAAACAGGATCAGTATGCTGCTACCTTCGGAGGGGTTAACTTTATGGAGTTTTTCAAGGAGGACAAAGTGATTGTTAATCCATTGAGGATCAGAGAGAAATATTTGGAAGAACTGGCTCACAACCTCATCCTGTATCATACTGAAACAAGCCGTTTATCCAGTACCATCATCGAGGAACAACGGAAAAATGTGATGGCCGGGAATGAACGTTCCCTGGAGGCGATGCACAAACTGAAAGAGCAATCGGTCATGATGAAGGAGGCCATGCTGAAGGGTGACCTTGACCGGATAGGGGAGATCCTCGATTTTGGATGGCAGTATAAAAAGAAGATGGCAGCAGGGATTTCCAATCCCATGCTTGATGAAATCTATGACTCTGCGATACGGAACGGGGCGCTTGGAGGAAAAGTATCGGGAGCTGGCGGAGGCGGATTTATGTTCTTCTATTGCCCGGGAAATACCCGTTCCAAAGTGATTGAAGCCCTGAAGAAATTTGGAGGACAAACAAAGCGGTACGAGTTTACGGCAAAAGGACTCACTACCTGGACAATTTAAGTGGTGCAATGGTGCAGTGGTGCAGTGGTGAGGCATGGATAACAATAAGTATAACTGTCATTGCGAGGAACGTAATGACGAAGCAAACAGAAAAAATCAACTATGACGTTTCTTGAATTAGCGAAAAAGCGGTACTCTGTGAGGAGTTACCTCAACAAACCGGTGGAAGAGGAGAAACTCAGTTATATCCTTGAATGCGGCAGGGTTGCTCCTTCGGCAGCCAACTATCAACCCTGGCAGATTTTTGTGATCAGGGGTGGCGGACTTCGTGCAAAGTTGGATTCCACATACAGCCGGGAGTGGTTTGCCCGGGCTCCTGTAGTGCTTGTATTCTGTGGTGATCATTCGATTGGCTGGAAGCGAAGTGATGGTAAAGACCATACCGATATCGACGTTTCCATCATCATCGATCATATCACATTGGCTGCAGCAGAACAAGGCCTGGGAACCTGTTGGATCTGCAACTTCGATGCTTCCACCTGTTCCAAAATATTGAACCTTCCCTCTCATCTGGAACCCATCGCTTACCTTTCACTCGGTTATCCTGCAAAGGAACCGGATGATTCAACCCGCCATCTGAATCGTAAACCGCTTCATGAAATTGTAACTGATTTATGATCCAGGATACCAGATACGCGATACCCGATCCGGGATCCTTTATCCGGTATCTCGTACCTCGTATCAAGCATCCTTTTACCAATAAACCTGTATTTTTGTTTCAAATTATTCTCATATGCGAATTTCAGAATCAATCAAAGAGAGTATTGAGGTTAAACAAAAGATACTCTCCGATAACGTCCTGCTGGATCGCATCCAGGAAGTCGTCCGGCATTGCATAGAATCTTTCTGTAACGGGAATAAAGTGCTCTTTTGCGGTAATGGGGGAAGCGCTGCCGATGCACAACACCTCGCCGCAGAGTTTTCCGGCAGGTTTTATTACGACCGCCCTCCCTTGCCATCGGAAGCATTGCATGTCAATACCTCTTACCTTACTGCTGTAGCCAACGATTACTCTTATGATGAGGTCTACTCACGGATCATTATGGGCAGTGGCAAAGAGGGGGATCTCCTCTTCGGGATCTCAACGTCCGGAAACTCCCGCAATATCATCAAGGCCTTCGAGACCGCGAACAAGATGGGGATGATAACTGTTGCTCTTACCGGCAAGACGGGAGGCAAGCTGAAAGAACACTGTGATTACCTGATCAATGTCCCCTCATCCGATATCCCCCGGATCCAGGAGTCGCACATCATGATCGGACATATCATCTGTGAACTGGTAGAATCCGCACTGTTCCCCAAGGAATAAACATATTTGCAATAAACTGCCAACTGCCAACTGCCAACTGATTACAATGGAAGCCATCATATTAGCCGGGGGACTCGGGACACGGCTTCAACAGGTCGTACAAGACCTGCCGAAGTCAATGGCGCTGATTAACGGCAGACCATTCCTGGAGTATCTTTTGGATTTCCTTAAGGCGGAAGGAGTTACTCACGTTGTGCTCTCCGTGGGCTATAAACGGGAAGCGATCATGGATCACTTTGGAGCAATGTACCAGGATATACGGATTGATTATGTAGTGGAAGAGGAGCCATTGGGAACTGGTGGAGGGATCCGGTTGGCATTATGGAAAATAGAAGGCATTCGGTTATTCGCCATGAACGGGGACAGCCTTTTCCGGGTAGATCTGAACCGGATGCTGGAAGCTCACCTGCTGAAAAAGGCGGACATCACTGTTGCTTTAAGAGAACTTCAGGAAACAGGAAGGTATGGCCAGGTAACGATGAACAGAAACCACAAGATAGTGGGATTTACGGAAAAGCAACAGAATGTTGGGAGAGGATACATCAACGGGGGTCTCTATATCATCGAAAAAACATTTTTTATGGAGCCGGAGTTCCGGGGCAGATTTTCGATCGAGAAAGATTGTTTTGAGCAGTACTTTACCACAGCCAGGATTTACGGATTCCCTTCCCGGGGATATTTTCTTGATATCGGGATCCCGGAAACCTTCAAACAGGCACAGGATGAATTTAAGCGATTTAATGATTGATACCAAGTGGTCGTTGTTCCTGGATCGTGATGGCGTGCTCAACAAGCGGATTGTGGATGGCTATGTGACACAATGGAACGAATTTTTATGGTTGCCCGGCGTCCCTGAAGCCCTGAAAATCCTTTCGCGAATACTCGGTCCGGTGGTTGTGGTAAGTAATCAACAGGGGGTAGGGAAAGGGATTATGACCGAGCAGACAGTAACGGAAATCCATAACCGACTTCTTAATGAGGTAGCAAAGGATGGTGGTCGAATAGATGCCATCTATTTCTCTCCTCACCTGGAGAAAGAGCAATCTTTCATGCGAAAACCCAATGTGGGTATGGGGCTGAAAGCACGGAAAGAGTTCCCGGCAATCCGCTTCAAACAGGCTGTCATGGCTGGAGACACCCTGTCCGATATGCTATTTGGCCGCAGACTGGGAATGAAAACGATCTTTCTATCCGAGAACAAGTCACACCTGCACAAAGGCCATAAACTTATCGACTTTGCCTTTCCAAACCTTCTCACCTTCGCCAAATCAGTCCTCAGTTCTCAGTCCTCAGTCTTCAGTCTTCAGTCTCCAGGAAATTCTTCACCACCTCACCACAGCACCACTTCACTACAATAACTATGACCCCTTTCCTGATCCTCACGATATTTCTCGCATACACAGCCCTTCTTTTCTTCATCACCTGGATCACGGCCCGCCGCGCCACCAACCGTGCTTTCTTCATCGGGAATAAAGAATCGCCCTGGATGGTAGTAGCATACGGGATGATCGGCGCTTCCCTCTCCGGCGTTACATTCATGTCGGTTCCCGGCTGGGTAGGTGATACCCAGTTCTCCTACATGATGGTGGTGTTCGGATACCTGATCGGGTATGCTGTAATTGCCACGGTACTTCTGCCGCTCTATTACAAACTAAACCTCACTTCCATATACTCTTACCTGGAGAGCCGCTTTGGCTTCTGGTCTTACAAAACAGGAGCTTTCTATTTTATCCTCTCCAGGGTGATTGGCGCTTCATTTCGTATGTTTCTGGTAGTAAATGTGTTGCAGATTTTTATATTCGATGCCTGGGGAATCCCGTTTTGGGTGACCACCCTGATCTTCATTATCCTTATCCTCCTCTATACGTTCAAAGGAGGGATCAAGACCATCATCTGGACTGACACCGTTCAAACTACGTTTATGCTCTTTGCCCTGGGGTTATCGATATACCTGATCACCAAAAGTATGGGAATGAGTTTCGGAAGTATAACGAGTGCTGTATTTGATAGTGAATATTCGAAGATCCTTTTTGGAGAGTGGAGTGATAGACGGTACTTCGTGAAAGGTATATTGAGCGGGGCCTTCATAGCTATCGTGATGACCGGTCTCGACCAGGAGATGATGCAGAAAAACCTGAGTTGCAGGTCGCTGAAAGATGCCCAGAAGAACATGTTTTCCTTCTCTGTTGTATTGATGTTTGTAAATTTTCTCTTTCTTTTTCTGGGTGCATCGCTCTATCTCTTTGCAAGGTACAAAGGATTGGACCTGCCGGCTCGTTCGGATGATCTCTTCCCGGTCATCGCTATTCAGCACCTGGGACCTCTGGCCGGGATTGTCTTTATCATCGGACTCATTTCTGCAGCTTATCCGAGCGCAGATGGTGCATTAACTTCCCTGACCACCTCGTTCAGTATTGATTTTCTGGGAATGAATAAAGAGAGTCCGCTCACGGAGAAGCAGAAAGAAAAGATCCGGTACCTGGTTCACATCGCTTTTGCCATTATTCTTCTGTTTGTCATCGTTATCTTCAGGGCCATCAACGACCGGGCCGTGATCGACAAACTCTTTACGGTTGCTGGGTACACCTATGGCCCTTTACTCGGCCTCTATGCCTTCGGCCTCTTTTCCAAGCGCGGGGTAAAAGACCGCTTTGTCCCGCTGGTAGCAATCCTTTCACCACTCATCTGCTACCTTCTCAGCACCTATTCCAGTGAATTATTATTTGGTTATATGTTTGGTTTTGAACTCTTAATTTTAAATGGATTAATTACATTTGCAGGTTTATATATTATCTCATATCGCGGATCGCGTATCGTAAATTGGCAAGAATAACCACAATTAATAGAATCACGAATGGACAATATACGCTTTATGGCATTGCAGGCTGCCATGTGCCGGGCGCGAAAGTCTGTGACCTTTCCTGACAGAAGAGCTTCTGAGTACTTCGGAGAGCTAACCTTCAATCAAGCAGCCATGCGGGAGTACCTTACAGAGGAGGCCTTCCGGCAGGTGATGGATGCGATAGAAAAAGGGACCAAGATAGACCGAAGGATTGCTGACCAGGTAGCAGCCGGAATGAAATCGTGGGCCATCAATAGAGGGGCATCACATTATACACACTGGTTTTTACCGTTGACAGGAGCTACTGCAGAAAAACATGACGCGTTTATCGATCCTGTTGATGGGGGTAAAGGGATTGAAAAGTTCAGGGGGATTGAGCTAACTCAACAGGAGCCAGATGCTTCCAGTTTCCCGAGCGGTGGCATTCGAAGCACTTTCGAAGCAAGGGGGTATACAGCCTGGGATCCAACTTCCCCGGCTTTTATCATGGACCGAACACTCTGTATCCCGACCGTATTCGTATCCTACACCGGTGAAGCCCTCGATTTCAAAACCCCGTTACTTAAAACATTGTATGCTGTTGACAAAGCAGCAGTCGATGTCTGTCACTATTTCGACAAGGAGGTTTCAAAGGTATTCGCCATGCTCGGATGGGAACAGGAATACTTCCTGGTGGATGAGGCACTGTTTCAGGCAAGGCCAGATCTGATGCTTACCGGACGAACCCTGTTTGGGCACTCCTCGGCAAAAGACCAGCAGCTGGAAGATCATTACTTTGGCACGATTCCACAGCGGGTAATGGCTTTCATGCAGGAGTTTGAACTGGAAGCACACCGCCTGGGAGTTCCGGTTAAAACCCGGCATAATGAGGTAGCCCCCAACCAGTTTGAATGTGCTCCTGTGTTTGAGGAGGCCAACCTGTCGGTCGACCATAACCAGCTCCTGATGCACCTGTTGGATAAAGTGGCCAAACACCATGATTTTACCGTGCTTCTTCACGAGAAACCGTATGCAGGTGTAAATGGCTCAGGAAAACACAACAACTGGTCATTGATGACCAATACCGGCGAGAACCTGCTCTCTCCCGGAAAAACACCAAAGAGCAACCTGAGGTTCCTTACCTTTTTGGTGAACACCGTCAAAGCGGTTCATGAACACGCGGACCTGATCCGGGCCATCATCGCCTCTCCTGGGAACGATCACCGCCTGGGCGCCAATGAAGCACCACCGGCCATTATCTCCGCCTTCATCGGGACACAACTTACGCAGTTGCTGAATATCATTGAGAAGAGTGATAAAAAGATCCGGATCAGTACCGATGGTGACACAGGCTTACTGAAAAACTTTCCTAAGATTCCCGAAATATTACTTGACAATACGGACAGGAACAGAACTTCCCCGTTTGCCTTTACGGGAAATAAATTTGAATTCCGGGCTGTTGGATCCTCCCAGACTTGCGCCCCGGCCATGATAACCATCAACCTTATTGTGGCCGATCAGCTAACGAAATTCAAAGTGGATGTGGATAATTTGATCGAACAAAAAGTGAAAAAAGATGATGCGATCTTTCAGGTATTGAGACGGTATATCATTGAATCGAAACACATCCGCTTTGAAGGAAATAACTACGGAGAAGAGTGGGTGATTGAGGCGGCCAAACGAAAACTGTCGAACCATAAAACCACGCCGGAGGCCGTTAAAGCCCTGGTCTCACCTAAAACCGAGAAACTCTTTGTCGAAAACCAGGTGCTTTCCAAAAGGGAACTTGAAGCCCGTTATGAGATCAGGTTGGAACATTACACCAAAAAAATCCAGATCGAATCCAGGGTGCTTGGCGATCTCTCGACAAACCATATCATCCCGATTGCCATCAAATATCAGAACACGTTGATCGAGAACGTGAAAGGGTTGAAGCAGGTACTTGATTACCAGACATATGGGAAGTTGTCACACAACCAGATGGAGACCATCACCGAGATTTCCGAACATGTTGATAAAATCAAAACCTACGTCCACGATATGATCGAAGCAAGGAAGGTGGCCAATAAAATAGAAGATGTTGAGGCTAAAGCCGATGCTTATTGTTATGAGGTTTACCCCTATTTTGACAAGATCCGGTACCATGTCGATAAACTCGAAATGCTGGTTGATGATGAATTATGGCCACTTCCGAAATACCGGGAACTGTTGTTTATGCGTTAATATAAGAAAGGTTGATAGTATGAAACGTACCTCTATTTATCAGGGAGGAATAATTCTTCTCTGCATGTTAATGTCCATTCTGCTTCAAGCCCAGATCAGTGTTTACCATATTGATCAAACCACGATTCCCAGGACACAACAGGGCATTTTTTATACACTCCCGCGAACGGTGGTAAATGTAGAAGTGATCATTGACCGGATTGAAAACTACAAAGGTCCCTATGCCGAGTATGCATTACGGTATCTTGGAATAAAGAATGTGGTCATGGCCAACTCTGTTGAGTACAGGATCAGTGGGATCAGGATCACCACTTCGGCAGAACCTGATCCGGGGCAGTACTACTTTGTAGAGTTGGGAGAAAAACTTTCCAAGACCGAAAAAGCTGGAGTACTCTGCCTAAACGAGTCCGGACTGATCCTCGGAACACTCCCGGATGCGGTGGATACTACAGAAAAGATCATAAGTGTTTTCAAGGATAAGGATGGGATCACCCTCACTGAGAAGGATGTTTTCCCTGAGATTTTTAAGTATTACGCAGATGTAAGTGTTTTTGAGAAAGTGGATACCATTATTCGGAAGGTCAGCATCGATACCCTTACTCTTGAACGGCAGATTCTGAAACGTACGATGGTGGAAAAGTCTCCTGAGCAGAAAGCAAAAGAAGCTGCCGATTTCATTTCCAGGATCAAGGATAACCGGTTCAACTTGCTTACAGGATACCAGGAGGTGAGTTATAACCAGGAGACCCTCGAGTACATGGATACGCAGTTGAAACTGCTGGAAAAAGAGTACATGAAGCTTTTTACAGGGATCAGTGTTCAGAAGACTTATACCTATGATTATAAGTACATCCCGGTCGCCAATCAGATCAATACGGAGATTCCGATCTTCAAGTTTTTATCGACCAGGGGTGTAATGGATCTGGATGAAATGGGAGGACGGGTGGTCACAATCAAAGTTCAACGGGTCGGAAATACGAACCAGGTAACCAGTTATCTGAACCGGGCGGTGGAAGAGACCAAAACGCAGGGGTTTTATTACCGGATTCCGGAACTTGCCAGAGTCAGTGTAAAACAGCCTGATGGCTCGATTGAAGAGACCCAGTGTCTCATCAACCAGTTGGGCGTTGTTACCTACCTGCCTGCGTCAAAATGGAAGGTGAACTTTCACGAGGAAACTGGCGGAATTAAAAAGGTAATCATTGACTGATACCACGGTGATCGTTACAAGGCTTTCCGGATCCGTACCAGGGTTTCGATCACACTCTCCAGTAAATCCAACCTGAGCATGTTGGCACCGTCGGAAAGAGCGTATGCAGGGTTCGGATGAGTTTCAATGAAAATGCCATCGGCTCCTGCAGCAATGGCAGCGCGCGCTATGGTGGCGATAAGATCAGGCCGCCCACCTGTTATCCCACTGGTTTGATTAGGCTTTTGAAGAGCATGTGTAACGTCTACAACGACAGGTACATCAAACTGTTGCATCTCAGGGATGTTGCGAAAATCCACCACCAGATCATGATACCCGAACATTGTACCCCGCTCGGTTAGCATCACTTGTTCATTTCCTGTTTGGTAGACTTTCTCAACAGCAAACTTCATGGAGTCGGCAGCAACAAATTGGCCTTTTTTAATGTTAACAGGTTTTCCGGTTTTTCCGGCAGCTACCAACAACTCGGTCTGTCGGCAAAGAAAAGCCGGGATCTGCAGGATATCTACGAACCCGGCTGCGATCTCTGTCTCCTGTACAGTATGGATATCGGTCAGGACTGGTATCTTCAGAGAATCTCCTGTTTTCCGGATCACTTTCAGTGCTTTTTCGTCACCAATGCCTGAGAATGAGTCAGAACGCGAACGGTTCGCCTTTTTATAAGAGGCCTTGAAGATGAATGGGATCTGGTATGAGTCACATATCTTCAGGATCCTCTCTGCAATCTGCAGGGGCATGGTATCGTCTTCTACCACACAGGGACCGGCTATCAACAGGAAGTTGCCACTGTCGGCAAACCTGATTTTCGGGATCTCTTGTAAAACCATATGATATAATAATCAATCAAATTCCAAATAACAAATAATTTCCAATATCCAATTCTCCAATCTCAAATCATTATCTAACATTTACCTCTTACCTCTTACGTCTTACGTCTTACCTATTCTAATAACTGTACTTCTTCTTCCATAACGATTTCAACCTCGCACGTAGTTCATTTTCCCTCGGATTATTTTGCGGTTCATAAAAGATGGTTCCGGAGAGCTTTTCTGGTAGAAACTCCTGATCGACGAAGTTTTGCTGAAAATCATGAGCATACTTGTAATCCTTTCCATACCCGATGTCTTTCAACAGCTTGGTTGGGGCATTCCGGATGTGAAGGGGCACAGGAAGGTCTCCGTGCGTTTTGAATGTTTTAGAAGCTTTCCGGATTGCAAGGTAGGAAGCGTTGCTTTTGACACTGCAGGCCAGGTAAATGGCAGTTTGTGACAGGATCAGGTCGCATTCAGGATAGCCGATCACGTCAATGGCCTGAAAACAGGAAGTAGCCAGCAGCAGGGCATTTGGGTTTGCGTTCCCGATATCCTCAGACGCCAGGATCACCATCCGCCGTGCAATGAACTTAGGGTCTTCTCCGGCCTCCACCATGCGGGCAAGCCAATAAACCGCAGCATTGGGGTCACTCCCGCGGATCGATTTGATGAACGCAGAGATGACGTCGTAATGCATTTCGCCACCCTTGTCGTAGATAGCGAGGTTTTGCTGGATGATCGCCAGGGTAAGTTCATTAGTGATTACCACTACCGGCTCGTTCCTGGAGGCTGTGGTGGAAACCAATTCCATAGCATTCAGCAGTTTCCGTGCATCTCCACCGGAGATCCGTAACAGGGCTTCATGCTCGTCTATGCGGATAGTGATTCCCAGTGATTGTTCGAGTTTATCTTTACCCAGGTTCATCAGCAGGATAAGCTGCACCTCTTCCAACCCTTTGAGAATATAGATCTGACAACGGGACAGCAGGGGAGAGATCACTTCAAAAGAGGGGTTCTCTGTAGTAGCCCCGATGAATGTCACCACCCCTTTTTCTACCGCACCAAGGAGGGCATCCTGCTGGGATTTACTGAACCGGTGGATCTCGTCAATGAACAGGAAAGGACTCTCCCCACTTTTGGTGGCATTGGAAATGATCTCGCGAACATCCTTGACACCAGAACTGACAGCACTGAGGGTGTAAAAGGTCCGGTTTAACTGCTTGGAGATAATATAGGCCAGTGTGGTTTTACCAACGCCCGGAGGTCCCCACAGAATCATCGAGGGGACGTTCCCCGATTCAATTGCTTTTCGCAGGATAGCATCTTTTCCAACAAGGTGTTCCTGTCCCAGATACTCATTCAGATTTTCCGGTCTCAACTGTTCAGCCAGGGGAATCAACATACCAGAGTGTTCACATGCTCGCCATCAAAAATACTTATTTTAACTGACTTTTGTGGATGAATTTGTAAAACAGGCACCTGTGTTGTCTGCAAATCACAAAAAAATGTTAATAAAATATGTTACTAATAATCAGGTTGTTATATCAAAATGTTAAAAAATGTTAAAAATAGTTCCCCGAAAATTTGGAGCGAACCCCTTCGAAAGAGTATTTTTGCATCGAATTCAAAAAATCAATAAACAGATGAAAAAAATCGCAATCTTATTAGTAGTTGGTGCTATAGCTTTTCTTTATGCTTGTGGCCCCACCGCAAAAGAACTTGAAGAAAAAAGAGTTGCTGACTCTATCCGTGTTGCTGACTCGTTGGCCATGGTACAGGCAGAACAGCAAAGAATTGCAGACTCTATCGCTCAGGCTCAGTCTGAAGAAGCTCACGCTGACTCTGTTGCCCAGGGTTTGATCAAGTAGTAATCCAAACAACTTGAAAAAAGAGGTTGTCAGAATGGACAGCCTCTTTTTTTTGGGGTAAAAAGCGCTCAAAGATTCTTGATAGCTGCAAGGAGTTGCTGCATAGAGGCGTTGACATCACCGAAAAGCATTCTGGTTTTTGGATGGTAAAATAGGTCATTCTCAATGGCAGCATAACCTTTGGTCATACTTCGTTTAATCACTATCACGTTTTTCGCATTCCAGGCTTTGATGACAGGCATCCCATAAATGGGACTTGATGGATCATCTTCGGCGGCAGGATTTACAATATCATTTGCTCCTGCAACAATCACGACATCTGTACTGCCAATCTCTTTGTTGGCATCTTCCATCTCGAGCAATTTCTCGTACGGGACATCTGTTTCTGCCAGCAGGACATTCATATGCCCCGGCATACGGCCGGCAACAGGATGAATGCCGTACTTCACCTCCACCCCTTTACTGGTCAGCAAATCATCCAGCTCGTGGCACAATTGCTGAGCTTTCGATACAGCGAAGCCATATCCCGGAACAATGAGTATTTTCTGTGAGTACCTCAACAGAATGGCAGCATCGCCGTGGGAGATCTCCTTGATGGCTTTGTCACGATCAGTGGTTGAATCCATAGCACCTCCAACGAAGGCTCCGCTTATGATAGTAAAAAGAGATCGGTTCTTAGCTTTGCACATCAGGATGGTCAGGATGGTGCCTGAAGAGGCCACCAGGATTCCTCCGGTCAACATGACCTGATTGTCAAACAATAACCCCCCGAACGCAACAGCTAACCCAGTAAATGAATTTAAAAGGGAAATGATGACAGGCATATTGGTTCCGTCAATCGACATCACAAACATGATTCCGTAGATGAGTGCGAGTGCGGTAAACAGATAGATCCAGATCATCGAAGGTCGTGCCTGCATCCCTAGGATGAAAACCAGGAAGGCCAGCAGAATAATCAGGAAAGCCAGGGTTACGTATCGCATTCCCTTTGTGGTGATATCACCGATCTTTCTGCCGAGTTTCCCGGACACAATCATACTTCCTGAAAATGAGATACTTCCAATCATCAACCCCATCATTATTGTTATCGCTTCCCCATTCAACATTCCGTGTTTAAGGATCAACGAGTCAGGAACGTTGGAAAACTCCATCAGTGAGATCAGTGCAGCACAGGCGCCCCCCATGCCATTGAACAGAGAGACCATCTGAGGTGTGGCAGTCATCTTTAGCTTTTTCGTGGTCAGCCAGCCAACAATCGACCCGGTAAACAGGGCTGCCAGGATCCAGGGAATATTTCCTATATGTTCACCCTCCTTTTTGTGAAACAGAATGGTAAAGATGATCGCCAGCAGCATCCCTCCTGAGGCCAACAGATTTCCGCTGCGGGCTGTATCGGGATTACTGAGTCTCTTCAATCCCAGTACGAAGAGAACAGAGGCCAGGATGTATGACATTTCAAGAATGCTGATCTGTGATGTGAACAATTCCATAGCCCTTAGTTTTTGGTTTTCTTTTTTCTGAATAGCTTAAGCATACGGTCGGTTACTACAAAGCCACCAACCACATTCAGCATTCCCAGCATCACCGCAATGAAACCGAGAACCATGGTAAGGGTGTTATCCGCATGGCCCATCACGATGAGTGCACCAATAAGTATTACGCCATGAATCGCGTTAGCCCCTGACATCATCGGGGTGTGCAAAACCGAAGGGACATGTGAGATGACCTCAATTCCCAGTAAGATCGACAGGATGATTATAAATATTCCCTCTCTGTTGTCGAAAAAAAACCGTAATACGTCATCCATTATTCCAATGTATTAGTTTATACCTTTATTAACTTCTCATGAACCACCTCTCCATCCCGGGTCACACAGGTTCCCCGGATCAGGTCATCATCCCAGTTAAGCCGAAATTCGTCTTTGCTGTTAAACATCAGTTTCAGGAAGTTAAAGACATTTTTTCCGAACATTTTGCTGGCATCCGTGGGCATACTGACAGGGTAAGAGGATTCACCAACAATGGTGATACCGTTGTGATCAATCACCTTTTTATCTTTGGTCAAGGCACAATTCCCACCTGTTGAAGCCGCCAGATCAATGATTACACTACCGGGCATCATCTCTTCCACGATCTCTTTCGTAAGAAGTACTGGGGCTTTCTTCCCGGGAATCTGGACCGTACAGATCACGACGTCCGATTTCACAGCATGATCATGGATTGCTTGCGTTTGCTCAGCAGTATATTCTCCTGCAACTTGTTCCTGAGTTGCTCTTTCCACTTCCACGTATGTTGCTCCCAATCCGATAACCTCTTCTTTCATAGCGCCTTGTAAGTCAAATACCTCTACCACGGCGCCCAGTTTCCTGGAGGTGGCCACAGCCTGAAGTCCCGCAACTCCAGCTCCCAGAACCAGTACTTTGGCTGGTATGATGGTGCCTGCAGTTGTCATGAACATCGGGAAGAATCTCGGAAGAAGTATCGCTGCCTTCAATACCGCCTTATAGCCTGATATAATATCCATCGAGAAGGAGATGTCCATCGTTTGTGCACGTATGGTATGTGGAATGACATCCATGCTGAAACTGATTACCTTTTTCTCAGCCAGCCTCCTGACCAGCTTTTTGTGGAGTAATGGATGAAAAGCGGCCAGGAAGATCTGCCCCTCCTTAAACTGATCAAGTTCTGCTTGTACCGGCGGATTGATTTTGATGATCAAACCGGCTTTTTCCAACACCTCCTCTTTTGAAACCAATTGAGCACCAGCTAGTTCATACTCATCATTCGATGCAAAAGCAGTCAGGCCAGCTCCTGTCTCAACCATCATTGTGACATTCATTTTATTGAGCATCGCAACAATTTCCGGAAGCATGGAAACCCGTCGTTCGGGAGGTTTCTCTTTTAAGATACCTATAATCATAATGAAAGATTTGTGTTCTTTTGGTTATTAACCTTTAAAGTCGATCCGCTTGTGGCTGCCGTCACAAAGAGGTTTTTTCAGGGAAGCACCGCAGCGGCATAAGGATTTGAACCCGGGCAGTACCAACGGCTCCGGGAGTTTTTATTTCATCAACAGCAGGAGTCGCCTGATTTTTCAGATATAACAGCGCGCGCGAAGGACAGGTATCGATCGTCTTGATGACCTCGTCTGAGTCAGCTCCGGTAATGGTTATCCACGGCCGCTTCTGGGCATTGAAACCCGTTGGGAGTCCAATGATGCAGTTGGCAGAATGGATACATTTTTCCGCCTGCCAGTAGACAGTTACTTCACCGTTGGTATACGTTCTAACCTTTTCTTTCTTTTTTTCAAACTCCTGTACCTCGGTTTTAGTAACTTCATTGGACATTTTCTCGAGATTATGATTTGGACAAAGGTATGGAATAATTTATTTTTGTTCTAAATAAATCGAATGAATCTTTCAGCCATCAGAAGAGAGTACAGCCGGACGTCACTTTCAACAAAGGAGATTGATCCTGACCCTTTCAGGCAATTTCATCTCTGGCTTGAACAGGCAATTGTAACAGGGGAGGATACCGGGTGAAACCTGTTGAAGTTGAATTTTCTCAGGGGAGAAAACACCGGCTCCATGACCGGATTCGTTATCAACGAAAGAAGGTGGGGTGGATCGTGGATCGCCTGGCCCCGTGAGTTGCAAAGCATCTTTAGAAAGGGTAATTTTGTGGTATTAAAATTTATATATATGAAAGCGTCAATTAGGTATTACTGGTTTATTTTTGGAATTCCGGCAATCGTTGTGACTACCGGCTGTTCAAAGAGCGATAATATCAATCTTTTCTCTGTATCCGATGATATCGCTCTGGGTCGACAGGTTGATATGGAGATCCGGTCCAATTCGCAAGAGTATAAAGTGCTTGATTCAGCTCAGAATGCGACCGCTTACGCCCATTTATACAGAATAAGAAATACCATTCTTGAGTATGCCACAGAGATGAATCACAAAGGGACCTTTGCCTGGCGTTGTGCCATCATCCACAACGATACGGTGATCAACGCCTTTTGTGCACCTGGAGGATATATGTATTTCTATACAGGTTTGATTAAACTTCTCGACAACGAAGCTGAGTTCGCTGGTGTGATGGCTCATGAGATGGTACATGCCGACCGTCGTCATACCACCGACCAGCTAACCATCATATTTGGACTGGATCTGTTGTTCCAGTTGCTTCTCGGTAATAATACCAATGAACTGGCTCAAATCGCGGCAGCTCTGGCCGGGAACCTGGGTTTACTGGCATACAGCCGCAGCAATGAGTATGTGGCGGATAAATATGCAGTACGTTATCTCTATCCCTCCGAATACGATGCTGCAAGCCTGCGCGATTTCTTTGTGATGATGCAGAACCAGCCTCATCCTCCGGTTTTTTTAAGTACACATCCCTCTCCTGAAGACAGGCTGGAGAGAATAGATGAAGAGTTCATTGCGTTAGGTGGGGTGCATGGTGAACTTTTCGAAGCCAGGTATGGAGACTTTAAGAGTATTCTCCCTTAACCAGGATTCTTAACGGGAGGGGCCAATGATCAGCCGGTGAAATTCGGTGTCTCTTTCAGAAGATACCTGTACCATATATACACCGGAAGATAACGATGAGACATCCAGTGTAAGTTGTCCGGTTACCGTTCTTTTGAGCACGGGTTTCCCCAATCCAGAATAGATGGTGATGAGCAGGGGGCTTTTCACCATGGACCGCAATGTGACGGTCGAAGTGGTCGGATTTGGGTAAAGTTTCAGTGCTGCGACATCTCTTTTCTGATCGTCTACACTTACCGGATCGTATGGGACAGAGAGGGAAACAACGGAGGCCAGGTTTCCCTGAATAAAGGTTTTTGCCATCTCGGGGCTGTTGACACTGGGGCCAATCAGGTCCTGGCTGGTATGGATATACGGGCTGTAATAAGGGACATCCTCAAATGGGAAAATACCCATGTATCCGTTGTTGTTGAAAGAAGTATGATCGCTGTCGCCGCCGGAAAGCTGTGCATCATACACCTCGAAATCAGGCAGGTAAATAGCAACCACGCCTTTGTAAAAATCGACCAGTTCAAGGGCAGAAGGCGGGGCAATCATATCGGTGTGGATGGGATCGTTTGCATGCCGGTATCCAATCATATCAAAATTGAAATAGCCCAGGATATCCATCCCGTTTGCCTGGGCTTTGGAAGCATAGTATTCGCTTCCGATCAACCCCTCCTCTTCAGCTGAAAAGGTGCAGAAGACGATACTTCTGTCGAATTCATACTGACTCAGGATCCGGGCAAGTTCAAGGACTGCGGCTGTACCTGAGGCGTTGTCGTCGGCACCCGGCGCAGTAGCGTCCCATGAGAATGAGTCGTAATGTGCTCCAACAACGATGTATTCATCCGGGTTGACTGTTCCATGTAACGTGGCAATGACATTATCACTGGAGGATCCTCCCCAATAAGGGAAATCCTGCAACTCGACCTCCAGGTTGGGGTACTCCTCAAATTTCGCTTTGATCCAATCCTGAGCTTCAAACGCCTGGGGCGACTGGCAATACCGTGTGCCATACTCTTCCAGGTGACGGATAGCAGGCATGAACTCTCCGGTATCAACCAATGCGATCAGATCATTGATGATTGGAAAAGTATCGATCACATACCTGGAGTCTTCAACAGCTTCCGGTTTCCAGGAGCTTGCCGGGGAGATCTTGACAACACCACCATGTAGAAAGGGTTTTGGTCCCGATTGTGAAATGAAGGGTACTTCCACAATCGCTTTGCTGGCATCTGAGTAGAGTAGATTATACTGATCTGTCAGCTGGTTCAACGCCTCCTGGGAGTTATCTTCCGGAAGCCACACCAGAAAATAACGGGCTTCGGAGCTCCATGGATCGTGTTTCAGGATGAGTGCACCGGCTGGTATCTCATTTGAGGCCGTCGCAATGATAAAATCAACACCTATGTGGTGAATAGAAACCGATCCCGCTGCATACAGCGTTTCGATTTCGTGGGTGTTGGTATAGCTTTGAAGAATTAATTGCTGACCGAATCCTGTGACAGAGATAAACAGTCCAAGCAGAAGTGCATATATTTTCATCTGTATTTTTTTACAAGGATACTAAAAATATAGACACGCCCGACACGGGATGGTTGCCTGGCCACCACATCACCATGGCACCATGGCACCACTATTTTTCAGCGGGCAAACGGGCTCCCTTTATCCCTCCGCTTCATCGATATAATAAAAAATAATATCTGGATAATTAAGTGTACCTTTGTGCCATAATTTAAATTCATATCATGAACAAAGGAACAGTTAAATTTTTTAATGAGTCGAAAGGATTCGGTTTTATTAAAGACAACAATTCACCAAAAGAGTATTTTGTGCATTCAAATGGACTAATTGAAAGTATCAGGGAAAATGACGAAGTAACGTTTGATTTGGAAGAAGGCAGAAAAGGATTAAATGCGGTAAATGTTAAACTAGCATAGTTTATAACCTTATTATCATTTAATATTTTCAGGTCCCGTCATTGGCGGGACTTTTTTTTTACTTTCCGATGCAAAAAGTAACTCGTGCTTAAGATCAGGGATTTATGAATACGAGGTACAAATAGGGTACAAACGAAACCATAAATAATCATCTATACTTTCGTTTTCACTAAGACAGGAAATCACAAAATCTTTCGAAAAAATTAACACTTAGAAACCGGCAGGGCAGGAGGGGCTTTCATTTGGAAACGAGGTTCTTGGCCGTGTATACCTTTTGGGGAGCTTAGAGTCGCCAGTTCAAACCAACGCTCACGCGAACGAAGCCAAATCAATCATGCTATTCCTACCTGTAATGATAAGGATTTCAGACTTTCTACCAAAACTCCATATCTTTGGCAGTGACGAACTCGCATATCACTACTTGATTTACCTGTGGACTGTTATGAGGATACGATAGCTTGATTTCTAAAGGAAATAAAACAAAATGAAGATCGGGTCTTTTGAATTCAATTTAAGAGAACTTTCAGGATCCATGGGAGACTTCGGAACACTTTTTCCGCTGGCAATCGGATATATAGTCATTTGTGGTCTTAATCCGGTGGGATTTCTTGTCATGATGGGTCTGGCAAACATCGTTACTGGTCTTGTTTACCGCCTCCCTATGCCTATAGAACCGATGAAGGTACTTGCTATAGTTGCTATTGCTCAGCATTGGTCTCCATCAATGATCTATGCATCTGGATTCGCAATGGGTATAATCTGGATATTGTTAGCTGCGACAGGTAGCATAGGTTGGATTGCAAGAGTGACACCCAATTCTGTTATCCGTGGGATTCAGGTCACACTCGGAATACTCATTGCTATTGAGGCTTACAAAATGATCTCTTCTTGGTGGTTTCTCGGCATTATCTCTATTCTTATAGTGTTGATACTTCGAAATTATCGCTATGCTCCTGCCGCAATTGTGCTCCTTGCTCTTGGTGTAATAATTATTCTTATCAAAGGGCAATTCCAACAAATCATTCTCCCTGTCTTTAGTTTTCCGACTCTTACAGGATTTCGTATTGAGGAAGTTTGGCAGACACTGCTTATTGCAGGTTTTGTTCAGGTTCCATTAACGGTAACGAACGCAACCATTGCCACTTCTTCCTTAATTAAGACATACTGGCCGGAGAAACCTGTAAGTGTAAGTAAACTCTCTTGGAATCAAGGGATAATGAATTTGATTGTTCCTTTTTTTGGTGGAATGCCAATGTGTCATGGCGCTGGGGGCTTGGCTGGGCAATATTACTTCGGAGCACGGACAGGTGGTACAAATATTATTGAGGGATTAATTGAAATCTCCATGGGGTTGCTCTTGTCCACTTCCATTGTCGGACTATTTTCAGCTTTTCCCACAGCCATTATCGGCGCCATGATGTTTCTGGTTGGATTGGAACTTACTAAGTTCGCCAAGGATATTCGGTTAAATAAGGATTTAATACCAATGGCCGTGACAATTATCGTTTCATTGGTTACTAATATGGCATTCGGTTTCTTAGCTGGGCTAATAGTCTACCATATTACTAGATTAATTTACAAGAAAAAAGGGTATTGTACATGTCATTAATGACGCCATTTTCCATCTGTTCAAAACCTCGATAGGAACGACTGGTATCATTTTAATGGAAATTTCAAACCTGAAGGAAGAATGTACAACCTCGCTTTAGGAGAATCTAATGGTTCAACCTGTTTTTATACCTCTCGATGACCTCCCGTGCCTTCTTTTTATCTGAGATAAATATGGTTGTCCTTCCGTCATCCAGAACAACGGGGAATTTATCTTTTATTGACCCATTCTCTTGCTTTTCTTTGGGAATAACTTTCTGGTAATTCATTAGATCGCGCCTGTTGTCAAATCTATCGCCCTTCATCTTGTGGTGGTTTATTTGCAAGATACCGATTATTTTCTGAAAACGGAAGGATTCTATGAAAAAATTGGTTTGGGTCTTATTTAAGAAATCCAAATATATCAAATAATTTATGAATATCGGCTGATATAATCTTCTACCTTTGAAACGGATTAAGGAATAAAACAGGTTTGAAGAAATCGGGAATTGTCTGGGTAACGATGAATAAATGTTTACTTAAGATGTGTTCAGACAAAGCAATCAAAGCTCTCAATAGTTTGTAATGCTTTTTATGATAACGCCAATTAACCAAAACATAAACGCCATGAACATTACTTTTGTTATTGATTCCTATTAATGAGGGCAACGGAGGCACCGTTGCAACGAAACGGCTGGTAAAGGAACTTCGGAAGCGTGGACATAAAGTTTCGATTGTCACGGCCATTCATGAAGATCCATCCGATCCGGACTTCTACCAGGTTGCCGGGTTTGTGCTGCCCGGTAATGAGGCATCACTGGAAAATATGAAATTCCTTTTTGGCCGAAACGATAAAAAAGTCTATGAAAAGGCGATGAAAGATGCCGATATCGTTCAGATTCAGTTTCCTTTCCTGATGGCCAGGGGTGCGGTAAAAACTGCAAAACGGTTGGGCAAGCCTGTTGTTGGCGCCTTCCATGTGCAGCCACAAAACGTTATGGCGGCAATGGGTAAAACGAGTAAACTCCTGGAGCGGATTTATGGTTCTTTTTCAAGTTTTTTCGGTTTACCCGGGTTGACACCATAACCTGCCCTTCTACATTTGCTGCCGAACTTCTCGAATCAAAAGAGATCAATGCCGACATATTTCCAATTTCCAACGGCATCCCGATGGAATACACTCCGGGCGAATATGAGAGGCCGGAATGGTTCGGTGACAAACTGGTGTTATTAAATATCGGGCGTCATGCGTACGAAAAAAGGCAGTTGCTACTCATGGAAGGGGTCAAACGCTCAAAGTATGCAGCCAACATTCAACTCATCCTTGCCGGACGAGGGGAGCGGACAGACGAACTTAAAGCCAAGGGGAAAGAGTTACCTGTAGAACCAATCATTGAATACATTAGTTTTGAAGACAAACTCAGGTATCTGAATACGGCCGACCTCTTCGTGCACGGTTCAATCGTTGAACTTGAGAGTCTCTCCTGCCTGGAGGCCATCGGTTGTGGACTTCCCTGCCTGGTCAGTGATTCAGACTACTCTGCTGCTCCCCAGTTTGCCCTCGATGACCGGTTTTTATTCACTTCGGATGATCCCGATCACTTGGCAGGAAGACTTGACTACTGGTATGAACACCGGGATGAATTACGCAGTGCTGACATGAAGAAAAAGGTACTCGATGAAGCAGCACAATATCGCTTCGATAAAGCTGTGGACGATTATGAAACCTTCATCAGGAATGTAGTTACACCTCCTGCTGTAAAGCGGATTCCCGCTATATCTGTCAGGAAGGCCGTTTCAATCAAAAAAGCCAGCCGGTCATGAAATCAAGCCAGGTACGTGAACAACAGGTTCCGATGGAGTCGGTCTATCCCATGACCATAACTTCTGAGTACACCTTCATAAAGACCAACTTCACCTACCTTTTTTTCTCCCACATCGCCTACATGGCTTTTCATCTTGTTCTGGGAATTGGATTTTTTAAGATTGTTAACAGACACAAAGTGTTGGGTCGAAAAAATCTACTTCCGCTAAAGAAACAGGGTTTCATTACGGTTGCTAACCACTGCCATATTTTTGATACTGTGCTTACGGGGTTGTCAGCACTTCCCCGAAGGCCATGGTATGCTTCCGTACAACGGAATTTTGAAGCGCCTTATTTCAGGAAAATGTTCCGCATCCTTAGAGGGTTTCCTATCCCCGATGGCTCGATCGGACTCAGAAGAATCATTCATCCGGTTGTGGGTGCTGTCAAGCAGGGTAAAATCGTCCACTTGTTTAAGCCCAGAAAGATTTTCGGCAAAGTGAGATCAAAAAACATCCTTTCCATCACCTCTGTCATCGGAGAACCTATTTACCCCCGTGTACAAACAGAAGAAGGTCAACGTGTTGACCTTGAATCCGTGCAGGAGATGTGCGACACGGCACAGAACTGGATGATGGCGAGGGTGGCGGAATATCACCGTTGATAGCTAATGGAATAATTTATACTTACATTCGCACAGTGCTAATGTAGCGCAGCTGCAAATCAGAAGGAGTGCTCCGAAGATCTGTATCTGAAAAGTCATTTCTTTGTAAGTACAACTATATTACAATCTAATTTTCCGGAATCAAAAATCAAAGTAATAGGAAGAATATGCCCTCTTGTAAAACTGTTTTTATCGAAGAATTTGTCGATAACTTCTTCATTAACTTCAACAAATCCTCGCGTATTACCATTTCTACTTCCCCTTAGTAGCAAACATCCGCCTGGTTTTAAAATCCTGTACGCTTCGCTTGCATATTGCTTTCTTTCACTTTCTATTATATGATGAAAACAGGCTCGGTCATTTATAAAGTCAATTGAATTACTTTGTAGTCCCGTATTAGTAACCATCCCATTTATCCATGTTACATTGCTGTTTTTAATTTTTGCTCTTCCTTTTGCAATTTCTATGGCTGTGGTACTAAAGTCAATACCCGTTACGCGATAGCCAAGTTGGGCAAGAAAAATCGCTTCATTGCCAGCGCCACATCCCATGTCAAGACAGTTTCCATTTATCGGAATTAGTCCAGTAGTAATAAAACATACGAGTTCCTGTGATGCCTGCTTATAGTCCCAACGATTAAGATATTGTCCTGTTTGATACATTTCCTCCCAGTATTCCAAATGATTTGCAATTAGTGTCTGTTGTTGTCGGTTTTTACGCTCGCTCATAACATTGCTTGAAACGGTGAGTATATGAAAAGTAGGCGATTGCGAAGTGTTTCTCTTTCAAATTACAATGAATCAGAACCTACGACAAAAAAACTCAATGTTATTACGGTCCAAGTGTGACTTGTACGTGCAGGTTTTTCCCAGGAGGTACCGTAATGCTATGTGCAAGCGGATCAAAGTTGGTCCAACGGCCTCCATTTATCGTCACACCCATGATCTTAATGTTCGGATCATCTACCGGCGAGACGAAATGTGTGGCAGGGCCATCTAATTGAAAATGAAGTACTACTGGCTTCTTGTTTACATAGAGATTGAGGTAGAGGTAGTTCAGAAATCCATGTTCAATTTCGTGGTAAGAGGTATGCCATGGACCTGCTTTCTCCCCTTTACCAAAAAAAGATCCGTCGGGCGTTACTCCTGAAAATACTCCTCCATACTCATGATCCCGGAAGTAGCGTTCGTAAAAAGATTCGCTCTTACGGAAGTTTTCCAGGTAGTGCTCTTCGCCCGTGACATGGTAAAGATGAAGTTGAAGGAGCGCTCCGTAGATCTGTATCCACCACTGAACGGATTGGGAGTCAGTTGGACGGTAAGGCGGTTCTTTTTCCACAGAGGTTAGCCAATAGCCCCGGTCCTTGTCCCATCCGTACAAACAGAGCTTTTCCCCGATGTCTTTCCCATGAATCAGATAGTTTTCTTCTCCGGTCAGATAATAAAGGCGCAGAAAGAAGAGTGCAGCCGTTAAACTTGCTCCCAGATACACCTGTTCTTTTCCGTCCACCATATATGGAAGGTGATTCCATGCCCGGTCAAATCCTGCGGGGTAACCCAGTATCCAGCCATCAT
>JBDROF010000006.1:0-76699 GCA_043810345.1 Bacteroidota bacterium | reverse complement strand
ATGTTATCCCCCTGGACATTGGTATAACGTAACATCGCGATGTCTTTGAAATTCATCCCGTTCCCAAGATAACTGAAGGTCCAGAAATCAATGGCTTTCTGCTCTTCTGATTTGTCCGTCTTGTATTCCACGAGAGTTCTGATGTCTTCGTCACTTAGGGCTCGTTTGTTCTTTTGTGCTGCAGGAACAGTGTAGTCGGAAAAAGGGTATTTCTCTCTGGAGATATACTTCTTGCTGATGGCGTAATTACAAATTGCCCGGATCTGTCGCAGATAGATGCCAATGGTAGAGATTGATTTATTCTCTGAGGCCAAATGTTTCTCATATTGCCGGAGAAAATCCGGAGTTATTCCTCTCATCCTGAGCTTAGGACTAAAATTCCCGACCGTTGTAAGGATTGTCTCATACATCAGGGTGGTCTTTATGCTCCATTCATCCGCTTTTACGTCCATAAACTCCCGGGTGCAGTCTTTAAAACTGATGTCGGTTGTGTTTACCTTTTTCTTTTTGAAATATTCTTCTTCAAACGCTTCAAAGCTAAATTCAGCCAGCTTTTTCCCGGCAATTTCTGCCTTTCGGATGAAGCTTTGGATATCAGCTCGCTTTTCTTTGAGATCCTCATCCCTCAGTTTTGGTGATTTAATTTTTTTCCATTGATCTTCAGTTAAATCGACACTTGTACGATATCGCCTTTTTGCTCCGTTATAATAGACAACCAGGCATACGGGGAACAAACCATTCTTTTTCTCCCTGTTTTCAAGAATGGTAAAATAAGTTAAAACATTACCTTTGCTCATGGTTACAAGTTAAAAAATGTAACCACAAATGTAACCACAACTCGGTTAATAATCGTATAATAAACGAATAAAATTTATCAACATTAATTATCTTATATGATTGATTATCAATTTCCAAGAATAACTTCCGGGGAATAACCAATTAACAAGAAAGTAGTTAGATTACTGCTTTGGGAGCAGGGGGTCGCAGGTTCGAATCCTGCTACCCCGACGAAGTAAATAAAAAGACCTTGTAAATCAATATTTTACAAGGTCTTTTTTGTTGTAATAGCTTTTTCAATAGTTTTTTACATTTTGCTTTTCAGAAAACATCCCGTCAAAACCAAATCGTATCAAATATAAGGTATGCCAAAACCCACCATATTAAATTAGTGCTTGTTTCCGAAATTTCAAGAATCGGACGTCGGGTTGTGGATATCCTAAGCACCGTTGATACAATCCATAATCGGGGAATTGGGCTTTTTGTCCGGCAGTTCAATATGATTTCCTCTGAAAATGGCACGGAAAACCCTATGGTGATGCTTTTATTGCAGGTAATGAGTATTGGGGCGGAAATGGAGAATAACCACAGAAAAATTCAGCAGGCACAAGGAATAGCATTGGCGAAGCTTCAGCAAAAGTGTAACGGGAGAAAAGCGGGCAGCCGAGGGAACCGTGAAAAACTTTTAAAAAAGTATGAGGATGTAGCTGACCTACTCAAGAAAAGTGACCTTAGCCTACGCAGGATTGCTCGAATAACGGGCAGAAGCGTCAATACTGTAACTAAAGTAAGGGAGTTACTTGCGGCGTAGTTGACTGTAATTTCATAGACACTCTCATCCATTATATATGCCCGGCAAACTAACGCCCCGCTTTGCAGCCGACGGGCAGGCTTTGCCTGGCATATCGTTGGTATTCGTTTTTGCATTATTAGAACGTCATATCGCTGACTTTGAGTAATGGGCTGCCTGGCCGGCTGCTGGCTTGTTAGGCTGCGTGGTTTACTTGGCGAGCTTTATCTCACCACTTCTGATTTTCCGTAAATACTCCTTTTGTTCCTCAAGGATCATCTTGGATAATTTCTCCGCCAAACTTTCTTTTATTTGACGGAAATATTTTACGGTATCGAATGTTTTTTTAGTCACTGTTTTTATATTCGATAAATTCTAATGGTGAACGTACATCAATAATTGGATACCCCAATTTCAAATTAACTGAGTTGAATAGTTTGATTTTGTCAAAGTTTACAATGTGCTTGAAATTCCAACTTACCAGAACATCAAGTCTGTTGACGGTGGTTAATGCAATATGGTATGCATCGGTATAACTTGATGGCCCAAGAATTTTTTCGTCAATATATACTTGTGCCAGAAATCTCGAGTCATTATCAAGTTCCAGAAACCGATAGCATTCCTTGGGAATCTTGTTTTTCAATTCTTTAACATAATCAGGTGCAAGTGATATTTCAGTTTCACTAATTTCAGAAAAGTATACAATGAAGTTTTTCGAAATATCCGGTCAAAGAATTTCTTTGTATCGTCCTCAAATTCTTCGTCAAAATAGCCACCAACCACTAATGTATCAATATAAACCCTTGGTTTCATGAGTTAGGATTTATAGGAGAAAGATAATCTTTATATCAACCATAGACAAACCGAAATTTTCATTAACCATCTGCCCATCCGTGCATATAAGTTTGTTCCACTCGATGTAATCTGATTTTGTCTTTTGTCCTGAGAGTGACATGATTACTGCATTTAATTAAGAAACGGATATTCAACAAAAATGTTTCAAAAACAACGTTATAGTTTCACTTAACTGTCAATCTGAGACTGTGTTGTAAATGTGATGAAACAGAATTGATTAATATTGGGAAAATGTGTCCGTTTGCGTTATTTCAGAAATTGATGAATTCATGCCAGCAGAACTTATAGTTATTTCATATTGATTATGATAATCTTGCGGTTATTTGCATAAATTGCAAAAATTTAACTGGTCAATTATTGTTTTTTGCAACTTTTTGCTAAACAAAATTCCCTATATAACCCGGTTTTGGTTGGCAGCTACACCGGAGGAGCAAAACGGAACCTTTCAGGTAACCTTTCAAATTATAACAGTCCCACCAAACCTTCAACCTGACCTGAAATCCCATTGTTGGAGCTTAAACCGGGTTTTGGCGTAATGTTAAATGACTTTTCTTCGTACCTTGCAGGGGAGAAAAGACCGTTCAGACATGAAAACCTATTTCCAGATCAGAGGTGAACTCCACCGCTTGAAGCAGGCAATTGAGGTGCTGAAAGAAAATGACCTGCCAAAGCTCAAAGACTGGTGTGGTGCCGATGTCGTCATCACCGGGTTGGCAACGCAAGACCAAAAAACATGGCTTGCGGATCAACCCGTTGTCATCAGCAAACAAAAGACACCACCAAGAAGGCGGTTGGTTGTGACAAAATATCACCAAGAGCTGAGCTGGCTCTTCAACCAACTCCGAGACCTCTTTGGCGGGCACATCGACTACATCACAAAGTATGACTTTTATGGAACACTTGCGGATAAGGCATTGACCGTTCATAGCCCTGACAGCAAAGAAATATTAATAGCCGTTATCGATGCCGCTTCCGAGTTTCTTGAACAAATGAACAAGGCTGAACTGTTCAACAAGAATTGATTATGGCAAAAAAATCAGTTTCAAAGGAAAAAAAACATATAACATGAGAAACCTAATAGCATTTCTCCTTATCATTTGTTCCGTTCTATGGTGTTCCTGTATGCGGAACAAGGGTGTCATTTGTTCAATGGAGTACCGTATGCTGACCATATCGATAAAGGATACAGAATCAAAGCCAGTCCTTCTGAGCCAATATTTTGTAAAGAAAACAAGTAGTGGTGAGATAATAGATTTTTCTCAGGAAAACCCCTATCTTGATAGCATTAACAGAATACAGGGAATCTATTTTTTATTTACGGATGGCAATATGGGAATGACCTCGAGGCATGGGACAGAATTTGAGTTTCATGGGTTAATAGGTGCTACTGAAGTGGTCAATGAAGGTTATATCATTGGGAATGACGAGTGCCATGTTCTATTGTTATCTGGGAAAACTGAGATCGTCATTTCGAAATAGAGGGAGCATAATCAAAGCAAATCCATCTTCAAGATTAATGTTTCGGGGCTTTCCATTCAATCTCCCATCAGCATTTGGGCAGCCAGAGAAAACCGGTCATTTCTTCCAGCTATTATTGATGCTGTGTCATATGGGCGGCGGGACAGCATTCATAAAAAATGTTAAATCGGAACAATTACTGAATTTTACAGCTATATTTGACTTGTCGCATTAATGTGATTTTAATGTTGACCTACCCGCTATATGCGGAGAACAAACGACGGCACCCTGTGTGCCGCCAAACCACAATGGTGGTTAAAAAAGATGAAATGCCCCCTCCTGTTCGCTGGGGGCATTTCTTGTTTGGACAGAGAGGGACATAGGAGGAATTATTGAAAATGCAGATACTCCAATATATTCCAACTATTACATATAAAGACTCGTAGTGGCTGTTTATGTTTTGGCAATGGGTTATCTCTACACTTACCCGGAAAACAGCTACGTTTACCAGTAGTTTACTACTCTTACGATAAAACTAAGGTTATTCAGTCCGATGCCTACAGGATTGAGTGCGCCCAGATGCGCACCATACTTGAATATCATCTTACGGATAAACCACATAATATCCCGGATTGTCTCTCTGGAACTCCTCTATGGTCTTGGACAGAAAGTCAGTATACACGGATTAACTTGGTTATGATCTGTTACCCCTACCCTGATTTACGTCTGTTTAACCAAAAGTGAGGGTAATGGTTCTCTGCTTTGAGATCGTGCGTCTGATCGTAGGGGGGTATAATGAAAATCAGGATTCTGGTCAGTCCTTGAGACAATCACATTTCTGCTACTGAAAACCCAGTTTGTGTCACATCACTAACCTGTACAGTTTTTTTATTGTAATAGTTTTTTCAATAGTTTTTTTGACTTTTGCCCCCTCTTTCCCAGTACTTCGGCACCCTAGAAGATTTGGGATTGTCGATGATACATTGCGTAGCCCTTGGTTCCCAAAACAAGGTGCTCGAAGCGGGGGATATTGAGGGGTTGGCGAGGAAAACCGCTGTGTGACCTACTCACTGTTTTATAAACTTACCTATTCCCACCCCCTTCTCCCCAACCAGCTTCACAACATAAACCCCGCTTGGCAATGTGCTGACATCAATGGTGGTGGTCGGTTCGGTGATTTCCTGTTGCAGTAGTTGTTGCCCGCTGAGGTTCAGGATGAAGAGGTAGCCTTTGGTTGGGGTTTCGATGGCGGTTTGGGTGGATGTGGGGTTTGGATATAGCGAAAAGATTAATTTATGTAGTTCATTTATTCCTACATACACAGAATCATATTTCATCACAGTTGCCTTTAAAGAATTTCCCCAATCCTTATATGCCACATAGGGTTGATCATCTGATGGGCTGAATGCAAGAGTAGTCCACCAAGCCACATCTGCTGAGAAACCAGTAGACCCAACAATGATCCAATCAGTCCCGTCAAACTTCATTACCGTTACCTTTTGTGCATATAAGTAATCTACATAGGCTATATAGGGCTGACCATCCGATGGGTTGAATGCAAGACTTGTACATTGAGCTTCGTTTTCAGTAAATCCTGCATTCCCCACGTTTACCCAGCTTGTTCCATCAAATTTCATTACGGTTGCATTTCCAACAGTAGTACCCAAATCCTGAAATGCAATATAAGGTTTACCATCCGAGGGGGAAAAAGCAAGGCTAATACAGTCGGCTGCCCAAGCTGAAAATCCTGCATCTCCAACGTACTTCCACATATAATCTGATGGAGAAGATCTGTACCCGTTCTGCTGAGCACTACCAGCAATCGAGCACAGGCTCAATAATATGATAAAAAGCACTTTTTTCATTATGGTAAAATTCGGGTCAATGAGGGTATAAAGATAAAGAAAAGGGAGGTCACAGGAGGATGAAACACCCGACTGTTGTTGGACGCGCCGAACCTCATTAGTTTATGCAGAATTGCAGCGCAATCCGCTTCAGCGAAAAACAGCGAACCTCAACGATAGAAATTTTCTGGAACAAGGCAAGTTCTGGCATTGGCGGGTTTTTTAAAGCCAGCATTAACAAGATGCCCAGTCCGGATAATTTCTTTTTCATTGCCACCCCTAAATTAGTAAAATTAATCGTCAAGCCCATCAGAAATTATTTTTTTGCGGGAAGAATGACGTTTGATGATGGAGTTCACAGGTGTCTGGATTGAGAAAAGTATTGGTTGAAAAGTGTTCGGCAGAATCTAATGGTTCAACCTGTTTTTATACCTTTCGATGACCTCTTGTTTCTTCTTTTTGTCGGATATAAAGATGATTGTCTTCCCGTCGTCAAGAACCACGGGAAACTTATCCTTGGTTGACCCATTCTCCTGCTTCTCTTTGGGAATAGCCTTCTGATAGTTAAACAGATAGTGCCTGTTTTCAAATTTATCGAGCTTCATTTTGTGAAAGTTTATCTGCAAGGTACCACTTATTTTCGGAAAATGGATGGATTTTATCAAGAAAAGTGGCAGGGAAGTATGTGAATCATACCACCAGGGTTTCCCCTTCTGATTTTGCAATGACTACGGCACCACAGGTATCACTCCACACATTGGTGGCAGTGCGGAACATATCCAGGATCCGGTCCACTGCCAGGATCAGCCCCAATCCTTCCAGCGGCAGTCCCACGGCTGTCAGTATGATCGAGATCATCACCAGTCCGGCCATCGGGATCCCTGCTGCGCCAATGGAAGCCAGGAGGGCTGTAACCACCACGATAAGCTGTTGAACAAAGTCAAGTTCAATTCCGTAGGCTTGCGCAATGAACATCGCGGCTACACATTCGTAGAGTGCTGTCCCATCCATGTTGATGGTGGCTCCCAGGGGGAGAGTGAAGGAGGAGATCTTGTTGGAGACTCCGCTGTTGTTTTCCACTGCCTGGATGGTAAGTGGGAGGGTGGCTGAGGAGGAGGAGGTGGAGAAGGCGGTGAGCAGTGGAGTGGTCACTGCCTTGAAATGTTTTAACGGGTTCACATGCCCGACAAACCGGGTGATCAATGGCAGGGTGATCAATGTGTGAACCGCAAGCCCCAGTAAAACCGTCAGCATGTAAAGACCCATGCTTTGGGCTAGCACCGAAATGCTCTCCGATTGGCTGACCTGGTAAGCTACGATCCCGAACACGCCGAAGGGTGCAAAACGGATGATGAACATGGTGATCTTCATCATCACTTCAAAGGTCGCATCAAAGAAGGTCGTCAGGAACGTCCTCGACTTCACGCTTGTTAAATTGATGAAGAATCCAAACAGGATGGCAAAAAAGATGATGGAGAGCATGCTTGCCTGGGTGAAGGATTCAAAGATATTAGTCGGAATGATGTTGATGAGGATCTGTCCGAACGACTGCTGCATGATGCCCAGCTCTTTTATCTCTTTGCTGAACCCCAGGTCGGCCCCTACACCAGGTTGCAACAGGTTTACAAACAACAAGCCGGTAACAATGGCCAAGATGCTGGTAGAGAGGTAATAAACGATGGTCTTGAGCCCCAACCGCCCCAGGTTCTCTGCGGTTCCGATATTGGTGACCCCGGAGATAATAGAACTCAGGATGAGCGGAATAATGATCATCTTGAGCGCCCGCAGGAAGATATCCCCCATCCATTCCACGTAGCCGGTATATTCACCCAGGAAAGCGCCATAAAGGATCCCCAGGATAAGCGCAACCAGGATCTGCCAGTGTAACGGGAATTTTTTCATGGTGCGGTTTTGACCATGTAAAAATAGAAAATTATCCGGGGATTAAAAACAGGCGCTACTTCTTGCCCACCAGGCTGGCGATGAGGTTGGACAGCTCTGTTTTATCGATTGGTTTGGGAAGGTAGTGGGAACACCCTGAATCCATGATCTCTTCTTTGTCTGACTCCATGGTATAACCGGTGACAGCGATGATGGGAGTGAGTTGGTAGCCGCTGAGAGATCGGATCCGGCGGGTAGCCTCCATGCCATCGATTCCTGATCCCAGGTGGATATCCATCAGGATGGTGTCATACTTTGTGTTCAGGGCCATCTCCACTGCCGATTCGCCATCGCGGGCCACATCGCAATTGTATTGGGCACTGAGGTATATGAGGATCAGATCACTGTTTAACCGGTTGTCTTCCACGATGAGGACGGTGGGAAGGTCCTTTTTCGTCTCCGGAACGGGGCACTCGACTGTTTCAGGAAAGGACACCGGTTCCTTAACAAAGAATTGGAATTCGGATGTACTCAACTGACTGGAGGGGAGCCAGATGGAGAAGGTGCTGCCTTTTTCTTTATGGCTGGTAAGGGTAAGTTTGCCATTCATCAGTTCGACGATCTTTTTAGCAAGTGTAAGTCCGAGTCCGCTTCCTTCAAAACTGCGATTGTATCCTTCACTGACCTGCCGGAACTCTTCAAAAATCAGCTCATGGAACTCGGCGGGAATACCAGGGCCTGTATCAGTAATACGAATGCAGGACCACGGTCTCCCTTCCTCCCATTCGTTACAGGTTTCCACGATAATCCTGCCTGAATGGGTGAACTTCACTGCGTTCTCCAGGATATGGTTCAGGAGCTGTGTGAAAAGTTTTTCGTCGATATAGGAGAATATCGATTCATTCATATAGATCTCAAAACCAAGTTTCTTTTGCTTGGCTCCCGCGAGATGCGGCTCACATGTAAGCAGGATCAACTCGTTGAGTTTGGTCTCCCTCAGTTTGAAGAGCGCCTTTTTGGCTTCAAACTGGGATAACTCAATCATACTGTTCAGGGTGGATAACAGTCTGCGGCCACTAACCTGGATGTTTTCAGCCATCTGGCGAGCCTCTGCATTTCCCAGTTGTTCACAAAGGATCTCTGAAAATCCGAGGATGCCAGTCATGGGAGTACGTAACTCATGGTTGATGTTGGCCAGGATGGAACTTTTCAGGCGGTCCGACTCCTCAGCTCGTAACCTGGCAATCGTCAGCTCATCCTGATCCTGGTGTTTTTGTATCACTGCCCCAAGCACCATGGAAATTGCCCTGAAAGCGCCAACCTCCTCTTCTTTCCAGGCACGTGGCAAACGGCAATCACCGATGCCCAGGAAACCCCAGAAGGTTTTTCTCACGCAGACCGGCATGATGACCACCGACAGGATGTCCATCCGGTTTAAAAACCCCTGGGCCTCCTGGTTCAGATCCTCCGTGATCGCAATCACCGGGGTGTCGTTTTCCAGCGTCTCATATAACTGGGTATGGTCAGGATGATAAGAGATATGGGATAAGTTCAGGTTCCCCAGACTGTGAACCATATCGGGATGGGACCACTCTTGCTGGAGGGTCATGGATGCCTCCCCTGATTCAGGATCGAGATGATTCTGGAATAAGATGATACGGTCGGCCTCATAGGTCTCCCCAAGGATCTTTAAGGAGCGATTGATCGCTTCATCAAGTGAACTCTCGGTCAGCAGCACCAGCGTAACCTGGCTGTTGCCGTTGATCAGATCGACTTTTCGTGATTCACTCAGATGCGTGATCTTTCTCCATCCTGTAATAAAGGAATTGGCATCCGCCGGAGCGATCCTGCACTCGAACATGGAAACCGATCCATTGATTCTGTAAATAACCTGTCCCGATTGTAGTTTGTTCTGCTCCCTGCAGATCCCGGCCAGTTCCAGCATCTGTGTGCTGACCTCCCGGTTGAAGATCTCTTCCAGTGAACAGCCAACAACTCCTCCTTCCCTGTCGAATAAGAAAGCGTGGTTGTTCGGGTGAAAATCGAGTAACTGCCCATGGTCATCAAACCACAGGAGGATATCAGGGATCACCTCTAATACATTCCGCGTTGCCTCATCCCGTCTTTTCATACATCTTAAGAGTTCACTTTAGTGCTGGTTTTAACTAAAAAATTACACAACTAGCCAGTCAGGGTGTAACGGAGCAAAATTAACCATGTAGCACAGGAAGATAGCAAAAATCAGGCCATAAAATTATTTTATTGATAATCAATATGTTATTTACGAAGGGTAAAAAAAAAGTTTTAAAAGTGTCAAAATATTTGACAATAATTGTATTAAATTTGGACACTCGTAGTAAAAAAGTGTAAAATTGTACCATATGTCGAAAAATGGAAACCTGCTCATCGTTGAAGATAACAAAGAGATCCTGGAAGCGCTGGAGTTGTTTCTGGAAGATGAGTTTTCCCTGGTTACCGGATTGAAGACACCAAACATGATCGTCAGCACCCTGAAGAATGAATCCTTTGACCTGGTTTTGCTGGATATGAATTTCTCGGCGGGGGTGGTGACGGGAAACGAAGGTCTTTACTGGTTGAAAGAGATCCTGAAGGTGGATCCTTCTTTGAGTGTCATCATGATGACAGCTTACGGAGATGTAGAGCTTGCTGTGAAGGCCATGAAGAATGGTGCCGTTGATTTCATCATCAAGCCATGGGATAATGATAAACTCCTGGCAACATTGCGTACAGCCTTAAAGCTCCGGGAGTCGACCAAGGAGATCGAGAAACTCCGCAACCGGCAGGATCAGCTGACCGCCGAACTGGATCAGCAGTATTCCGAGATCATCGTTCAGTGCCCCCAGATGAGCCGGGTGATGGAGATCGTGGAGAAGGTAAGTAAAACCGATGTCAATATCCTGATCACAGGAGAGAATGGGACCGGCAAGGGGTTGATTGCCAGGGAGATCCATAAACGCTCATCCCGCTCAAATGAAGCGATGATCACCGTTGATATGGCCTCCATTCCTCTGACACTCTTTGAAAGTGAGATGTTCGGCCACAAGAAAGGGGCATTTACTGATGCCAAGCAGGACCGGATCGGTCGCTTTGAAACCGCCTCCGGAGGAACCCTCTTCCTGGATGAGATTGGAAATTTTTCTTTGAATATGCAGGCGAAGGTCATGAACGTTCTGCAGGAACGGCAAATCATTCCGCTGGGATCCAATAAAATTATTCCCATCGACATCCGCCTGATCTGTGCCACAAATAAAAACCTCGACAAACTGGTAATGGAAGGATTGTTCCGGCAGGATCTTCTCTTCCGGATCAATACCATTCAGATCGATCTTCCCCCATTGCGTGAAAGGGGAAGTGATATCGAGCTGATGGCTAACCATTTTCTGCACCGGTGCACTGCCAAATACGACCGGGGTAAACTGGCATTTTCCAAGGATGCCCTGATGGCCATGAGAACCTATGTTTGGCCCGGAAATATTCGTGAGCTGGAGCACTCCATTGAGAAGGCGGTCATCCTGGCTGAAGGGAATACAGTGAGGCCGGAGGACCTTTACCTGAAGAAAATGCCCGGGCAACCGATGCAACCAGCCGAAATGAACGGATCCTACGGTGATTTTGAAAAGGAGATCATACGGAAAGCACTCCTCCGGCACATGGGTAACATGACCAGTGCTGCCCGGGAACTGGGTATCTCGAGGCAGACCATTTATAACAAAATGAAACGGTATGGTCTCTAAAAGGTATTTCTATCATCTGATCATCCGTTTGGTACTTATCTCACTGTCCTGTTTCCTGCTGTGCCTTTCTTTCTTTATCCATCCTAACTATTCCGTCATCATAGCCCTCGGAGCCCTCTTCATTTACCAGGTGGTCATGCTTACCCGGTACCTGAACTCCATCAACAAGAAGCTCGAGAACTTTTTTCTCTTTTACCTCAGTGGTGAGGTTACCTCATCCAATGTGCGCCGGAACAAAAAGGATGAATTCAGTCCGCTCTATATGTATTTCGACCTGATCAACGACAAACTGGAGCAGGCGAGACTGAAAAATGAGATACAGAACAACTACTTCAAAACCATCGTCGACGAAACGGCTGTCGGATTGATTTCGTTCAAGGCAGATGGTTCGGTGGAACTCTTCAACGAGGCAGCCAAAAAGATATTTGGGATGCAGGTATTGCGAAACCTCAGGAAGTTGAACAACATCAAGGATGGATTCAGCGAGATGCTGATCAACCTGGCATCGAACGACCGGAAACTGATCTCCCTGATCCTGGAAGGTGAGCTGATCCAGCTGGCTACCAAAAAGGTCAAGTTCCGGACGATGAATGAAGAGTTGCACCTGGTCTCTTTTCAGAATATCAAGCCTGAATTGGAAGAGAAGGAGATCGAATCGTGGCAACGTCTGATCCGGGTATTGACCCATGAGATCATGAATTCAATGACTCCGATCGTCACCCTGGTAGGAAGCATCGTGAAGAAACTCCGGCGCAGAGACAAACCGGAGTTGATAGAGCCTGCTGAGGTCACCCATGATATAATGGCCCGGACAGTAAAAGGGCTGGACCTGATTGATTCCCGTGGGAAAGGGTTGATCAGTTTCGTGCAGAACTACCGCAGCATTACCCGTTTACCTAAACCCGACTTCAAGATTGTCAATGTCAAGGACCTTCTGCAACGGGTATTACACCTCTTCGAATCTCAACTTGCAGTCGGTGGAATTGACCTCCGGATCAACTGCCATCCTTCCATTTTTATCAATGCCGATGGCTCGTTGCTGGAGCAGGTACTGATCAATCTCGTTAAAAATGCATCAGAGGCCCTTGACGAGGCAGAATCCCCGGTGGTAGAACTGGCTGCACACTCGGCACAGGATCAACTGATAATCCAGGTCTCCGATAACGGGAACGGGATTCCCCCGGAGTTGATAGATGATATCTTTGTTCCTTTCTTCACCACCAAACAGTCGGGTTCAGGCATAGGCCTCAGCCTCTCCCGCCAGATCATCAGGCTCCACGGCGGCAGCATGACGGTGCAGTCGTCGCCAGGAAATACGGTGTTTACGATCAGGATTTAATACCTCTCCGATACGATCTGCCCGTCGAACAGGTTAACGATGCGTGTGCTGTATTCGGCATCCCGAGCCGAGTGGGTTACCATCACAATGGTGGTACCGGCATCATTGAGCTTGATGAAGAGGTTCATCACCTCATCTCCATGGAGGGAGTCGAGGTTACCCGTGGGTTCATCTGCGAGCAGGAGAGCGGGGTTCACAACCAGCGCCCGGGCCACAGCAATCCGTTGCTGCTGCCCTCCCGAAAGTTGCATGGGGAAATATTTTTTCCGGTGAGCCATCTCCAGTTCTTCCAGCATTTCAATCACCTTCACTTTGCGTTCGGGTGCAGGTACTCCCAGGTAGATCAGTGGCAGCTCAACATTCTCGAATATGGTCAATTCGTCGATCAGGTTGAAATTCTGAAAAACAAAACCGATGTTCTTTTTCCGTATGGCGGTTCGCTCTTTTTCTGGCAGCTCGAAGATGTTATGGTTCAGGAATTCATATTGGCCGCTGTTGGGCTCGTCCAACATCCCTATGATGTTGAGCAGGGTAGATTTTCCACATCCTGACGGGCCCATGATCGCTACGAACTCGCCTTCCGCGACCTCAAAATCCACCTGGTTCAGGGCCATCGTCTGGACATCCTCCGCCTGGAACACTTTCGTCAATTCTTTGATTATTATCATAACGTTCTTCCTCTATTGGTCAGCAGATCGGAATACTGCAAAAACCGGATTTAATATTTGGGTCAGCAGATTTGTTTCACCTATCAAAATGCTGGCCGTACCTTCATGCCCTAAAAGCTCAGTCTGGGTATCGGGCTGAACCAGCACAGTGTAATAGTCGCCCCGGCCCATAGGAAGCAGGGCTTCTATGGTTCCGGTTACGTCAACGGGCGTGCTTTCTGGAGTCGTACGCAGGAGCATCACAACCGGTTGTCCCGGCTTCACGATGGAGGCCGCTGCCGAGGTCAGGATGATCCGGCCCTGAAGGAGGATCGAATCGTGGACGGCAACGGTGTCGAACGTGACCGAGGCAGTCAGTTTCTCGGGGTACTTAATGAAATGGGAACCCACCAGGAGGAGGATGACAAGGATGGTGAGCAGGAGGATTCCCTTGCGAACCAGCAAGGCAGGTCGTTTGTGCAATATCTCTTCCACTTCCCGGCTGTATTTTTCCTGATCGGTTGGTTGTTGGGTCATGTTAATATCCAAGTTCAAGTTGATTTTTAACCAATTCATAATAAGCCCCACGGAGACTGGTGAGCTCGTGGTGAGTGCCCTGCTCCAGGATACAGCCCTGATCGAGCACTACAATCTGGTCGGCATTTTTCACTGTGCTTAGCCGGTGCGCTACCACCACCACCGTTTTCCCGGCAAAAAATTCCTTCAGATTTTCGATGATCATCATCTCATTATTGGCATCCAGGGAGTTAGTAGCTTCGTCGAAGAAGATGAATTCAGGATCTTTATAGACCGCCCGGGCGATCAGGACCCGTTGTTTTTGCCCTTCGCTGATCCCGTGTCCCTCGGATCCGATCTTGGTCCGGAGGCCGGTAGGCAGCGAATCTACGAATTCAGTCAGGTTGGCGATCCTGATCGCCCGGGAAAACTTTTCCGGCTCCACCTGTTCCAGGCTCATGGCAATGTTGCTGGCAATGGAGTCGGAAAAGATAAATCCCTCCTGCATGACCGCACCGCAAAGGGTACGCCAGTACTGCGGAGAGATGTGTTGCAGAGGCAGGTCTCCCACAGAGATCGTTCCCCTTACAGGTGGATAGAAGCCCAGCATCAGCTTGATCAGCGTGGTCTTCCCGCTACCGCTTGGCCCGACAATGGCGGTGATTTTCTGATCGGGGATGACCAGATTCAGATCTTTCAAAACGAAGGGGGAATGAGGTCCCTCGTACTGAAAAGAGAGCTGGCAGATGCGGATACCATGATCCGGCGGGATGCTCTTCACAAGATGGTCGTCCGGCCCCTCTTCCTCTTTCAGGGAGCTTACCTCATCCAGACGGGACATGCTGATGGTGGCATCCTGTGCTTCCCGGATGAAGTTGACCATCTGTTCCACCGGGTTGTTGACCTGTCCGAGGATGTACTGGATAGCCAGCATCATCCCCAGGGTAAGTTCCCCTTTCAATACCAGTGAGGCAGATAAGAAAATGATCACAATGTCTTTGGTACGAATGAAAAACAGGGCTCCCACATTCTGGTACTGTGTCAGGGAGAGGCTCCTTAAACTCACCCGGAAGAGTTTGGCCTGGATCCGTTCCCAATCCCATCGTTTCTCCCTTTCACAATTGTTCAGTTTGATCTCCTGCATGGCGGTTACCAGTTGAAAGAGGTTCCCCTGATTTTCAGCCATGTAGGAGAAACGGGCGTAATCGAGCTCTTTCCTGCGGTTCATGAACAGGTAAACCCAGAGGCCATAGAGCATGCTGCCCGCTATAAAAACCAGAAAGATTGTGGAGTTGTAAGCCAGGAGAACCAGTCCGAAGATGATGAAGTTCACGATGGAAAAGAGAATGCTGAGTGAACTGACAGTGAGAAAGGACTGTATCCGGTCGTGGTCGAGAATGCGCTGGATCAGGTCGCCGGTTCGTTTGGTGTCAAAGAAACCGATGGGCAGCCTCATGATCTTGATCAGGAAGTCGGAGATCAATGAGATGTTGATCCGGGTACTGATGTGCAGGAGGATCCACCCCCGGATGAACTCCACTGAGATCTGGCCGAGAAAGAGAGCCATCATGGCCAGCAGTACCAGGAAGATGAAGCTCAGGTCCTGGTTCTGGATCCCCACATCGATGATCGACTG
The DNA here is from genome assembly GCA_043810345.1 of Bacteroidota bacterium. Lineage (GTDB taxonomy): Bacteria > Bacteroidota > Bacteroidia > Bacteroidales > FEN-979 > QYOJ01. Next base: position 61,201 of record JBDROF010000006.1, on the reverse strand, counting down.
TGTGAGGAAGGGGAAGATCAGCATGAAGAGGCTTCCGAGCAGCATGCCCAGCACCAGCTGTGAGAAGAGTTTCCGGTGGGGTTTCAGGTAGCTGAAGATGAACCGGAGGCGCGACATCCCGGTCTCTTCATCCCTCTTTGAATGAAACGCTTCCGTGGGTTCCAGAAGCAGGCATATCCCTTTCTGTTCTTCCTCCGGTTTCACCTCCGAGAGCCATCTTTTCAAAAACTCCTCCTCACTGTATTTCACTCTCCCGATGGCCGGATCTGCGATGAAGAGCTTTTTCTTCCCATGCTTTTCTTTCACCCGGTACAACACCACGAAGTGATTCTGTTGCCAGTGAAGGATGCAGGGGAGGGGAGCTTCCGCGAGGAGCTCGCCGAAACTGATCTTTACACCGAGGGTATGGTATCCGGTGGCTTCAGCAGCATCACTGATCCCCAGCATGGTGACCCCATCGCGGGTGATATGACAGAGGTCGCGGAGGGTGGAGAGGGAGTAGTTCTTCCCATGAAAACGGGCGACCATCTGGAGGCAGGCAGGACCGCAATCCATGGAATCGAGTTGCCGTGAAAATGGGAACCTACTCATATCTCAACACGTTGATCAGGTTCTTACGCAGAACAGCCCAGGTCCTGATCATGATGATCGAGGATACAAAAATAGTGATGGACAGGACGGCAATCAAAAAGAGGTACCAGTGTACCGGAACTTTATAGTAGAAAGAAGATAACCAGCTGTTCATGATATACCAGGTTACCGGGATGGCAACCACTGATGCCAGCAGGATATACAGCAGAAACTCTTTTTGCACCCGGAACAGGATGTCGTGGTTCGAGGCGCCGAAGATCTTCCTGACGGCAATCTCTTTCAACCGGCGCTCGATCATCAGGAGGGCAAGACCAAAAAGACCCATCCCCGTGATGATGAAGGCCAGAAAGGAGAAGGAGGCTACCACCTGACCAAATTTCTGCTCCGTGGAGTACATCAGATTCAGTTCATCATCGAATGTGGCACTGGCAAACGGAAGATCAGGTGCCAGCGCAAGCCAGTGTTTCTCTACTAGTTGACGTGCCTTTTTTAAAGCTCCCGGCTGGCATCTGACCACCAGGTAACTGCACTCGGAGGGATTGTAGGTGAATACTGCCGGTAAAATTTTCGAATGAAAAGAGTGGATGTTGAAATCCCTGACCACTCCCGTGACGATGCTTTTACCAAGAGAGGTCCCCACCGGTTGCTCGAGACCCAGCAGCGCTTTGGCCTCCTGGTTGAGAATAACGGGTACTTCGGATTGGGTACCCCCTGCCGGTCTGATATCTTCACCTGATACCATCCCGATACCAAGGGTGGTGAAAAAGTCTCTGTCCACATAATAATTCTCCAGTAGGACTGTTTCTGACAATGAACCGGGGGATGAGATGGTAAACGAGATGAACGAACTGGCGTTGGTGGGAGGAATGATGGAACTGCCCGAGACAGACACGACGGCCTCTTCTTCCTGAATCCGGTCACGAAGCTCGGGGTAGAAATGAAACTCTGCCGGATCGAATGAAACGATCAACAGCTCTCTCTTCTGTATGCCACTGTTTGTATTCAGGCAATAATCGAGCTGGGCAAAGATGATCAGCACACACCCCAGCAGGAACAGGGTGATCAGCAGTTGAAGCACAATGAACCCTTTGCTCAGGCTGAAGCGCTGACGTGTAAATACCTGGTTTTTAATAGCTTTCAATGGATTCAGGGCCGAAAGGTAAAAGGCAAGATAGCCTCCGGAGGTCAATCCGATAAGCAGGGTGATGACAGCGAAGAGGGGAATGTAAATCAGCATGTTCCAGGTGTATAGCTGGATCTCATACCCATATAACCGGTCGGCAAAGGGCTCAATGAACCCCAGCACCAGAAAAGCGAGGGGCAGGGCCAAAAAGGTCAGCAACATCGATTCGGCGAGTACCTGAATCCGTAATTCCCGTTTGGTAGCTCCCAGGACCTTCCTGACCCCGATCTCCTTAAATCGCAAGGCCGAACGGGCGGTACTGAGGATAGAGTAGTTGATGCCGGCAAGCAGTAAGATGGCAAAGGCCAGTGAGCCATAATAGAAGAGAGCCGACCGGGTTCCCTTCTGGTGGAAATCGTTTGTAATCTCCTCCGAATCGAGATGAATGTCCTGGATGTTCTGAAAAGAAAAAGCAATCTTCCGCGCGGTGAGTCCCAGGGTATCCAGAAGCGATGGGAGCTGATCCATCAGTTCAGGTATTCTCCCACGACGGTCAACCAGAATATAGTTTTCTGCATAAAAATCCGCATAATTCACCGTCTCTGTTTCCAGGTCAATGCCAAACTCATTCAGCAGGAAATGGAAAAGATCCATCCCGGCAATAAAGTCAACTTCCATGGTGGAGTTCCAGGGCAGCTTTTCAAAAATACCGGAAACGGTTAAGGAAACGGGGACTCCACCGGATTTAATCTCCAACTTCTGCCCGATTGGATCCGCCTGGTCAAAATATTTCAGGGCAACAGGTCGTGAAAGCATGACGGATCCTGCCTTGTGTAATCCTGCACCTCCTTCACCGCCGGCAATGTTGAAGCTGAGGATATCCAGAACCGCCGGATCGGCACAGAAAAATCCAGGTTCCTCGTGGTAATTTTGCCCTTTTTTAACCCTTACCGGACCCGTTAAGAATTGGACTTCAACCATGCCACCTGCCTGTAAAATACCCTCGGATTGCTCCTGAAGCCTGGCCGGAAGAAGGGAAGGGGACAAGGGGATGGTATTCTTTTCGGTTTGCGTGATGATGCGGTAGATCCGGTCGCTTCTGGCATGAAAGGAGTTGTAACTTAATTCATTGATGATGTAGATCAGCAGGAAAAAGGAGACCGTCAACCCGGCCGTCAGCCCGATCAGGTTGATGGCGGTGAAGATTCTACTCTTCATCATGAATCGGTAAGAGGTTACCAATGAGTTCCAGTTCATGACTCTTTCCCGTTTGGATGGACATCGCAGAAATTAAACCGCTTCAGAAAAATCTCATAGGAGCTGATGGGAGGACACAGGAACTGATAGAGACACCCGTTGCAAGGAGTGACGCCGGCGCGGGTTCGTCGCCAGCTGATTCCCCTGTCCAGTTCCTGGGTGACCAGCTGAACCAGGGAGCTCTTTGTCGCCTCTCCGATCATGGGATCATTCAAATTGGCATAGGCTTCCCCTGCGGGGAAAACAGAGAGTTTTCCGAAATCGTTTTCGTTGATCGAGATCCTGGAGAACACCTCCCGTTGATCTGGTTGTGAAGCCAGAATCTCCTCCCTGGAAACAAACACATGCTGCCTGAAGAAATCAAGATTTTCCCCGTTATAGACAGGCTTGAAATAGACGTTGGTAAGGTCGAGCATCCTGACGGTTTCCTGCGCCATCTGCAGCTCCTCCTGGTTGCTGACCAATAAGTTGAACTCCAGTCTCTTCAGGAGTTTCCGAGCCGGGAGGCTCTGCAGATACCCGGCGATGGGTTCCGGATGGGAGGGGAACGTGATGTAGAGGGCGAGGGTAGTCTGTTTCTGAGCCAGGATAAAAGGGATGATCCGTTCCTCCCAGTGATCGATAAGGAGGTGATATTTCTTTTGAAAAGGGCTGGATGCCAGTTTTCTGATCACCTCTTCCAAATGGGGATAGGCAAGCAGGTTCATACCGGAGATGTGGATCAGCGTTGGCGTATAAAGATTGACATCATCGATCATCGCACGGAAGAGGGGAAGCTCCATCTGTTCCTCTTTATCTGAAACTAAGGAGGGGTATGAGAACTGAAGGTATGCGCTGGCGGATGGACCGGATGATGGTTCGGTTCCGGCATTCAAAAAGAGGGTGAGTTCCTGTAAATAATTGCGGACCTCCAGGCCGGGTTTCAGGGGGGATTTCTGTATGGGAACAGGCCTGAGACCATGCTTGACAAAGGGCTCAGGAACAATGTTGACCGGTTTGCACTCCGACCAGGAGGGATCGAGGAGATCTCCCATGAAGTGTTGCCTGACCTGGTGGAGGAAATCCTGGACTTCTGGATCCTGAAGCTGACTGGCAGACAGGGGGACCACATATCCATTGTCAGGGTCCAGCAGTTCGTCTGCAAGTTTGGATAGCTCCCGGGAGTTGCTGAACTCCAACACGGTTTTACTGATGGTATTGTATAGAAGAAGGGCTCCCTCCCGGTGAAGCATATGTACATAAGGTTCCAGAAACAGCCATGGAGGATTATCCTTCATAGAAAGTGGTTTGAGCGGTTTTCCGGTAAAACTTATAATCGTTCTCAATGTTGGAGTAATGCTTCTTCAGGTACTCCTTGAATCCGGTCTCTGTGGTGTAGAATGAGCAGGATGGATGGTCTGTCTCCACCCCGGTATTGAAGAGACATTCCTGGCAGTTATCGATGAAATAACATTTTCTGCAGTACCGGGAGATCTTATCGTAATAGTTGTTGTAGAGGCTGGCCATACCTGCGGGATCAAGGGATAGACGGTGGTCGGAATAGGAGCCGATCCCATAAAACGGACTGATATGCTCACAGGGAAGAACGGTACCGTCGGCCGAAAAATAGGCCCGGATGGAGAAGGGGGTACAGGTGGCCGTTGGTATATACTTTTTGGAAGAGACCTTTCCCCGTTTTGGAGAGATCATCTCCAGGTAGTTCTTAAACACGAAACCAGAGTAATATTCCAGGACCTTGGCCAGCTCCCTGACCTTCGGATGCCTGTTCTCCATCTGTTTGATGGTCTCTTTCTCTTCCTGCGGTGTGATCGGTTTTGATCGCAACTTCTCCCGGAACTCTCTTTCGTGCAATGGGTTAAGATTGATTGGATTGACATCCGACATTTGCGGCACCTTTCCATACCGTTCCTGGAAGAATTCGAACACGGATTTGATCGAGTTCCGGTTATGCAACACGGTCAGGAAACTGATGTTTTTTTCGAAATATTCGGGATAGTGTGTCCTGACGTAGTCGAGGTTTTTGGTTACCATGTCAAACGATGGTTTATTGTTCTTCGTTACCCGGAACGAATTGGCTATTTCATCTCCATCGAGGCTAACGGAGAGCTCAAAGGCATGTTCGACCAGAAAAGCGATGTATTTTTTCAATAAAAGACCATTGCTGGAGAGGGAGTAGGTAAAGGAGATCTGATCTTTCGGATAGCTGCCGGTAAATTCCACCACCGATTTGATGAGTTCGAAATTTTTCAGTGGTTCGCCTCCGTAGAAACTGACGATGAGGTGGTTTGATGGGGAGGTGGTGCGTTTGGAGATCAGCTCCGTTAACGTATGCCGGACATTTCCGAATGACAAATAGCTGTTGTGTCTCTCTTTGTTGATGTAATATTTGCTGTAGGTGCAGTAGGTGCAGTTTAGGTTGCAATCTTCCGTCACTTCAAAAATGAGCTGCTTGACGGAGGTTATATTTTTCTTCACATCGGAGGCCTTCAGCCTTCCTTCAATGTTGATATCCCTGGCCTGTTTCAGGAACCCATTTCGTTTCAGGAACCGGTATTTTTCCAGCTGATAATTGACTTCTGAGTGGGAGAATGTCCCCATTCCCTGAATGGTAAGATTTCTATTTTTCTGAATGGTTGTGATCCACCGGCCGAGGTTCGTGCCTTTTTTTTCGAGAGAAAAAAAGTGATGAATCAGAGGATGACAAAGCCGGAGCTGGTTTCTGTACGGGCTGTACAGATAACAGTTACCTTTGCCTGATGTAAAGAAAACCGCATTTTTCATCAGTCTTTGGACATCATGTTACACACCTGCCCATTTCGGGTAGTGGCAAAGGTAACACTTTTAGGAATTAATCCGGTGTGCTGCTGTAAACGCCTGCAGTGCTGGTGGTTACTTCATCACAATAGCAAAGCTTGGTGCTACCGCCCTGCTTTTTTATGACGACGTAAGGATTAGTCGCCGTGCAAAAACATTTAATTTCTTCTCCACCTCTGATTTTTGCTAACAGATTCTTCTTGATCTCGGCTTTGTGCAGGTTGATGATGCTTAACGTTTTCATGGCGTTAGAATTTAATATTGATATTTTTTATTTGCTTCCTTATGGACTTAGCCATACTGCAAATATTGTACCAAAATTATAAATATCTGTATAACAGATAGATATAAAATAATTTCCCTTTAGGAAGCACCTAAAGGTGTCAAATATTTTGACACTAGTGTACGTTTTTTTGACACTATTGTTTCGGAAACAGTCTAATAATGACTATCTCCAGAGCGAGAAGGAAGAGGGCGATCAGGATGAAAAGTTTCCAGAGTGGTTTTCCCCGCCCGGCCTCCCGGATCTCCTTCGTCAGCGAAGGGTGGTCGGCCTGCAGCAGGACAAAGGATCTGATTTCTTTACGTTCCAGGATCTCCCGGATAGATACCGGATCCAGGCAGTGAAGATCAGATTCAGTACGCGGAAAGTTGAAGGCAAGACCGGTCAGGGGCTTCTCCCCGAGATAGAGGGTGAAGAGGCCGGCTTCCCGGATCTGGTCATGGGGATAGAGAAGCATTCTTCCCTCCACGAATCTCAGTTCGGGAATGATCACCAATTCGGAATCCTGCTTTACGATCCGGAACACCAGGTCATGCTGAAGCGTATCAGCAGGTACTTCAACCGGCTTGTTCGTTGCGGTAAAATAATAGAGATCGCTGCGTGGCTGGCTTAGTAAAGCGATTTTATAAAAGGTGGGGACAAACAGGAGATGTCCCGGCAGGCTTGAATTACGTAGTTCAAGAGGAGAGGTCAACAGGTACACCTCCCCTTTTCCGTGGGGCGCCCTGGCCAGCAGCACATCACCGTTTTGCAATAGCAGCAAAGGCTCTATCCTGGAGGCGGTAGTCAGATGTAGCGGGTAGTGCAGGCTGACCACGGGAAGATCGGCGTTAGCGGGTAGTTCAATCCTGCCCGATGCATTTGGTTCAAATACGTCCTTGTAGACCTGGCTTTCCACGCGGATTTGCGAAACCCGGAGCAGAGCTGTATCTGCATCCTCTGGTTCCGGGATTCCAAGGGCATGGAAAAACCCCCTGTAATCAGCCTGGTCGATCTCCACCGGCAGAATGACCAGCAGACTTCCTCCGTTGAGGGTAAACCGCGTAAGTTCCTGGGCCAGTCCGGATGAAATACGGTTTACCTGGTTCAGGATGATCAGGGAATAGCCACCGAAAGAAGAGTAGTTGAGCCGGTTCACCCCGGCGTTTACAAAATGGAACGCCGAATCGCTCCCAAAGAGGGCATTCAGGTAAGGATTCTCGCCCTCCTGGTTGATGCAGAGGATTGAAACGGTGGTAACAAGTGGGTAACTGAGGTAACACCGGTCGTCATAAACAATCGGATAATCAGGGAGCTCCAGGTACCCTGACTGGATCCCGCTCCTGTTGTTGGTAAAGGGAAGGATCAGTTCCGTTTCCGATCCGGGATCGATTCCGGCGCTGGCTAGCGCCTTTTGCCGGTTATTGATCACCAGTTTCACCGGGATCTTCTCCAGCCGGTCTGACCCCGTATTTCTGATGCGAACCCGCAGGTGCGAAAGTTGATCGGGCTGCTGCACGGCCGACTCAAAGTAGGCCGTGTCAATGTACAGGTTCCCGGTACGATTGGCTGCAAGCGGCAGGATAAAAAAGGATGCGGAGGTATCGGGAGTGAGGTGATCGAAATCACTCGTCACCTCCTGGAAATCCGAAATAAGGAAGATATTCCGGGAGAGGTGGGGGGAGGTTGCAAGAAGGTCCTGTTGTCTCGATACCACCTGGGAGATTTTCCGGGAGGCTGGCGAGATCCGGACCTCTTCCAGCAATTTCAGAAACTCATCGCGGGAAACAAGGTGCTGATGGGCTCCTTCAAAATCATTGGTGAGTAACTGGAAGCGGTCAGAGGGTTTGTAAGCCTCCACAATTTCCCTGGCTTTTGCTTTGGCTGTCTCCATAAGTTTTCCTTCACTTCCCACGGCATCCATGCTGAACGAATTATCCACGAAAATGCTGACCCCCTGTTGTTGTTGTGGTTTTTCGGGTTGCAGGGGAGAGGGAATGTAGGGTTGGGCGAACGCAATGACCAGGGAGGTGATGGTCAGCAACCTGGTTGCCAGCAGGATCCATTGCTTGAGCCGGGACCGTTTCCGGCTCTCCTGTTTAATCTCCGCCAGGAACCTGACATTGGTAAACCAGATCTTCCTGTACCGCCTGAAGTTGATCAGGTGGATCAGGATCGGGATCGCCAGGGCAAAGAGGCCATAGAGGAATAATGGAGAGACGAAGGCCATCAGATGATTCCCTGGTCCAGCATCGCGTTTGCCACCTTTAGGAATCCGGCTACGTTGGCTCCTTTGACATAATTTACATAGCCGTCGGGGTCGGTTCCATGCTTCACACACTGCTCGTGGATGCTGCTCATAATTTGCTGCAGGCGGCTGTCAACCTCGGTTAACGGCCAACTGAGCTTCATCGCATTTTGTGACATTTCGAGTCCCGATGTAGACACGCCACCGGCGTTGACTGCTTTCCCGGGCGCAAACAGCACCTTATTCTCAAGGAACAGCTCAACGGCTTCCGGCGTACTGGGCATATTTGCTCCCTCAGCAACACACAAAACTCCATTGTTGATCAAATGCTGGGCATCCTCTTTGTTCAACTCATTCTGTGTGGCACAGGGAAGGGCGATATCGCACTGCACTTCCCAGGGATGTTTTCCCTGGTGGAACTGGGCGGTGGGGAATTCGTAGGTATAGGGTTTCACGATATCCTCGTTGGAGGCTCTCAGATCCAGGAGGTAATCGATCTTCTCACCGGTGATGCCATCGGGATCATAGACATATCCGTCAGGGCCGGAGATCGTTACAACATTTGCTCCCAGTTCGGTTGCTTTTATTGCAGCACCCCACGCCACGTTTCCGAACCCCGAGAGGGCCACGATTTTGCCTGTAAGGGAGTCTCCTTTGGTATTCAGCATCTCATTGGCAAAGTAGACGGTTCCGAAACCGGTTGCTTCCGGACGGATCAGGCTTCCACCCCAATTCAGCCCTTTGCCCGTCAGCACACCGGAGTTCTCTCTGGCCAGTTTTTTATACATTCCGTAGAGGAAGCCGATCTCTCTGCCACCCACACCAATATCTCCGGCAGGGACATCAGTCTCAGGGCCAATGATCTTCCAGAGTTCCAGCATGAATCCCTGGCAGAAACGCATGATCTCCCCGTTGGATTTCCCTTTGGGATCAAAATCTGAACCCCCTTTGGCTCCGCCCATCGGAAGGGTGGTCAGACTGTTCTTGAAGACCTGTTCGAAGCCAAGAAACTTCAGGATGCTCAGGTTCACACTTGGGTGAAACCGCAATCCCCCTTTATACGGTCCAATTGCGTTGTTGAACTGTATGCGATAGCCTCGATTCACATGCACTTTCCCGTTATCGCCAACCCAGCTTACCTTGAACGTATAGATCCGGTCAGGATCAATGATCCGATCGATGATGTTGCCGGATTCAAACTGGGGATTTTCGTTATAGATCTCCTCGATGGACTCCAATACCTCTCTGACAGCTTGTAAGTACTCCACTTCACCCGGATTCTTCTTCTCCAGGTCGTGCATGATCTTTTCAATGTTCATGTTACTTCGATTATATTGTGAATTAATTAACAAATCGTGTGCAAAGTTACATGGATTCTGTTTATTTCCTAAAGATAAAGGTCAATTAATCCCTCCGGTGCACGGATGTAAATGGTCTGGTTAGCCCGGCTGACCTCCCGGATCACTTCATCAACCACCGGGATGAGGATCTCTTTATGTTGATATCTGATCTGAAACAGGGACTGCCGGGGCAGTTCCAGGATATCTTCGATGATCCCCAATTCACCAAACACCTCGTCGATGATGAGGAATCCTTTCACTTCATGGTAATAGAATCGGTTTCCCTCCAGTTCAGGGAGGGAGGAGAGGGGCAGATACAACTCACGTCCTGCAAAGGCATCGGCGTGATCAGGGGTGGACACATCCTGAATTTTCAGGAGTATCTTTTTCTTTTCCAACAATTCCACCGATTCAATAAAAAAAGGAATCCGTTCATGTGACACATCGACATAAACGGATTTCAGATGTTGGTAATCCCTGGCGTCGTCCACTTCGAGGAGTGCCATCAAATGACCATGATTCCCATGTCTTTTCAGTATCTTCCCCAGGTAGTAGAAATCATCCGGATTCATATCTCCAAAGTTCAAGGGTTACGGCAACGGTTCCTCTTTCTTTGGTTCTTCCACGGTTGGTTCTTCTACGGTTGGTTCTTCCACGGTTGGTTCTTCCCCGGTTGGTTCTTCTTCGGTCGGTTCTTCTTGGGTTGGTTCCTCTTCTGGAGCTGGTTCTTCAGCTTTTGCACCCTCCTCAGTCACCTCTCCGGCCGCAGGTTCCGCTACAGACCCGGTCACCTCCGTGGCTCCCTCTTTCGCAGCAGGACCCTCTTCTTCGGCTTCTCCTTCAGCTGCTTTCTTTGCCTTGGCATATTTCTTTGCCAGAGCCTGGGCTTTGGTTTCGTTTACCTTTTTCTCATGGTCGAGGGCAGCTTTGTGCGCCTCTTTGAGACTCAGCTCCTGTTCATTCTTTTTCGAGTTGATCCTGGCCTCCTTTTCCGAGAGCCATACCTGGAACTTCTCTTCAACCTGTTCGGGTGTCAACGCTCCCTTCTGAACTCCTTTCAGCAGGTGGTTTTTGTACATAACTCCTTTGTAGGAGAGGATGGCTCTGACCGTATCCGTGGGTTGTGCTCCCTTCTGCAACCAGTAAAGGGCGCTCTCAAAATTGATCTCAATCTCTGCAGGTTTGGTCAGAGGATTGTAATAGCCAATTTTTTCAATGAATCTTCCGTCACGTGGTGCACGACCATCCGCAATCATAATGTGATAAAAAGGTTGTCCCTTTTTACCCCTTCTCTGTAATCTGATCTTTGCTGGCATGTTACTTCAATGAATTGCAAAATTAGGTGTATGAAATTGGGGTGCAAAAGTAGCACTTTAAATTATAAGAAACAAATATGATGATACCCTTCAAGGTTCAGGTGTGGCCAGGCTGACTAGCATAGTACCAGGATCAGGAGTTGAAAAAGGATGCGGAGGTGTTTTATAGTTGTTAACAAAGATAGTACATTTTTATCAACATTGCCCGATCGCCGGAAGGATTTTAAGTACTTTTACAGCCATGAGGGATTTCGTCCATTTGCATGTGCATTCACCCTACTCCATCCTCGATGGAGCCTGTCATATCAAGAGTTTGGTACAGAAGGCCGTCGATGACGGGATGCGGGGCGTGGCCGTTACCGATCATGGAAATCTCTTCGGGGTGAAGGAGTTCACGCAGACTTGCAAAGCATTTACTGATTTCACTCCGATCATCGGGTGTGAAACCTATGTTGCCAGGCGTGGGATGGTGGATAAGGTGGATGTGGTTGACAGAAAGGGAGATCATCTTATCCTGCTGGTTAAAAATAGGACAGGTTATTACAACCTGGTGAAGCTGATCTCGCTGGCATGGACAAAGGGACACTATTACAAACCCAGGATCGACAAAGAGTTACTGAAGCAGGTTCACGAGGGTCTGATCGCCTCTTCCGCCTGTTTGGCCGGACAGATCCCACGAGCTATCCTGGCGGATGATCCGGAGCGGGCAGAACGAAACATTCTTGAATTTAAAGAGATATTTGGAGAGGATTTCTACCTGGAGCTCATTCGCCATCAGGTGACAGACTCCACCCGCGATGCGAGTGTGTTTCAGCGGCAAACGCTGGTCAACAATGCCTTGATTGAACTCTCCAGAACGACAGGGGTCAAACTGATCGCCACCAATGATGTTCACTTTCTCCATGAAGAGGATGCTGAAGCACATGACCGGTTGCTGTGTATCAATACCGGCAAGGTGATGACTGAGACAAACAGGCTTCGATACACGGGTCAGGAGTGGTTTAAGTCGCGCAAGCAGATGAATGAACTTTTCGCTGATATCCCGGAAGCACTTGATCATACCCTGGAGATCGCGGAGAAGGTTGAGAAATTTTCCCTGGACAGGGATCCGGTCATGCCGGATTTTTCCATCCCTGAAGGCTTCGAGGATGCCGACGCTTACCTGAGGCATCAAACCTATGAGGGAGCAGCCAGGCGCTATCCGGAGATTACCGGGGAGATCAGGGAACGGATCGATTTCGAGCTGGATACGATTAAAAAAATGGGTTACCCGGGCTATTTTCTGATCGTTCAGGATCTGCTGGACGCTGCCCGGGAAATGGGCGTATCCGTAGGCCCGGGTCGTGGCTCCGCTGCCGGATCGGTGGTGGCTTACGCCACCCGGATCACCGATATAGATCCATTGCAGTACCACCTGCTATTTGAGCGGTTCCTTAATCCCGACCGGATCTCGATGCCGGATATCGATATCGATTTCGATGAAGACGGCCGAGAGAAGGTGCTCAAATGGGTGGTGGAGAAGTATGGGAAAGACAAGGTAGCCCAGATCATCACCTTCGGAACGATGGCAGCTAAAGGTGCGATCCGCGATGTGGCCAGGGTACACGAGATGCCACTGGATGAAGTCAACCGCATCACCAAACTGGTTCCCTCCAGGCCGGGGATCACCCTGAGACAGGCCTACGAAGAGGTTCCTGAGTTGAAAGCGTTGCGGATGTCAGCCAACAAACTGGTCTCCGAAACACTGAAGTATGCGGAGACACTCGAAGGGTCCATCCGGCAAACCGGACTGCATGCCTGTGGAATCATCATCGGGAAAAACAGCCTGATCGAACATGTCCCGATTACCGTTTCGAAAGAGTCAGACCTCCTGGTCACCCAGTATGATGGAGACCATATCGAGAAAGTGGGGATGCTGAAGATGGATTTCCTGGGACTGAAAACCCTGGCTATCATCAACGATGCGGTCAGGAATGTGAAAAACTCCAAAGGGATTACGATTGATATCGAATCCATTCCATTGGATGATGAACTGACATACCAGTTATTCAGCCAGGGAAAAACCACCGGGATCTTTCAGTTTGAGTCGGACGGGATGAAAAAGTACCTTCGGGACCTGAAGCCGAATAAGATCGAGGACCTGATTGCCATGAACGCCCTCTACCGGCCCGGGCCAATGGACTACATCCCCAGGTTCATCAACCGGAAACATGGCCGGGAGAAGATCTCTTACGACATTCCTGAAATGGAGAAGTACCTGAAGGACACCTATGGAATCACCGTGTATCAGGAACAGGTGATGCTTCTGAGCCAGTTGCTGGCAGGGTTTACCAAAGGGGAGGCCGACTCGCTGCGTAAGGCCATGGGAAAAAAGATCGAGTCGATGATGAACGAGCTGAAACCCAAATTCATCGCAGGGTGTAAACAAAACGGGCATGATGAAAAGATCGTCATCAAGATCTGGAAAGATTGGGAAGCTTTTGCCAATTATGCCTTTAACAAATCTCACAGCACCTGTTATGCCTATGTAGCCTACCGGATGGCTTACCTAAAAGCACACTATCCGGCCGAATTCATGGCTGCAGTGTTGAGCCGTAACCTCACTGACCTGAAGGAGATCACCCTTTTCATCGAGGAGTGTAAACGGATGCATCTTTCTGTGCTGGGACCGGATGTCAATGAGAGCGAGCTGAAATTCACTGTCAATAAAAAAGGGGAGATCCGGTTTGGCATGGCAGGAATTAAAAATGTAGGGGAGTCGGCCGTGATGAGCATCATAGAGGAACGAACGAAAAACGGACCCTTCTCCAGCATCTTCGACCTCACCACCCGCGTCAATGCCCATACCGTCAACAAACGTTGCCTTGAAGCGCTTGCCAAAGCCGGGGCGTTCGATGGGTTTGAACATACCCACCGTGCCCAGTACTTTTTCCAGGAACCGGGTGAAGAGAACACCTTCCTGGAGAAGGTCATCCGTCATGCTGCCGATTACGCAGCCCGGAAGAACTCCTCTCAGCAGTCGCTGTTCGGAGAGGATGAGGAGATCGAAATGACCGAATTGCAGCTTCCTGAATGCCATCCCTGGACGAGGATTGAACAATTAAAGCATGAAAAAGAGATTACAGGGTTCTATATGACCGGTCATCCGCTGGACGATTTCAACATGGAGATGAAGAGTTTCTGTACAGTTACCCTCGAAAAGCTGAAGGCCGATATGAAGGAGTTCCGGAATAGGGATGTTTCGTTTGCCGGAATTGTGATCGCCTCTGCTCATAAGATAGGGAAAAACGGGAAACCATATGGCTCATTCACCCTCGAAGATTACCTCGACTCCATGAACCTCTTTCTCTATTCGGAGGATTACCTGAAATGGAAGCACCTGCTGGAGGAGGGTATGTATGTTTACGTGAAAGCTCGTGTAGAGACCCGCTATGATGCACCTGACCAGCTCCGGGTGAAAGTCACGAACATGACTCTGTTGACGGAGGTGATGGAGAAATACGCAAAGAATCTCTCAGTTACCGTGAAGCTCAGCGACCTGAACGCGGAGTTGATAGAAAAGACCTATGCACTGGCAAAAAGTAAAAAAGGGAAATGCAGCCTGAGGGTCCGCGTCTACGATAAGGATGCTGAACTGGCGATCGATTTGCCCTCCAGAAAATTTAAAGTGAACCCAAGAGAGATGATCGACCAGCTTGCCGATTCTGATGAACTTGAAGTACGTGTATCTCAGGAATAACCCTATCTTTGTAATGCTTAATTCTTAATTGAATAACCTATGTTTGAATCTTTCACCGATGCCAATTTTGATGAGAAAGTCATCAAAGCTGACAAGCTCGCCGTAGTCGACCTGAGCGCTGAATGGTGCGGACCATGCCGGATGGTAGGCCCCATCATCCATGAACTGGCAGATGAATACGTAGGCCGTATTGTGGCCGGAGAGCTAAATGTTGACGAAAACCCCTCTACCACAGCTACTTACCATGTCCGGAATATTCCTACTGTACTCTTTTTTAAGAATGGAGAGATTGTTGACAAACAGGTGGGAGCTGTCCCCAAGGCTACGTATAAGGGGATAATTGAAAAACATTTATAAATTGCCTCCTCCCCCCATTGACCAATCCCGCCTGGAACAGTTCAGCTCCTTGGAATTCCTTGCCCGCCAGGTGGTAGAGGGATTTATCACAGGATTGCATAAAAGCCCCTTTCATGGATTCTCCGTCGAGTTTGCCGAACACCGGTTGTACAACTCCGGAGAGTCGATCCGCAACATAGACTGGAAACTCTATGGCCGCACTGACAGACTCTATGTAAAAAGGTATGAGGAAGAGACTAACCTGCGCTGCCAGATCCTGATCGATAACTCTTCTTCCATGTACTACCCCGTGCTGGAGAAACCCGATATTGACCATCCCAATAAGATCACCTTTTCCATCTATGTCAGTGCTGCATTGATCTATCTCTTCCGCAAGCAACGGGATGCTGCCGGGGTCAGTATTTTTTCAGACATGATTGAACTCCACACCCCATCCAAATCCAGTAACGTCCATCACAAATACCTCTTTTCGGAGCTGGAGAAGCTGATTCATCCCATATCACCGGGCACCAGGAAGAGAACGGCTGTGGCAGATACCATCCATGAACTGGCAGAACGGATCCATAAACGCTCCCTGGTCGTCATCTTCAGCGATATGTTTGAAAATACCCGGGATCCCGATGAACTCTTTGCCTCGCTCCAGCACCTGAAGCATAACAGGCATGAAGTCGTCCTCTTTCACGTCACGGATCAATCCAAAGAGGTTGATTTTTCCTTTGAGAACCGTCCCTACCGCTTCATCGACATGGAGACCGGACAGCAGGTCAAACTTTTCCCTTCGGAGGTGAAGCAACAATACATGGAGGCGGTTGGCCGGTTCAGGGAGGAGCTGAAGCTCCGGTGCGGACAGTACCGCATTGACCTGGTGGAGGCCGATATTAAAAGAGGGTTTGAACAGGTGCTGCTGCCTTACCTGGTCAAGAGGAGCAAACTGTATTGAATTACGAACCGGAGCGAAGCGGAGTTCGGCGGAGCCAATTACGAATTACGAATTACGAATTATGAATTAGCCCTGTTATGTGGGGCTGGGAGGAAGTATTTATCCCGGTTTTCGTAATTTTGCAGCTTCTAAATTGACTGATACACGATGGAGATTCCTTCAAGATATAACCCTGCATTAGTTGAGAGCAAATGGTACGACTACTGGATGAAACAGGGATATTTTCATTCTGAACCCGACAACCGCAAACCTTACTGCATTGTAATTCCCCCTCCGAATGTAACCGGTGTCCTCCACATGGGGCACATGCTCAACAATACGATCCAGGATATCCTGGTCAGGAAAGCCCGGATGAGCGGCAAAAATGCCTGCTGGGTTCCCGGCACCGATCATGCATCCATTGCCACAGAGGCCAAGGTAGTGGCGAAACTCAAAGAGGAGGGGATCGATAAATCGGAACTTAACCGGGAGCAGTTTTTGGAGCATGCCTGGACGTGGAAAGAGAAACATGGGGGGATCATCCTGGAACAGTTGAAGAAGCTGGGAGCTTCGTGCGACTGGGATCGGACCTGTTTTACCATGGATGAAGCCAGGTACGATTCGGTTATCGATGTATTTATCGATCTGTATAACAAGGGATTAATCTATCGTGGAGCCCGTATGGTGAACTGGGACCCCTTGGCGCTGACAGTTGTTTCCGATGAGGAGGTAATCTACAAAGAGGTGCAATCGAAGTTATATTACCTCCGGTACAAGATAGAGGATACGGTTGATGAGCATGTGACGATTGCTACCACCCGGCCCGAAACGATCCTGGGCGACACAGCCATTTGCGTCCACCCGGATGATGACAAGTATGCCCATCTGAAAGGCAAACGTATTCTCATTCCGCTGATCAACCGGTCGGTGCCGGTCATCTTTGATGACTATGTAGATATAGCGTTTGGAACTGGCGCACTGAAAGTCACGCCGGCCCATGATATCAACGATTACAACCTGGGACTCAAACACAACCTGGAGGTGGTGGATACCTTCAACCCCGATGGCACCATGAGTGAAGCTGCCCAACTTTACATTGGTGAGGAGCGGTTTGCCGTGCGGAAAAAGATCGTGACCGACCTTGATGCCGCCGGGCACATTGTAAAAATTGAAGATTACGCAAATAAGATTGGCTACTCCGAACGCACCGATGAAGTGATCGAACCGAGGATCTCCGTGCAGTGGTTCCTCCGGATGAAAGAGCTGGCAGGCCCGGCATTGGAGGTGGTTGAGAACGATACGGTTCGTTTCCACCCTTCCAAATACAAGAACATGTACCGTCACTGGATGGAACACGTCCAGGATTGGTGCATCTCCCGCCAGCTCTGGTGGGGACAGCGGATCCCGGCCTGGTACCTCCCCGATGGGACGGTGATCGTGGCGAAGAGCAAAGAAGAGGCCTTTGAAAAAGCCAAGTCTGCAGTCCACAGTCCGCAGTCCGCAATCACGTCTCACGTCTCACGTCTCACGATTCACGATCTTACCCAGGATCCTGATGTCATGGACACCTGGTTCTCCAGCTGGTTGTGGCCGATCTCGGTGTTTGATGGCATCAGGAAGCCGGATAACCCGGATATCAATTACTACTACCCGACCCATGACCTGGTTACCGCTCCCGAGATCATCTTTTTCTGGGTGGCCCGGATGATCATGGCCGGACTGGAATACCGGAACGAGATCCCTTTTCACAACGTCTATTTTACGGGTATTGTGCGGGATAAAACGGGGCGAAAGATGTCCAAGTCGATGGGAAATTCGCCTGAACCCCTTCGGCTGATTGATCAGCACGGAGCCGATGCAGTCAGGATGGGGATGCTTTTATGTTCCCCGGCAGGCAACGATCTGCTCTTTGATGAAGGATTGATTGAACAGGGAAGGAACTTCTGCAATAAGTTATGGAACGCATTCCGGTTGGTAAAGGGGTGGGAGGTGGATGCATCTCAGGGGCAAACACAGGCATGTCAGGTTTCCGCAGCCTGGTTTGAGAGTCAGTTTGCCCAATCGTTGAAGGAGATCGAAGAGTTGTTTGTGGCCTACCGGTTGTCAGAAGTCCTGATGGCAATCTATAAGCTCTTCTGGGATGATTTCTGTTCGTGGTACCTGGAGATGATCAAACCTGGTTTCCGGCAGCCCATCGATTCCATGACCTTCCAGGCAACGGTCGGTTTTTTTGATGAACTCCTGCGGGTGCTTCATCCTTTCCTCCCTTTTATTACCGAAGAGATCTGGCAGCGGCTGGCTGAAAGGGAACAGGGAGCCTCGATAATGATAGCGCCGATCCCGGATTGTACCCCCAAATCCCCTGAAGGGGGCTTATCTCCCTCCCTTGTTGGGGAGGGGCTGGGGGAGGGGTATTTACCGGATCCCGGATTACTTAAATCATTCGAATTTGCAAAGGAGGTTGTCACCGCTATCCGGACGGTCAGGAAAGAGAAAAACATCGCCCAGAAGGAGAAGATCCGGATGATGATCAAAAAGAACCACTCCGAACCGGTGGATGTCACCTTTGATGAGGTGGTGATGAAGCTCTGCGGGATCGACGAACTGGCTTATGTGGATGAGAAGCAGGCCGGCACGGTTTCGTTTGTGGTGCGGACCACTGAATTCTACATTCCTCTCTCCGCACAGGTGGATCGCGAAGAGGAGCTTCGCAAGCTGCAGGAGGAGCTGGCCTATACCCGGGGATTTCTGGCCTCGGTAGAGAAGAAGCTGTGCAACGAACGGTTTGTCAGCAACGCGCCGTCAAACGTGGTCGAGAACGAACGAAAGAAAAAAGCCGACGCGAAAGCGAGGATCAGGGTGCTGGAGGAGCAATTACGTGCACATCTCTCTGCGGGAATGGAATAACAACTCCCTCTTTCCTGAATTTCTCCCGGATCTTGAAGCGGATATCGCTTTTGATGTTTTCGATCCAGAACATGTCGTGACTCCAGAAGAGGATCTCAAAAACCACGGAGCTGTCGCCGAAATCGATAATTCGTACGATGGGTTTGATCTCCGGCTGGTCGTTGATCACCTCTGGATGTTCGGCCGCACACTGATAGAGGATATCCCGCACCTGTGTCTCATCTGAACTATAAGAGACGCCAACCTGCACCCGGAAACGGGTGGGTTCGAGGTTATGGCTCCAGTTGATCACATTCTCGTTGATGAACTTATGGTTAGGGATGATCAGCACCGTTCCGTCCCGGGTCAGGAGGGTAGAAGTACGGAGGTGGATCTCTTTGATTTTTCCAACTATCCCTCCTACATCCAGGATGTCGTCTACCTTGATAGTCCCCTCAAAAAGGATAAAAATTCCCGAGACGATGTCCTGAAAGATCTGTTGCAAACCCAGGCCAAGTCCGACCAGAAGAGCAGCAGAGCTGGCGATCAGGAACGTGACCTTCACCCCGATCGTTTCGATGATCAGTACGATGGCAATGATCCAGACCAGGTATCTTATCAGCAGGAAGACGGAGTATTGTCGTCCGGCTACATATTTGTCTTTTGACATGGTTCTGACTACCACTCTTTTGATCAAAAAAAGGAGGAACCACGTTGCGATAAAGATCACCACGATGAGTAACAATTCGGAAACCGTGAGGGAGAAGTTCCCGATGTCGGCGAGGTGGTATTCAAGAAGCTCAGTGAATGTCATATCGGTTTAAGCTATATAAAAGTCATTTGAATGCTCTCTGCGATGGAACCATCAAATTAACTAAAAAATTATTCAGGTATAGCATCATACACCATCTCTGCGATATCAAGGACCTTCACTGCGGCATGTTTCGAAAAGGTTTTCTTGCAGAGGGGGCACGCTGTGGCGATTGCTTCCGGTTGAGCGGTGGTGAGTTGTTTCAGTGCATCACGGGTGATCAGGTCACGCTTCCGGGAGGAGATCGTAAAGATTCCCAGGCTGCCGCCACAGCATAATGAGTCCTCACCATCCTGCGGCACCTCCACCAGGTCGGCGACATTGGCTAGCAACTCCCTGGGTGCGTTGCATTCCCGACCTCCTCTCCCCAGGTCGCAGGGGCATGGTAGGCCACTTTCCGATGGTAGGCCTGCAGCGGGATTTTACCAGTTTTGATCAGTTCCAGCAAAAACTGGGAGTGGTGCATCACTCGGACAGGCAGTTTATACTCTTCCATGAAAACCCTGAAACAGATCGGGCAGGAGGTGACCAGGGTATGAGCTCCTGACCGGAGGATAAGCTCCCGGTTGAAGAGAACCAGCTTCTCTGTCTGTTCATATTTTCCTGAAAGCATCATCGGTCTGCCACAACAAACGGTACCTTTCTTATCTATAAAAAGGTAGTCCACACCGGCATGTTTCAGGATCCCTTCCATGGCCCGGATGATGGCCGGAGTAAGATGTGTCATGCATCCGGCGAAATAGAGCACGGACGCCTGACGGGGAATATCGGCCGTGAGATAGGAGAAATCAGAGTCATGAGATCCGGAGAACTTGTTTCGTTCAATCAAACGGATGTTGTCGGCGTTGATGCCAACCGGACACGTTTCCTGACAGCGTCCGCATACCAGGCACCTCAACACAATATCGCGGTTGACCTGCTCATCCCTCACCGACCTGAGAAAATTAACAGCCTGGATATCATGAATATGGGCAGCGGATCCAAGTTGGCAGACATCGATACAGACCCCACATCGTGAACACGCTCCGATCTCCACCTCCGTGAATGAGGTAGTGACTTTTTGCGGAGTGATTCCGAAGTGCCGGAAGAAAATCAGCAGCACCTCGGTGGGGATATGCCAGTAACGGGAGAATGGGAGCGTTACGAAAAAGATCCCCAAAGCCAGAGGCAGATTAACGCTACCTTATCAGTTAGCTGATAATGGGTGGTCCGTTTCATGCCAAACCACCTTGACCTTCCTCTTTTCACCATGGCCAGGACCAATCCAGAAAGCACAAACAGCAGCAGAAAATCCATCAGGAACCTGAAAAACCCGGGAACGGTATAGATCTCGAACCACTGGACTGTTTTGTCGTGGATAAAGAATTTCAGGAAGATCGGGTAATACGGAGGATTCACATGCGTAGTGCTGTAGATCCGGCTTTCGATGTTTCCAAACAGGATCAACAGAAACCAACCAAAGGCGAAACTCATGTGCATATACCCAAGCAGGGCATTGCGCCGGAACCTCTTATGACCCTCTGCCGGCAGGCCCCTGATCCATTTGATCCACCATCGGATGATCATATAGAGCAGGTAGATCAATCCCAGGGAGAAGGGCAGCACAAACAGGTTGAAGGAGATCATTTCAGTTTATCAATTGCGGTTTGGATGGCCAGGATCAGGTTCCGCATATTCACGCCACGGGGGCATATCAGGATACACTTCCCGCAGAGCATGCATTTCTGAACCTCCTTTTTCAGCGGTTCGATCTCTCCTCTCCGCAGGAGGGTTTGAACCAGGCGGATGTTGAAGTCAACAAACTGCCCCGCACTACAGGTGGCTGTGCAGCTTCCACACGCGATGCAGGTCAGAACGGATGGTTCATGCTTTTTCAGATGCTCCAGGATCCGTTTATCGTTTTTGTCATAATCGATGAGCCTCTCTTTGTTAACCTGGTATCCGAACTCTATCACAGAAGCCACTGTTAAAGGGTTTTCAGGTATTCATGAATTTGCAGGGCAGCCTCGCCGGCGTCGGCTATGGTATTTGAAATGGTGAGCGGCCCTTTGCTAGCACCGGCCAGAAAAACACCAGGCTGGCTGGTAAGGTTGAACCGGGTGTGTTCATCGACAGGTTCCAGGAAGCGATCTTCCCCCACCGCAATCCCCACCTTCTCTCCTAGATCCGCCAGCCGGGAAGCGGCAGTCATACCGGCTACTCCTCCTCCAATGACAACTGTAGTCTTAGCCATATCAGAATAACTTTAGCACCGACGGAGATGCCGGCTTACCCAGATCCTTGCCCTCCTTACCCAAAAATTTTTCAGCAGGGTCATAAGGGATCCCGATCTTATCCAGCAGCGGTTCGACCGGTACCTGGTGTACCTGAAATCCCAGATCCCAGGGGTCGTATCCCAGGATCAATCCGGCCAGCTCTTCGTAAGTAAGTACAGGAATCCCCTCACCGTTTTCACCATACGTAACTCCCTCCATTTCGCTGAGCGTATATTGCCACCTGTCCAGGAACATCGGACAGCCCGGACAGTTCGTCAGGATAAAATCGGGTTTATAGGGCTTCATCGACTCAAATTTCTTTTTCGAGTTTGCCGGGGAGTACCCCCTGTTTGCCCTGACTACATACTGCCGGAAGCCAAACCCGCAACAATGCCTGCGCTCGGGATAGTCGATCACTTCACCTCCCCACTCTTCCACCATCCCTATCAGTACATAGGGATATTCTGCACCACCCACCCCTTTTGAAGGGAACATTTTTGAGTAATGACATCCGATGTGTTCGACCACACGCAGTGGCTGCCCGGTTTGATGGTGCACCAGCCGCCACTTTCCCCGGATGCTAATCTCTTTCCTGAACCTGAAAATGACATCGCTGGCATGAGCGACGTTCGCCGGGATTTCGAACTCCCGGCCCGGTCTTGAGGTAGTTGGCTCCCAGACGTTCCATCACCTCTTCGATATGTTCGATCTCCCACCGCCAGACAGGTCCCTGCTCAGGATGTGCATCGGGTGACGCACGACATGCACTCCCCGCAGTACTAGATCATCTCGCCTTTTAGCAATGCTTCGATTTTCCCGTCATCTTTCATCTGGAAGATATCCACGATCTGACGGGGCAGGTAATTGTAAAACTCGGCAGCCGGACAAATAGCCGTGCAGGTACCGCAATGAAGGCAGGCTTTCAGCCCCTCCTTGAACCGCACGTCGGCTGCCAGAAGATCGTAGAGTTTGCCCATACGAGGGGAATTTTTGAGCAAATGTATGAAAAAGCGGACAAGCGGACAAGTGGACAGGTTAGACAGGTTAGACAGGTTAGACAGGTTAGACAGGTGCATCATGTTATTCCTACATTACTGCATTCCTGCATTCCTGCATTCCTATTCTTGGGTAAAAACAAACTCCAGCATATTGGCTCCCATCTGCAGGGCCTTCAACCGGGTGGCTTCAGAATCGTGATGCACCTGTTGGTTCTCCCAGCCATCTCCGAGGTCGCATTCATAAGAGTAGAAGCAAATCAGCCTCCCTTGCCAGATCAGGCCAAATCCCTGGGGAGCCTGATTGTCGTGTTCATGGATCTTGGGAAGTCCGTTCGGAAAATTGAATTTCTGGTGGTAAATAGGGTGAGAGAACGGGAGTTCGATAAAATCCAACTCCGGAAATACCAGTTTCATTTGCGGACGGATATATTTATCCAGCCCGTAATTGTCGTCGATGTGCAGGAATCCTCCAGCCAGTAAGTATTCCCTGAGATTCCGGGCCTCCTGTTGCGAAAAGAGCACATTCCCATGGCCGGTCATATGGATGAACGGGTAGTGGAAGAGTTCGTTGCTTCCCACCTCCACCGTAGCGATCTCCTCACTGATATTGGTTCC
This sequence comes from Bacteroidota bacterium, assembly GCA_043810345.1. Taxonomy (GTDB): domain Bacteria; phylum Bacteroidota; class Bacteroidia; order Bacteroidales; family FEN-979; genus QYOJ01. The sequence goes on along the minus strand of JBDROF010000006.1, from coordinate 37,670 downwards.
CAGGTGCTGGTTGGCAAACTTCACGAGGTTGGGCAGGGAGGTGGGATTGGCGTACCAGTCGCCCCCGCCGTTGTATTTCAGCAACGCGATCTGGAACGAGGGCTGTGTTGCGGAGAGGCCAGTAATCAGGATAAGGAGCAGAAAGAGGAAGTGTTTCATGGGAATCGGTAATCAGGACACAAAGGTAATCAATAATAATTTGTAGGGGCGGGTTCAGAACCCGCCCCTACTGCATGTTCATTACATGAAACACCACACACGCCATCACCCCCGCCGTTTTCGTCCGCAGCCGGCTTTTTCCGAGGCTGACAGGGATGAAACCAGCCTCTCTGGCCTGTTCTACCTCCTCCGGAGAGAAATCCCCTTCAGGACCGATCAGGATCAAAGCGGATTCCCCCCTCTTCAGTACCTTTTGAAGTAATGCTTCGGTCCCTGTTTCGCAATAGGCAATGAATTTTTGTCCGGGGCACCTTTTCCGGATCAGCTCTCCGAACGGTTGCGGTTCATGAAGCACGGGCAGACAGCTTTTCAGCGATTGTTTCATGGCTGCGATCAGGATCTTTTTCAGCCGTTCGGATTTTACCGTAGCCCGTTCAGCATGTGCACAAATCAACGGGGTGATCTCATCGATCCCGATCTCGGTCGCTTTCTCCAGGAACCATTCAAACCGGTTCATGTTTTTCGTAGGAGCTATGGCGATATGCAGGCCATGTGAAGTAGGGGGGGGGTATGAGTGGTGGAAAGGATCCTGACCTTGCACTGTTTCGGATCTGACACAGTGATCTCACAGGGAAACATATTTCCCTTTCCATCGGTCAGATGAATCGCATCCCCCTCCTTCAGTCGTAAAACCCGGATGATATGTCCCGATTCCTCTTTGTCGAACTGGTGGGAAGGAGGGGTAATCGCCGGAGAAAAGAAGAGGTTCATTTTGGGAATGGTTTCTGGTTGCTTGTTTCTGGTTGCCGGGTCTCACGGCTGTTGTCAGTGGTCGGTTCCGGTTGTCCTGCTGGTTCCTGCGCCCTGCGCCCTATCTCACGTCTCCGGTCTTACATTCTTCGAATAGAACTCCCTCACGTGTGCGAAATAGTGGATCACGGCAAGTACCATGATCCCTACGCACACCAGGTACATGCCGTCGAAACCGATCCATTCCGAAAGGTAGCCCAGTCCGAGTGAACCAAGACCTATCCCGAGGTCAAAGGCTGTGATCAGGGTTGCATTGGCAGCTCCTCTCCGGTGGACAGTTACCACGTTGTTCACCATGGTTTGCAACGTGGGCATCAGGATCCCGACACCCAGGCCGATCAACCCGGCGGAGATCAGGAATCCGGTGGTGTTCAGCATCAGTGCCAGGAACAGCAATCCCGCAATATTGGCCAGAAATCCGCAGAGCATGAGGTAGTTGGGGCCGTACCGGTCGAAGATCTGTCCGGCAAAGAGGCGGGATGCGGTAACCCCGCCGGCCAGTATCATGAAAAAGGCGCCTGCCTGGGCCAACCCCAGATCCTTGTCATAGAGGGTAATAAAGGAGACGATCCCACCATACGATACTCCGAATAGTGCCATCGGAATGGAAATGGGAACAGCCATGGGTTCGATGAACCGCTTCCAGGTAATTTTTACCTTTTCCGAAGAAGGTTGAAAGACCGGATACCGGACGAAGAGTACGAGGATCAACCCGCCCATAGAGATCGCAGCAGCCAGGTGGAACATCGAGTAATACCCCCAGGATTTGAGTACCATCAGGGCGATGACCGGTGCGATTGCCATGGCGAGGGTGAACGAGATGCCGAAGTACCCGATGCCGCGACCACGTTTCATGGGAGGGATCACATCCACCACGGCCGTCATGCCTGAGGTGGTGGTCGCTCCCCAGGAGAAACCGTGGAAAAAACGGAGGATCAACAAAAAGCCAAACGAGGTGATCATGGGATAGAACAGGATGGTGAGGGTAAAGATCAGCAACGAGATCAGGTAAATCCATTTTCGCCCCCAGGTATCGAGGGCGATTCCGGTGAAGGGGCGGATGATCAGGGCTGAAACGGTGTATGCAGCGAGGATGTATCCCACATCACTGGTTCGGGCCTTCAGTACCTCCACCACATAGACCGGCAGGGTAGGGATGAGGAAATAGAACCCCGTGGCCATCATCAGGTTTCCCAGCGCCAGCATGATAAAGCTGCGGCTCCAGAGGTGACCGTGGGAAGAGAATGCCATTCAGAGGGTTATTCAGGTCGGGGAGTAGAGTTGCCCCCGTCCAGCACCCAGCGCCAGGTTCCGTCAGTCTCTTTCCTCCAAACGGTAAAGTAGTTACCGTACCGGATCTCACGGCGGGCAAAATCGTAAAGTTCGTAGTTCCCAAAGGTGTAACCCAGGTCGCCGGATTTACTGACCTCCACCTTCACTGACTCCCAGGTAAGGCGGTACATACTGTCGGCCATACCCGTAAACGCATCGCGCAGGGCCTCTTTCCCGATCACCGGGAATCGTCCTTCCTGCAGTTTCACCAGATCCTCAGCGGCAAAATGGAGAAACGCTTCATTCATGCCTTCTTCAGCACTCCGGGCAGAAAAGGCCCTATCGGTACTCAGGATCTCTTTTTTTGCCTCTTTCTGACGATCCACGGAGTTGTCACAGGCAACCAGTCCGATCAGGATGAAAACAAGTAGTTTCTTCATAGACTTCCTTATTGTATGATCACTTTCTCAATAACGGTTTGATTGTCAGACCGTAAACGCAACAGGTAGAGGCCTTTTTTCAAATGCGGCAGGAACATCTTCCTAGCTTCGGCTGGTTTTTCCAGTACGGTCGCGTAAACAACCCTGCCCTGGGTGGTCAGGATCTCACATACTCCTGACCCATGATGATTATTCACAACCAGGTAGAATGTACCTGTACTGGGGTTTGGATAGATCCTGACGGATGGGGGGAGAGGGGATTCGGCCAAACCCGTGCAGGCGTCTATGGTGACCAGGATGGTATCGAGATCCTGGCAATTTTCACTGTTGGTCACCTGTACCCAGATGGAGTGCATTCCCATCCCGAAACCAGTTGAATCAACGGTAATGGTCTGGGTAGTCTCACCCGTTGACCATTCGTAGGTGCATCCCGGATTCCCCGCATCCAGCGTAACCGATTCCCATGAACAGATCAGGGTGTCGGGGCCAAGAAATACCTCCGGAGGCTCCACTACGTTGATAAAATCCGTTTTGGTAAGGGTGATCTGTGTGTAACTGTTAATGACGGTCAGGGTCACATCGTACGAACCGGGAGTTGGGTAGAAGATGTCCGTTGGATTCTGCTGCGTGGAGGAGGAAGGGGTTCCACCGGGAAACTCCCATAACCACCCCGTTGGATTGCCGGTAGACTGATCGTAAAAGTTTACACTATCTCCTATACAGGGTGTATTGTTGCTGGCAATGAAATCGGCAATCAGTGGAGGGGTCAGGATCCCGATCCCGTCCAGATCAAAGCCGGCATCATTGACATTGGTTTGCCCGTCGCCATCATCCGTAATCTTGATGTACCTGATCCCGGAAATGGACCCGGTGGAGAGATCAAATGCAGTGGTCCCGGTAGCTGAACCCATGCTGGTCCAAGGACCGTCCACTGCAGTACTTACATGGCAGTAGTAACCTTCGGGCGACAAATCGCCTTCAAAGACCTTGAAATCATCTCCAGTCCCATCGTAGATGGTGTCTCCCATGTCGATGATGATGTATCCGCTTCGTCCGATGCTGTAGTTGACCGAGTCGGGCGGTCCGATGATGCCGGGGACATACGACTCATCTGCATAGGATCCCGAACTTGGGAAATAGGGAATATTGGTCACCATGGTACGGTACGCATACCAGCCGGGAGCCGGAGCCAGCTGGATGTTGGCGACCACAGAGCCCTGTGCCGGGACCGTTACCCCCGTGATGGTTCTGGTCTCATACCCGCTGGCTTTTACAGTGACCGAGTAGGTGCCCGGGAGTACATATTTATGGTAATCGCCCAGTTGCGGATAGGTATAGACCGGATAGTATGAGCCGACGAACACGGCCGCTTTGACCGGACTACCCGTAACGGAATCGGTGATGATCCCCTCCACACCCCAGCCAATCCTGGTAATCGTCTCGGTGATCGCCGGTTTATTGTAGTTATAATACATGGGAATCAAACTGGCAGGAGGCTGTTTCAGCATGGAGATCTCCATCGACCATCCAACCTGACCCAGGATACCATAATTGTAGTCCTTCGTGGAGCCCATGATCTGGTACATGATGATACACCCCTGTCCATATCCCAGGTTGGGGTATCCCGATGTACTGGAATAGGTAGAAGCCAGCTGGTTGATATGGGCCCAGTCGGGAGGCTGGGAAACGCGGTAACTCCATGGCAGGGAGATCACTTCGGTGCCGCCGTGGAAATTATTGTACAGCGTGAAATTGTGTTCATGCCACAGCGATCTCAGGATCTTTGTTTCGGGTTGCGAAAAGGGAGCGGAACTGTATCCCTCTCCACCCCACATGAATCCGGCATCGCGGTTCAGGTCCACCCCGTTGGAGTTGTACCGGATCCCATTGGCAAATCCATCGGGATTGACCAGGTAGTACAACCAGATCTCCCGGTTGTTGATAATATCGGTTATAGTGGAGTCATTCCCATATCCCAGGCATAAATCCCGGGCATAGCGGATTACCACCTCCGGCCCCATGATCTCGTCGCCATGGATGCCCCCATCAAACATCACTTCCGCTTCGTTCTCATTGACATTCACATTATCACTGATCTTCAAAATGCCCATCTCACGGCCTCCGGGTGAAGTCCCAAGGATCGTTTTCTGGCAAATGGCCGGGAAATTTGTAGCCAGGCTGTCCGAGAGTTCAACTAACTGGTTGTAGTTATGGTAGTTTTCCAGAACGGCCTGATCCCAGAAATGCAGACTGTGGGTGTTGAGGTCAGGATTGGTAATCACGTATTCCAGTCCGGATGCCTTCAGTTTCTCCAGTTCAGATGGCGTCAGATAGACCCAGGCCATGACAACCCCGTTCTCAAGCGCCGGCTCATCCATCAGTTTCAGGCTCTTGAGGGTAGTGACATCCTCGGGCGTATGAAGATAGACTTTTGCCTCCATTTCGCCGGGACGCCATCTGGTTTGACCCAGGCTGAGTACCGAAAAAAGAAGAATGATTACTATTCCAGACAGACTTTTCATTCAGGAACCCAATTTTCCTTTATTCCTTCACGATCTTTTTTACCAGGATGGCCTGACTGGTGGTCACCTTCAGGAAGTAGATCCCTCTGGTCAGCGAACTCAGGTCGAACTGCCTGGTGACTGGTCCGGTTGCCTCCGCGATTTGTTCTGACCACACATGTTGACCTTGCATCGTAAATAGTTTCATGGTGGCAACTCCGGAGAGCCGGTCGATCGAGATATTCACAACTCCTTTGGTCGGGTTTGGATAGACCCGGATCGAATGGGAGTGATCGGTTCCGGCAGAGATCCCAACGATTCCTGTAATGGTGATGTCGTCGAGGAAGAGGTTATTCCCGCGGCGGTTGTAAGATTCAAAGGCAATCTTCACATCTGGTTTACCGGAGTAAGCGTTGAGATCCACTTCGTAACAGCTTACGCCGTAACTTCCGCTGCACCAGTCGTCGGCGCTTTCCGGGTAGAAGGCGTCCATCATGGGTTCATGGGTCACAAACCTATTGGGAGTACCATCCGGTCCTTCCGCAAAAACACGGGTATTTGTTGATCCACAGTCGTCGGAAACCAGGATGATCAGGGAATCTTTCAACACGTCCCGCTGTGCATATGCATGGCGGAAGGTGAGCAGGATACTGGAGAAGTTGGAGAAATCAAACACCGGGCTGATGAGCTGATCACGCTTATACATGTAAACGTAATCGTAGAAGTTCATCCAGGCAGCCTTGTTGTCAGAGGTAATTCCGGAGACCGAAATGGTATCCCATGTGATCTGATTATCAGGGTTATATATGGTCCAGTACTGGGTTCCAAACCCGGTCTCAAAATCATCTGTGAAGGGAAGCTGGTACCCTCCGTTCATGATGAAATTCGTTTTGGTTGTACTGGAGGAGCCAACTGAATTGGTGGCCGTCAGGGTGACGGTGAAAGCTCCGTTTTGGGTGAACATCACGATGGGGTTCTGGCTGTTCAAAGTGGTTCCCTCCAGGTAGACCACCTGGTTGGGTGAGAACTGCCAGCTCCAGGAGGAGGGACAGTATTCGGTAAGATCGGTCAGGTGTACCACCTCGCCTGCACAGATCACATTGTTATCGGCTGTAAAATCCACCTCGGGAAGGAGGCTATCGCTCACGGTGATGTAAGCAGATTTGGTAATGGAGTCGGTTCCTGCTTCATTGGATACCACCAGCTTCACTTCGTAAGACCCAATGGCATTGTAGACGATATCCACCGGATGTTTCAACGTAGAGGAGGAAGGGGTTCCGCCTGCAAAGCTCCACAACCATTCAGTAGGCACGCCGTAGGAGAGATCAGTAAAGTTGACCCCGCAACCCACAGGGATGGTGGTCTTATCAGCTTCAAAGTCGGCATCCGGAGCGGAATGGTACATATCGGATCCCCAGAGGCCTCTTCCGTAAGTGCTGGCACGGATGGCATCGTTGGCAATGGTATCGTCGTAATAAATATCCAGTTCTGTGACGATAGCACTAACCGGGAGCCCATCACTGAAGGGGATCCAGTCGGTCATCGAAGCGTCTTTGTAGTAGACGCCGGCATCGGTACCCACATATAGCCCTTCCATGGCATTTTTATAGTAGGTGATGCTGTTGAGATGGATATTGGGTAGATTGCCTGTGATCCCGGTCCAGGTAAGTCCTTTATCCGTGGATTTATAGACACCGTTATTGATGGTGATGTAGACCACGTCAGGATCGGTGGGATGAGCCTCTACATCAGTTGGGTAACCCGACGATGGTAAAAACGAAGTAAGCTCGAGCCAGGAGGGACTTGCCGCGTTGCAGTTATCAGAGCGAAAGAGCCGGTTATCATACCTGGCCACATACAGGATATCGGTGTTGGCGGGAGATTGTTCCACTACCACACAGTTGTTGCCCAGGCCCAAATCGGAGATCTTAGTCCAGGTAAGGCTGCCAGCTCTGATATTTTCACTTCTCCAGACATTCTTGAAGCCGACAAACATCGCTTCAGGATTGGTTTCATGCAGGATAAAAGGGGTGACCCAGGCGCCACTCTCGTTGATGCCAAAGGTGCCGTTCCCGGCGATCTTCTTTTCATTGCCGTTGTTGTACTTACGGAAGATATCCCCGTAGTAGATGGTATGGTAGGTCCAGGAAGCGTTGGTATAGTCAATGACGCACTCCATCCCGTCGCCTCCTCCGGTAGTCACCCATTCGGGCACCAGGTAAGTATAGGTGCCGTTATCCTGGAAGCCGTTGATCACCTTCTCTTTCATTGTTTGTGCCTGCCCCAGCTTGTAAATCTGTCCGATGGTCATGGTCTCGGTATAATCGGTCCAGGTAGTGCCTCCATTGCTGGTGTTGTATACACCGCCGTCGTTGCAGGCATAGAGCTTCCCACTAACTGGCGAGTATTTCAGCATGTGGCAGTCGGCATGCACTGCCATCACACCGCAGCCTCCGTACCAGTGGGAGTTGATGTTCCAGGTGGTTCCGCCATTGGTCGATTTCCAAACATTGACCCCCCCCACATAGATCACCTCTGCGTTCGCCGGATCTGCTTCCAGGGAAAGGTCATACCACCCCTGTCCGCCTGATCCGGAACCGTTGCAGGACCAGTCGAGGATATTCGGCGAGGTGGAGCGGGTGGTAAAGGTGAGTCCCACATCGGTCGACCGGTACAGGCCTTTGAAACCGCTGCTGTTGTCTGATTGGACAAAATAGACATAGTTTGGATTGGCAGGGGTAACAGCAATGGTTCCACGCTGTCCGCTGGTCAGGCCGGAAGTGATATGGGTCCAGGTTACCCCGTTATCCGAAGAGCGGTAGAAATTTGCTCCTGCTGCTGCGTAAACGATATTGGGATCATTGGGTTTGAAATCGATATCCTTGAAGTTCCCCGGGGTAGATAAACTCCAGTTAGCACCTGCATCAGTACTCCGGTAGATCCCCCCATTGGCGGCAGCGATGAGGATCAGGTGGTTGGTGGGGTGCATCAGGATCTCGCCGACGGTCTTTTCACCCATTCCCAGTGTCGATTGAACCCAGGTGTAACCTCCATCAGTGCTTTTAAAGATACCCAATCCGGGTGCATCCCCGGCATCCCGGTCACCGGTTCCGATGTAGATGATATTCGGGTTGGTATAGTCCAGCACAATGGCAGATACGCCAAGGGTGGGAAGGGTATCTGTATGGGTCTCCCACGTGCCACCTCCGTCACTGGTCATCCACAACCCGCCGGAGGGAGCAGCAACAAACCACTTGAAGTGATCCGTAGGATGGAAGGCGATGTTATTCAGTCGTCCCAATCCCTCATAACCGGCCGGTCCGGGTAACGGGATCTGGGAAGGACCCAGAGAGGTCCAGGCGCCCCCGGTGGAACGGACAGGTTGAATATAGTCGGTATAGGCCTGATACGTGAAATCCGGTGCTGGTTTTACTCCGTCGGCCGAAACCCGGTCTTGCATCATGTATTCCCAGCGTTTAAATACTTTCCAGCCGCACCCTTTCGTGATGGGGCGGTGTTCCCAGTATCGGTTGAAAGCTTGCTGTGTTTCAAAGAAGTTTGCATTGGGATCCTGCATCATGGCTATCCAGTAAGGATAGTCTGCGGCGTCGTTCAAGGTAGCAGATGAAGGATCAGCGGACTGCGACTTCGCAACTAATGTTGTGAAAATTAGTCCTAAACAAATAAGGAGTACTTTTTTCATAAGCTCAGGAAATGATTTGGTTGGTTGACGATGTAAAGGTACGACTTCTAAATTAATTACGAATTACGAATTGCTACCTTCGTTTTTTCGCCTGGATACATTGTAGATTCCCCGCACAAGGATCATCGTTGCTATCAACGTAATTGCCAGTACAAAGTATTCCAGATTCTCCTCTGCATTCGGGATCAGGTGGCCAGCCAGGTAGCCCAGTGGGATGATGGACCAGACCCACAGGAATGCTCCCAGGATGTTAAAGAAATTAAACCTCCGGAAGCTCATGTCGGAAGCTCCGGCGAGGATGGGGACAAAGGTTCTTACGATCCAGACAAAGCGCCCGGCGACCAGTGACATCCCACCATATTTTTCATAAAAGAGATGTGTTTTCTCCAGGTGTCGCTTTTTAAAGAACCAGGAATCCTGTTTTGTATGTAGCTTCTTCCCAAGAAATTTCCCCGTATAATATCCGGTGAGGTTGCCGGCAATGGCAGCGGCGGTGACCAGAAATAAAAGGACAAAGAGGTTGACGTCCAGCAAGTCGGTCCCGCACAAAAGGCCGGCGCTGAATAACAGGGCATCCCCGGCAAAAATAAACCCAAAAAAGACACCGGTTTCCATGTAAACAATGAGCAGCAGTAACGTCAGCCCACCCAGCCGGATCAGTTTGTCCGAATGGATTAGCAGGTCAAAAAAATCGGTGATTGCCTCCATAGCAAAATCAGAGTTGTTCGTTTCATGATTCGGTTCTTTTTTGATTTTTGAAATCAAACTGTTTGACCGCGTACAAGATGATGATCGTGGTAACGGTGATCAGCACCGGACAGGCCAGGTACCAGAGGATGGAGATGGTGTACATATTAATTACGAATTACGAATTATGAATTTATTTCGCTACCTCGCTACCTAATAGGTATGTCCTCCCTCTTCTTCCATCTCCTCTTCCGTGATCTTCTTCCGGTTGATAGACCTCCAGGCATAGATGATATAGGCCAGGACAAACGGAACCATCAGGGAAACATAGCTCATGGCAGTGAGGGTATAGTGACTGGATGAACTGTTCATGATGGTCAGGGAACTCTGAAGATCATAGGTAGAGGGATAGTAGGAGGTATGATTAAATCCTGCCAGCAGAAAGAGGGAAAAAACGGTCAGAACTGTTCCCAACCCTGCACACCAGATTCCTCTGGAGCAACAGGTTTTGAATCTCATCAGCGGCTGGAAGATCCCGAAAAGGATCAGCACAACTCCTGCGATAAACAGAATAGCTACTACCGGCATCTCCAGCAGGTTGTGCCAGTATTTGTATGGTTCCAGGAACACTTTACCGGATTTAGGCGCAACGGCAAAACCGTTGGCCAGCATCAGGGCGGTCACATAGGCCAGGAACAAGACCAGGAAAGGAATCGCATTGACCCATAACTGTTTGCGGCTTCTTCTGGCGATGGCTTCGTGATCTACAGAATTCAAAATATAGAGGATTCCCAGTACCCGGGTCAGGAAGAAGATCGCCAGCCCCAGGTCGACATTACGCCAGTTCAACACCGCTTCCAGGCCATGGGCAGGACCCTCCCAGCGTGAGATGACAGGGCTGGTGATGTTGGTCAGGTTCAGCTTGTTAACGGAGAATTCCGAGCCGGTAAAGAAGGTGGATACCGCGACGCCGATCAGGATGGTCCCGAGCGCTCCGTTGATGAAGAGGAAGATCTCGAACGTGCGCTGTCCAAGAAAGTTGTTTGGTTTGGTCCTGAACTCGTAGGATACAGCCTGGATCACAAAGGCGAAGAGGATCACCATCCACATCCAGTAGGCTCCTCCAAAGCTGGTAGCGTAGAAGAGGGGGAAGGAGGCGAAAAAGGCTCCGCCAAAGGTCACCAACGTGGTAAAGGTGAACTCCCATTTTCGCCCGAGCGTATTGACAATGATCGTTCGTTCAGCTTTGGTTTTTCCCAGAGTATAGATCAGCGTTTGCCCTCCCTGTACGAACATCAGGAAGACCAGGAAACTGGCCAGCATGGAGATGATGATCCACCAGTAGTGTTGTAAGGCGAGAAGCGACATCGTTTCAAACATCACTTTTGCCCTCCATCTCTGGGCCCTATTTTGATCTGTCGGACCATGATCATCACTTCAGCAATCAATAATGCGGTGAAGAGCCCGGCAAAGATCCAGAAGGTGATTTTTACCGAGGAGGAGTCGATCATGGAAATAGCGGCAACGGTAGGCAGTAGATCCTGGATGACCCAGGGTTGCCGTCCGACCTCCGCCACCACCCAGCCAGCCTGGCTTGCCAGGTAAACAAGGGGAATCGTCCACAACGACAACCACAGGAGCCACCGTTGTTTTTCAAGTGTCCCCCGGTTGAGGAAATAGAGCACCACGATGAAGAGCAGGATGAAATAGAATCCCAGGATCACCATCAGGTGGAAGCTGTAAAAGGTGAGCTGGATATTGGGGACTACCGATTCGGGCTTGTTGAGGTAACCGTAACCGAAGTAGGCAAAATTCTCTTTCAGCTGATTCCGTGAAATTTTCGCCATGATGGTATCTCCTGCCTTTGATGCCGTTTTATAATCTCTCAGTGCTGCGATCGCAAGCTTCCCTTTCTCGATCTTCTGAGCCACCGAATAGGTCATCTCTCTCTCCTCTTCGGGGATGTTCTCAAACCAGGGTTTGTATCCTCCGTTGATGATGTCGTTTACCCCGGGAACAAAGGCATTTGCGTCACGATATCCCAGGATGGAGAGGAGTTGTGGGACCTCGATCTTCGTCAGAAATGGATCTTCATTATTGCCAGGTTTCTTGGAGGGATTCAGGATCCCGAATGCAACCAGGCCGGCGCCCGATTCACCCTCGTACAACCCCTCCATAGCGGCCAGCTTCATCGGTTGTTTCTGGGCAATGGTAAAGGCTGATCCGTCGCCAGTGAACGCCAGGAAGAGGGAGGAGATGATGCCGAAGATAGCGGCCACCAGGATACTTCGTTTAGCAGTCAGGACATGCCTTTGGTGCAACAGGAACCAGGCACTGATGCCGATCACAAAAATGGAAGCGATCACATACCCGCTGGAGATGGTGTGAAGGAATTTAGTTACTGCCATCGGGGAGAAGAGGATCTCCCAGAAATTGACCATTTCGTTGCGGGCTGTATCCGGATTGAATTCCATCCCAACGGGATGTTGCATCCAGGCATTGGCTACCAGGATCCAGAGCGCCGACAGGTTGGCTCCGATCGCGGTCAGCCAGGAAGCAGTGAGGTGGAATCCTTTGCTGACTTTATTCCAGCCGAAAAACATGATCGCGATGAAGGTCGATTCAAGGAAAAAGGCCATGATCCCTTCGATGGCCAGGGGGGCGCCGAAAATATCACCCACAAACCAGGAGTAGTTTGACCAGTTGGTGCCAAACTGGAACTCCAGGATGATCCCGGTGGCTATGCCAATGGCAAAATTGATCCCGAAGAGGATCATCCAGAATTTGGTGATCTTCTTCCACTCCGGATTGCCTGTCCTGACGTAAATCGTCTCCATGATGGCCACAATGAACGACAAGCCCAACGTAAGCGGCACAAACAACCAGTGGTAGATGGCTGTCAGCGCAAACTGCGCGCGCGCCCAATCTACCATGCTCAGGTCTATTTGATCGATCATACTGGGTCAAGGATTATGAATGAAGCATTCAAAAATAAAAAAAACTCTTGTACTACTCACGGATGATCAGCTGATCCCTGACATATTCACCCTTCTCCTGATCACTCTCAAATTTCGTGTCCAGAAAATCAGGAAAAAAAATAAGTTTCAGGAGTACAAAGATGATGAATAACTTAATGAGGATTATGGCCCAGAGGTTCCGCCCGACGGTCATGGAACGAAAGCCGTCATAGTACAGGAGCCAAACGTTTTTCAGGAAATTCAAAGTTCGGAATTAAAAATTCAATAATCCTCGTCTCACGTCTCACGTCTCACGTCTTACGTCTCACCAGCTCCCCCCGGCGCCGCCTCCGCCAAAGCTACCTCCGCCGAATCCCCCTCCTCCGCCTCCGAAAGAGCCACCGCCGGAGGAGAAATTCTTCCAGTTGCCGCTGTGTCCACCCATACTCCCCAGTAACCAGAAAGCAGTCCAGAAAGGAATGCTCTTGCCCACCGAATGGGAGCGTGCACGACTGGAGCGGATAAGGAAAAAGATCAGCAGCAAAACCAGAATGGGGATAAAGATCGCATAGGGGTTTCGTTGTGTCTTATTCACGTACTGATCAGCCGTGAATTCGCCGCTGGCCAGCTCCATCAGGGTGGTGGCGGCGGCATCAAGCCCCCCGAAATAGTTGCCCTCCTTGAAGTTCGGAATCATCTCATACTCCACGATACGTATCCCGATGGCGTCGGGGATCACCCCTTCGAGGCCATAACCGATAGCAATGTATGCTTCTCCACGCTCCTCCCCGTATTTTGGCTTAACCAACACGACAATGCCGTTGTTTTTTCCTTTCTGACCCACCCCCCATTGCTCCCCGATCCGGAAGGCAAAATCGGCTTTGTCGTAGCCGTTAAGGGATTTTACAGTAACCACTGCGATCTGGGTGGAGGTGGAGTCGCTGAAGTTGACCAGTTTGTATTCCAGCTGTTGAATTTGGTCCGGTGTCAGGATCCCGGCCAGGTCATTGACCAGGCGCGGGGGCTCCGGACGGAGGGGAATGTCCTGTGAAACCGCCAGTATCCCATCACAGAGGAGGAGGGTGAGTATAATAATTTTGTAATTGCTCATACGGTTTGTTTTTGCCCCTAAATCCCCTGATGGGGACTTACTCCCCCTTTAGGGGGTTGGGGGGTAACTTACCTCTCACCAAATGATAGCTCATCGGATAGTTCATTTATACCATCCTTCTGGTAGGGGAAGTGTGTTTTGAGTTGTTCGCCTGCTTTCAGGATCCCATCAACCAGTCCGAAGACCATGTTGCCTTCACGGAACCGGGCTGCCATCTCCTCCTTGATCTCGTCCCAGAAGGTGGGAGGGACCCGTTGATTGATTCCTACGTCGCCCAGAATTGCAAATTTATGATCATGGACCGAGAGGTGAAACAGCACTCCGTTACGCAGCTGTGTCCGGTGCATGCTGAGTTGTTTGAATATATAAGCGGCACGGTCGAGTACATCTCCCTTGCAGCTGTTCTCCACATGTACACGAATCTCCCCTGAAGTATTCAGTTCGGCCTCCCGGATCGCCCTGGTGATCTCCTGTTGCTCCTGTTCGGTAAAAAAATGTCTGGCGGGGATCGGCATATTTTGATGTAAGACGTGAGACGTAAGACGTAAGACGTGGATTCAGTCTAGAATTCTACCTTTGGCGCTACCTCTGAGCCTTCCTGGGCTTCGAAGTAAGCCTTTTTCTCAAATCCGAACATGCCGGCAAAGATGGCAGCCGGGAATCTTCGGATATACGTATTATACTCCTGGGCCGCTTCGTTGAATTTCATCCGTTCCACGGCGATCCGGTTCTCGGTTCCCTCGAGTTGGGCCTGCAACTCCATAAAGTTCTGCGTAGCTTTTAGTTCAGGATATCTTTCCACCACCACCATCAACCGGGAGAGGGCAGAGCTGAGACCGTCCTGGGCGGCCTGGAACTGTTGCAGGGATGCAGCATTCAGGTTTTTCGGGTCAATGGTCACCGAAGTCGCTTTGGCACGCGCTTCAATCACGTCGGTGAGAGTCGACTTTTCAAAATCAGCCACACCTTTAACGGTAGCCACCAGATTGGGGATCAGGTCGGCCCGCCGCTGGTAAACGTTTTCTACGTTGGCCCAGGCTTTCCCGACATTTTCGTCCTGTGTGACGAGTTTGTTATAAATCCCGGTAGCCCAGCCCACCAGGATGACAACGATAGCGATCACCACAATGAGGATGATCCAGCCTTTGGAGAGTTTCATATGCGTGGTGGTTTAAATTTTTATCAAATGTACATGAAAATCTGCTATTGACACACAGACTAATAAAAATCCAGTCCCTTGCTCAAGCGCCTTACGTACTCGAAGCACAATTGATTAAATTAGCGCAATAATCTAAAACTTTACATTTTATGAAACGAGCATGCGGACTGGATGTACACAAAGATACAATTTTTTGTGCTACATACAATGGTAACAAATATAAAATTCGTGAGACGTGAGACGTAAGACGTGAGACGAACTTTTTTTTTCAGGATGTATAACCTTTTTACTTTTTTCGGATTAATGGAGGCAACAACTTAAAACAGAAAAATGAAAACTCATGCAAAAAATGTGCGGGAGCTGAATGTATATAAACTTGCATTTCAGGCCGCCATGGAGATCTTTGAATTATCGAAGAAGTTTCCAAAGGAGGAACGATACTCTTTAACTGATCAGGTACGACGAGCATCTCGGTCTGTTTGCAGCAACCTGGCCGAAAGCTGGCACAAACGAAGGTACATCGCGATGTTTATTAATAAGGTAACCGATTGCCAAACGGAAGCTGCTGAAACACAAACCTGGCTGGAGTTTATATTCTCATGCGAATACTGCAAAGACGAAGAGTATAATCAATTAAGAGAGAAATATGATCACATCATGGCTCAGTTAATAACTATGGAACAGCGGGCTGAACTCTTCTGTAGAACCCGGTCCGTCTAACATCTCACGTCTCACGTCTCACGTCTCACGTCTCACGTCTCACGTCTCACGTCTCACGTCTCACGTCTCACGTCTTACGTCTTACGTCATTTCACCAGCTCCGTACTGCGCTTGATAAACTCCGCCAACTCCTTTCCTTTCAGCAGACCCTGGGCCAGGAGGGCGAGGTCGAAGAGCTGTTTGATGGTGGCTGCCTGTTTGCCTCCGTCCGGTTCCAGCAGCAGTTTGCCGATGACCGGGTTGTTGGAGTTGACCGCGAGGTTAAAGTGATCGGGGAGTTCGCCCATGTACCCCATCCCCCCACCCAGGGCCGACATATCTTTCATCCGGCGCATGAATTCCGGCTGGGTGAGCATGAACGGGGCCTCCTTTTCACTCAGGCTTTCAAAGGTGATGGTGTATTTCTTTGAATCGATCTGTTTCTCCATCAGCTCTTTCAGCGATTTTTGCTGATCCTCGTTGAGTTTGGATGGCTGGGCATCCTCCTTTTTGATCAGCTTCTCAATGGTATCGGCATCCACCCGGGTAAAGTGCGATTTTTCAAACTTCTGTTCCAGGGTGTTGATGAAATGGGAATCGATCACGCCGTCGAGCAACAACACATCGTAGCCGCGTTCTTTGACCGCCTGGATGTAGCTGTACTGCTCTTCCGGATTGGTGGAGTAAAGGTAGATCAGGGTTCCCTGTTTGTCCTTCTGGGCAGGAGCAATGTGCTTTTCATATTCTTCGAAGGTGAAGTATTTCCCTTCGGTATTCTTCAGCAGGCAAAACTTTTTTGCCCGGTCGTAGAAGTTGGCTTCGGAGATGATGCCATATTCGATGAAGACCTTGATGTCGTCCCATTTCTTTTCAAAGTTCTTCCGGTCCTCCTTGAATAGCTCTTCCAGCTTGTCGGCCACCTTCTTCATGATATGGTTGGAGATCTTTTTCACATTGGGATCACTCTGCAGGAAGCTGCGGGATACATTCAGCGGGATGTCCGGTGAGTCGAGAACGCCATGTAACAACGTCAGGAAGTCGGGAACAATTCCCTCCACCGAGTCGGTCACAAACACCTGGTTGCAATAGAGCTGGATTTTGTCTTTCTGGATCTCCAGTGTCCGCTTTACCTTGGGAAAATAGAGGATCCCGGTGAGGTTGAAGGGAAAATCCACGTTGAGGTGGATATGGAAAAGCGGCTCCTCAAAGCTGTAGGGATAGAGTTTGCGGTAAAAGTTCTTATAATCTTCGTCCTTAAGTTCCGACGGCTTCTGCTTCCAGAGCGGATTGGTATCATTGATGATCCTGGGTTTTTCTACCTCTTTCGTCTTGGGCTCTTTTCCATCGGTTTGCTTCGCTTCGCTCGCAATGACCTCTTCGTCCTTCGTCCCTCGTCCTTCGTCCTTCGTCCCTCGTCCTTCGTCCTTCACAGGTTCATACACCTTCTCCGTTCCAAACTGGATCGGTACCGGCAGGAAGCGGCAATATTTCTTCAGGATCTCAAGCACCCGGTGATCTTCCAGGTACTCCAGGGAGTCGTCGGCCATATGAAGGACCACCTCGGTGCCCCTCTCTTTCTTCTTTGATGTGTCCATCTTGTATTCCGGACTCCCATCGCACTCCCACATGACCGCTTCGGTACCCTCTCCGCTCCGGTATGTTCTGGTATTGATCTCCACCTTATCGGAGACCATGAAAGAGCTATAAAAGCCCAGTCCGAAATGACCGATGATGGCATTCATCTCGGCTTCCGACTTGGTCTTGAACTGGCTGACAAACTCTTCGGCGCTGGAAAAAGCGATCTGGTTGATGTACTTATTCAGCTCGTCGGCTGTCATCCCAATTCCCCGGTCGGTGACCGAAAGGGTTTTCTTCTTCTTGTTGACCTTCACCTGGATGGTCAGATCACCGAGCTTCCCCTTGTATTTTCCTAGGGAGGCCAGGGTCTTTAGTTTCTGAGTGGCATCCACCGCATTGGAGATCAGCTCCCGGAGGAAGATCTCATGTTCCGAGTAGAGGAATTTCTTGATGATAGGGAAAATATTCTCCGTTTGGACGTTGATCTTTCCTGTTTGCATAGTTGTTCAGTTTTTGGTTATTCGTTGCCGTGGGATTGACAAAGAGGGTGCCAAGCAGGGCAGGCTGACAAAATGACGTGGGACGAAGGACCTCTGTGTTTCCTCTGCTGCCTCTGCGGTAAAAAAAAATTGAGCTTGACGTATTACCTTTTACTGGTACACCCGATCAATAGAAAAATCGAGTTGAATAAGTTGGGGTATGTCTGGAAAAGAACGATGTCTGTAAGGTTTTAGCAAGTGGAACCTTGAAAAGTATTGAAAAAAATGTTACTTTAGCGGAAGGAAAAACATCATGATGGATGTGGTAACGTTGACATACAAATTAATCCCAGACTGAAGCTATGATTGATAAAACGGTAGTTCATAGAGGTAAAATCTCTGAACAAGGAAATGATTTTTTATTTTGGCAGTCACAGCCATTGGTGAGTAGACTTATCGTTTTGGAAGAGATAAGACAAGAATATAATTTATGGAAATATGGTGCTGAACAAAGATTTCAGAGAGTTTATCGGATCCTTAAATACAAATGATGTCCAGTACCTGATTGTAGGTGGTTATGCCGTTGGATTGCATGGCTATCCTAGATATACTAAGGATTTGGACGTATGGTTGCTTTCTTCCGATGAAAATGCTGACCAGATAATGAAAGCGCTTTCAGCATTCGGTATGGACGGGATAGGATTAAAAAAGGAGGATTTTTTAAAAACTGATGAATTTATTCAAATTGGCTACCCTCCGAATAGAATTGATCTTGTTCTGTCATGTGATGGAGTTGATTTTACAACATGTTATCAAAGCCGGTTGGTAGTTGAAGTGGATGGGCTCATAATTAATTTCATCGATCTGGAAAACCTGAAAAAAAATAAAAAAGCAACCGGCAGGTTGCAGGATTTGGCGGATCTGGATAATCTGGAAGCTAAAAATACCTGAGCGACAATATTTCTTTTTACCCCTACCGTCCCTCGTAGGCAATTCCCTACACGATTTTCAGTAGTTCCCCTATAGCATTACCCCCCTTCACCACCGTACCTTGCACACAATAAAACTTGTAAAAATGAAGGTACTCATTGTCGACGATTCAGATTTGATCAGACAGCGGCTGATCACGATGCTCCATGAACTTGATGATATAGAAATTGCCGGACTTACAGGCAATGCAGAAGAGGCCTATGCCTCCTGCAGCGAAGTTTACCCTGATGTGATCATTCTCGATATCCACCTCCCCGGTGAAAACGGGATCAGGATCCTGGAGAAGATCCGGAAGAAAAACACCATCGTGAAGATCATCATCCTCACCAATTTTCCCTATCCCCAGTACCGGAAGAAATGCATGGAGCTGGGAGCAGATTATTTTGTGGATAAAACAAGTGAGTTTGCATCGATCAGGGAGATCCTGCGAAAGATTTACGAACACAAGTAACAACGGTGTGATTATGAAAAACAGACGAAATCTGCAAATGGAACAAACACGTAATCAATCGCACGTGGAGTTGTCCCATAAAAATGAAATTAACCAGGTTTTTCTTACGATTCCCGGCGATGAAATGTATGCAGAGGTGTTGGAAATCCTCCTGGAAGTTATGGAAAGTAAACACGGGTTATTCGGATACATTGATGAACAGGGAAACCTGGTAATTCCATCGATGACAAGAGAGATATGGGAGAATTGTCAGGTACCTGAGAAGGCCATTTTATTCCCTCGCACCAGTTGGGGTGGAATTTGGGGCAGAGCCTTGACGGAGAAAAAAAGTCTCTTCACAAATGATCCCTTGAATGTTCCCGAAGGTCATCTTCCTATCAACAATGTGCTGGTGGTACCTGTTATGTATATGGAAAACGTAATTGGGATTGTGCAGGTGGCCAACAGTGAGCCTGGTTATGACAAAAATAGCCAGGATTTATTGGAAAAGTTAGTCAATCATATTGCTCCTATTCTTGATGCACGATTGCAACGGGACGTTAAAGAAAACGAACGTACCAGGGTAGCTGAAGCGTTGCGTCTTCAAAGCGAAATCGCCACGAATTTGTCAGAAGGGATCTATCTGATCCGTATGAGTGATGGCATCATTGTTTATACCAATCCAAAATTTGAAGAGATGTTCGGGTATGCTTCCGGGGAAATGGTTGGGAAGCACGTTTCAATCGTAAACTCACCCGATGCAAAAGACCCGGAAGAGACAGCAAAGGAAATTATGGAAGTCCTCATTAAAACAGGGGAATGGCATGGAGAGGTGAAGAATGTTAAGAAAGATGGTATTTCGTTTTGGTGTTACGCAAATGTTTCCATATTCGATCATCATGAATATGGGAAGGTACTTGTTTCCGTTCATACAGATATCTCTGAAAGGAAAAAAGCCGAAGAAGCGCTTCGTGATGCCCATCAGGAATTAGAGCTCAAAGTAGAAGACGGACAGAGGCGTTAAAAACAAGCGAAGAGAAGTTCAGGCTGGCCTTCGACAATGCCGTCATTGGAAAGGCTATGACAAATATTGAGGGGGACTTTATCAAAGTGAACCAGGCTATATGTCAGACACTTGGGTACGATGAGTCGGAGCTGCTGACAAAAACATGGATGGATATTACCCATCCGGAGTTTCTGGATCTAAGCTTTAAAATGACTGAAAAATTGATGAAAAACGAAAGCCATTCTGTCTTTTTTGATTGCAAGTTCGTTCATAAAACCGCCCCCCCCCTCTGGATTAATCTGAATATCGTGTTGGTCAGGGATGCTGCCGGCGATCCCCTGTTTTTTATTGCCGATATGGTAAATATTTCCGAGCGAAAACAGTTCGCCGAGGAGCTGGTTTTCAGAAACCAGATTGTCAGAAAATTCCTTATCGTCTCTGATGATGAGATGTTCCATGATGTGCTGAAGATCATCCTGGATGCCATGGAGAGCCCGTATGGGGTTTTCGGATACATTGACCAGCGTGGAGATTTAATCGTTCCATCCATGACCCGGCATATCTGGGAGGAGTGCAATATTCCTGACAAGGACATTGTATTTCCGAAAGAGACCTGGGGAGAGAGTACCTGGCCCACGGCCATCCGGGAGAAGCAATCGAATTTCACGAATGAACCATCCACCAACACCCCGGCAGGTCATATCGGGATCACACGGCACGTAAATGTACCGGTTATCCACCAAACCAGGGTAGTAGGGCTACTCCAGGTTGCGAATAAGGAGACAGATTATACCATAAAGGATGTCCAACTGCTGGAAGCGCTGGCTGCATCTATTGCTCCGATCCTTTCAGCCCGGGTGGAACGGGATATGGAAGAGAAACGCCGAACCGTGGCGGAGAATTCCCTGGCGGAAAAAGTAGTGGAACTGGAACGCTCCAACAAAGAGCTGGAACAGTTCGCCTACGTAGCTTCCCACGACCTGCAGGAGCCGCTGAGAATGGTTTCGAGTTACACCCAGCTACTGGAAAGACGGTATAAAGAACAACTGGATGACGATGCCCGCGATTTTATAAACTTTACTGTTGACGGAGCCAACCGCATGCAACAGCTGATCAATGATCTGCTCGACTATTCCCGGGTGACAACGCGCGGGAAACCGTTCCAAAACCTAGGATTATCAGATGTGCTGGGAAAGGCCCTTGTCAACCTGGAGCAGACAATCAATGAAACCGGAGCCCTCATTGTCTACGATCACCTGACGATTGTAGAAGGAGATGAGAACCAGTTGATCCGGTTATTCCAGAACCTGATTGAAAACGCGATCAAATTTACGGCAGATGCCCCGCCCAGGATATCAATCGCAGCAAAAACGGAGGGGAAGAGGGTCACTGTTTCCATCCAGGATAACGGCATCGGGATCAATGAGATCTACGCTGACCGGATATTCACGATCTTTCAGCGATTGCATAAAAAAGAGCAGTACCCCGGAACAGGCATCGGCCTGGCCATCTGCAAGCGGATCGTGGAACGCCACGGAGGAACTATCTGGGTTGATTCTGAGTTAGGGAAGGGGAGCACCTTCTGCTTCACGTTGAAACAATAGTATGAAAATAGAAATTGAGAAAAGTAACAAGCCATGAGTAATGATTTAAAACCCATTGACATTTTGCTGGTGGATGACAATCCAGGAGATGTCCGATTAGCCAAAGAGGCGCTGAAAGACAGCAAGCTGAGAAACAACCTTTATGTGGCAGAAGATGGCGTGGAGGCCATGCAATTTTTAATGAAAGAGGCTCCTTTCACCCATGTCCCACGTCCGGGTCTGATCCTGCTGGACCTGAATCTGCCAAGGAAAAACGGCCTGGAGGTGCTGAAAGAGATCAAAACCAATGAAAAACTGCAGTGGATCCCGGTGGTGATCCTCACCATGTCACAAGCGGAAGAAGATATCATTAAAAGCTATAACCTGCATGCCAACTGTTACATCACCAAGCCACTTGACCTCAACCGGTTTATAGATGTGGTTCATTCCATCGAAGAGTTCTGGCTCACCATTGTCAAACTGCCGGATGGGGAGAAGTAGGGAACAGGGAAGAAAGTCCCTCCCTTGTTGGGGAGGGATTTAGGGAGGGGTGGTAAGAGGGAAGAGGAAAGAAGAAAATGAGGAATAAGGAATTATGAAACCAGAAACAATCAAGATCCTTCTGATCGAAGACAACACGGGCGATGCCCGGCTGATTCAGGCATCGTTAACCGGGTTGTCCGGAAAGGATTTCGAGATCCGTTGCGAAACCTCCCTGGCGGAAGGCACAGATCATCTGGAGACTAACCAGGTTGATGTGGTGCTTTTAGACCTGGGATTGCCCGACAGTCAGGGGATCGATACGGTGGTACACCTGATTGCTGCAAATCCGGCGGTTCCCGTCATTGTGCTGACGGGCTTAAACGATGAGACGCTGGGGCTGGAAGCTGTTCAGAAAGGAGCACAGGATTACCTGATAAAAGGAGAGGTGGATGAACGCATCCTGTCCCGAATGGTCATCTATGCGATCGAACGCAAACAGGCTGAGAACCAGCGGCAACTGATGAACCGGATTCTTGCCATTCTGAACCGGCAGAATATCTGGCAAAAGCTGCTCCGGGACATTCTTGCAGAGATCCGGGAGTCCACCGGGATGGAAGCGGTCGGCATCCGGCTTAAAGAGGGTCAGCATTATCCCTACTTTGAATATACCGGCTTTCCGGGCGATTTTATTGAAGCCGAGAATTACCTGTGTTCCCGGACCCAAAACGGGGAGCTCCTGCTCGATTCAACAGGGAACCCGGTGCTGGAGTGTATGTGTGGAAATATCCTCCGGGGACAATATGATCCATCACTGCCATTTTATTCTGAAGGAGGGAGTTTCTGGACCAATTCTACCACCAAATTATTGGCCGACACATCCGAAGCAGACTGGCCGGCCCTTACACGAAACCGGTGCAATCAAAACGGGTATGAATCGGTTGCGTTGATCCCATTGTGTTCCCGGTATGAAGTGGTCGGGTTGCTTCAGTTGAACGACAAACGGCCCAACCGGTTTACCCTTCCCATGGTCCGGTTTTTTGAAGAGATCGGGACTATGCTGGGAATCGCCTTTATACGGATGGAATCGGAAAGGATGAAAAAAATACTCTACCAGATTGCAAATGCTGCCATTACGGCGAATACGATTGAGGAGCTGATCGGGACTATCCGAACCCTGATTGGGACACTGGTTGACACCACCAATTTTTTCATTGCCTTTTATGACAAGGAAAATGACCTGTTTTCATCTCCTTATGCCATTGAAGAAAAAGATGGCCTGACCTCCTGGCCGGCGGAAGGTTCCCTGTCAGGATATATCATCAAACATCACCGACCCATGTTGTTCACCAAAGAGGAGATTCTGAAGCTTCACCAGGCAGGCGAGATTGAACTGTTCGGAACCACTGCCGCGAACTGGTTAGGGGTCCCATTAAAATCAAATGGTGAACTGGTGGGGGTGCTGGTGCTGCAAAATTAAAACGACAAGCACGCCTTTGATGAGACTGATCTGGAAAAACTGGAGTTTGTTTCCCAGCAGGTCAGTGTCTCCATTGAACGAAAGAAAGCTGAAAAGGAACTGCAGATCGCTCTGGAAAAAGCGCAGAAGTCGGACAGGTTGAAATCTGCTTTCCTGGCCACCATGTCGCATGAATTGCGTACCCCGTTGAATGCTGTAATTGGCTTTTCACAGCTCATTGACAGGGAAACTTCTATGGAAGATATTCTGGAATTTGTAGAACACATTCACAAAGGGGGGTACCATTTACTGGGAATCATCGAAGATATTTTAAATATCTCAGTCATTGAAAGCGGCAAGGTGGAGTTAAACAAAGAGAATCATTCCCTGAATGCGATTCTGGAGGAGATTGACAGGTTGATCAAAAAAGAACAGATAAAAATCCAAAAACCGGATATAACCATGTTGTTTACGCCTCTGGAAAAGGATCCGGATCCGTTGATCTTCACTGACTGTGAAAAACTGAAACAGGTTCTGATGAACCTGGTAAGGAATGCGTTAAAATTTACGGAAGAGGGGTCGATTGAATATGGGGTTCAACAGGAGGTAAAGGACGATATAACCTTTTTGAAATTTTTCGTCAGGGATACCGGGATAGGAATACCGCAAAATATGCAGCAAATTATCTTTGACCTGTTCCGCCAGGCCGATGAATCGCATACCCGCACCCACGGCGGCACCGGTATCGGATTATCGATTGCCAGAAAACTGGTAGAGCTGTTAGGGGGCACCATCTGGGTGGAATCGGAAGTGGGGCTGGGATCAACTTTTTATTTTACCATCCCCATGGAAGTGAAGAAACCTGTCGAACAAGCTGAACCACCAGCCAAACCTGCAGGAATGATGAAATACCCGGGCAAAACAGTATTGGTAGCAGAAGATGAAGAGTCGAATTTTGAATTGCTGGATATCTTAGTATCTGCCATGGAGCTCTCTATACTTTGGGCACGAAATGGCCAGGAGGCTGTTGAGCTGTACACCGAAAATCCACACATTGACCTGGTGCTGATGGACCTGAAGATGCCGGTGATGGACGGATTCGAAGCGACCCAGCTGATCCGGGAAGCCAACCCCCAACTCCCCATTCTTGCGCAAACCGCCTATGCCATGCCCGCTGACCGGGAGGCAGCCATCACCGAGGGATGCAATGACCTGCTGACCAAACCGATCCGGAAAGCTGACCTCTATCAGATGATCGATAAATATATGCATGAAACAATTACAGAAAATTAATATCTGGTTCATAATGAAAATAGAAATAAAACAGAATGAATGGTTTAACACAATAATTGAATCCTTGCCTTATCCTTTCTGCGTTATAGACCCTGATGATTATACTGTCCAGATGGGGAATAGAGCAAGTGGATGGGATGGCGTGATGAATAAAACGACCTGCCATGCGCTATCCCATGGCATACCTGTACCTTGCGGAGGGGAAGATCATCCCTGCCCGGTTGACATCATTAAATCTACCCGGAAGCCCGTAGTATTAGAGCATGTTCATACGGGCAAAGACGGCTGTCCGAGGAATGTCGAAGTACATGCTTATCCTGTACTCGACAAAGATGGCAACCTTTCACAAGTCATCGAATATGCCATGGATATCACCGAACGTAAAAATTTGGAAAAGGCTTTACAGGAAAGCGAAGAACGGTACAGGCTGATTGTCGAGAACCAGGGCGAAGGGATCGGGTTGGTTGATCCGAATGAACACTTCGTGTTTGCCAATCCGGCAGCAGAACGGATTTTTGGGGTTCCTCCGGGAGGCTTGGTGGGACATACGGTGAAAGACTTTCTTCTTCCGGATCAGCTTGCCAAGGTCTTAAATTTGCTTGTGACCGCCACTCCACAGATAAACAGTGAAGGAGCATTCACCGGAACCTTCGGCATTTTCCGCGACATAACCAATCGTAAACTGGTGGAAGCGGAACTTGAGGAGCACACTAGGATGTTACAGGAACTGAATGCCACCAAGGATAAATTCTTCTCCACATTGCCCATGATCTGAAGAGCCCGTTTAATGCTATCCTGGGACTGACAAATGCGTTGTTGGAAAATTTTGCAGGTTTGGATGAAAATAGAATCAAAAACCTCCTGACAACCATAAAAAACTCTTCTGAGAAAGCCTTTGAGTTGCTCGAAAACCTTCTGGTCTGGGCCAATGCCCAAACCGGTCAAATTGTGTTCAGCCCTCAGCCGGTCAACCTGAGAAGTCTTATTGAAGAGAGCATCTCGTTGATGGATGGTCCCGCCTCGAATAAAGGTATCCGGATAGCCATTGCGATGAAAGATGATCCCATGGCCTTTGGGGATCAGCACATGATCCGGACAGTGCTGAGAAATCTGATCTCCAACGCGGTCAAATATACCCCATTTGGCGGTGAGATCGTTGTTTCCGTGAGCTTGGACGACGATCAGGTTAAGATTTCCATCAGGGATTCCGGTATTGGGATTCCGAAAGAGGATATTCAGAAACTCTTCAGGATCGAAAGCAAATACAGCACCAGGGGCACAGCCGATGAGAAGGGAACCGGTTTAGGATTGATTCTGTGTAAGGAGTTTATCGATAAACACGGCGGAAAGATATGGGTGGAGAGTGAAGAGGGGAAAGGAAGCACCTTTAGCTTTACGGTGCCTGTCGGACGCTAGTTGGCAGTTGGCAGTTGGCAGTCCTCTATTTTTTTAGCACTGCTAATAATTTATCGTTCAGGTACAATTTTTCTTTCCCAACCCGTTCGCTTTTCAGAATACCTGCCTTTTCCAATGCTGCAAGGTAGCTGCCAACGGTTTTCAGGTTTCCAAGTCCGGCAATTTCCAGATGTGAGCGTTTGGTATAAGGTAATTTGAAAAGAACTTCTATCAGGTCTTTGGAATAGACTTTTGGAAGCTTTTGCTGAATTTCTTTGCTGGTTTGACCCATCAATTGTTCAATTTCGGTTATTTGCTGACGACCCTTCATCGCGGTTTGTTCAATCATGTCCAGCATATATAGAATCCAGCTCTGCCAGTCATTTTCTTCAGTAACCCGTCGGAGAAATTCGTAATAGTCATTTTTGTGCCTACTAATATAATCACTCAGATATAATGCAGGAATATCTAAAAGTCCGGTCAGTTTAAGGTAAAGCAACAGGATAATCCGGCCGGTACGGCCATTCCCATCAAAAAACGGATGAATTGATTCAAACTGATAATGCAGGATAGCCATTTTTACCAATGGATCTATGCCATCAACCGCATGAATGAAGTCCTCCAGATTTTTTAGTTTCTCTCTGATTACGTTTTCCCCTTCGGGAGGGGTGTAAACCACCCGGCCAGTAACCGGATTTTTCAACTGTGTACCAGGCACATTGCGGATTCCAGATTGATTCTCTTTGATAATTTGCATCAAAGTCACAAAGAGATTAGTTGTTAGGATTGGTCTTCTATTAATCCGTGCCACACCCCACCAAAGAGCATCCTTGTAATGCAGCACCTCCTTTGTGGCCGGACTGACTGATTTTTTTCCGGCAACAGATGCTTTAAAAAGTTCATCCTGAGTAGTAATAATATTTTCAATTGCTGAACTTGCCTGTGCTTCCTGTAAATTGATAGTATCAATGAACAAGGTTGGATTGGGTAAGCTGGTAATTACACCTTTAAGTTCCGACAATGCACGGCTTGCCCCGATAGTCTTTTTCAAAATAGTGGCGTTCTCTATCTCTGCTGAAGGGGGCAACAAAGGGAGCTCGTTATATGGATTCTCAGGATTGAATGCCATAATCTCTTTTTTTCAACAAAGGTGAATGTTGCCTTCGTTTAATTTACAAGGGCAAATATAACACATTTTTACCCTCGTCTAACGGCCCACGTTAATAAATATTAGCCGCATTCCTGTATCCTGCATTATCCTGGTACCAGTCGGGGTATTGTACTCCGTTGCTTTCCACCCAATCGCCGAATTTCAGGTAGGCATCAATGATCGAGACCTCCTCCAGCGGGTAATCAAACGTTTCATAGATATTCAGTGCCCACGGTAAATTGGCGTCGGTTTTATAATATTTCCCGGTGACAGGGTTGGTGTCGTCGTCCCCGATGCCGAATAAGGTTGTGTCGGCTTTGTCAGTAGGTTCGCAATCGGGGAGATGAACCTCTCTTCCCCGTTCCATCCTGGCGATGATGAAGGGATTGAACTCAGAGATGTTCAGGGTGGTAAGGCTCACTACCCCACCGGCTCCGGGGGTGCCGTTATTCATAAAGACCATCGTGACGGTTATTGTATCATATGGAACTGGAGTTTGACCGGCCGAGGTGTTGACCCCGGTACCGCCGCCTGATGGGACCAGGAACCTGAAGAAGTCGTCAAACACGATCACGGTGGCATAGGTTTGACCGGTTTCCAGGCCATTGGATCCAAACGTATAGCCGGCCGAAGGAAGTACATCATACCCCGTGGTGCTAATGACGGAGGTGGGAGCTACATCCGGAAGCTGAAAGCCGAATCCGTTGTGCAGTCCGGCCCCGGAGGCACGAAGCACAAAGGTGCCGATCAGATCTACCACATTATCGTCGGCATTGGTTACAATTTTGAAACTGTATCCAATTACTACGTCGTTCAGGTCGTAATCCCCGCTGGATGGCCAGAGGTCTTCATACGCCAGGGTCGACTGCCCGGTTGCCGGATAAAAGTTGTTGTAAGCACGGTACTGATCGGTGGGATAGTCATCCTCACTATCGGGAACCCCATCCCCGTCGGTATCCGGATTGGGGTTGATGGGGGCACAATTATTGGATGGATCCGAAGCATAGGTGCCGGGGATAGAGATGACATCCAGTTGTCCCCTGGAGTCTCCACCGGACCCGGAGAAACGCCACTTGAATTGATATAACCCGCTCTGGGAAACTGAGATGGCGGAGGTGATGGTGACTCCGTTCGAATAGTTATAATCGAAGAGAAGATCCCCGCCTGGATTGGCCTCACTGATAATGTAGACCTTTAGATTCCGCGTGCCGTCAAAATTGTAGATCCGGTGCTTGAAGGTAAGATTACCGGAACCGGAAAGAAGCACCCAGGGGGATATAATGATCCCGATGTCATCGTCCAGTTTGGAGGTCCGGATAGACCTGCTTCCTTCAATGGGTTGCGATGTGTTGACCGAGGCTTCTTCAATATTCCAGCAAAGCGCTTCGTAATAATTTGTGTTACCTGAATTAAAGTCGACCTCATATTGACTGAAGGCGGAAGGTGTTGCCACAAGGAAAATAAACGAAATGATTATGAACAGAAAATACTTCACCATGGTTGATTTTATTGTAAATGATAATTAAAATAGATCACTTCAGGAGTAGCGTCAACTGTTTTCCTGATCGATCCGTAGGTGATGATTACTGCTGTATCGTAAGCCGGAATCGTAAATTTCAGGGTATAATTCCGGTTCATAAAAAGCTGGTTTCTGAGGTAGACCTTCTCTTCGTTTGTCGATTTTACCTGCAGCGTATTTCGGATGCTGACAGGTACTTGAAGCCCGGTCACCACCAGGGTGATGTTCCGGCTGGTCTTCCAGTCGAATGTGTTGTTCACCACGAGTTCCAGGGGGTTGTCAGGACCCGGTCTGGGATCAATGATGACGAACTCTTTTCTGCATCCGGTTGAAAACACCAGGAACAGGGTGAACATCGCAATGGTCAGGGCGGTGGCGTATCTGCTTTTCATGCCATTGTAAACTGATTGTTGATAACAAATATACGAAAAAAAAAGGGAAAATTTAGTTCCACTATGCGGATGTTAACAGATTGTTAGTAAATGTGATTTTTTTTCTACTTTTACAGTATTGTCCTGAACTGAATAACCTAAACACCTGATCTATGAACCAGATTGATTGGAAAAACCTTCCCTTCGGTTATTTCAAGACCGACTTCAATGTACGTTCTTACTACCGCGATGGCCGGTGGGGGGAACTGGAGATCTCCTCTTCCGAACAGATCACCATGCACATGGCTGCCACCTGTCTCCATTATGGGCAGGAGGCGTTTGAGGGGCTGAAAGCATTTCGCGGAAGAGACGGAAAGATCCGTATCTTCCGGATGGATGAAAACTGGAAACGGATGAACAACTCGGCCCGGGGGATCATGATGGCCGAGGTGCCGTGGGAACTTTTTCATGAAGCTGTACTTACGGCAGTCAGGCTGAACCAGGCATACGTGCCACCCTTTGGAGAGGGAGCCTCCCTTTACATCCGTCCTCTCCTCCTTGGTACCGGTCCCCAGGTCGGTGTCAAACCAGCTACCGAATATCTTTTCCTGGTGTTTGTCGGACCCGTGGGTCCTTACTTCAAAGAAGGATTCAACCCGGTGAAGATGGAGATCGTTCGGGATTACCACCGTGCAGCTCCCAAAGGAACCGGCCATATCAAGGTGGGCGGAAACTACGCAGCCAGCCTTGTTCCTGCCCACCGTGCACACCAGGATGGGTATGCATCGGTCCTCTTTCTGGATGCAGCAGAGGAGAAGTATATCGATGAAGCCGGTCCGGCCAACTTCTTCGGGATCAAAGGAAACACTTATGTAACGCCCGCCTCCAGCTCCATCCTTCCCTCCATCACCAACAAGTCATTGCAGGTGCTTGCCAAAGAGCTTGGACTGGAGGTAGAGGTACGTCCCGTTCCGGTTGAGGAACTGGCCGAATTTGAGGAGGTAGGAGCTTGCGGCACTGCAGCAGTGATCTCACCCATCTGCTCGATCATCGATCGCGACACCACGCATGGATACCATTATTGTAAGGAGGGAAAAGCAGGAAAGGTTTCAGAGAAACTCTACAGAAAACTGCGTGCCATCCAGGAGGGGGAGGAGCCGGATAAATGGGGGTGGATAACCATATTAGATAGCGAAATAGCGAAATAGCGAAATAGCGAAATAGTGAGATGGTGAGATTATCGGGATGTCAGGTATTGTGACATTTCCTGTTGCAATTTCAGCGCCTCCTCCCGGGCCTTTTCAGCAAAATCTTCCCCGTTTGATGCATAGATAATTCCTCTTGAGGAGTTGACCAGTAATCCGCAATCTTTGTTCAACCCGTACTTCGACACCTCCTCCAGGGTTCCTCCCTGGGCTCCCACACCGGGGATCAGCAGGAAATGGTCTGGAACCAGGTTGCGGATCTGTTCGAGCTTCTCTGCCCTTGTAGCTCCTACCACATACATCATATTGGATTCGGTGCCCCAGCTCAGGGATCTGATCATGACCTCCTCGAAGAAGCGGAAATTGGTCTCTTTCGAGGTCATCATCTGGAAATCGTCGGATCCTGCATTAGACGTAAGCGCCAGCAGGATCACCCACTTGTCGTCAAATTCAAGGAACGGTTTAACCGAATCTTCACCCATATAGGGGGCAACGGTCACCGCATCAAAATCCAGCCCCGAGGATTCGGGGTCAAACATCGCCCTGGCGTATTGCTTGGAGGTGTTTCCAATATCGCCACGCTTGGCATCGGCAATGGTGAATACATGGAACTGCCGCAGGTACTGCTCTGTCCTGGCCAGACTGTTCCACCCCATTACGCCCATCGATTCATAGAATGCCATGTTGGGTTTGTAGGCCACGGCCAGTTCGTGTGTGGCATCAATGATGGCTTTGTTGAACTCAAAAACCGGGTCTTCGGTCTTCAGCAGATGGGAGGGGATTTTGTGCAGGTCTGTGTCCAGCCCGATGCAGAGAAACGACTGCTTGCGGCGGATCAGGGAAATTAATTCAGTTCGGGTCATTTCAATTACGAATTACGAATTACGAATTTATGAATTTTAAAATGATGTGCAATTAACTAACCGCCGCTTTCAGCCTCTCCGCGTTCTCGGCCAGCTGCAGGGCGTCGATCAACGGCTGAACATCTCCATCGACAATGGCGGACAGGTTGTAGAGTGTAAGGTTGATCCGGTGGTCGGTGACCCGGCTCTGGGGCCAGTTGTATGTGCGGATCTTGGCAGACCGGTCGCCGGTGGAGACCATCGTCTTGCGTTTCTTTGAGATCTCATCCAGGTACTTGCTGTACTCGCGCTCAAACAAACGGCTTCGAAGCACCTTCATGGCTTTGTCGAAATTCTTTAGCTGTGATTTCTCATCCTGGCAGATGGCCACAATCCCTGATGGAATGTGAGTCAGTCGAATGGCCGAATAGGTGGTGTTGACCGATTGGCCGCCGGGGCCTGAAGAACAAAAGGTATCTTTCCGGATATCGGCCGGTTTGATCTCTATGTCAAATTCATCTGCTTCAGGCAACACTGCTACCGTCGCGGCAGAGGTGTGCACCCGTCCCTGTGTCTCGGTATCGGGAACCCGCTGTACCCGGTGAACCCCCGATTCATATTTAAGCTGGCCGTAAGCTCCTTCGCCGGTCACGTTAAAAATGATCTCCTTGAATCCACCTGCGGTTCCTTCGGTGAAATCAACCAGTTCGGCTTTCCACCGGCGGGTTTCGCAATAGCGTGTATACATCCGGCAGAGATCCCCTGCAAAGAGACTGGCTTCATCCCCACCTGTCCCGGCCCGGATCTCAACCACCGCATTCTTGATGTCCTGCGGATCGGAAGGGATCAGCATCAGCCGGATATCCTCTTCCAGGATATCCCGCTTCACGGTCAGCGTCTCCAGCTCCTCTCTGGCCATCTCCCGCATCTCTTCATCCTTTTCGGTTTGGAGCATCTCCCTGGCGTGACCGATGTTGGCCAGCAGATCCCGGTAGGTATGAAATGCCTCAATGATGGGCGTCAGCTCCTTGAAACTTCGGTTCAACTTGATGTACCGTTTCATGTCGCCCGTCACCTTCGGATCATTCAT
Organism: Bacteroidota bacterium; assembly: GCA_043810345.1. Lineage (GTDB taxonomy): Bacteria > Bacteroidota > Bacteroidia > Bacteroidales > FEN-979 > QYOJ01. The sequence continues at coordinate 5,302 of JBDROF010000006.1, read as the reverse complement.
CTGCTCGGTCAGCTCGTCGTACCGCTTTTTGATCGCCTCCAGTTTCTCTAACATGCTGCAAAGGTACGCATTAATGAGTTTGCTACTTGTTCCTGGAGTACATTCTGCATTTCATGAGGAATGCGCCTGCCAGTGGCCCCGACAAGGAATTCTCTTCCTCCATCCGTTCGGGGTGCCATTGAACTCCAAGGAAGAACGGTTGACCGTTTTTTTCAGCAAGTTCTATCCCTTCGATAAGGCCGTCGGCGGAAAATGCGTTTGCCTGCAGATCGGGGGCCAACACCCTGACAGCCTGGTGATGGTTGGTGGTAACCAATGCAGAGTCGCAACCGCAGAGGGAGTGCAACAGGGAAGAGGGCGCTACGTACACCATGTGAAAACAGTGCAGGTAATCTTCACAGCGGTGCCGCACAGAGGTGTCAAAATCCTGGGGAATGTCGATGAAGAGCTCTCCGCCAAACACCACGTTGAGGATCTGTTCACCACGACAAACCCCGAAAATGGGCATCTTCAGCTTCAACGCGTGTAGAATCAGGTTGATCTCAAGCGTATCCCGGTAAAAGTTGATCTCCCCGCAACGGGCTGTATCACCCGCTTCGGCATAGATCCCTGGAAACACATCCTCCCCTCCGGTAAGCAGTAAACCGGAACAGTGTTCGAGCTGGCTCAACGCCGAGTCGACCGGAAGGGGATAAAGGTTTACAAACTGCACGGTAGAATCAGCCCGTTTCAGCCAGGTGACGTAATTGTCGGAAGCTTTGGAGATAGCGATGATGGTTGGTGGCAGGTCTCTTTTACAGGCTGACAGGACGACCAGCAGACAAGAAGTTATTGATAAGAAGATGTAGTTGCGTAAAGAATACCTCATCAGAAGGTTATTTTTTGTTCATTGCATTATTATTCAATAATGTGCAATGATGTGCAATGATGTGCAATGATGTGCAATGATGTGCAATGATGTGCAATGATGTGCAATGATGTGCAATTCTTCAATGGCCAAAAGGTTCCGGTTGTGGAGGAGGGGATTTGGGATGGAGGCTTTGTTCCACTCCCCGGACGAAGTATTTTGTCTTTCCTCTCCAGGGAAAGATCATGTATCTCTTGATGTAGCGAAGGTTCACCCGGTCGCCCGAGAGCGCTACCTCCTCCAGCAGGCGTACGATCGAATCGTTGTTCCGCTCCACAGAGAAGTCGAATGTTTCTGCGAGAGGGCTTACTTTCTTTAAGGCTCCGAACGACGCCAGGTCGAGCTGCCCTTCGTAGGTCTTCCAGATAATCCCTTTTTTACTGATCCGCAGAACGGTGCCAGCCCGAACCCCTTCGTCGTAGATGCCGTCGTAAAGGAAGCTCAAAACCCCGACCAGCAGGACCAGCAGAATGATCACAGTGATGGTCAATGCTTTTTTCATGGTGAATGTTGTATTTGGTTAATAGCTGAAGTTTCCTTTATCGCTGATAATGGTCAGTTTCCGGCTCGGAGCCTCCTCACAGTGGCCGATGATTCTGCCCTCCACCCGGAACTCTCCGGCAATAGCCAGGATCTCTTTGGCAGCAGGCTCCGGGAGGTACAACTCCATCCGGTGTCCCATATTGAATACCCGGTACATCTCCTCCCAGGGAGTTTGTGATTGTTCCTGGATCAGACGGAAGAGAGGAGGGAGGGAAATGAGCTGATCCTTGATGACATGCAGCTGGTCAATGAAATGCAGGATCTTGGTCTGCCCTCCTCCTGAACAATGGATGATCCCGTGGATGTTGTCCCGATGCTGCCCGAGTATCCGTTGGATCACCGGGGCATAGGTACGGGTCGGCGAGAGGATCAGCTTCCCTATGTCGATGCCTTCGATACCGGAGGGATCGGTCACTTTTTTGGAGCCGGAATAGATCAGGTCATCCGGGATCAGGTCATCAAAGCTCTCCGGGAAGCGGGAAGCATAAGTGTTGTTTAATACATCGTGCCGGGCGGAGGTGAGGCCGTTGCTGCCAATCCCGCTGTTGTATGCATCTTCGTAAGTAGCCTGGCCGAAGGAAGCCAGGCCGACTACCACGTCACCGGCCCGGATCCTCGAGTTATCGACCACCTGTGACCGGGGCATCCGGCAGAAGACGGTGGAATCGACGATGATTGTCCTGACCAGGTCTCCCACATCGGCAGTTTCCCCTCCTGCAGAGCGGATTCCGATGCCCAGTTCTCTCATCTTTTCAAGAAACTCCTCTGTTCCCTCTATGATGGCGGTCAGCACTTCGGCGGGAATCCTCTGTTTGTTTCGTCCGATGGTACTTGAAAGAAGGATATTGTCCAGTGCTCCTGCTGCGGCCAGGTCGTCCAGGTTCATCACGATAGCATCCTGTGCGATCCCTTTCCACACAGATAGATCTCCTGTTTCCTTCCAGTAGAGATAGGCCAGGGAGGATTTTGTACCGGCCCCGTCAGCATGCATGATGTTGCACCATGCCGGATCACCACCGGCAATATCGGGCAGGATCTTACAGAAAGCTTTTGGGAAGAGCCCTTTGTCCAGGTTTTTGATAGCGGAATGAACCTCCTCTTTCCCGGGGGAGACACCCCGCAGAAGATACTTTGATTGCTGGTCCATACTTTCCTGACAACCAGATCGCACAGCAACTCTTTGTGTACCTTTGTGCTATCCTTTGCGTCCTTTGTGGTTAAAATTATTCAAAGATAATTTTATTCTCGGAAGCATCAACACTGTATGCTCCGAACTGACGAAGTGTGCCCGGCCCGAAATAGATCTGGTTCTTCAGCTTCTGGTTGACGGTAGCTTTCAGATCCCTGGCCACACTTTTCCCGATCCGCATTTCCCTGATGTTGAAGATGGCCTTATTAGCGATGAATCCTTCACCGATCAACTGGGTGGCATCCCCAACGAAATCATTCCGGTCGATGGCTCCGCTGGTGAGCAGCCTGATCGCTTCGGCCGAAGAGATGTAAAACTCAGTCTCCCGGGGATCGTATTGAAAGGTAGAGGTAATGCCGTTGACGTAACAGATGGCTTCGAGGGTCTCCTCCTTGGTAAGGGTGCAGATCACACTGTTCTCTTCCGGTTCTACCACGATCTCGATGGTGGGAGGCGGTTTTTTCGTGATCCGGGATTTCGGGATGTAATCATTCCTGAGGATGGCAAACTCGGTACGGCGGTTTAACTGGTGAGCAGCTTCTTTGACAGCCGTATTCGGTAATGAGTTGATCAGAGAGTCGGTGAGAACGTTACCGTGGGTAAAGTGGTATCCCTCTATGATCATTTCCCGGTTAAGTGTACGTGGAACCCGTTCGCCATAGCCTTTGGCGACCAGCCTTTCGGGATCGATACCGCGGCTGATCATGTAATCAACAACGGATTGTGCCCGGCGCTGGGAGAGGATGTCGTTCCGCTCTTCGGTATCCCGGGAGTCGGTATGGGCAGCCAGCTCGATGACAATGGTTTCATTCGCATCGAGGGTAGCGATGAGCTCCTGTAACGAATCCTGGAACTGGGGTTTCAGGTCCCATTTAGCCAGGTCATAAAGAATATCCGGGAGTACCACCGGCTTTTTCGGGATTGGTCTCAGCACAAAATCGCGTGTCAGATCACGGCTCGACTCCAGGCCAACCGTGGTTTCGGTGACTTTTTCATTAAAGTAATCTTTTTTGGTAACCAGGATCTCATAGGTGGTGACAGGAAGGATCTGGTTTTTATTGAACACGTAACGGCCACGCTGATCTGTGTTGTAAGTGGCTGTTTTTCCATCTGTTCCTACGATGGTTGCATTCACGCCTGCGATTGGCTGGAGGGTTAAGTCGTCCGTCACATACCCCTCCAGGGTAAAATATACCGGAGGGATGATGAAGGAGTAGATGTCGTCCTTGCCTCTGCCTCCCGGGCGGTTGGAAGAGAAGAAGCCCTCTTCGGGTTCATCCAGGTTGAACACGATGGCGAAATCATCGGCATGGGTGTTGATCGGATACTTCAGGTTTTCCGGAGGCCCCCATTTGCCATCTGATTCGGTGCTTACAAAGATATCGAAGCCTCCCATGCCAGGATGGCCGCTGGAGGCGAAATAGAGGACAGTATCGTTTCGGAGGAAGGGAAATAGTTCATCGCCAGGTGTGTTGATCTCCGGCCCCAGGTTGATGGGGCGGGTGTACCCACCTCCTTTTTCCTTTTTGATGATCTTCCAGAGGTCTTTTCCACCCATTCCTCCTGCACGGTCGGAGGAGAAGATGATCAGGCCCTCGTCCGAAGAGATCGTGGGATGGCCGTTGGCTACTGTGCTGTCGATTCCCATGTCCACCATGGCGGGGTCGCCCCAGGTGGTTCCACCGATCCGGCTGGCTTTGTAAATGGCACAGCCGTTCTTCTTCTTTGGTTCATTCCAGCAACGGGTGAAGTAGAGCCCGGTAAATCGGCTGTTAAACTGCCCGGCCCCTTCGTTCGCTTCGGTATTGACCACGCCGTCAGGATCGACCGGAACCGGATTTTGCCAGTCGCCTTTCCGGTCCTTGCGGGCAAAAAAGAGGTCGGTGAACTTCATGCCGGTCCAGTTATCCTTCTGTTTTCCAGTAGCTGCATCCCGGTTGGAAGTGAAGATGATCGAGTTGAAATTCTTGTCAGCATAAGCCGGGGCAAAATCGTCGTCGCGGGTAGAGATCTTTTTCTGTAATTCCACGGTATACTTGGAGGGATTTTCCATCCACTCCAGAGCGATGGTAGCGGTTTCAATACCGGCATCAGCGGCGGGATCATCCGGCACCACCTCCTTGTACGCGGTGTATTGCTCGATGGCATCCCCGTACTTGCCGTTGGTTTTCAGGGCATCCGCATAGTACAGCAGGATCTTTGGATTCTTCTTTCTGTACCGGTCACCGGTCAGCCGTTTGTAAGCTACCTCTGCCCGCTTGGTGTTGTTCATCATACGGTAGCACTCAGCCATCTGGAATGAGATCCGGTCCCGCTCTTCCCGGTTTCTCTTTACTTTGGAGTAAGCTTTCTGATACTTTTCGAGGGCAAGCGCGTATTGCTGGTCAGCAAAGGCGTCGTCGGCCGCTTTGGAATGCTTGTTCTGGGCTGTAGCCTCTCCCGCACCGACCAGCAAACAGGACAGCAAAAGGAGAGTCAAAAGAGGTCTCATAACAGAAGTGATGGTTCAGGCTTGATTAACGTACAAATGTACATGAAAATCTGCTATTGACACACAGACGAATAAAAATCCAGTCCGCTGCTCAAGCGCCTTACGTGCTCGAAGCACAATTGATTAAATTAGCGCAATAATCTAAAACTTGATATTTTATGAAACGAGCATG
>JBDROF010000005.1:0-25530 GCA_043810345.1 Bacteroidota bacterium | reverse complement strand
TGCAGATGCGGGATAACATCCACTGGATCCGGGAAGCCGGGAAGAACAACCTGGTGGTGGGTTCCCAGGCGCGGATCCTGTATGCCGATTGTGAAGGGCGCACAAAAATTGCTGCCGCTTTCAACCAGGCGATACGGGATGGCAGGATATCTGCCCCGATCGTTCTGGGACGTGATCATCACGATGTGTCAGGCACGGACTCCCCTTATCGTGAAACGTCAAATATCTATGACGGATCTTCCTTCACGGCCGACATGGCCATCCAGAATGTGATCGGCGACAGCTTCCGCGGTGCTACCTGGGTTTCGATCCACAACGGTGGCGGAGTAGGATGGGGAGAGGTAATCAACGGCGGCTTCGGGATGGTTTTGGATGGGTCGGAGACTGCAGACTGGAGACTGAGGACTATGTTACACTGGGATGTCAACAACGGCATCGCCCGTCGCGCCTGGGCCCGGAACAAAGAGGCGATTTTTGCGATCAAACGGGCAATGGAGGAGGAACCCGGATTACAGGTTACGCTGCCGAATAAAGTGGAGCAAACGTTGATTGAAGGTTTGTTCTGAACCCGGATACCGGATACCAGATATCGGGTCCCGGATATTCCCTCATGACGGATGACGGAATGTATAGACATTGTGTTTATATCACGGAAATAGTATCGTGGTGAGAACCTGACTCTGAATGTTCGTCGAATCGGAAGGTTCCGTATATTCCATTTTGATGAAGCCGTGCTGTTTACTCAGGTAGATAGTGCCTTTGGTAATAACGTTGGTGGATGAATGCCTCCGCAACTCAATGGAATATTTTCCGCATGTGTAGGACCCGGCAGTGACGTTCACCGGCACATCGGGGTTGATGAGTGTAACATAGGAGGTGTCGTCGCCGTTAATAAACCTGTATTTTTTATTAATCACGGCATCCAGGTGAAAGGAGTAAAGGATATCGGTAGCCGAGGTGCCGGCCATGACGGAAAACCGGAAAGGTTCAACCTGCCAGTTGAATTGCCGCTGAACAATAGGCCAGCCACAATTGTTGGTTTCGGTTACGGTAAACAGGTTTGGGGAGGGTTGGGATCCGATATTCTGTTGCACTTCACAGGTAGTTCCGTTGTAGAGTTGGGTTTCATAGCTCCATGTTCTCCCGGTTTGTGCGAAGCTGAAGTAGGTGGAGGGATCCATAATCGGATTGACGAGGATCAGATACCCTTCATAGGTTACAAACTGCTTCCCAAGAGGGCCACATTCGTTGCCAGCCATGCGGACAACCATCAGGTTATCTTCCTGCAGATAGACATACCCGCCAAGGTTCCAGTTGGCACACTGTGGATTGGTGGAATCACTAAGGATCAGTTTGAAATAGAGGGTGCCGTGCTGGAACATAAACCCTTCCAGGAAGTTGATCTGTCCCAGTTCAAAGATGCCATTAAGGAGATCTCCCGCCGTGTTGTTGAAAAAGGATACATCACCGGTTTTTTCAATGGCGGTATTGCTTTTAAATGTAGTGATTCGTCCCCTCCAGGTCCCCTTCAACTGGTTGAGGGTAACCGCGGCACTGTCAAATGTAGCTTCTTTATTACAGGCCTGTTCGGGGATGATCAGAACGACGACGAGCAGGGAGAAAATGATCTTTGGGATAATCTTGGAAATGTGGCTGTAAACGATTTGATTTACTCGTTGAAACATAGTTTGGGAGGTTGGTTGTTTCAGGATTAAGGCATAAATTTACCGCAATTTAGCGCAAGATACAATTCTATCAGATAATTAAAACGTAAATCCATGAAAAAAGTATATTTTCTACTCGCTGGCATCACACTTATTCTTATCCTTTCCTGCCGGCAACAGATCAAAGTAACCTAACCCGAAGCAGCCGGAATCCGAACCCATGAACGCAAGCAGAATGTGATTGACGAGTATGGAGACATCTGGTCATTCCTGTTCTGGAACCTGGTGATGAATCCGAAGTTTTTCCCACCCCCGCCCAACCATTTCCCACTTCGTTTTGTCTTTCTAAAAAAAAGTTATAAACAACGTATAACCTTTCGGGGGTAAACCGGATTAATGTCCGGAAACAAATCGTATGAGACCTTTTTCAGATGCCAAGATCATCGACGGGATCAGGAAGAAACAGCGTGAGGTGATCCACTTCATGTACAAGGATTATTTTCCGCTGATCCTGGCACTTGTCGAAAAATCCTCCGATACTTACCAGGATGCTGAAGATATCTTTCAGGATGGGTTGGTAGCGCTTTACCTGAGGTGCCGTGACCGGGAGCTGGTGCTGACCTGCGCCCTGCGGAGCTATTTCTATTCGATCTGCAAGAACCTATGGCTGCAACGACTGGAACGGAAATACCGGCTGGTTTATAAGCCGGATCTCCTGGTGAATGAATGTGAAGCGAAATACGAAGGGAAAGAGGGTCCGACCCGGGAGCAGAAACTGGCACGCCACCGGGTATTCTGGCGCCATTTTAATGCACTTCCGGAGGACTGCCAGAAGGTGTTGCTGATGTATATGGATAAAGTGCCTTGCCGGAAGGTGGCGGAAACCCTGGGATTTACCGATGAAAACTATGCAAAAGTACGAAAATACCACTGCAAGAAATTGTTGCGAAAACGAATTAAACGAGACCCTGAATACCTAATCTGTATCGATCATGAATAACCATGAAAACCTGCATGAATGGATCTCCCGTTACAACGACGGGGAATTGAAAGGGGAGGAGCTGGAACAGTTTCTCGCAATCCTTTCCACAGATCCAGAAGTGAGATCCGAAACACACCTCGACCGGGAACTGGCAGAGTTTTTACAAGACAGGGACCTGCTTGAGTTCCGGGAGTTTCTGGATCAGGCCAGAAGCAACAAAAGAAGGGGCTCTGGCCTGAATTGCCTGCTTCTGGCTGCCCTCTTGATCATTCTTGTCGGTTTGAGCAGCTTTTGGATTTACCTCTATCCGGTAAGAAAAGGAGCTCCTTTCTTGTCCGGGAAAGTAGCGTCAGAATCCACACTGCAAAATTCCCAGACTCCTGACAGGGGGACATTATATCTACGAAAAACTCCAGCTTTTCCTTCATTTCTAACAGGACAGGAAAAACCGGACTCAGAATTGTTGGCTGTTAACTTCCAACCGTTGATTTACATGGAAGGTTTGGTAGGTATGGTTACCCGGGCAGGACATTTTTTCCTGTTATCCCCGGAATGTACGGTCACCATCCTTCGGGGGGATACCCTCCGGTTCAACTGGCAAGGCAATGCAAGGGGCACCCTTTCATTCGAGGTCATCAACAACAGGGGCGAACAAATTGTCAGCCAGGAGGAGATCTCAGGAGCATGCCTTAGCCTCCTGACCAACTCCTGGCAAGAGGGTCTCTTTTACTGGAAGTTCTTCGATGAGGATAACCTGGTGAGTGTCGGAAAAATCATCCTGAAGAGATGAACGACAAACGAATTATGGGTAAGTGTCTGACACTTATGTTTTTTCTCTGGCTCAGTGTGCCCAATAAGGGAGCCGGGCAATCTCCTCTCCACACAGATTCTGCTTTTATCTCAGCAGGTTGGTTCGATCAGGGGAATGTTCACCTCATCCGCAGGGAGTGGAAACAAGCGCATCAGGCTTACCGGGAGGCTGTACGTTACGCTTCAGATGATTTTCAGCAGGCAGCAATCCATCAAAACCTCGGCGCCCTCTATTTTCTCCTGACAGACTATCAAAAAGCAGCCATTCATTTTGAATATGCCTTTCACCTGCTCGAAGGGAAGATATCCGATCAGGAACAGCTCACGGAGATCTGCTTCAATCTGGGAAACACCTTTGTTGAAAGAGGAGACCCCGACCGGGCATGGCGCTGGTTTGATCTGGCTGAAACATACTGTCCCTCGGAATCCTATTTGTGGCAAGTACGAATTGCTCTTGGAACTGGCAATGTGTTGTTTTCCCAGGGGGCTTATCGAGAAGCCATCGTACGCTACAACCGGGCTCTGGCACTGTGTTCTCAGGCTTCTCCGGTTCCAGAAGAGGAGGTATGGCTCCGGAAAAATCTGGCCTGGAGCTTTGAGGCATGTGAACAGGTTGATTCGGCCCTTTGGATGTTGGATCAGGCCATTGAAAGGACAGGGATCTCCGGGATTGAAGAGTGCTCCATCATGCCTGAGATCCTGTTGCAGAAAGGTCTTCTGCTAAACTCATCCGGGAAACTCAGGGAAGCTCTGAAAGTGTTCGAAGAGGCATGGGATCTGGCTAACCGGATGCAATCTCTCCCTGTTGGTTCCGATATCGTTACTCAACCACTGAATACGAACGATGTGTTGATGTATCGAATTCTGTATGAGAAGGTTAAGGCGAAGTGGAGGCTTTCCGGAACGATGCAGCCTGATCCAATGTTCACAGTAGAAATCTACAGCGATGTTCTGTTAGGATTGAACCTGGGTGAAGCGTTAGCCGGGAACAGTTTATTGCGGGAACTGATAGCCATGGAACCGGGAATCCAGCGTTCCCTTACCGGAATGGCGCTGGAGATAAGCAGTTTGACAGAAGGAGCGAACACGCAGACAATCCAGAAGATGGTTAATCTGACGGAAAGACTCACTTTTTTCGAAGATGTTTGTCAGTCAGGAGATGATCTATCTTCCTGGAACCTCCCTGAACCTTTGCGGACCTGCTTCCAAAGGTTAAGGAAACAACTCTTCAGCCTGCATAAGCTACGACTTATTGAGGATCTGGGAACTCTTCATCCTGAACCGGGATTAGTAAAGAAGCGCATGGCAACGCTGTATAAACTGGATTCTCTCGACAGGTTACGTCCTGAAGAAACAAAAGATTGTTTTTCCAGCGATCCGGATGTTCCTGGATTTTCTGACATCCCTGATCTTTCACGGATCCATGCTTGTTTACGGCAAGACGAAGCATTGATCAAATTCCTTCTCTGTGACTCAACACTTTTTACAATCCTGTTTTCGACGGATACGAGTATAAGCGTGAAAAGAAATGTTGGAAACGAATTTATCCAGCAAGTAAACAACTACCTAAAGTCTTTGAAGATGCTTGATCATCAGGCCTTTATTCATTTCAGCACCGGGTTGTACCATCACCTGATTGAACCTGTTGAGGAATTTCTGGTGAACAGGTCCTCGCTGCTGATGATCCCGGACCGGCAACTCCCGGCGTTCCCTTTTGACGCGTTGATCCGCAGTGTCGGAGAGCCGCCTGCATTATCGGCGAATTATCTGATAAACCACTTTGAAACAACCTGTTACACATCGCTTTCATCCTGGTACAAACGGCGGATTCATCTGCCTGATCCTACGGAGGACCACATGTATGAATATGATTTTGTAGCCGGCACTCCTGAGTTTTATGGTGGAGGATTCACTGCATTACCACATGCAACACGTGAGGTGGAAAAGATAACCACACTTTTTCAATCGAAAAACAGGAAGGTCATGACACTGGCAGGGAAAGATTTTACCGCAGAGTCTCTTCTGACGTTGGCCGGTCAATCAAGGATTGTTCACCTGGCAACACACGGCTACAGGAATCCGGATCATCCCGAATGCTCAGGCTGGATGTTGCCCGGCGATCCGGCTCCCTCCCCGCATATGCGAAAACCTGTAAGTGGATTAGAGATCGGGGCGCTACAGGCTTTTCACCTGGAAAGTGACCTCCTTGTCCTAAGTTCCTGTTCGGTAGGCCCCGAATCCAGGAGAAGCTGGTACAGAATGACCGGATTTCCATATAATTTCTTCCGGGCGGGCATTAATCACCTGCTCTTCTCGTTATGGGATGTATCTGATAAATATACTCATCAGTTGATGTACGCTTTTTATCGAAACTACCTGAATGGTTCCAGCTACCCTGAATCGCTTCGGGCCGCAAAACTGGAGATGCTCTCTGCACCTGAAACGGCTTTCCCCACCATCTGGGCGGTGTTTGTGCTGTGGTCGGATTGACCCACTCCCCACCCCCTAAAGGGGGCTTATTTCCTCCCCTTCAAGGGGTGGGTCAGGGAGGGGTCCTAACCGCAATCGTCTCTATCTCTACCAGCGCTCCTCTGGGCAGCTCAAGGGCGGCAAAGGCAGCCCGTGCGGGGCGGTTAACAGCATAGAAGCGGCTGTAGACCTCATTCATATCAGCAAAATGGTCCATCGTGGTGAGGAGTACGGTCGACTTCACGACGTTCTCGTAGGTGTAACCGGCTGCTTCCAGAATGGCTCCAATGTTTTTTAAGACCAGATCGGCCTGGGCTTTGATATCGCCGTCAATCATTTGCCCGGTAGCAGGATCAATCGCAATCTGTCCCGAAATATACAGGGTGCCATTGATCTCCGTCGCCTGGCTATAAGGCCCTATCGCCTGCGGCGCTTTCTCGGTTTCAATAATTCGTTTCATGTTTCAGGTTTCATGGCAATGATGTGCAATGATGTGCAATGATGTGCAATGATGTGCAATGATGTGCAATGATGTGCAATGATGTGCAATGATGGCAATTAATAATAGTCCCTGAAGTCTTTTTTCTTATTCAGCTTCAGGTCTTGCAGTACGCTGGCTTTGACGTTGATTGAGAAGTTCCATTGTTGCTGGGCTCCTTTGGGCACCCACCCAAACGACATCTCCCAGCAATGCAGGTCACGGTAGATATTGACGGAGGTGTAGGCCAGTTCGTTATCGGTGAAATCCCATCCGGTGGTCAACGTAATTTTCCACTTGGGTGTAATATTGAGTTGTCCATTAAAACTGAGGGTTTGAATGATCTTGGGAACCCGCTTCTTCTCCGAGGCATTCCAGGCTGCGGCATACCGGAAGTTGTAGTTAAAACTGAAACTCCAGGGGATATCGAAATCGATATAATAATCGTAATACTGCGATAGATCATCCCGTTCCTGCTCCGTACCCTTTGTAGTCTCTTTCTTCTTTTTGGCCTTGTCGGACGACAAACTGTAGTTCAAACCAATGTCCCATGTGGTGTTATCGAGTCGTAACAGCCGGTGATTTACCTTCCACTCCGAGGCGTTTGTTCGTCTCCCCAGTGAGTCCAGGGCGTAAGGATCCCACCGGCTCGAATATTGAATGTTCAGTCCTTTGAAGATGGAGGTCCTTCCCGAAAGGGTGATGGGAGACCAGTTCAGGGAATCTTTGGAAATATCGTAGGAGGTCGAGATCACAAAGTTGTCAATCAGCACGATTTTTTTTGTCCCGGTAATGGTATCTTTCCGGTTCCGGATTTTCATCTCCAGGTTATTGCTGAGGCTGAACGTAACCAGCCCTGCCTGGTCACCAGGCGGAGCTCCATACATGCTCCCCTGGAAAATAGAGTACCTCCCCGGAATCGCATTGGTGTCATTCTCGATCTCTTTGTAATAGCCCCACATCGGAGCCCCGAAATTGGGTGTATAGCTAAAAGTCACCGCCGGGGTCAGCACATGACGGATCGCAACAATGGGGCCACCTTTGAACTGGAACATGCCGTAAATCCGGGTGTTAATGGAGGAGGAGAAGTTGAAGTCAAAGGCATTTTTAAAACCATAAACCGTATCTGTCCTGTAATAGCCTGGAATGATGGTATCAGCAGTGATCACGGAATTGATATATGATTTTTTAATGGTGGAGAAATACATCTTGTCACGGATATTCAGACTGTTGGTAAAGTTGAAGTAGTTGAAGATCCGCCAGGTCCCGGAAATCGGAATGTTATGCCGGATGCCGTTTTGCATATTTTTGTACCAGCCCGGCTGGAAAAGGGAGGAGTCGTAAGTGTTGTAACGGTTCTCGAGATCAAGGTTGTATTTTAGTCCGATCTGTTCATACCACTTGAGCTTCCCTATCCGTACTTTTTTCCGGAAAGGATACAACTGGTTGACCGCAAAAGAGATCTGAGGAAAGGCAAAATTGATCTCTTTGGTGATGGTATTTTGACTGTGGTTAAAGTTCAGGTTGAGGAAATATTTTCCTCCGAAACTGGTCGAATAGTTGATGCTTGACTGGAACGTATTGGAGAGGTAAGCTTCTGTGCTTGAAGAGGGATTGTATCTGTTGAAGGTGTTGCTGACAATGTTGACATTGGCCGAGAAATTGCTGTTGGGCCGGGCTTTCCGGTCCTGGTTGTGGACCCAGCGGAACTCGAAATCCTCCCGGCGTTCATAATCCGGAGAGCCCTTGAATCCCAGCTTGTTGATCGCGTAGCCCAGTTTCAGTATCCCGTTGTATTTATACCGTTTTACATAGTTGAAAGTGGGCTTCAGGGCCCAGCTGCCACGGGAATAGATGTCGCCCAGGATCTTCAGGTCCATGTATGGGTTGATGGCCCAGTAATACCCTCCGTTCTCCAGGAAGAAACCACGGTTGGCCGACTCACCATAGGTTGGCAGGATGATCCCCGACCGCCGGCCGGTCCGGTTGGGGAAATAGCCAAACGGGATGAAAAAAGGGGTAGGAACCTCTGTGATCGCAAGAAAGGCAGATCCGGTAACGATCTTGCTGTCGGGAATGACCTTGGCCTTGTTGAACCGGAACTCAAAGTGGGGATGCTCTTCGTTGCTGCAGGTGGTATACGAACCGGTCCTGATATAGGTCACATCATCAGCCATCTTTTTGACAATCTGACCATGCAGATACCCTTCGTCCTGTTGTGTGAAAACCCTGCGGATATACCCCTTTTTTGTTTTGTAATTGTAGTTCATGATTTTCGACTTGAACTTCATATCACCCTGGGTGAATTCAGGAACCCCGATCTCTTTGTCGAGTGAATCACGTGATCCGTGGGCGTAGATCATGTTGTTGGGAAAATCAATCTCGATGTAATTTGCCTTCAGGTTGATATCAGTGTAGGAGATATCACCCTGGTTGAACAGGAACATTCGCTGACTCTTGATTTCGAAACGGAGGGAATCTTCGGATTTGTAGTCGACTTTGGCTTCGAGCGAGCTTTTTTTTTGAGGCGGAAATGAAACCGAGTCCACCTCCATGGTATCTGTTACCAGGGTAATAGAGTCACCCTTCATGATTAGGGTATCAGGGAAAACGACGATGGTATCAGAGAAAACGGGCGGAATCGTATCCTGGCCCTGCAGAGTGTATGTAAAAAGCAGGGGAAGAGAAAAAATAATTGGCAGGGGAGACCCGATTTTTGTTAATATTTTCGTTAACAACTTCTGTGGCAAGGTTGTTGATTAAATTCTATCTTTGTTTGACCAACGACGACGGCGCTATAATGTCTGGAATGTCTTTGTTGTCCGGGCTTCAAAGCTAACGAAAATAATGGTTGACCCACTTTTTTTAAGATACTTTAACAAACTATGGAAGAGAGCTGCATGGATCACAGGCTGCCTGATCCTGATCCTTCCAGCCACTTACGGCCAGGAGAGGATTACCATCAATAAGGTGGTGATTGACGCCGGACATGGAGGCAAAGATCCAGGTACGGTAGGCCGTCGAACCCAGGAGAAGTACGTCGCTCTCTCCATAGCCCTGAAAGTGGGGACCCTGATCCAGCGAAACTTCAGGGATGTGGAGGTCATTTATACACGCGACAGGGACCGGTTTATCGAACTGCATGAGCGGGCAGCAATTGCGAACCGGAACAAAGCCGACCTCTTTATCTCCATCCATGCCAATGCAAATAATATCAGGACATTACGGGGAGCCGAAACCTACATTATGGGGCTGCACCGGTCACAGGCCAACCTGGAGATCGCCAAGCTGGAGAATGCAGCAATCCTGCTTGAGGCCGATTACACGGCAAAATACGAAGGATTCGACCCCAATTCTGATGAGTCTTACATCACCTTTAGTCTTTACCAGAACTCAAACCTGGAATCCAGCTCCCGGTTTGCTGCAGAGATACAGGAACAGATGAAGGACCGGGTGGGGCTGAACGACCGTGGTGTCAGGCAGGCCGGTTTTCTGGTTCTCTACAAGACCACCATGCCCAGCGTATTGATCGAAGTAGGTTACCTGAGCCATCCGGATGAGGAGAATTTCCTGATCTCCGAGAAGGGACAGGAATACATCGCTTCAGCCATTTTCAGAGCATTCAGAAGCTATAAGAACAACGTGGAGAACCGGCAAACTGTCGCTCCGATCCACACCGGAAATCAAACTACACCAATAACATCAACCACCGGGAATGAGGTTCTTTTCAAGATTCAGTTAGCTGCATCCTCGGACGAGATCAGCCTTTCCTCTCCATGCTTCAGAGGAATAAAAGGGGTTCAGATGTACCGGCACAACGGGATGTATAAATACACATACGGAGAAGAGGTGGATCTGGATAAAGCGAAGCAGCTTCAGGCAAGGATGCAGGCCAAGGGCTTTACCGATGCCTTCATTGTGGCATTCCGCCAAGGGCAGCGGATCACTCTCGACCAGGCAAAGAGCCTCCTCGGATTATAAAGCTTTTTTTGGTGGCTCTGGATGCTCACCGAGATGATTTTATTTTCGTATATTTGAGCGGATTCTATACCACGATATCAGATGGCCCGTAAAAAAATTAAAATACGTAAGGAGATAAAGGTAGGCGCGATTTTTCTTGTCGCCCTCGCGGTAATCGTCTGGGGAATCATGTACCTCCAGGGCATTGAGATCCTGAAGAATAAACGAATTGTCTTCGCCGAATATGACCGGGTCAACGGTCTGGTTGCTGCCAACCCTGTCACCATTCAGGGGATGAAGGTGGGGCAGGTGAAGGCCCTCTATTTTTCTCCCAGTAATCCCCGCAAAATCATCGTCGAGTTGTACCTGAGCAACACCACTTACCCTATTCCCAGAAACTCCATTGCACGTATTTATAGTGCTGACCTCATGGGATCAAAAGAGATCGAGATCATCCCTGGTAACTCCCCCGAATTGATCCGTGACGGTGATACGCTGACGGCACGAACGGAAGCGACATTGGGAGAAGAGGTCAACCAGCAGCTGGCTCCTATCAAACGCAAGGCGGAAAACCTGATCAGCTCGATTGACACCCTGGCTACGATCTTGCAACAGGTGTTGAATAAGAATACACAGGCCAGTTTGATCGATGCCATCGAAAATATCAAGATTGCCATCAGCAACATCACGCATATGACCCATGAAGCCGATACGCTGGTGCGACAGCAGCGCTCCAACCTCTCCCGGATCGTCATGAATATAGAATCGATCAGCGCCAACCTGAAAAAGAGCAACGCCGAGATCACCAACATCCTGGAGAATTTCTCCGATGTGAGTGATTCCATCGCTAAACTCAATATCCCGGCTACCTTTGCCCAGGTTGATCAGGCGGTCAGAAACCTGAATGAGGTCGTCGCCAAAATCAATAACGGGGAGGGATCAATTGGGTTACTGGTGAAGGACACCTCCCTCTATGTTGAAGTGGATAAAGCAGCCCGAAACCTCAACCTGCTGCTGGAGGATATCAAGGCCAACCCGAAGAAATACGTGCACGTTTCCGTGTTTTAGTGGTATATCTCCTCCTTCGTTTTCGGCCGCTGATCCTCTCGCCACCGGAAATTCTTTAGCTTCAGATCATATGGAGAGATCTCGTTTTCGGGATAGAGGATTCCGGAGGGTTTGTCGATGTAGGTAATGGTCTGGATATCATTGCCCTTGACAAAGATCAGCATATCGCTGGCGTATAACTTGTTTATCCCGATCATGGTCCTGTCCTCCTCCCGGGCAAAATAAACCGTCTCCGAGTTGCCAATCACGATGATCTTGTACAGTTCGTTTTTTACAAAGTAGGCGATCATGTCCTTTCCCTTGATCTGGTTGAATTTGTTTGTATCATCCTGCGAAATGATAAAGGCCGATTTGTACATCACCATCGAATCCAGTTCGCCGTTTCGGATCGTGAGAGTGATGGTGTCGGCCGTAATCTGGTTCTTGCCCGACCAGATCACAGGGTCATGGTATAGGAAGATGGTGGAGTCGGACCGGTGATAAACCAGGGAATCGCAGGCCCCCTGCAGGTCTTTCCGGAAAAACCGTACCTTGTAGAACGCAAGCATCACTCGGATTTGCTGCTGATCCTCCTCCGGCTCAAAATAGGCCTTGATGGTATCGCCATGCATGAAGAGCGAATCGTTGCCTTCGATCAGGATTCCTGTGGCATGCTGAGTCATGAATCCCACACCCTGTTTTCGTTTCAACTCACCATAATTCCCGGTAATGGCAATATTCTGGATGGTGTCGAGGAGCATGGCGTTGTAGAAGGCCTGTCCGAATCCGTTGACCCGTTCGTAGTACAGGGTGTCGCCGGTGAGTAGTTGCGCCGCGTGATAAATCCGGGCGCCACGGCGGAAACGCGAAATGTCCTTCTGCGTGTCATACCAACCATCGATGCAATAGATGGAATCCACGTTGTCTTTGGAAACGATGGTAGAGGGTCCGAAAAAATAGGCGATCTCCGTTACGGTTTGATACATCAGGGTGTCGGAGTTCATGGTGTAATCAGGATTCACCAGGATCACCTTTTCCTTGAAAAAGAATTCTTTGTCGCTGGTGTAATAATAGCCGTATTTGCTGACGAGGCAATTATCATCACTCACGATCTTGCCCCAGTTATCGTACCAGGCTACCTGGGTCCGCCGGTTGAAGTTGAGGCTATCGGTAGTCAGAATGGTCTGGTTATCAATCAATTTTACATTCCCCCACACCTTGGCGATTTTGGTGTACCCGTTGTACTGCAGGGAGTCGCCATAGAGGTTAAGTGTATCGGACGCCTTGATATGGACATTTCCGTATGCCATCACTACATTTTCCACATCGTTCAGGTAGGCGCTGTCGCAGAAGAGATACCCGGTGTCATGCCGGAGCACGACATGTCCCTTGATCCGCTGGATATCAGGTCCGATCGCTTCATTGTACTCCCAGGTATCGGCCCGTTCCAGGATGATCTTCGTGGTTTCCTGGGCGGCCAGATCACCGGATGGCCAGATGCCGGATATCGGAATAATCAGGAAAACCAAAATAGTTCGAATGATGAGATGAATCATGTTGATCGTATTAAATGCAAATTTCGTTTTTTTTTTTTATATTTGGTTCATCATAACCCCTAAATCAAACACCATGAAAAGATTAATGAAAATTGACGCCTGGATTGCAGCGGTCATTGGGATCATCCTGGTGATCGTCGGAATCATTGTGTTTTTAATCAACGCCGATATGAGTACCATGACATGGGAAGACTGGTTCTATGCCTCCATGCCATTCATCATGTGGGCCATCTGCATGAGAGTGTTTGCCGCCACCCACGAAGAGAAGAAAAAAGAGTAGATGCTAAAATAATCCGGTCTCAGAATTTTCTTTTATCTTTAGCGATTATTGGTAACCAAAATCGTTAAAGTATGAAAACCATCTTCAAACTGAAAGGCTGGATTGCCCTTGCCATCGGAGCCATCCTGATGGCCGTCGGGATCATAATGATGTTTGTAACTTCCGGGATCTGCAGCATCTCCTGGCAGGATTGGTATTATGCCTCGATGCCGTTTATTTTATTCGGGATCGCAATGAGGATTTTCTACATCACGCACAAGAACCCGAAGAAGAAGGAGGGGTAACAACGGTTGGCAGTTGGCAGTTGGCAGTGGGCAGTAGGCAGTAGACAGGAGACAGTTGGCAGTAGCCAGCTAGTCTTGATTGTTCGTTAACGCTCAAATTCCTACTTTTGTACCTTCTTTACATTTCAGAAGGAACCATGCAGCAACACCGTTTTGACCCTCTCCGCAACTACGAAGAGACTCGGGCAGCTATTGGGTATGTTCCACGCAAAGAGGCCACACAGCAGGATTACGACCGCATCGGTTTCATGTCGGGACTGGAGGTGCACCAACAGCTCGACACCAAAGAGAAACTCTTCTGCCGGTGTCCTGCAGGGATCTACCAGAAGCCGGACAAGTTCGATGCTGAGCTGATCCGCCATATGCGTCCCACCCTCTCCGAACTGGGGGAGTATGACGGAACGGCCCTGATGGAGTTCAAGACCAGAAAGGAGATCGTCTACCGCATCAGCAACCACACCGCCTGTACCTATGATGTGGATGACACCCCACCTTTTCCGCTGAACCAGGAGGCGCTGGACATCGCCCTGGAGCTCTCGCTCCTTTCCAAACTCAAGGTCGTCGGCGAGGCGCACATCACCCGGAAGCAGTACCTCGACGGAAGTATCCCCACCGGATTTCAACGAACCGCCATCATCGGGGTGGAGGGGGAGATCCAGTTGAAGAAAAAGAAGGTCCGGCTGATCCAGCTTAGCCTGGAAGAGGACTCCTGCCGGGAGGTCTCCGACATCGGTCACCAGCGGATCTTCCGGACCGACCGTCTGGGGATGCCGCTGATCGAAACGGTGACCTATCCCGATTTCAGAAATCCCGACGAGGTGAAAGAGGGAGCCGATTACATCCGCTTCCTCAACCGGAGCACCGGGAAGGTACGCACAGGAATCGGTTCCACGAGGGCCGACGTGAATGTCTCCTGCAAAGGGGGTACCCGCGTGGAGATCAAAGGGGTGGCCCACAACCGCTGGATGCCGGAGCTGACCCACAACGAATCGTTCCGGCAGTATGCCCTGCTGCACATCCGGGAACTCCTGAAAAAGCGGGTCAAAGATCCCAAATCATGGAAGAGCGTAGCGAAGAAGATCAGGGTATCCGACCTGCCCGGCACCCTCCCCGTGCTTACCGAAATGGCTGCCAGGGGCTATCCGGTTTATCTCATCAACCTGCCGGAATTCTTTGGGATCCTGTCCCATTTCCTCCAACCGGAGAAGACCTTCGCCGATGAGCTGACCAACCGCCTGAAAGTGATCGCCTGCATCGAAAAGCCCAACATGCTCCATTCGGAGATGTTCGAAGATGTGGTGGGTAACGAGAACTGGGCTAAGATCCGTCAGCTGCTAGGAGCAGGTAAAGAGGATGCCCAGGTGATTCTCTGGGGGCCGGAAGCCGATATCCTCACTGCTCTGGAGACCGTCGAAGAGCGTTGCCTGATGGCGTTTGCCGGTGTTCCCAACGAAACCCGGAAATCGTTTGAAGACGGCACCACCATCTTTGAACGGGTCCTCCCCGGAGCCGACCGCATGTACCCCGACACCGACTCGGCCCCCATCCCGCTGGCCGACGAACAGATTGAAGAGATGTCGAAAGGACTTCCGGTGGATATCTCCGACCGGATCACCCAGTTGATGAACTGGAATGTGCCGGAAGATACCTTTACCTATATCCTGAAGAACAACCTGGTCCCACTGATCGAGCGGGTTAAAAAGGAGCTGGGGATTCCGGCAAAGTTTACCGCCACCCTGCTGGCGCATAAGCTCAAGAAGATCGAGAACCAGTATGAACCGGTACCGGGATTTTCCTTTACCAAGGTCTATCAGCTCCTGGCCTTCCTGGCATCGAAAAAGATCGATCCGGCCATTGCCCGGAAGATGCTATGGGTGGTATATCAGCACCCGAAGATGGATTTTGATTCGGCGCTGGAGGCAGTCAAGTACAAACCGGCATCCCCGGAAGAGATCATCGGCAAGATCCCCTTCCTGGTGAAAAAATTCAGGGAGACCCGGATTTCGGATAAGGCTGGAGCAGGTGTCAACTGGATCATGGGGAACCTTAGGAAGAGCGCACTTGGGAATATATCGTTGACGAAGCTGAGTGAAGAAATCAAGCTCAATGAACAGGAATGAGCAATAGTGACGAATGACATGAATATTGGTTTATGAACGACGACATTTTTCAGGGATACAAGGGGCGGGCATTGGAGACACTCCAGAAGTTCAACGCCCGGGTGTGGGCGAAGGTGAAGGTGGATACGACCCGCGGGCCCTTTGAGGGAACGATTCTTCCCAGGGCCGAGAACACCGACGATAAGCACATCGTCATGAAGTTCTTTACAGGCTACAACATCGGGGTGGATGTCGACACCATCACGGGCATGGAAGAGCTGGGCTATAAAAAAGCTGTGTATAAGATCCCTGAAAAGGAGTTCCCTTACTCAAAGGATAAACCAAATGTCAAACTGCTCGGAACCGGAGGCACCATTGCATCCCGGCTGGATTACAGGACCGGCGCCGTGATCCCGGCCTTCTCACCCGGCGAGCTCTACGGAGCGGTCCCTGAACTGACCGACATCTGCAACCTTACCACGGAAAAGCTTTTCGGCGTCTTCAGCGAGAACATGGGCCCCGCCGAGTACAAAAAGCTGGCGGTGGCCATCGGGGAGGAGATCGAAAAAGGAACCGACGGCATCATCATTGGTCATGGTACCGATACGATGCATTATACCTCTGCGGCCCTGACCTTCATGGTACAGAATTCCCCCATTCCGATCGTGATCGTTGGATCCCAGCGCTCCTCCGACCGTCCCAGTTCCGATGCCGCATTAAACCTGATGCATGCCGCCACGGCTGCCGGCCATGGCGACATTGCCGAGACAATGGTCTGCATGTTCGGCCCCACATCAGATGAATACGGCTTCCTGCACCGGGGAACCCGCGTCAGGAAGATGCACTCTTCTTACCGCTCTACCTTCCGCACCATCGGCGATACCCCGCTGGCCACAGTGACACGCGAAGGCGTTTTCCCGATTAAACAGGATTACAAACGGCGCCGGACCGACCGAAACGTGACGATCCTTCCCTACTTTGAAGAGAAGGTTGGGATGATCTACTACTATACCAACATGCAGCCCGACATGATCGATTCGATGGTGGACAACGGCTACAAGGGAATCATCATCATCGGCACAGGGCTTGGTCATGTGAACAAACCTCTTTATCCCGCCATCGTCAGGGCAGCCGAAAAAGGGGTAGCGATCTACATGACCGTGCAAACACTTTGGGGATATGTCCACATGTTTGTTTACGACACCGGCCGCGACCTGATGGCCAAAGGGGTGGTGCCGGCTGAAAACATGCTGCCGGAAGTCGCTTACATCAAGCTGGGCTGGACCCTGGGTCAGACCAACGACCTGGCGAAGGTGAAGGAGATGATGCTCACCCCCATCAACGACGAAATCACTCCCCGCGAACCCTACAACGGCTACCTGATCTACCAGGGCGGCGTGCCGGAAGTCGAAGACTTCATCAGGAAATTTCATAAGTAGGGTCAAGGTTCAAGACTCAAGACTCAAGATTCAAGTAAAAGGTTGGACTAGCGGACAGGCGGACTAGCGGACAAGCGGACTAGCGGACAAGCGGACTGTGGACTGCAGACTGCGGACTGCCAACTGATATCCAGTATCCAGGTTTGTGCATCTAATAGAGTAACACAAAGGAACAGGAAACAGGATGTGAGGATTTTCGTTTTTAGAATAAGCCTTGTATTTCTAAAGTATTTGTTTTAATTTTGCCTTGTATTTCTAAAGCAATGGCATTATGAACAGACTATTCGACAAGAAGCTAAATGACTGGAAAATATCGCCAGACCGCAAACCGCTACTTGTCAGAGGAGCCAGGCAGGTAGGAAAAACATTTACCATAAAGCAATTTGGAAAAGATTGCTTTCCAGGAAACGTTCATGTAGTAGATCTTGAGAAACACCCCGACTGGCACGGTATATTTGAGAAGAACCTTGATCCCGGCAGGATTATCAGTGAGTTGGAAATTCTGTTAAATTCAAAGATCACGCCAGGACAGGATTTGCTATTTTTAGACGAGATACAGGCTGTTCCGAGGGCGATCATGTCCCTGCGGTATTTCTATGAAAATCTACCTGAATTGCATGTTATTGCTGCCGGATCTTTACTCGATTTTGCAATGAAAGAGATACGCTTTCCGGTAGGACGGGTTCAGATCCGGAATATGTCCCCCATGAATTTTTATGAGGTCCTCCTGGCAACGGGAAAAGACCAGGCAGCCGGTTTGATCCTGTCTGAACCAGAGAAACTACCTGATCCAATCCATTCCATGTTATTGGAAAGCTTGAAGCAGTATATGTTTGTTGGAGGAATGCCTGAATGTGTTAAGAGTTGGTGCAATTCACAAAGTATGGCTGATGTATTTGAGATACAATCAGATCTTGTGGAAACCTATCGTCAGGATTTCTCAAAATATGCTCCTTATGTTGACAAGAGAAGCTTAAACCAAGCACTCACCACCATTGCAAAAAATGTTGGTCATCAAATAAAATACGCACAACTTTCTGAAGAATTCACCGGGCCAACTAACAAAAAGGCATTTGACCTTTTACTGCTTGCACGGATTATTCATAAAGTACATGCCGTTTCTCCTGCTTCACTTCCATTGGCCGGTACCGCTTCGGAAAGGAAATTCAAAGCGGTTTTGGTCGATGTTGGAATAATGAGAGCCATGAATAATCTGCCGGCAAATCTGGAGTACATGAAAAATGATTTGCTTTCGATGTACAACGGAGTGATGACAGAACAATTTGCAGGACAGGAACTTATTTCTTCTGGCATGGATAATCTTTATTATTGGTCAAGAGATGCCAGGAACAGTTCTGCTGAAGTGGATTACATCATCGTAAAAAATAATAGAATCTATCCTGTTGAAATCAAGGGAGGAGCTGCCGGAAAATTGAGAAGTATGCACATGGTATTGCAGCAATATCCTCAGCTTGAGCAGGGGTATGTGTTGTCTGCTTCACCATATGGTAAAATCCCTGCACAAAAGCTGACCTTTTTACCGTTATATTATATGTTTGGGTTGACGGCTCAGAATCCATGATCTGACATCGAGGATCGAGTAATGCGCAACAAACATTGTAAATCGAAAATCGAATCAATCGGAGATCAGGGAAGCATTATTCCTGTATCTCTTCCTTGATCGTGCAGCTCCCTGATGCATTATCTGTGGCAGTTTTCAGCTGGTCGCAGCCCAGGCTGAGCAGTCTCCCGGGGGTCGTGAAATAGAGATGTCCATTCCCGTTGTATGCCATCTGCATTACAGGAAATCCCATGTCCCGTGGATTATCCGGGTGTGGCATGACAAAACGCGTCGCTGTCCCTGCTGAGTCGAAGGGTATATCATGACCTTTGTAATTCATCAGGACAGATCTCTGAATATCTTCCAGAACCTGTATCCCGGTAGCGGTCCCAAAGTACAGGATCCCTCCCTTGTCCTCTGCAACACAGTGAAAGATCGATCCACCTACTGGTTCATCCGGCGTTCTGCCGTTCAGGGAGATGAACTGCTCCCGGAAGGGATTGAAATAGCAGAGTCCATGGTTTGTCCCGATCCAGATATACCCCTCCTGGTCTTCTGCCAGTGCACTGATCTGACTCTTTTCAAACCCGTCATGTTCGCCCAGTTGCACAAATTGCGGAAAGAAATAGGTGCCGGATGAATAAAAGTCAGTAACGTCCACCACCTGTCCGAGGACCAGTTGGATGGATAAAACGGAAAGAG
Organism: Bacteroidota bacterium; assembly: GCA_043810345.1. GTDB lineage: Bacteria > Bacteroidota > Bacteroidia > Bacteroidales > FEN-979 > QYOJ01. The sequence goes on along the minus strand of JBDROF010000005.1, from coordinate 6,199 downwards.
CAAAAAGACCCTGTAAGGTTTTTACCATAGCACAAGTATAGGTATAAATATGCATAGGGAACAACATTTTTACATATGAATTAGAAACTTAGGACGAAGGAAGAGGATCTAGCATCAATAATCGTAAATCGAATTGCTTCGCTACCCCCTCGTTACACTCGGGGCTTCGGCTCGCAATGACAAATTCGGAGATCTTAGAAGGTGACTCCCCACAAAAATCTCCACACCCAGCGATTCTCATCAGGCAGGTAGGCTCCCTGCACACCCAGCTCAAACGGCGCCAGAAACCTCAGGATATGCAGCTCGGAAGTAAGGTCAAATCCAGTTGATTCATCCCATGTGTTATCCCATGGCCCCCATCCGTGCACCCAGTCGTAAAAGAGATTCAGTTTGAACCGCTTGAGGTATAGCAGGGATCCCAGGCTCAGGTCGGGACGCAGAAATGGGAATTTGTAATCGAGTGAAAAGGAAATCAGTTTGGGAGTGTAAAACGGTTCAGTCCCGCGTGGAAGTGAGATCAAGTTGGCAAACCGGTAATCTGCCGTAAATATGTACCATCTTTGCTGGCATCCTCCATAAATGCGGATCCCGTGATGGCGAAACAGGCCCGGGAAATAAATGTTCCCTGCAATGGCAAAAATGGATTCCAGGTCGTTTCCTCCAAACGGGGTATGCCGGAACTGGATGTCCAGGTTCTGGCCCCATTTCGGGAACATATCCTGGTAATTGGACCGGATGTAATTGTACATATAGATCCGGTAATCCAGGGTGTTGATCGATCCTTCGATGAAGGATCTGGGTGTTGTTTTATCATGGATTACATAGATCCATGAGGTCCCGAAAATGGGCTGGATCCGCCGGTACCAGATTCCCTGGGAGAGGTTAAGCGGAACGCTGATGGTAGCCTGCAGGTCGCTTTCATTCCAGGTGAACCGGAAAGACTCATCCGGATCCCAGGGTCGTCCGATGCCAGCCCGCTTGCCATAGGAGTAATTGAGGTCGATCACCGGAAACCATCCCCGGTAGGAGAAGTTGAGGTAAAACCTGCCGGTTCGTTCACTCAGGTCGTATTCATATCCCGCTCCGGCAAACGCCGTGCTCAGCAGGTTCTGGGAGAGGACCGATACCCCGGGCTTCAGCGTCAGGTTATCGGCATCAATCGACACCGGCGCCCAGCTGTGGAGGTTGAAGAGATGGGCGATTTTACGGTACCGGGTGACTTCGTAAAAAGGTGATGAGGTGATGGGGAGATGAAGTGATGAGGTGTCATTTCCGTGGGGTGAATTATTATCTTCCGAATTTCCTAATTTCAAATTTCCTAATTTCCAAATACTATCCTGCACATTCACCCCCTCCTGCCTTGCCATCGCCTCTGCCAGCGGAAATGTATAGTTTGGGATACTGTCAAGCAAAATCCATTGCGATGGATCTGCTTCCCGGGTCACCACCATCATGCCGTCGACGCCGTAGTCGGAATAGGCCAGTGTGCTTCCGTCCGGAGAGATATCCGGATGTGTGGCCTGGAAACGTGCCGAGGTAACCTGGTAAAGTTGCCGGGTAAGGGTGTCGATGGCAAAGATGTTTTCGATACCGGTATAATCGGCCATGAATAACAGGTAATTCCTGAAGAAGATGGGTGGACCGGAGATCTCTCTGAAGGTTGGAGTCAGATAGGAAGTTCCGGAGCCGCCCCGGGAATCCATCACCTGGAGTGATTTCCCCTCCCGGGTCAGCAGGATAAATGCGATCTTTGTTCCGTCTGCCGACCAGGATGGCTGGAGGAATAGTCCTTTGTCAGGCGCAGGGATGGAACGAAGAACCTCTCCGTTAACTGTTTCCAGGAGATCGATGAAAGAACGGTTCCCCTCCGTGATCCGTACGGCCAGTACCCAGCTCCCGTCCGGTGAAAGCGCTGGAGAAAAATATCGGCTCTTCTGCGTAAAATCCATGGTGCTGTGGTGCTGTGGTGATGTGGTGGTGGGATGATGTTGTGATGCGGCGGCGTAATCGTCACTTTGTCCATTCATCCCTTCACCCTGTGCCCTGTGCCCTGTGCCCTGTGCCCTGTGCTCTGACCGGCCCCCCAGCCCCCTAAAGGGCGAGTAAGTCCCCTTCAGGGGATTTAGGGGTGCGTATTTCCGTATCACCGAGTAACTCCTGTTCTCCCAGCGGATATCCGGCCGGTACTCGGTCCAGACCGCGACATCACCGGCAACCGATAGACTGCCAGGCTGATAGGGCCCTAACCTGACAATCTTTTCAGTATTCCCGTGTCGGTCAAGAAGGAGTAACCGCGGGATCCCTTCATTGCTCCAACAGGCAGCGATCAGGATGGAGTCGTTCAGGAACTGCGGCCGGTTCCAGGTTGTGTAGTATGTCCGCCGTGTTTCGGTAATCCGGATATAGGGTGATTGCCATAAGTCATCTTCCTGGCCCTGCCACTCGATCAGCAGCTCCTCCATCATTTTTTGGTATAGACCTGTTTTCCATAATCCTGTATTCTGTTTGATCCCGGCATTGAACGGCACCACCATGAACGGAAGTTTCGCCACCTTGTCGAGGGTACGATTCCATAGCTCATACCCATATTTCTCCCTCCCTCTGGCAACCAGGTGGTAGCCCAGGGTGTAGGCATCCGGGGTGAAAGTCTTATAAGATCCCATAGTAGCCAGGTCGTACCGGCAGATCCCTTTCTGCAGGAGTTGCGCCCGCAAGGGGGCTGCAAAGGAGGCAACCCGGCCCCGGCCCGAATTGGAAAGTGCCGTTTCCATCACCGTGGCATCCCCCTCCAGGAACCAGGTGGGCACATATAGGCCCAGGACAGCCCCCGTCACCTGCTCTCCAAAGATGTAGTATAGAGCTTTCGTAAAACCCTTGTTCATTTTGCTGGTCTGCACCGCATGCCGGTATTCGTGAAGCGCCAGTTGTTCGAGCCACTCCTCGGCATAGGTATCCTGGGGTGGACAGGCGTATAGCTCTATCCGGCGGGGTGCCCAAACGGCCAGACCATTGGACTCGGCTGACTGGGAGTGGATGAGCACAGGCATCCGGTGGACCTTGGCCTTCAGGGATTTGGTTTCATATCGTGCGGTAAGGTCGAGGATCCGCGCCAGGTGTTGGCTTTGGGTTTGGAAACTCTCCGGGAAGACGATCCGGAATGAATCGGTCTTGATCTGATTCCAGCGGATGGATGCCGGGTCCTGGCCGGTAGAGTAGTATTGCGCTTTCGTGGACGCACCTATACCCAGGATCCCTGGGATGAGTAAGAGCATGATTTTGTTCCAGTGAGTCACTCCTTCAGGATATTGGTAAGTAGTTTCTCTGCATCCTGATTTCCCAGTTGCACAGCCCGCTGAATATCCGCTAATGCTGAATCCTTGCGTCCGGTTAACCAGTATGTGAAACCACGCTGCAAATATAGTCCTGATTGTACTGAATCCATGGAAATAGCCGTGGTGAAATCTTCAATAGCCGGAGCGTATTGCTGCATTCTTCGCCTGGCGATTCCGCGGTTGGCCCATGCTTCAGGGAAATCTCCGTTCAGGGTGATAACCCGGGTGAAATCGGCTATGGCAGAAGGGTACTCTTCCAGGGCCATCCGGGAAGCGCCCCTGTTATTGAGAGCTTGCAGGTATTGAGGGAAGATCCGGAGGGCCTGGTCAAAATGAAAGACAGCCTTCCTGAAATCCCTGTTCTTATGCCAAGCAACTCCCAGATTTGTCCATGAACGGGCGCTTGTAGGAGCTTTTTCCAGGCAATCAGTCCATAATGAAAGTTCCGTTTTCCACACGTTGTTCCGTTGCCAGGTAAAACATGCGAATACGAGGACCTGTATGATCAGGATAAGAGAAGCAAGATTTGCGAATGAGCTCCATGGGGATGGTAAGAGCTTACCTGATTTGCTAAGAATCCTGATCTTTCCCGCGAGGTAAAAAAGGAATATGACCCAGATCAGAATGATCCCTATAGCACTCATATAGACCCGGTGTTCAAATATAACATTCGGCCGGGGGACCAGTGATTGCGGGGAGATCGTAATGAAAAACCATAAGATTCCGAACGAAACCAACCGGTTCTTTTTATATAGATATACAGCCAGAAGCAGGAGGAGGATAATCATCAGAAAACTGACCGGTGTCCAGGATTCAAACAGGCTTTGTGAAATCGGGTAGTTGTAGTCGAACGTCTGATTGACCGGGAACAGGACTAACTTCATGTAGGTAATCAGCACATTCAGCTGGGTGTAATAGTATTCCAGGGGTGCAATGGAATAAGGGCGTCCTTCCCGGGGAGGGATCTCACTGAAATACTTCCCTGAAAAGAGGGCGAAAAGGCTTAATGTAACGACAACAGCTCCCAAAACAATCAGGATGGACGAAACCACGTTCCTATTCAACCACTTCCCCTTTTTTTCACGGATAAAAAAGAACCAAACCAGGAACAACATCAGTGGAAGGGTGTACGACGTCTCCTTGGTGAAGAAGCTGAGAACGGCCGAAAGGAGTGATCCGGCGAAGAAGAGAACCTTTTCCGTCCTCCTGTTCGTCATCGCACCCCGGAGGAACAATACAAGGGAGATCAGATAAAAACATGAGGAGAGGAGTACGAACCGTTGAACAATATAGGTTACAGCCTCTGTCATGACCGGATGGGCTACGAACAGCCACGCGGTAAAAAACGCAATGGAGGTGCTGTAGGCGGAGACCGTCTTCCCGGCAAGTTGCGGAGTATGAAATAGCAGGGTAATCAGCCGCCATACAAGCAGTGCATTGAGGATGTGGAGAACCACGTTGACCAGGTGATACCCCCAAACATTGAGTCCGCCTACATGATAATTCAACGTGAAAGAGAAGAAGCCAACGGGCCGGCGGGGATTGAAAAAAAACCAGTTACGCCAGTTTGCCAGGTCATGGATCGCGGCATTATCAACGATATTTGAGAAATCATCAAAATGGAAGCCACACCGGAAGGAACCGGCATAGGCAATCGTTCCGGTAAGGATAAGAAGTGTCAAATATATCCAGAAAGAATTCTTAGATATATTCGGGGAGGTATTGATGACGGAAGGAGTAAAGATCGTTCTTAAGGTTAGATTCTCTTCGTACAAATTAGCGAATCCTAATAATTTGGATCGTCGTAATTCTTCGGAAGGTTAGCGATGATATCTTTGGTGTTGGAAACAACGACATAATCTTTCTCCTCAACCCAGTCCATTCCGTTGGGGTCCGCAACGATTAACTTGACATCCCATTTCCCCGGTGTCAAATATTTGATGACCGGATGTTCCTCCGTGGAAGTAGAAGGTGTCCCTCCTTCAAATTGCCAGGTCAGGGTATAGGGTGAGGTTGCCTCGCTTTGGTTCAGAAACTCCAGGTAATCGCCAACCTTGATAAACCTGGTCGAATAAACGGAAAAAAGTTTGAACTTGGCTACAGGCTTGTTGTCATCTTCCTTTGTGCAACTTGGGCGTAAGAAGAATAGTCCCGACATAAGTACAACACCAGATATCAGAACAATGGGTTTCTTAATCAGGTTTCTCATAAGGATAATGTTAAAATTTTTCAAATATACTTCATTTTTTATCCGAAGTCAACCAAGACCTCGTCCATCGTCCTTCGTCCATCGTCCCTCGTTTTATTATCTGACATAATTCCATTACTTTTGGATAGAGATGGTGGCGCAATTCATTCATTTAAACATTCTGTTATGGTAGTAAATGCTTCTCCTAAGACGAGTTTGTATCCGGCCGCTCTGCTTTTGATTCTTTTTCTTTTCCCTCTGGCAATTCCCGCGCAAAAGATTACTGAACCCAGGATCCTGACAATGTCAGAGGCGGTGAGAATTGCTTTGCAACACACTACGGAGTTGAAGAATTATAAACTGGAAAAGCAGGCTGAAAAGAGCTTGATCATATCGGAATTCAACCTGGCCTCCCCTACCGTCGCCATTGAAACAGGACAGATCAATTCAGCGTTGAACGATTACAAGGTCACCATCAGCCAGGAGATAGATTTCCCTATGGTATACGTGGAGCAGGTAGCCGCCAGGAGGGCCAGAACCGAAGTAACCTCACTTCTTTCAGACCTGAAAAAGGTGGAACTGATCACGGAGGTGAAATCGGTTTACATGGAATGGTGGATCACCTTTGAAAAAATCCGGTTGAAAGAGAAGCAGGACAGCATCTTCGCGATCTTATACC
>JBDROF010000004.1:0-2989 GCA_043810345.1 Bacteroidota bacterium | reverse complement strand
GGTAACAACAAATCAGATAGATTAACTTTCGTTTTTGCTTACCTTTTTGATATAATCAATATACCCTTTCCGGCTCTGGAGGTTCCGTTTTTCGATCATCGGGAGGTTGATAAAGAGTAACATCAGGGTGATCATGACTGCCCCGATGCCGCTCCACCGGTACTGGATGCCGGCAGGGGTAAAAGAGGATTAAGTCTTGCTATTTCCCCGTAATCTCCTTGTAAATCCTGAGAACCTCGTCCTTCCTGTCGGGAGGCGCTTCCAGGTAACCCCAGCCAAACTCCAGTGCGGAGACACCGCCCAGGGCAGAATCGGTTCGCTGGATGATAGAAAAAGGAATGTTCCGGCCTTCCAGAACCTCTCGCATGCGTTCTGCTTCAAAGGCGTTGTCGAACCGTAAAATCTTTTCAAAGTGCTCCATAGAAGTTGATCTATTTTTCAGGATAAAGATACGAAAAAGGAGTGAGGGGTCACAGAAAAGCTGTAATTTTGAGAAACAGATATTGACGCTTTGAACGTAAAGAGATTTTTTTTCTTCCTCCTCCTGCTCATTCAGGGAAGCCTGTTTTCCCAGGCAGACCAGCCTCTTCCGACCATTGTAACGGAGTTGTCCCCCGGCATTTACCGGATCTTATATGCCAGCCGTGTCTCCCTGGTCGCCTTTACCGGAGATGACGGATTGATGCTGGTGGATGCAGCCTATGAACGGTCTGCCGGCGAGATTCACACCGAATTGGAGAAGACAGGAACGGGTAAACTCCGGTACATTATCAACACGCACTGGCACGGAGATCACACCGGAGGGAATATCCCGTTTGGAGAGGGAGTGGATATCATTGCCCATGAGCAGGTAAAGGAGATGCTGAGCCATGACCAGGTATCCCTGGGCAGGGAGAGACCGGCTCTCCCGGAGTATGCCCAGCCGAACATCACCTTTTCCGACAGGATGTCAATCCGGTTTAATGGCGAAACTGTACAACTGATCCATCTGGCCGGGGGGCATACAGGTGGAGATATCCTGGTCTGGTTTCCTGAAGCGAAGGTTCTGGTGATGGGAGATCTGATAACCTGGCAACTGAACCTGCAGAAAACCATTGAAATTATCCGGGAAGCTCATGACAGCGGCCTTTCACCGGAACAGATGAAAGCGCAGAAGATCCTTGCCTCCTATGCGGAATATGGGAAATGGTGGATTACGGAGGAGAACTGGATCGATGTAGTGACAAAGGACGAGTGACAAAGTCCAATTTCCCATTTCCAATTTCCTATTTTCCTTTATATCTTTATATCCTGAAATCTAAAACCAAATGCCATGAAAAAGATTCTTGCTCTTCTCAGCCTTCTCTTGTTTCTTGGAACAACCACAGTTGCTCAGGAAGACTATTCAGCAAAACCTGATAAACAGAACCAGGACGAGATCAAAACACTTTTCCGGAAAGGGAAACAACACAAGAAACCTGTGGTTGGTTTCTTTATCGGACCCGAGTTTGCGTATACACAATTTACCGGAAGTAAAAATGTCTTACTTCTGGGAGCAAGTTTGGGAATGACGTTCAACCACTGGATCTCTATCGGCCTGTCGGGCTATGGAATCATCAATTCCGGAAACCTGAAATACGAACAACAGGTATGGGACAATTTTGACAAAAAGGATCAATCAGTTAATCTTTACGGAGGTTATGGCGGCCTGTTACTGGAGTTTCGGGTGCTGCCGAAATCGCCGGTTCATGTCTCTTTTCCAATTCTTGTCGGTGCGGGTGGCCTGACCTACATGTACCGGCCCGATTACGTCGATCACTACGACTGGGGCGGATACATGAACGTCGACTGGGATGCGTTTTTCGTGGTTCAGCCAGGCGTTCGGGTTGAGCTCAACATCGTAAAGTTTTTCAGGATCGGTATTGGGGCCAGTTACCGTTATACCCCCGACCTGGAGCTGCCACTGGATAAAACCAATGATTTGACAATCAATCAGTTCAACGCAAACCTGTCGCTGAAGTTCGGGAAATTCTGACCGGAAGGAAGAGAATCTGCTACATGATCAGTGTTCTATTGGCCTGAGAATACGATGAACATTGGGGTGGAAAAGTGTAACTTCACGAGGTGCATGATTCATTGTTATGCCAAAAGATACTCTCAACGACCGGGACTTTTTACAGGAGTTGACTTTTTCGGCATCGCGGAGCAGCGGCCCGGGCGGGCAGCATGTGAACAAGGTCAGCACCAAGGTGGAGTTGCGGTTTCATGTGGAGGGATCCAGGTTGTTTGCTCCGGAGGAAAAAGAACTGATCCTGGAGAAGCTGGCCAAGAGGATCAACCTGGATGGTGAACTGGTCCTTGTTTCCCAGAGCGAACGAACCCAGCTTAAGAACAAAGAAAGGGTAATAGAAAAGTTCTATGAACTGCTGAAGAAGGCACTAACTCCCCGAAGGAAGCGTAAGCCGACGAAACCATCTCCGGAAGCGAAGGAAAAAAGGTTGGAGGAGAAGCGGTTGCAGGCGGAGAAGAAGGAGAGACGTAAGACGTAGGATGTAGGGCGTGGGACGTGATAGGGTATTTGGCATCCGGCATCCGGTATCGGTTCATTTAATGTAAGTTTGTATAAAATTGATAGACATGAAACTAAGAAATTTAGGCTTTCTGGGGTTTTTAGGGCTCCTGGGGCTGTTAGGCGTATTCCTGGATAATCCGGGTTTTTATGGATTTTATGGTTTCTATGGGTTATTTGGTTTTTTCGGACTGCAGGATAAGCATACGCATGGGAAGGAGGAAGAAGAGAAGCAGAATTCATTGACATCTTCTTGATGAAAAATGTGCTTGTATATCAATTCCTCTCTTTTTTCTTTTTTTATTCATCCATTGCCTGGGGACAAACAGATCATACGGATAGTATCCTCAGCGCGATATCCGGTCTATCCCCGTCAGAACAAGCAGATACATTAAATGCATTATCTGTTTTTTATGCCGGCAACAGCCAGTACTATCAGGC
>JBDROF010000003.1:0-19755 GCA_043810345.1 Bacteroidota bacterium | reverse complement strand
ACATCTCCTTCACCGTTTATGGATAGCTTGAATGCCTCATCGTAACTGCTTCCACCGTAGTATGTTCCCCATTGTCTTACTCCGGCAGCATTGAATTTTACAACTATGGCATCGGAGGCTCCGGCCAGGACTGATTGAAATGATCCCCCGGAAGCGATATTGTTGACCGATTTGGTCATACCGGTACCATATAGGTTCCCATCAACATCCCCAGAACAACCATATAGGACATCACTTGATGACCCTCCATAATAGGTCCCCCAAACAAGATCAGGGATGGGATCAATGATCAATGTGGCGTCTGGTGGGATTTTCCGGGGTGTGGAGAATCCATATACGTTATCATGAATCTTCTGGAAAACAACTTGAATATCCATTCGTGAGTCTTCCTGCAACACGAAGCTCACAGGAATTTTCTCTTTAATCGTATTGATTGAATTAAGCAATACAAGATTGCCATCTTCCTCCATTATTTCTGATGCTCCATCGATCTTCAGCCTGATCTGTTCCATGTCTGCCCCTGGCTTGACAATAAAGTTATACTTGAATGGACGAGCTCCATCTGCAAGATACTCCAGGTCAATTCCCGGATAGAGGTTTCGGTATGTGACCTTACCAAAATGTTTAACATTCCCGATGCCTTCAACAGGAGTTCCTGCAGTGTAGTAATTCAGGTAATCGGAAGAGGGATCTTCTGCGATGATTTCACAGGCGGGATTGGCACCTTCGAAGTTGATATCAATGCGATGATAGCTTATCAGCGAATGATTCGTATCTGGCAAGAGACGGGTATGGCTCACAGACTCCTTAGGATCTCTCTGCTCTCTTGCTAAACTTGATCTCTCGAAACGGTACACATCATAGCTGAACCCGTTGTTACGCAGTTGAACATTGAATCCATTCATGTTCAATAAAAAACGTACAGCCGGATTCGGATTCCCTGACTGGTCAATGATCTGACCTTTGTTTTCGATAAAGAGCAGCTGCCGATCGGGAACATTTTGCGCCAGAATTTCCGGTTGTCCATTAAAAGATAATAGCAATGGTATCAGGGCAGGGATGACTTTGATCAAATTTATCAACAACATATCCATTTCTTTTCCCGTTTTTCTTTCTACCTTTGTGGCCATAATTAAAACAACCTTATCATGAAAAAGTATTTGCTTCTCCTGCTGATCCCGGTTTTCTTTGCCTGCGGACGCCAGGCAAAAAAACAGGCAGAAGAGTTACAATCGCGGAACGACAGCCTGATGACACAGGCTTTGCAGAAAGATGAAGCCATCAACGACTTCATCTTCTCCATCAACGATATTCAGAGTACGCTGGATACCATTAAAATGAAAGAGAACATCATCTCCCTCAGTACCGATCGGGGAGGTGAACTGAAAGCCTCGGCCAGGGAACAGATCAAAAGCGATATCCAGATGATCTATTCACTGATGCTGAAAAACAGGGAGACCCTCAATGCCCTGCAGAGGAAAATTAAAAATTCCAACTTTCAGGTAGCAGAACTCCAGAAACTGGTCGACCGCGTGAATAAAGAGATCACACTGAAGAATGCCGAGATCGAAGAGCTCCGCGAAAAACTGGCCCGGATGAACATCACCATTGAAGCCGCTAACCTGAAGATCGATGACCTCTCTCAAACCGTTAAAGTGCAGTCAGATCAGATAACCGATCAATCCTTGACCATTGAACAACAGACTACCTCCATCAATACCGCCTACTATATCATTGGTACAGCCAAAGATCTGAAGGACAAAGAAGTGATTAAGGGTGATTTCCTGAAAGGCAAGGTGCTGCTTGATGATTTCAGCAAGGAGGGCTTTACCCGCATTGACATCCGGAAAACCTCCGAAATCCCAATTCTGAGCAAAAAAGCCGAAGTGTTATCCAAACATCCCTCTACCTCCTATAAGCTTACCGGTGACAAGAAGCTGGTGCAGGCGCTACAGATCACCGATCCGAAAGCGTTCTGGAGTGTGACCAAGTATCTGGTGATTGTGACGGACTAGAGGTTTGATCGCGGATCCCGGATCCCGGATCCCTGGTACAGGATAACCGGATTATATGTCAAGGGTTTTTGTTTCCATCATTTTTCTAGTGGGTGTTGTCTCTTTTAGTTTTGGCCAGAAAGGAAAACATCAGCTGAAGGTGGTTTTCTACAACGTCGAGAATCTCTTCGACACCATCGACGACAAGCACAAGAATGATAATGAGTTCCTTCCCCGGTCGGAAAAAGAGTGGAACAGTGAGCGCTACCAATGCAAAGTAACCAACCTGGGGAAGGTTCTTGTGGCTATCGACAGCCTGGAATTACCTGCTGTCATCGGCTTTGCTGAGGTGGAAAACCGCGAGGTGCTGGAAGATCTGATCCGGTTGACCCCGCTTCAGCAGGCTCCCTACCAGATCATCCTGGAGGAGGGAAATGACCCAAGGGGGATTGATGTAGCCATGATCTATCGCATCGACCGGTTCACCTACATCAGTCACCGGGCAATACCGGCATCACAAGCGTTCAGAACCCGTTTCATCCTTTACACCAAACTCCTTGGCCCGGCCGGAGACACCCTCCATATTTTTGTGAACCACTGGAAATCCAGGTCAGGAGGGAGTGAGAAGACCCTCCCAAAGCGGATAGAAAATGCCACCCTGCTCCGGGAGGTGGTCGACTCCCTGCTGGGTACCCCCAATGGCCCGCGGATCCTGATCATGGGCGACCTGAACGACGAGCCCGCAGACGAGAGTATCGCGCTGACGCTGGAAGCCCTTCCGGTGGTAAGAAAAACGGCTGAACAGGAACTGTACAATCTCTTTTACTCGGCATGGGAAGAGGGTAAGGGGACCTTATGGTACCGCGACTGGGACCTCTTTGATCAGATCATTGTTTCAGGGAACCTGCTGAGCAGCAAACGGAAGAACAGGCCGGTGATTCGTTATCCATACGGGTATATCTTCCGCCAAGAGTGGATGCTCGACCGCTCCGGAGGGAATGAAGGGATTCCTTTCAGGACCTACAAACGGGATTACCAGGGAGGCTTCAGTGACCACCTGCCCGTTTTTGTCATATTGGACTATTGACCCGAATAATTCACCTCTTTGATCAGGTTCCCTGCCTGATCCCAAAACTTCCATACGCCAGTCCGTTCGTTATCCTTGTAATAGGCTTCATAACGGAGACGGCCATTCTCAAAATAGGTGAGCCGCTTTCCGTCATTTTTCCCTTTGTTATAAAATCCTTCACTCCACACATTCCCGTTTTCGTAGTAGTAGATCCAGTATCCATCGCGTTCCCCGTCTTTGTAAGCGCCGGTCATCTCCACCTGCCCATTGGAATAGTAAAAGGTCTCCTTCAGCAGTACCCGTTGTTCTCCGGTTCCTTTGTACAGGCATTCATGCCTGGGAGAGCCGTCGGGATACCTCTCTTCCACCACTTTCTGTTTGGGAGAACAGGAGGTTAGTAACAGGAGGAACATAACCGGCAACACCGATCTGAAAACGATTTCTAAAGAATTTCTCACGAAGAAATACATGTTATTCATAATGGAAAAAAAGTCGTTGTCCTTTGTGTGCTTCATCGAAGTTTCCCTGGTGATAGGCGAGATGACCATTCACCCATGTGGATTCCACCGTCGATTGAAAGGTGGTTCCTTCAAAAGGGGACCAGCCACACTTGTAGAGTATGTTTTCCGGTGCCACCTGCCATGGGGCATGCAGATCCACCAGTACGAGATCGGCAAAATATCCCTCCCGGATGTAGCCTCTCTGCTCAATATGATAAAGATCGGCCGGGTTATGGGCCATCTTCTGTACGACCATCTCAAGGGGAATCTTCCCCTGCAGGTGCAGCTCAAGCATGACCACCAGGCTGTGCTGGATCAGCGGACCTCCCGACGGGCAGGAGAAATAGGCGTTGGCCTTCTCTTCCAGGAGGTGAGGTGCATGGTCGGTGGCAATCAGATCGATCGTCCCATTGAGCAAGCCAGCCAGCAAGGCCTGTTGATCCTCTTTTGATTTGATGGCCGGATTCCATTTGATCTTTGCGCCTAACTGCGGATAGTCCCCTTCGTTGAACCAGAGGTGATGCACACACACCTCACCGGTCACTTTCTTGTCCGACAACGGCATACCCCTGTCAAGCAATGGCACCTCCATAGCGGTCGAAAGATGGAGGATATGCAGCCGGGAACCGTACCTGCGGGCCAGTCTGACAGCCCGTTCCGATGAGCGGTAACAGGCTTCGGCCGACCGGATCAGGGGATGTGCCTCCATCGGCACCTCCTCTCCATAGCGCTCCCGGAAAGAGCGGGTGTTAGCCTGGATGATCTCTTCATCCTCCGAGTGGATCGCAATCAGCAACGGGCTTTGGGAGAAGATCCCTTCGAGTGCTGCCTGGCGGTTCACCAGCATATTTCCCGTGGATGCGCCCATGAAGACCTTCACGCCACAGACCTTCCGGGGATCAGCTTCCCGGATTTCATCCAGGTTGTCGTTGGTAGCTCCCAGAAAAAAGGTGTAGTTGGCCAGCGATTTTCCGGCAGCAAGCTCAACTTTCTCCTCCAGCAAGTTCAGGGTAGTGGTTTTCGGGTTGGTGTTTGGCATATCCATGAAGGAGGTCACCCCGCCTGCAACGGCAGCCCGGCTTTCAGTATAAAGATCCCCTTTGGCCGTCAGCCCCGGATCACGGAAATGCACCTGGTCGTCGATGACGCCGGGGAGGAGGTATTTGCCGGTGGCATTAATAAACCTCACCCCCTTCGCCCCCTCTCCTTCAGGAAAGGGGGTTGGGGGAGAGGTGATCCTGACAATCCGCTCCCCCCTTACCAATACATCACCCAGGAAGATATTGCCTTCATTGACTATGCCGGCGTTCTGAATCAGGGTTCCCTTCATGCTAGGCGGTCATGCGTTTGTATTTGTGGAAAAGGCTGTTCCACTTGAGTTTGATCACCCCCATGACCGCCTCTTTGAAGATCCCCTTACTCATCTTCGATTCGCCCAAGGTACGGTCGGTAAAGATGATCGGGATCTCGATGAGGTTGAATCCAAGCTTCCAGGAGGTAAATTTCATCTCGATCTGGAAGGCGTATCCCATGAACCGGATCTTGTCGAGATCGATCGCTTTGAGTACCTCACTCCGGTAACATTTGAAGCCGGCGGTGGTATCGCGTATTTTCATCCTGGTGATCAGTCGTACATAGCTGGAAGCGTAATAGGACATGAGCACACGTCCGATGGGCCAGTTCACCACGTTGACCCCGGTAATATAGCGGGATCCAATCACCAGATCACCTCCGTGGTTCCTGGCCGTATCATAAAGTCGCAGCAAGTCGTCGGGGTTATGGGAGAAGTCGGCGTCCATTTCAAAGATAAAATCGTAACCCTGTTTAAGCCCCCATTTGAATCCATGAATATACGCTGTCCCAAGACCCAGCTTGCCCTTCCGCTCTTTGATGAAAAGCCGGCCAGGGTACTCCTGCATCAGTGATTTTACGATCTGTGCGGTTCCGTCAGGAGAATTGTCTTCCACGACAAGGAGGTTAAATTCCTTCTCCAGGGAGAAGATCGTCCGGATGATCCGTTCGATATTTTCTTTTTCGTTATAGGTGGGAATGATGATTAAACTATCTGACACCGGGGATTATTTTTGTGGCTGAATTTTTCCAGAAGTCATCTTAAACTATCTGGTCAGAATTTTGCCTGAATGGCTTTATATCAAGTTATTAATCGGTCGATCTTTTGCAGGACGCACCGCAAGGCTTGCTACCCGGTTTCCCTCCATTTCGAGAACCCTGAAATCGTAACCGCCGAATGTGAAGTGATCATTTACCTCCGGAATGCTGCCCAGCGTGTACATAGCCAACCCCCCGACGGTACTGAAGTTACGGGCCTCCTCTTTAAACTCTTCATCATCCAGATCAGGGATCTCCAGCATATCGGCGAATTCCCAGAAGTTCATGCTTCCGCTGATGATGTAGGATCCATCGGATTTCTGCTCGTAATCGGGAGGCTCTTTGTCGGTCAGGTCAGGGAGATCGCCCAGGATGTGTTCCACCAGGTCGTGCAGGGTGATCAGCCCTTCCACCGTGCCATATTCATCCACCACGATAGCTATGTGGATCTTTCGTTCCCTGAAGTTCTCCAGGATACCGGATGCCGGCATATTTTCCGGTACATAAATGGGCTCGGAGAGAATGGAGGATAGATCAGGCGGTGCGCCGGATTGCAGGTCCCCGACCAGGTCTTTGACTACCAGGATCCCTTTCAGGTCGTCCAGGGAACCGTCACAAACCGGGTATTTTGAATACCCCATTTCGTAGATGAATTTGAGGATCTCCTCTTTGGTCATCTTTTCATCGATCCAGCGGATATCGATCCGGGGTGTCATGATAGAGAAGGCTGTCTTTGCCCCAAAACGGAATACATCTTTGATGATCTCCGATCCCTGTTTATCGATCACCCCGTGTTCGGAGCTCTGACGGATCATCAGCTTCAGCTCCTCCTCTGTGATGTGCGGCTCGGTACTGGTTTTCACCCCGAAGAGTTTCATGATCCCCTTGGTCGACATGCTTAACACCCAGACCAGAGGATGCAGTAAGGTAGCCACTCCCTTCATAAAAGGGGCCAGGGCAACGGTGATCGGCTCGGAATGTTTGAAGGCGATCGATTTAGGAACCGTTTCCCCGAAAACCAGGGTCAAATAGGTGACGAGTGTCACCACCAGGGCCAACGTTATCCTGTATAACAGATCAGGATCAAGATGGAGACCCTGCAGGAGGGGTAATACTTTAGCGGTTATCGCAACCCCGCTATAGGCTCCGGCCAGGATACTGGCCAGGGTGATCCCGATCTGCATGGTAGAGAGAAAATCTTCGATGTTCTTTAACTGGTCCAGTGCAATTTTTGCTCCACGGTTGCCATCCTCCGCTTTTTCCTGAAGCCTGGACTCACGACAGGATACCAACGCTATTTCATACATGGAAAAGATCCCGCTGATCAGGATAAGAATAGCAAGAATGAAAAACTCCATGTGGGTATATGTAACATTCAAAAGTAAAAAAAATAAAGAACATATATAACCTTTTTCACCCAAACCGGATTAATGTGAAAACATAGGCCTTTTGCTATTCCTTTTTTACCGCGAAGGCGAATAAGGATATCGCAAAGGCGCCGAAGTATAAATTTAATCTATTATATGGTGGAAGAAACAATGTTTAAAAAGGTTCTGGATTGCGCCTTTGTGGTGAACCTATGTAAATGAAAAAACAGAGAGCTTCGAAAGCGCTTCTTCAATCCCATTAACCTCCCGGAAGACCAGGGAGAGCCGGTTGTGATCCTGCTTCATCTGACAGCAGGTGGGATGGGTTTTGATGAAATCGATGAGTGCCGAAAATTGCTCTGATTGGAAGAAGCCGGATTCAGGATCAGCCGGGAAGAAAGCCGCCAGCCTCTCTTTGCGCAGTACCAGCTTTTCAAAACCAAGACTTCTGGCCAGCCACCGGAGCCGGATGGTCTGAATCAACTCCTCAGTTTGGGCAGGCAACGGGCCAAATCTGTCGGCCATCCTGGCACGGAATTGCATCAACTCCTCTTCCGTTTCAATGGAATCAAGCTCTTTGTATAAACTCAGCCGCTCCGTGATATGGGTGATGTAGTGATCAGGAATGAGGATCTCCAGGTCGGTTTCTATCACACAATCCCTGACAAACTCTTTTGGCTGATCCACCTGATAAAGATCTTTAAACTCCTGCTCCTTCAACTCCAGGATCGCTTCATTGAGGATTTTCTGGTACAAATCAAATCCGATCTCTGTAATGAACCCGCTTTGCTCGGCGCCCAGGATGTTTCCTGCTCCCCGGATATCGAGATCGCGCATGGCGATGTTGAATCCGCTTCCCAGATCGGAGAACTCCTCGATGGTACGCAACCGTTTCCGTGCTTCCCCGGTAAGGGTCGATATGGACGGAGCCAGCAGGTAACAGAACGCTTTTTTGTTAGAACGTCCCACCCTCCCGCGAAGCTGGTGCAGGTCGCTCAACCCATAATGATGTGCATCATTGATAATTATGGTGTTGACGTTGGGTATATCCAATCCTGATTCGATGATGGTGGTCGCCACCAGTACATCGTAGTCCCCTTCGATGAAGTCGAGCATCACCTTCTCCAATCTGTTTCCCTCCATCTGCCCATGAGCAACCGCCACACTGATATCAGGAACAATACGCTGGATCATTATGGCAATCTCCAGGATATTCTGAACGCGTGTATTGACAAAAAAGACCTGCCCGCCCCGGGATACCTCATACTGAATGGCATCGCGGATCACCTCCTCGTTGAACGGGTGAATCTCCGTTTGTATTGGAAAGCGGTTAGGTGGGGCTGTGTTGATGATGGAGAGATCCCGGGCTCCCATCAGCGAGAACTGCAGGGTGCGGGGAATGGGGGTCGCTGTCAGCGTCAGGGTATCCACGTTCAGCCTGAATTGCTTGATCTTCTCCTTGGATGCCACCCCGAATTTCTGCTCTTCGTCGATGATGAGTAAGCCCAGATCTTTGAATTCAATGTCCTTGCTTAGCAACCGATGGGTACCGATCACGACATCGAGCGTTCCGTTTTTCAGCTCTGCCAGTATCTTTTTCTGCGCTTTGGCACTTTTAAACCGGTTGATGTAGTTGATGTTGCAGGGAAAATCCTTCAGCCTGTCCGAGAAGGTCTTGAAATGCTGTAAAGCCAGGATGGTGGTAGGGACCAGGATGGCGACCTGCTTGCTCTCGGCTACCATTTTAAAGGCAGCCCGGACGGCAATCTCGGTCTTCCCGAAGCCTACATCCCCGCAGATCAGCCGATCCATCGGGAAACCGGCTTCCATGTCGCGTTTCACATCGGCGGTGGACTTGATCTGATCCGGGGTATCTTCATAGATAAAAGAGGCTTCAAGCTCTGTTTGAAGATACGTATCCGGTGAACAGGCAAATCCATCTATAGCCTTTCGTTTGGCATAGAGCCTGATCAGGTCTTTGGCAATGTCTTTGATCCGTTTCTTGGTGCGGGCTTTGAGCTTTTTCCACGAGTCGGAACCCAACCGGTTCAGCGTGGGTATCGCTCCCTCCTTCCCTGAATACTTTGAGATCCGGTGCAGGGAGTGGATACTCACATATAGAATATCCTGGTTCTTATAGATGAGCCGGATCGCCTCCTGCTCTTTCCCGTTATTGACGAGCTTCTCCAGACCATCGAACATTCCGATCCCATGGTCGATATGCGTTACGTAATCACCGGGTTTCAGGCCATAAAGCTCTTTCAGGGTCATGGCCTCTTTGCCGGCATACCCATCACGCAACCGGAATCTGTGGTACCGTTCGAAAATTTGATGATCGGTAAAAAAGGCGGCTTTCAGTCCGTGGTCGATGAAGCCTTCGTGGATGGAATAGCAAAGGGAACTGAAAGCAATGGGGGGCTGATCGGGTTGTTTGTCCTGTACATCCTCCAGGATCGAAAGCAACCGCTCACTTTGCTTGGGGTTATCCGAAAGGAGGATGTTCCTGTATCCCTCTTCCGAATGCTTCCGTAACTGAGCGATCAACAGGTCAAAGTTCTTGTTGAATGAGGGCTGAGGGGATGTATGGAAAAGAAGTTCCAGATCAGGGGTGAAGAGTGGCTGATGCCCGAATTCAATCACGGGGAAAGATTGTATCGCCTGCAGGAGGCCGTCGCGGTCAAGAAAAAGATCGTTCACTGCCGCCCCCTGAACACCCTCTGCAATGAATCCAAGTTCCTCTGCCCAGATGACGGTATGACCGGCTAAGAATGAGAAGATGGATGTATAACCGATCCGTTTCTCCGGATCAATCCCGATATCGGGTACGATCGTGATCTCCCGGTGTGTAGCTACTGAGAGCTGGGTCGCCGGGTCAAACGAACGGATCGAGGCAGCTTGATCTCCAATGAATTCGATGCGGTAAGGATGATCCCCTCCGAATGAATAGACATCGATCAAGCCTCCCCGAAGCGAAAACTGCCCTGGCTCAAGCACGAAGTCGGTCCGCTCAAACTCATATTCAATGAGCAGGTCCAGGACAAACTCAAGAGAAACAGCCTCTCCCTGCTTCAGCTTCAACGTATGTTTTTCAAAGAACTTTTTATCCGCTACTTTCTCTGCCATGGCTTCGGGGTAGCTTACCACCATAAAATCCTTTTCCCCCTGATGCAACCGGTTCATCACCTCGGTTCGTAACAGGAGGCCCTGGTTATCCCTGACTCCTGCTGCATAGCCGCGTTTGTAAGAGGATGGGAAGAACGCCACCTTCTTCTCTTCAGGCTTCTTATCCTTTTCCTCAAAGATCTGTTCCAGATCGTTAAGGAAATAGGCAGCGCGCTCTTTATCGGGAAGAAGGATGAGGTGAACAGCAGGCACCAGCCGGAACTGGACCGCGGTGGCAAAGGCTTTCGATGAGCCCAGTAGTCCTGTCAGATGGAACCGCCGGGCATCCCCGGAGGTCAAAGCCCCGGCCAGGGTCTGATTCCGGGAGTCCTGCAGGAAAAGGGATGCTATTTCGCTGACTTTCACGATTGGTTCAGGGAAGGGGTGCAAAGTTACAACAATTCCTTACTTTTGCACTCTGAGACGTGAGACGTGAGACGTGAGACGTAAGACGTGAGACGTGAGACGTGAGACGTGAGACGTGAGACGTAAGACGTGAGACGTGAGACGTGAGACCAATGACCAAGGACCAATGAAAGTCGAGGTTTTTAAATTCGGGGGGGCTTCGGTGCACTCGGCCGAAGGAGTCAGGAATGTGGCCCGTATCCTGAGCCTGTACAAAGGCCGGTCGATGATGCTGGTCATCTCGGCCCTGGGAAAAACAACGAACGCCCTTGAACGGATTCTGTACTTCTATATGGAGGGGGATACCGTTTCCATGGTGGAAGAGTTTAACAACCTCCGGGATTTTCATTTCGACATTGCAAGAGGGCTGTTCCCGCCCGATCAACGCAATGTGGCCGGAAAAGTATCCTCCAAAGAAGCAGCCATTGAGCCTCCCCTCTTTTCTGATCTGGAGAGACAGTTCGAAGAGTTGCGGAAGATTCTAAGACAGAAACCTGTGCTTGGCTACGACGAGTACTATGACCGCATTGTTAGTTTTGGCGAGATATTCTCGTCCGCTATCCTGCACCATTTCCTTGTTGATGCGGGATTTCCTGTAACACTTTTCGACGCGCGGAAGCTGATCCATACCGACAGCTCCTTCCGGGATGCCCGTATCGATTGGAAAAAGACTCAACTGGCGGTTCAGAAACAACTTTTCACTTTCTTCCAGGATCACAAAGGAAGCATTGGGCTTACGCAGGGATTCATCGGTTCCGACCCGGATGGAAGACCCACCACGCTGGGGCGCGAAGGTTCCGACTTCACCGCTGCCATCCTCGGATACTGTATGCGGGTGAAAGAGGTCACGATCTGGAAAGATGTTCCCGGGATATTGAATGCCGATCCGAAATGGTTTGACAACCCTCAAAAGCTGGGGTTGCTCTCATACCATGAAGCGGTTGAGCTGGCCTATTTTGGCGCTACCGTGATCCACCCCAAAACCATCAAACCGCTGGAGAATGCAAACATCACGCTGCTTGTCAAAAGTTTTCAGCATCCCGAGGAGGAGGGGACAAAAGTGAAAAGCCTGCAGGAGTGGAAGATCGACACGCCGATCTTTATCCGGAAGCAGAACCAGGTTCTGATCTCTATCCTGCCAAGGGATTTTTCCTTTATCGTGGAGGAGAACCTGAGTCAGATCTTCACCATCCTGGCACAACTTCGTGTGAAGGCAAACGTGATGCAGAACTCCGCCATCAGCTTTTCCATTTGCACCGATCACGACACGGAAAAGATCAAACCGTTGATCCGGGAGTTGCAGAAGAGCTTCGAGATCCGGTATAATGAAGGGCTGGAACTATACACCATCCGGCATTACAACGAGGAGGCTATTAAACAGATCACAACCGGCAGGAAAATCATCCTGGAGCAAAAGACCAGGACTACCGTTCACCTGGTCGTCCTCTGATTTCCGATTTTGCTTCGTCACTACGTTCCTCGCAATGACATTCGATTTGGGATTTGAGATTTGAGACTTGGGATTTACGATTATTCAGGGATCACCACCGGGAAGTCGTACCGGAAATCATCGAACTCAGGTTTCTCCATTATGATCTCCAGGAAGTTCCGGTAGGCGTCTGTGAAAGAGAAGGCGTTGGCATCGAAGTAGTCCTCCGGAAGAGGCTTATTCCCAACCTTTCCCATGTCGATGGCCGTGGTATTGAACTCCTCCAGTTCGACATAGGGGACCAGGTTCTTCATGACCGGCATCATGCCAAACTCCTCCCTGATCAGGAGATCGGCCACCTTATCGGCGAGGGTTTGAGTCAACCTGCGGTCGTATAACCGGCAATGGCCGGCCCTGGCATAGTAGCCTGAGATCTGGGCACGGGCTTCAATTCCCAGCTTGTTGGAGATCTCCGAGGCGATGACTCCGCTGATTCCGCCAAAGCGGGGATGGCCGTATTCATCCACTTCGGAGCTGGCATAAACCACATCCACCTTGCCCGATTTATCATCGAACCAGCGAACCCCTTCCGATACCGGGATGACCAGGCATTTCTTGGGTGACCGCATGTAATGCTCCTTCACCGTTTCCAGGAAGAACTCTTTCCGCTCTCTGGTGATCTCCACCTCCGGAATCAGCACCAGCGGACCGGCTCCCCCGAAGATGGCCGTACCGGTGAGCCACCCGGCATCGCGCCCCATCACCTCCAAAACGATGATCCGTGAATGGGATTCGGCGGTGGTCTTAAGATTGGCGGCAAAATCTGCAACCGCTTTAGCCGCGGAGGGGAAGCCGGGACACAACACCGCTTCGATATCTTTCCCTTTGTAATGATGAATGGTACGGGTACGCAGGTCGTTGTCGATGGTCTTTGGAAAGCCGATCACCGGGATGCCCTCCGTCTCATAGAGTCGCCTGGCCGCCCCGTTGGTATCATCTCCGCCAATGGTCACCAGTACATCGATCTTATAGCGTTCGAGGTTCCGGAGCACTTGGGGAACGCGACTCTCCGGGTTCTTCCTGGAGGGGAAAGGGTTGGTGCGGCTGGAGCGTAAAGCGGTGCCTCCATACCAACCATCGTAAGGCTGGTTGGTCAGGTCGACTACGTCGCCATCTTCCAGCATCCCTTTCCACCCTTTGCGAACGCCATATACCTTAAATCCCAGCAGGGCTGCACGATTCCTGATTGCTTCAATGCTGGAGTTGACGGCCGGGGTATCGCCGCCGCCGGATAAAATGGCCAGGGTTTTTCCTTCAAAGAGCTTGTTCTCCTGCTTCATGTGATTGTTTGAGTTTCTGAGACAAAACTAAAGAAATATGGTGATACAACGAAATAGCAAGATAGCGAAATAGCGAGGTAGTGAAACAGAAAATTTCACCATTTCACTTCACCATTTAGTATCTTCTCCACCAGCACACGTGCCAATTTCATATTCGATTCCTGTGTCCAGCCGGCGATGTGAGGAGTGAGAATCACGTTACCGGCCTCCATCAGGTACCGGTAATCATCCGGAAGATCCTGTGCCAGAGCCTCAAACGAACTCGCTTCATACTCCAGGACATCCAGGGCCGCACCCAGGACCTTCCCCGACTTCAGGGCTTTCACCAGGTCAGCCGTTCTGACAACCTTTCCCCTCGATGTGTTGATCAGCCAGATGGGCTTTTTGAACCTGGCCAGGAAAGAGGCATCTACCATGTATGTTGTCTCATCTGTCAGCGGTACATGCAGGCTGAGGATATCTGCCGAATCAACGATCTCGTCCAGGGTGGTCTCCCGTGTGTTTCCTTCGGAATAACCGGTTTTGTATTTGTCGTAGGAGATCACATTGGCTTCGAACCCTTTGAGCCGTTGAGCAAACGCGCTTCCGGTATTTCCGTACCCGACGATCCCCACGGTTTTCCCTTTGATCTCGGTACCCCGGTTTCCTTCCCTGATCCATCGTCCGCTCTTTACTTCCCGGTCGGCCCGGTTTAGATGATTCATCAGCGAAAGCAGCATCCCCAGCGCATGCTCCGCTACGGCATCCCGGTTCCCTTCCGGAGAGTTCAGGCACACGATGCCTTTCTCCAAGGCGTATGGGACATCCATGTTTTCGAGTCCCGATCCAACCCTGCCGATGAACTTCAGCTTTGCTGCCCTTGAGAGAATCTCCCTGTCGAGGCGGATTTTGCTACGGATGATCACCCCGGTGTACTGATCGATGATCCGGAGGAAATCATCCCGCCCATAATCCGGGAAAAAATCGCAGGCGAACCCATGAGCCGTCAACTCGCTGGGTATCAGCGGGTGCACCTCATCGATGATCAATACCTTTAGCTCCTGTGCCATCATTTTGAAAGTCAACCAATTTTTCCTTCGTGGTCCTTCGTGCGTCCTTCGCAAAGGATAACGCAAAGGAGAATTACTGACAAAATTAAGATTTCGGTGCGATTTTGAGGGATTTTCTTGAGGGATTCCTATCGAATAATCTTATCTTCGCCGCCATAAAGTCAACCCCCTGTGTGGACATTTCTTGTCAGGAGGATCCTTCGGAACCGTTTCCAGTTCCTCATTATCATCTTCGCCATCACGGCTTATATGTCGTTCATGGCCAGGGATGTGAAGCTCTCCTATGAAATGACCCCGATCCTTCCGGCCAGTGACTCCACCTACATCGTTTACCAGAAATTCAAGGAGCAATTCGGGGAAGATGGCAGCGTGCTTTTTATCGGGATCCAGGATACGAACCTGTTTCGACTTGAAGAGTTTAACGACTGGTTCGACCTTTCGGAGAAGATCAGAGGCATCCCCGGAGTGGAAGAGGTAGTCTCCATCACCCGTTTGTATAACCTGCAGAAGAACGATTCTCTAAAGAAGTTTGAATTTGTGCCGTTGACGCGGCATAAGCCTGAAAGGCAGTCTCAACTCGACTCCCTGAAGGAGGTTATCTATTCTCTTCCATTTTACGACAAGCTGATTCTCAACAAGGAGACAGGGGTCACTCTGATTGCTGTGACCCTTGATAACCGGCTGTTGAATACCAAAATGCGGATCCGGCTGATCGACCAGATCCGGGATGTGACCAATCAATTCGGAGACCGGTACCATACTGAGATCCACTACTCCGGATTACCCTTCATCCGGACAGTCACCTCCAAGATGCTGGAGGATGAGATGAGGCTCTTTGTCTTTCTTTCGTTGTTGATTGCAGCCATTTTCCTCTATATCTTTTTCCGGTCATTCAAAGCGGTGCTCTACCCTATCATCATCGTGGTGATCAGTGTGGTGTGGGCGTTGGGTATGATGAGCCTTTTTGAATACAAGATCACCATGCTCACGGCCATCATTCCTCCTTTGCTCATCGTGATCGGTGTGGAAAACTGCATCTTTCTCCTCAACAAATACCACTACGAATACCGGCTTCACCAGAACAAGGTGAAAGCTCTCTCCCGGGTGATCCAGCGGGTGGGGAGTGCAAATTTTCTGACGAATGCATCCACCGCTATCGGATTCGCCGCCTTTACCATTACCAAAAACACGCTGTTGGTTGAGTTCGGGATCATTGCAGCCGTCAATATCATGGTGGTATATGCTCTCTCATTGACCCTGGTTCCGATCTTTTTCAGTTACCTGCCTCCTCCTCAGATGAAAGATGTTAAACACCAGGAAGAGAGCATTGCCCGGGCCATCATCGAGAAGGCAGTCGTATGGGTTACCGGGTACCGGAACGCGATTTACATCCTTACAGGGATCCTGGTCCTGGCCGGGATCGTAGGCGTTACCCGGCTCACAACCAGCGGGCGGATCGTTGACGATATTCCAAAGAAGGATCAATTGTATCAGGACCTGATGTTCTTCGAGGCTAATTTCAAGGGGATCATGCCGATGGAGATCACGATCGACACCAAGCGGAAAAAAGGGGTATTTACCCTGTCAACCCTGAACCGGATCGACCGCCTGCAGGATTCTCTCCTTACCTACCCCGAGCTGGCCAAGCCACTCTCCATTGTGGAGGTGATCAAATCGGCCAAGCAGACGTTTTACGGAGGGAACCCAAAATTTTATCAGCTTCCCAACTCCAACGAACTTACCTTCATGGGAAGTTATATCCCGGAGCTAAAATCGAAAAAACAAACCCTGCTCAAGAACTTCATCGACACCAATTTCCAGATTACCCGGATCAGTGTGCAGATGGCCAATGTGGGCACCAGGGATATTGCCAGGATCCAGAAGAGTGTCCGCTCCACCATCGATACCATCTTCCATCCTGAAAAGTACGAGGTTGAACTTACGGGGACTAGCATTGTTTTCATGAGGGGGACCAATTTCCTGATCCGGAACTTGTTCGAGAGCATCATCATCGCCCTGATCGGCATTGCCATCCTGCTGGCTTTCCTCTTCACTTCCTGGCGGATGATCCTGATATCGCTGATCCCCAATCTTATCCCACAGTTGATGACCGGTGCCCTGATGGGATACCTGGGGATTCCCATCAAACCCTCCACCATTCTTATTTTCTCTATTGCACTTGGGATCTCCGTGGATAACTCTATCCAGTTTCTCTCCCGTTACCGGCTTCAGTTGAAACACTCCAACCGGAACATTCCGTACTCGGTGATCTCAGCACTGCAAGAGACGGGATACAGTATGATCTACTCCTCCACCATTCTCTTTTTCGGGTTTGGGATCTTCGTCCTCTCTTCCTTCGGAGGCACCCAGGCCCTTGGCTTCCTGATCTCCTTCACCTTACTGGTAGCAGGCTTACTGAACCTTTTCATCCTTCCCTCGCTGATCCTCACCCTCGATAAGTGGAGTACCACAAAAGCCTTCGAGAAACCGCTGGTAGAGATCTTTGAAGAACCGGAAGAGGAGGAGATGGTTGATATCGAGATTCCCAATGAGGAGGATTCACCTCACCCCCGGCCCCTCTCCTGAAGGAGAGGGGAGTAAGTCCCCTTCAGGGGGTTTGGGGGCAAATGGAAAAACACTATCTTTACTCCAAATTCTTCCTCTATGAAAGGTATCATTCTGGCTGGTGGAGCCGGAACCCGGTTGCATCCCCTGACACTGGCTGTCAGCAAGCAACTCATGCCCATCTACGACAAGCCAATGATCTACTATCCTTTATCGGTGTTGATGATGGCAGGAATCAGGGAGGTGCTGATCATTTCCACCCCCCATGATCTTCCGCATTTTCAGAAGCTGCTGGGTGACGGAAACCACCTGGGATGCCGGTTTTCCTATGCAGAACAGGTGAACCCAAACGGATTGGCCCAGGCTTTTGTGATCGGTGAAGAGTTCATCGGTCAGGAGAAGGTCGCGTTGATCCTTGGCGATAATATCTTTTTCGGGAATGGATTATACTCCCTGATGCAGGCCAATAACGATCCGGAGGGTGGTGTTGTGTTTGCTTACCATGTGCATGATCCGGAACGGTATGGAGTGGTTGAGTTCGATGAACATTTCAACGCCCTCTCCATTGAGGAGAAGCCCGGCGAACCGAAATCCAACTACGCCGTACCGGGGCTCTATCTGTATGATAACTCTGTGGTGGAGGTGGCGAAAAACATCCGGCCCAGCGCACGGGGTGAATATGAGATCACCGATGTGAACCGCGTTTACCTTGAAAAGAAACAACTGAAAGTGAGTGTGCTTGGACGGGGGATCGCGTGGCTCGACACAGGCACCTTTGAATCGTTACTCCAGGCAGCTCAGTTCGTGGAGGTGGTACAAAACAGGCAGGGCCTGAAGATCGGCTGCATCGAAGAGATTGCCTTCCGGATGAAATTCATCACCAGGGAAGAACTCCATACACTTGCCGCACCGCTTCTGAAGAGCGGGTATGGCGAATACCTGAAGAAGCTGAACGGGTCATTCCTGTAATATCACATGATGCATTCCGTTGAATATCTGATGAATAAAATCCAGGATGCCTTCCCGCAGGGAAATTTCCTGGATGTTCCGGGTGAACTCTATGATCCCATCGAATACGCATTATCTCAAGGAGGAAAGCGACTGCGTCCTTTGTTGGTATTGCTCTCCTGTGAGATGTTCGGGGGAAATCCTGATGAAGCGATGAATCCGGCCATCGGGGTAGAGATCTTTCATAACTTTACCCTCCTTCACGACGACATCATGGATCAGGCGCTCCTGCGCCGGGGAACTCAAACGGTGTATAAGAAATGGAACTCCAACGTAGCCATTCTCTCCGGTGATACCATGTTTGTGATGGCTTATGAATACGTTTGCCGGGTAACACCTGCCAAACTTCCGGATGTGCTTGCCACCTTCAATGACACGGCCCGGAAAGTGTGTGAAGGGCAGCAGTACGACATGAACTTCGAAACCCAGATGGAGGTAAATCTGGATGATTATTTCATGATGATCCGGCTCAAGACGGCGGTGCTGATTGCCTGTTGTGTGAAGGTGGGGGCTATCATGGCCGGAGCCGATCCACAGGATGCAGAGAACATCTATAAATTTGGGGAAAACCTGGGGATGGCCTTTCAACTCCAGGATGATCTGCTGGACGCTTTCGGAGACACCTCCAAGTTCGGGAAAGAGATTGGCGGGGATATTGTAAGCAATAAAAAAACATTTCTCTACCTGAAAGCGTTTGAACTGGCTGATGAAAATACCCGGGATGAAATAGAGCAACTATTCAGGGATCAGCAGGTTAATCCTGATAAGAAGGTGCAGAGAATCCAGGAGATTTACCTGTTGCTGGAGATTGATACCATCACCCAGGAGATCATCGAAGGGTATTTGAAGAGAGCGATATTCTACCTGGAACAGGTTTCTGTTGATGAGGTCCGGAAAGCAGGGCTAAGGAAGCTGGCCAATGAGATGATTCATCGCGAAGTATAGCCTCCTGCTGTTCGTGCAGGGAAGTCCAACGGTCCATTTAAAATTCTACTGCTTGATGTAGGTCAATCTCATCCCCTGGGGCATATAGGGATTGCGAACCACCATCCGGGTTGAGGTAAGGGTATCGATGGTAAGTTTAAAGGGTTGCGTGATATCCGGATTCGTCAATACTAAAAGTTTTCCGCGTTTTTTGAGTTTCCAGGTTCCTCTCATTGAAATGCCATCAGGAACTACCCGCGTTCCCGTCCCATTCGAGCTAAAAGTATACATCGTCCTGGTTTCAGCCGTGACAGCCTGAATCTGTTCCATAAAATCTTCCACGGTTATCCTTGTTTTGTTAGAATCTAACAGTGACTGCTTGATCGGATCAAAGGCATGCGCGATTCCAGTAAACTGATTCGTGGCGCTGTCGGGGGTCAGGGAATAGTGTTTGCTATCAACGGACTCCAAAACTGCCGGTCGCCAATTACCTACTATATACGTTTTGTATTTTGCAGGCGTGCAAGCGGTTAAGGAGAGGAACAGGGCAAAGGTCAATCCTTGTATCAGTCGAATCTTCTTCATATTTTCTCTTTTTATGCCTAGATAACGATCGGAAACATATTAAATTGTATCGTACAGATAAAAGCAAAATAAATGGGGTTGTTCCATTCCTGTGGAACAACCCCATTTTTCTCAGCAGGTACGCGAAACCAGGCGTATCTACCGGTGAGTCAGATTAGTGGGATACCACAATCTTCCTGATCTTAACACCTTCCGAAGTGATCGCTGATACAAAGTAGATACCTGCCTGCAGGTTTGCAACATTGATCT
>JBDROF010000002.1:0-4176 GCA_043810345.1 Bacteroidota bacterium | reverse complement strand
CTCTGTTCGGCGCCTGGAACATCTCCCCCGCGCAGGGAAACAACATAAGGAATTTGAAAAAACGTCCTGCACAGCAAGCCTAATGGCCCGCAAGGAAAGGAAAAAAAGACAATTGCTGATTCTATTTTATGTCTTTTGACCACGGATGGCAGGCTAAGCGAGGCAGAAAGGAGAAAACAGAGCATTTCCGCTATGTTTGATTGCTCCGCATTTTTTCGTAAAGAGCGGCAGCGAATCACGTTAATGCCGTTCTCTTCCTCAGCACCTTTTTTATCTCTGTACTGAGAAGTCAGCACCGTCACGGAATTTCCTGCTTTAACTATCTCTTTTGCAATATGATAAGTTGCAGTTGCCGCTCCGGCTCCTATGGGTGGGTATTCATAGTTAATCAGAAGGAAATTCACAATAAAAATACAGAATATTCTTAAGCAGAACCTTTCTTCAACCAGGTATTTAGAAGCCAACCATTCCAAAGGGCGGCTCTGTTGTCAGAATGGTTGCTTTTATGTTTATTGAGTAATTTTTTTAGATACTCTCTGTTAAGGATACCATCGTTCATTTGACTCCAGTTTGCTGTCAACTTCCCCTCCTTGAACCACATGCCGATAGGTACCCCAAACCCTTTCTTTGGCCTATAGAGAATCTCCAAGGGCAACACCGGAAAAAATGCCTTCTTCAGGATATATTTTGTCTGCTTCCCCATCAATTTATATGAAGATGGAATCCTTCTTACAAAATCCACGAAATCAATATCAAGAAACGGCGACCTCACTTCAAGGGAATTCATCATACTTGCCCGATCCATTTTCACCAGGATATCATCCTGAAGATAAAGATTAGTATAGAATTGCAATGTTTTGTCTACGATATTTTCTTGATGACATCTATCCCATACAGTGATTGCCTCTTCATACACCTCTTCTAAATCAACGGGCTCCTGAAACAGTTGCTCCAATCCATTTGGCCCCAATGGACCAAGCCAAACGGGATTCCAATACTTCATGCTCTGATCAAGCCCTCTCAAGACTCTCTTTATCTTAAAATCGAGGCTCATGTTATTATGAGAGACCGGAAGTCCAAACGACATCATCAACTTGATCACAAAATGAACCGGCTTCGGGATAAAACGATTATATAACCCTGCGTAATGTAGAGCCTTGAATGGATCGTATCCGGCAAATAACTCATCAGCTCCGTCTCCACCCAGGACAACGGTCACGTGCTTTCTCGCCATCTGACAGAGAAGAAATGAAGGGATGAGCGAACTATCTCCCATTGGTTCGTCCAATCTCGCCACTATCTCCGGGGCAACAGTTTCGGCCTTATCGACGGACAGAACATCGTGGTAATGTTCCGTGCCTAAAATACACGAAACCTCATATGAATAACCTGTCTCGTCAAACGATTTCTCATCAAATCCGATGGAAAACGTTTTTACTCCCAAGCCGGGAGATGCATTAACACAAAAGGAAATGATCGCAGACGAATCGATACCGCCGCTTAATAGAACTCCAAGGGGCACGTCCGACATCAGCCTCCTATTGACTGATTGCGACAGGAGATATCTGATCCGCTCCCCCCATGCGTCTTCCGCATGCGGAGGAATTTCTTCAAATGGCTCAATAACAAAGCTCCAATACTGCTCTACATTAAAATCACGTTCTCTGATATCAAAGAGAAGGTTATTGCCCGCGGGCAATTTATACACATGCTCGTAGATGGCATTAGGCGCTGGAATGTAGCCATAAGCAAAATACTTCTTTAAACTCAACGTACTCATATTCATTGATAGACAAGGATGTTTCGCAAGTGCTGTCAGCTCGGATGCAAAGGCAAAGGTACCGCCCTGCAGTGTATAGAAAAGTGGTTTCTGGCCAAAACGGTCTCTGCTAAGGAATACTCTCTTATTATTCCTGTCATAAATGGCAAATGCCCACATACCGTTCAGCCTGGACGACAGGCCGTAACCCCATTGCCTGAAACCATGGAGGAGTACTTCAGTGTCCGAATGATCGGAGATAAACAAGTGCCCCTCTTTAATCAGATCTTCCCTTAATTCCAAATGATTATAGATTTCACCATTAAAGATGACTCCTAACGCGCCATCCACAGTCCACATCGGCTGGGCTCCGCCATCAATATCAATGATGGATAGTCTGCGATGCCCCAGATAAATCCCTGCTTCTTTGTCATGCCAAATACCTTCAGCATCCGGACCGCGATGGATGAGGGTATCAGTCATCGCTTTAATATCTTTCAGGCTGCCTTCTCCGATAAATCCGCAAATACCACACATAGTAGAATATCAGACAGTTGGGTCGTGAAACTGATCAAAATTTCTGAGTGAGTGAATACGGTACACAGGCCGATTTTGTGATTCAAAATAAATTCTAGTCAATATCTCGGCAAGAAACCCCATCAAAATACATACACCGCCTATGACAACACAAATTACTGCCAGAAACGGCAATGGAGTATCAATAAAGGCTTTATTGCCAAACAACTTGTAATAAATACTAAGACAGGTCGCTATGAAACCGATCAACACATTAATAAATCCAAAAACACCGAAAAGGTACATTGGCCGCTGATTATAACGGGTGAGAAATTGAACAAGCATGAGGTCCAAGGTCGTCTTGATAACTCTTTTCACACCGCTTTGCCGCTCCCCATGACCATGGGCCCTCGGATATTGCTTAATCGGCACTTCCGTAATTCTGGCGCCTTGCCAGGAAGCATAGACTGGCAGGAGCCTGTGCATTTCACCATACATTCTCACATCTTTGATCATATTTCTTTTATATGCCTTAAGAGATGAACTATGGTCATGAAGTTGCACACCAGACAATTTAGACACAATGAAGTTGGTCATTCGGCCTGGTAAATCACGATCTAAAACAGCATCCTCTTCCCCCTGTCTCCAGCCGGAACACACATCCCAACCCTCGTCAAGTTTATCTAACATTTTCAGGATGTCATTCGGATCATTCTGCAGGTTGCCATCCATGGTCACGATAACATCTCCTGAGGAATAATCAATTCCAGCCTGGATGGCTAAGGTCCGCCCACAACGAACGTTAAATCGAACAACTTTCACCCTGTTGTCACGGGCAGCAAGATCTTCCAGTACAGCGGGGCTGTTATCGCTGGATCTATCATCGATAAAAATCAATTCCACATCCAGTCCATATTCATCAGCCATTCCTGCAATCTTATTATAAGTTGGAATGATACACCACTCTTCGTTATAGATCGGAATAATTATGGACAACAATCTACCGTCAGAAGCCTCTTTCATATTCCCCTCTATCTATCTCGATATGCTCGAAACTTTCAAAGATGGCTGCCCTCATCTCATCGATCTGCTGGGTGTTTCGTATTATATGAGGCGTAATCATTATCACCAGCTCGGTACGATCAGAGCCCTTGCTGGTCGTCTTAAACAGGTGTCCTAAAATAGGGATACTCCCCAAAAGCGGGATCCTGGTGACGGTCTCGCTCTTGTTCTCTTTGATAAGCCCGCCTAACAATACTGTCTGACCGTCACCGGCAACTACCTCTGTGGTAATGGTCCTGTTCAGTATCATGGGGGAGCTGATATCTGATGTTGTATTGGACTGGGCCTCGCTCACTTCCTGAGTTATCTCAAGGGTAACAACCCCCTTTGCATGTACCGAAGGCGTCACCTGCAGCGATACTCCGGTACTCCGATACTGGACAGATCTGATTATACCGGAACTCCCTTCTTCCGTCACCTCTGAGGTCGTGGCCTCACTTGTTGTTACCGGCACCTCAGTGCCGACAATGATAGAGGCGCTCTTGCCGTCCCTGACTGTAACCCTTGGACTCGACAGGATCTTCACCATGTCCTCCTGGGCCAGGGCATTTATAAGCATTTGAAATTTCTCAGAATCGGTTATAAGGGAGGCGTCCAGCCCCCCGCTCCCAAGTCCAAGACCACCTAAGGTCTGGAAAATACTGGTCTGTTTTTTATCATTATTTTTCAAAAACCACTCCAGCCCGTACTGCAGAGTATCTGTAAGAGTCACTTCTGCCACAGATGCCTCAATGAGTACCTGCACCGGCATGACATCAAGTTTTTTAAGTAGCGATTCAAGTGAGTTATACTTTTTCGGGGTTGCATAAATAATAAGGGCATTGCGGTTTCCATCCACC
>JBDROF010000001.1:0-43882 GCA_043810345.1 Bacteroidota bacterium | reverse complement strand
TGCGTTTTTTTGAGCCCTATCTTGACCTGGACTATTTTACCGCCATTGATCTCTACGACGATGAACAGAGTCAACCGGTACAGAACTTCAGAGAGATCTTCCGGTTCGCCCGGCAGCAGGGATTTCGTTGTACCGCGCATGTCGGCGAGTTTGGTACGGCCGATCAGGTGAGGGAGGCCGTAGATGTCCTGGATCTTGATGCAGTGCAACATGGCATTGCTGCGGCTTCCTCCCCGGATGTCATGAAGTGGCTGGCAGAACGCAATGTTCCGTTAAACATCTGTCCGACTAGCAACATGATTCTGCTACGAGTGAAATCCTACGCCACACATCCTATCCGAATCCTCTATGATAACGGAGTCAAAGTCACTGTCAACACCGATGATGTGACACTCTTCAACCAGGGAGTTTCGGAAGAGTTTCTGCACCTGTTTCAGGCTGGCCTGTTTTCAGCAGAGGAGCTGGAGGGGATTAGGGAGCAGGGATCATGGTTGAGGTTCAAGGTTCAAGGTTGAAGAAGGAGAATTGAAGACTCAAGACTGAAGACTTCTCTATAATCAATTATGGCAATGTGGTAATGATGGCAATGATGTGCAATGGCCTGTTTATCAGTCCTTCAGGCAACGAATAGAGAAAGCAAAATTTTTCGGTCCAAAATCTCGCCAGATCATCGACATATCCCATGATAAGAAACGAGAGGCAGAAGAGCTTGTTCCTTGGTATTCAGTGGATGTATGATAGAATCCAGCATATTGTTTGCCCAGAAAAAGTCCTTCGTCATTTCGCTGACCTGCCGGCAGCGCGGTGAACCCGCTTTCATTGGTGGCCCCTGTGTTGGGTTCCTGCCAACGGGTGGTCCCGGTTTCTTTCAGTTTTCCCCCTTCGTCGGTTCCCCGCCACTCCATCACCCTGTTTGCCTCCCCGGCGCTCATTCCCAGGAACATCTCCAATTCCATCCACTCGGCGTCGCTGGGCACATGCCAGCCTGCCGGACAAATTCCCTGTACGCCGCTGGGATTGGAATTGCTGCTTTCTGACCCATGCATCACCGCGGCCCATGTGTATAGTTTTCCATATGTGATCGAATTGTTGAGGGAATCGTCGTAATTGAACCAATAAGGGGTCGTGTAATCCCCGTAAACCGGACCAACGCCCGTTCCGTCCACCAGGGGCG
The DNA here is from genome assembly GCA_043810345.1 of Bacteroidota bacterium. Taxonomy (GTDB): domain Bacteria; phylum Bacteroidota; class Bacteroidia; order Bacteroidales; family FEN-979; genus QYOJ01. The sequence continues at coordinate 42,708 of JBDROF010000001.1, read as the reverse complement.
TCCCGTCGGCATACCGGGTGGTATTGAGGTTTTGGCGCATCCAGCACTGATCGCCTATCTGAACTGTATGGTACACGTTCCCGTCCACATCTGTGAGTGTGGAACCGGAAGGGCAGGGCCGGCTCAGGAACAGAAGATAGGAATCATCGTGTTGGGGACCCTGTACTGACTCACTCGGGAAATACGCCGTTTTATATATAGTGAAACGAACTGTGTCTCCAGGAGTGAATACAAATCCGGAAGTGAGTATGGAAGGGGAGGCGGGGAGGGGATAGCCTGACTTCAGTTGGCCATCCCGGGGTGAAAGAAGGATCCGGGTCCTTTCGCCGGTCCCACTGCCGGCCATCTTTTCCACATGACGGAACGATCCGCCCGACACTTCCACCAACAATACCTGAGAGACACCCGAAGAGACCTCCAGGATGTTCAGATGGGGCGAGACACACAGGGCTTTGTTCAGGAGGATCTCTCCCCGCTGACTGATGATACAAACCTCCACTGATTCCGGTCGCCGGAGTGTCAGGGCCAGCTTCAGCGATCCGGGCCGGTTCACAAGCGCCTCTACGATCGGAAAGCCGGACTGGGTTCCGGGATCGATACCCAGGATGGAACCGGCGCTGAGGTTGATCCGGTATGTGGTAACACCTTCAGGCAATACGGAAAAAAGCGTCCGGCTTCCGTTGGTCAGGTTCTCCAGCCGGATGGAATCCAGTTCAACCGGTGTCTGAAAATGCCGGCCGGTCAGACTGACAATCACATCCTGGGAGTGAATCAGAGAAATGCAGACTAGTTGAATAAATATCAGCGAAATATTTTTCATAATTCCAAACACATCTTGCAAATTTAAATAAAATTAAGATCAGTTTGTCAGGATCATTCGTTTTGTATCCGCTTCCTCTCCATCCACAATCAGTGAATATAAATACATGCCTGCCTTTAACTCGTCCCCGCGAACAGTTATTTCAAAGGGCGCCTGATTTGTCAAATAGTATGTCTTTAACAATTCGCCCTTCATATCGAATATGAGAATTTTACCATTATTTGCTGGTTTATCAAGCTGATACCTGATGACAGTTGAGGCCGAAAATGGATTTGGACTGTTCTGGTAAAGAAATGATTTTCCTTTGTTGGACTGTACTGTATTCAGTTTCTTCTCGTTAATGTCATTATTGTATTGGTTTGAACTGTTTCGTGAGAGACTCTCGTACAATAATTCCCGCATCTCTACGATTTCAGTCTGCTGGGTTTTTATAGCCTCAATCAAAAGCGGAATAATGCTTTGGTAGGCCAATCCCTTTGTTCCGTCGGGCATGGTCCGGACCAATTCGGGAACGACTCTTTCTACCTCCTGCGCTATCAAGCCGTAGTATTTTCTGCTTTGTTCGGCCAGCAAGATGGCCAAGACAGATGAATCAACAACCTGCCCTGAGTCTGCGAAAAACTTCGGATCATGAAATGAGTAATAGGTGTTGCCTTTATTGTCAGTAAAAACCAATGTATCCTGATGATTATCCTCTCTCAGGTCATAAGATATCCCTTCGAGGTGCAGGATTTTATACAAAGAACTGTCCAGCCTTTCAACATGTGTTTTAAAGATGGAGTCTGAACCAAACCAATGTCCGTTTGAATAGATCTGGCCGTTCCCATATACGAAAAATTTGTGAGCGCCGGCATAATTGACAATGTAGCATTTGGACCATTGATTTGGTGCGTATGTCAGATTCATCCAGGCATACGGATTGAAAATGCTTGGCTGGAAATAGGTGTATCCGTTTGGCTGCACCTGAAGTCCCCATGCTTTGCTCAGACTTCCCAGGCTGATATGGTTATCGTTATGAACCTTAATTTGTGCATTCAAAGTAAGGATGGAAAGAACGCATAGCATACTTAAAATTTGACGTTTTGCTTTCATGGAATTTTTGTCTTATTGAAATAAATCGGGATCTGTCTTGATATTGCGAACTATGAAATCCGTTCCTGCCGAAAGGGTGAATCCCTGGTCCAGCACAATGCTGTCCCTGCCCCAAAATGTGACGTTCACACCCGTTGGAATGACTGCGGAATGTCCGCCTCCGCCCAACCTGATACTCTGGTGCACCTTGAACATATCCGGGTCGTTTAAGTTGAAACTATTTGGCCAGTATTCAAAATTGAATCCTTCGGTCAGCTTATATGACCGGATATAGTCTATTTCAAAACCCTGTGCAAGCGATGGGTTCGGATTAGCTGCCAAATTCAATGAAAGACTGATCTGAAACTTTTGGGGAACGGCATATCTGATCTCCGTACAGGTATAATAGCTGTTATCGGGATAATTTGGATATTTGTAATAGCATGAATTTGTAGTGTGTTTGATGGATGTAGTCAGATTTCCATTTATATAGAAATGGATCTCTTCTGGCAACCACTCTACGGCAAAAATGGTTTCCTGTCCGACATACGATTGGTTGAAGTTAAGTGTCTGGCACAGCTTGTTCCAGGTCGGCAATTCTGTATCGTGATAAAAGTTTTGCATCAATCTTGAATTACTCCAATATTCTAAAGATTTTTCAAAAACATCTATTTCATCGTAATCAGTCATCTGTGATGGCCAGATGGTCCCGTACATCCAGAAGCAGGGATACAGTGCAATCTCTTCCGGCAGGTAGCATTTCATTTCGATATATCCGTAGTGAATAGGATATTTGGATGCGATCCAACCACCCGAATAAGTATAAGTTTTTTGGTTGCTATTATAGGTGTATTCAAATGAATCTGTTTGAGCAATGTATAATTTTAATTTTCCACTATCCACTTTTATGTTTTCAGGTGAATTGGAAAAATAAGCACTTGGGGACATCGGATGACAATTCCCGTTCGCAACGTTCCATTTCGTTGCATTCAAATATGTTCCTGAAAATTCATCGCTAAAATCATTCGTTATCACCCAACCGTTTGTTTTTTCTTTCAAGGTTGAAGGAAACACACTGAACTCATGGGTCTTTAGGATGTATAAGCATGATTGAGGCGTATTGTAATTAGGAGGAATCGCTAATTGTGATAATCCTGCGAAACTCAACAGTTTTATGAAAAGGAATATGATTGTTGTTCTCATTTTCAATTGATATAATGATATGTATCAGATAAATGAATCCAATTTTAACTACAAAGATATATTGCTCCTTCCTATGAAGTCAAGCGGAATAATCAACATAGGATTTTTACGGAAATCGGAAGGAATTCAGACGGACGTATTTATAATATACTGAATGTCAATTGATAATAAAACAATATTCTCCAAAAGATGAACATATTTTCCGGCAGCCATAAACAAAAAGGGAAAGGGAACGATGGATTTTACAACTCTTTCTGAATGAATAAAAGCTTGATTAATTCGGGCATGTTCCGGGCGCCTAACCTGGAACGTACTTTCTGCACTTTTCCCCCCACAAATGATAAGGATTTACCTCTCTTATATGCAATCTCTTTAAGCCCATAGCCGGATGAATAATCAATCAGAATTTGACGTTCTTCGGTGGTCAACGTGGAACCTCCTTGCATATTCATACTGTTTTCAACATCAAGTTGCTGGCGGATCTCGCTTGGGATCACTATCATTCCTTGTGAAACCTGGATTAAGGTATTTTTAATGATGGTTTTGGATTCTCCTTTGTCGAGATAAGCTTTGGCCCCTTCACGGAACATTTTCTTCTTTCAGGATAAAGAAGTCTCAACAGTCAGAATCACAATGGGAATCAAAGGATACGATGCGGTAATCGTCCGGATATTTTCAATTGGGCTATCATCTTTGATAAAAAGGTCAAGAATAATGATATCCGTATTGATAACTTTCAGTTGTTCAACAGCATCTCTTACATTCGTTGCTGAACCAATGATACGAATTCCTTCTCCACCCGACCTGAAAGAGTTCTTTAACCCGGATACGATTAGAAAATGATATCCGATTACAAAAAGCCGAATCATACTGGAATTATAGCGAAGTTAATTTCTCAATCTTAGTTTCTCCATCCCCTCCACCAGCTTCCTCAGCGTATCATGCAACAGCGTCAGATACAGCACCAGCGTCATCAGCCAGATCACGCCAAAATTGAACCATAAGGTGTCAATGTGGAGGCCGAATAAATTTTACTGCTTATCTGCTTCGCTCATGTGAAACAAACTATATTCGAATGCAAAAGACATTATATCAATACATTGTGGCGATATAATTACTCTAATTTCAAGAATACTTTAAATGTCTATTTATCAACCATATAAATCATTTTACTTGTCTAAAGCAGATAAGCAGTTAAATTTTTATAGGGAGCGTAGAAATGAGCACGTCCGATACTGGACTGTGGATCCATGAAGACCGGATCTTTCTTCCGGATCAGCTTCCCTTTTGCTTCAATGATTTTGGCAACTGAATTCTGGTTCAGGGGAAAATCGGCGAGACTCTGGTTGTAGTAGTCCTGGCGCATCCTGAAGAGAGTTTCCTGGCCGGTTTCGGCAACCAGCTTTTCATATAAGGCATCCCGGCGTGAAGTTACTGAGGAGAGCCGCGACGAAAAATACCGGCTGAGGGAATCGAGGTACTGCGATGTACGAAGTTTAACCTCGTCAGTGAACCGTTCGGGCGAGAGGCTCCCCTGGTCGCTGAAGGATGCAAAGCCGGCTTCCTGGCTCAGACGGGGAATCTCATAGTTAAGGATGGCGAAGTAGTTCATGGTCTTCTTGATCTCAAGACCCAGTTTGAGATTGCGCTGGCAGGCATCAAGTTCAGCCTGAAGGGTTGGGATGTCAAATGCCGAGAGATAGGAGTAATGGCTTACCCCCTTGTCGTAGGGATAGAAGATCCGCTCGTACCGGTTGTTTTTGAATTGATGGACTGGCAGCGCTTCATAGGACCAGCGGGATGTCATCAGGTCTCCAACTAAGGGGACATATGTGCGTGAGGAGATAACGGGATTGAGGTTGTCGAAGGGAACAATAGTGCCACTTAAAAGCAGCTGGGGCACCAGGATGAACGGGATCAGGATGTAGATGGCCACGACCGATTTCATCCCGGAGGAGATGTTCAACCCTACCATGTTGGCGAAACATGAGGTGGCAAAGATGATCAGAAAATAGCCCCATAGCATTCCCCGGATATCCAGGATCAGGTTTCTGACCAGTGCAAACGAGAGAGCTTGAATAGCTGAAAGGGTAAATAATAGGGCGATCTTAGAGTTGAGATAACTCCATCGGCTGAGGTGCAAAAAAGCCTCCCGTTTCAGAATCTTCCGGTCGTGGATGATCTCTTCGGCACTAACCATCATTCCAAAAAAGAGAGAGACGACAACGCTCATAAAGAGGTATGCCACCAGGTTACTGTTTGTCCCGAAAAGATAGGATTCGCCTGGATAGTAACGTGTGAGAAAAGCCAGGATGGCTGCCAGTACCGGTGCCTCCAGCAGGTTGATCAGGAGGTATTGCGTGTTGGTGATCTTCGAGAGCAGATTGCGTATTCCAAAAATACGGAACTGCTTGAAGAGATTTGGTACGTTGAAGTGGTGTTTCGGAAGCTCATGTTTCCGGGTCTGGATCTTCAGGCCCGGCTGGATATTTTTCAGATAATGTTCATACCAGTCAAGCGGAGTGGTTTTCCGGTTGGCGCTCAGCTTACCATATTCGTTGATTACCTTGGCTTCCGTGATCTGCAGGAGTTGTTCAGGATTCACATAACCGCAGTTATAGCACTCACTTTCATTAGGGTTCACATGGCTGCTCAGGGTCTTGAAATATTTCAGCGCATCGATCGGGTTTCCGAAGTAGATGGGGAACCCCCCTTTGTCGAGCATCAGCAACTTGTCGAACAATTTGAAAATATCGGAAGATGGCTGGTGAATATTGACCACCACCAGGCGACCTTTCAGTGTCTGTTCCTTCAGCAGCAACATCACCATCTCGGAATCCATCGAAGAGAGTCCGGAAGTTGGTTCATCCGCAAAGAGGACCGATGGTTCCCGGATCAGCTCCAGTGCGATGTTAAGCCGCTTACGTTGGCCGCCGGAGATGAATTTATTCAGAGGATCCCCAACCTTCAGATGGCGGATGCCAGCCAGACCGATGTCAGAGAGGATCTTCATCACCGACCGTAGTAGTTGTCTCTTTGTAAATCCGCTGAAGCAGAGTTTCGCGTTGTAGTAAAGATTCTGAAATACGGTAAGTTCCTCAATCAGCAGGTCATCCTGTGGAACAAAACCAATGATCCCCTGAAGCTCCTCCCGGTCGGCATGCAGATCGAACCCATTGATCAGAATCCGTCCATCGGTGAGAGGAAGGCTCCCGTTCAGCAGGTTCAGCAGGGTTGATTTCCCGACACCACTACCGCCCATCACTCCGATGAGTTCACCCGAGCCAGCAGTAAAGCTGAAAATGGATCCCGTTGGTACTGTTTTTGAAACGGAACTCAATCTCTTCACCGGTATATTCAATGGCGATAGTCTCTCTTGTATTGAGGAAACGTGCTGCCACATCGGTATAGTAGACCGGGCTGATCTTCAGGCTGGTAAGGATTGATCCATGGTTCAGGATAACAGCTCTGTATGGGACCAGGTTGTTCCCGTTAAGATTGATCTCATCTTTTCCTGTGTACCGGCATATAAAGGAATGGATCAGTGGCAGGTAGAGAATGAGGATCTGTCCGTCGAGGTTTTCCCTGAACATCTGTTTCTGGGATTCGGGATGTTTACCGGCATCAATGAGGAGTAAATTCCCTTTGTCCAGAAGGGTGCTGTCGGGGTTGAGGATAAATGCACAATAGTTACTGAAGAGAAGCTCGGGAAGGTTAAACGTCTCGCCGATGATTTGCAGGTATCTCTCTTCAGCTTCTGATAAAGAGATGGAACCCGATACTCTTCTTCCATGTTCATCTTCCAGGAACTCCAGAAACTTTATGAAAACAATCACCTTATCCCGGAGCTGAAGTCCTTTGTTTACACGAAGACAGATCTCTGAAATTTTTTCCGCTGTATCAGGAAGCTCCCCGGTCTCATCCAGGGGCTGATGGAAGAAGAGAAGCTCGTCAAAAAGTTTCAGGTATTCTTCCAACTCCTGGCTACTCAGGTGCGATTTCAGAAAAGAGCCAATGATGGTACGGGTACTCTCCCGATTAGCCTGATGTCCGGATGCAGCCACAATGGCAAAGAGCTGGACGAGGGCCATTAAGATCGGTTCTGACATATGGGCAAATTATTCCGTCCAAATGTACATGACAATCATAAAAAAACAGGGGTAATCCGGAAATTACACCTGTTTCGCAAAGACGAGGTATTCCCCGCCCGTACCGGAATATTATTGGGTCAATGAATTCCTAACGCCTGCAATCACATCGTTGAGACCGTTGGCTTGCTTAGGATACAGTTTTTTCTCCGGATCCAGGTTAAAATTAGTTAAGACAAGCTTCAGCTTGAGCATCTCATCATAAAGGGACTTCATCGCGTCAACTCCCTGGTAAAGATCCAGGATAGTCATCAGTTGTTCATAGTTAGAAGTCTGTTTGAAGATGATTGCGGAGATCTTTGTGTTGTCTTCGGCTACGATGTTAAGTGAACTGGCAAGGTAGAGGCCTTCAACAAACGCTCCTACAGCGATGTAGACAGCAACCTGGTTACGGTTGTTTTTTGAGAGAAAATCGTTGGTAGAGAGAAAGATACCTGATACCAGGCTGACCAGTGAATCTTTGTTGTTATTAAACTTTTTCACCTTTTCAATGAGGTTGGGATTATAGATGCCTGCAATACCCAATTCATCGGCCAGTTTGCGGGTGCAATCCAGGAATTGGTTCGTGTTGTCAATATTGTTATAGGTGGCGGAGTATGCCAGGTCGGCACTGTAAACTCCCAGGTTTATGGCTTTGCTTTTCTCGGTCATGTATTTCCCAACATTATCCACAGGGTTTGTGATGTCAAAGATGTATCCGGCTTTAGCCTGTTCCAGGAGCATGGTGACCTCAAAAGGCGTTGGCATTTTATAAAGCAGGTTCATCGCTTCGGGGCTAAGTGATAACTCCTTGCTGATGGTATCAGCGGCCTCTTTGTTTGCCTTCTGGTTTCCTGCACCACCACATCCTGCCAGTAGGAAAATAGAAATAGCCATTGCAGTTGCAAGGCTCAGGGATAAATTGCGCTTCGTGTTCATAATCTGGTATAATGGATTAATTGATTGATTTCTGCCATGCGAAAGTACGGGATTTTTTTAAAATAGGGAAATTTCCCCCCTCCCTGTCAATGTCTGATCAGCACTTTGATGCTATCCGGCTGCGCAGCCAGTTTGAATGCCTCTTCGATATCGTTGAAGGCAAAGACTTTGGTAATCAACGGTTCCACGTCGACCAGTCTCTGACTGAGTAGGCTGAGCGCAGGTTCAAAGACCCCACACCTGCTTCCGATGATGTTGAACTCATGCATCACGATCTGGTTGAAGTCGACTTTGGCAGGGTTGGCCACTGTCGTTTTCAGGATCAGCTTGCCACGCGGACGCAGGTGTTTCAGGGCAACACCGATGCCGTCAGGACTTCCTGTACAATCGACACAGATTTCAGCCCTCTCGTCGGCCTGAAGGTCATCCAGTTTTTTGGCGGGGAGCCCCAGTCCCCTGGCAAATTCTACCTTGGCAGGGTTACTATCCAGAAGGGTATACTCGCAACCCGACAAACGGAAGACCTGGGTGATCAGGAGGCCAAGTTTACCCGCTCCGAAGATAAAGACATTGTCGGTGGGACTGATCTTGGTTTGTTCGAAGATCTCGAGAGCTGCGGCGAGTGGCTCTGTAAAGACAGCAGCCGGAAGCTCCACATTGGCCGGAACCACATGGAGGTTCTTCTCCGGAAGCACCACATAATCGGCAAACGTTCCTGCATGTTCGAAAATACCCATAACCGACCGGTTGGTGCAGTGGCTCTTCCTGCCTGTCTGACACATGTAGCAGTTTCCGCAATAGATATTGATCTCGCCCACTACATCCTTGCCAGAAAATTTGCTTTTCTCTGTGATCACCTCTCCCACGAATTCGTGGCCAAGAATACCTTTGAAGCCCATGTATCCCTGGAGGATCTCCAGGTCGGTATTACAAATGGAAGAGTATCTTATGCGGATCAATGCTTCCCCTTTTTTAGGAGTAGGATCGGGTACTTCTTGAATGGACATCTTTCCGTCGTAAACCAGAGCTTTCATAAGGATCAATTATTTTCCACAAAAAAAACAATTTTTTCTCAGGTGATCACCAAAGTTCGAAATAAATTTACAACGTTTTAACGAAAGTGACTTTGTCATCTCCCTCTTTGTAGTAGTCATGAATCACCCCGGCTTCGGTATATCCCATCTGTCTGTAGAAGTGGCGGGTGGGCTGGTACTTCTTCAGGGATGATGTCTCAGCGATGACATTCTTACCCCCCTGTTCAATGATCTGCCGTTGGGTCTCCTCCAGCAGAAGTTTCCCGATACCCTTTCCCCGGAAGTCGTTATGGGTCACAATCCAGTAGAGGTCAAAGCTGTATTCGGTCCCCGCGATAGGGCCATAACAGCTATAGGCTACCGGTTGGCCGTCGATTTCAGCAAAGATAAAGCAGTAGGAACTCTGCTCTCCTTCGATCACCTTCTCCTCGACCAGTTCGACGGCCACCTCTTCCTCGACAGCATAAAAGAAACCGGTGGAATGGACGATCTCGCGGACCACCTCTGCATCCCCCGGGAGAATCCTGTAACGGAATTGAATAGTTTTCATGGTAGTGGTAGCTGTTGATTACCTCTCTGCATCTTCCAGGATCCTATGGATCGCCTCCGTAAAGGAATACCCGGCCTGACGGAGGGCTGCAGCAAATCCACCCGTCGCAGAAAGGCAGGGATTTGCATTGAGGTCGATGATCAGGGGCTTCCCCTCCTGACTCACCCTGAAATCGACCCGGGCATACCCTTTCAGCCCGAATCCCTGCCAGCAGGATTTACATAGTTCGGTCAGCTGGTCGTGCAGGGCTTGGTCCTTTTTATCGAATCGGAAGGTACGGGTGGTATGGGTACATTCGAATGAACTCTCCTCCCATTTGGCGCGATACCCCAGGATCTTCGGTTTCCCGTCAGGATAATCCAGGAACTCCATTTCTGCAAGGGGTAACACTTCGGGTCCCTGTGGCCCGGCCAGGATGGAGATGTTGAATTCACGCCCCTCTACGTACTCTTCGATGAAATAGTGCTCGTGGCTTTTCTTTGCGGCGGTTTGTTTCATCCCGTAGTGGCTTCCCTCAAACACACTGGATTCGTCCAGGTCGAGGGAGCCCTCCTCCCACACAGGCTTCAGGATATATCGCCCGGTTGGGTTAAGTTTACCGGTTTCCCCTGTGCTAAACCATCCCGGGGTAGGTAGTCCGAGTCGCCGGAGCTCCTGTTTGGACAGCACTTTATTGGAGGTTAGAAAGAGCGGAACCACAGGAGATCCTGAATAGGGAATCCCCAGTGAACTGAAGAGGGATGGGGCCATATAGGCAAACTCCCCTCTGTTGTCGAGCGACTCAACCAGATTAAACAGGATGTTTGGCTGTTCCTGCCGGATCTGCCGAAGGGCTTTTCCCAGATCCAGATCCATCTCCATCCGGCCTGTCGAAAATCCCAGTTCCAGGCAGGCAGTTTCGACCAGTACAGCCTGTTCCAGCACATCCAGTTCATCTTCCCCTGGAGTGGCCGAGAGTTTGTTGGTAGCGATCAGGATCTTCCGCTTCATGGCATGGGTTGATTGATCCGCTCCAGAGCCGACTGCATGATCTCCCCGATGAGTTGTTCGTAGGTATAGCCATTCCTGCAAGCGAGAATGGAAAGGTCGGAATGAACAGGATCGAGCCCGGCGAGCGGGTTCACTTCGATGAACGAAGGCTTCCCCTGCCGGTCGTAACGGATATCGACCCGTCCTGCATCACGACAGCCCAGGATATTCCATGCCTGGATGGCAAGGTCGGTGCAGGCCTTTTTGACGCTTTCTTCCGGCGCTGAATAGGATACCATCTCTTCGTAGTTGGCTTTGGTTTCAAGGGAATAGATCCCGCTGGCGCCAGGATCCCGATACACGATCTCTATGATTCCAATGGGCCGGCTTTTCGCTCCCGTTCCGGTGATCCCGACGGTGAACTCCCGGCCGGGGAGAAACTCTTCCACCAGAAGACCGGCAGGGTATTGCCGGAGCAGGTCCCGGCACACCTCATGGAGCTCCCTGTTTGAGTTCACTCTGGATCTCCCGGAGATCCCTTTTCCGGTACCTTCCGCAATTGGTTTGATGAACAGGGGAAAGTCCAGCGAACCGGTCAGGATCCCGGTTTCGGACTGCACCACATAGAAACCGGGGGTGTTCAACCCGGCATCACGGATCACCCGTTTGGTCATCCCTTTATGAAGCGTGAGTGAAAGTACCAGCGGATCGGAGAAGGTGTAGGGGATCTGGTAGGCATCGAGCAAACAAGGGACTTGTGCCTCTCTTCCGATGCCGCTGAGACCCTCGCTGATATTGAAAACCAGGTCCCAACGGTCACCCTTTACCAGCCGGCCGGCCAGTTGCCTGACATGTCCGATGCGATCGGTATCATACCCCAGGCTTTGTATGGCAGCTTCAATCCCTTCAATGGTGGATTCACGATCAAATTCGGCTGTCTCCTCAAGGGAATATCCCTCTTTCAGGTATTCCGACCTGAGGTCAAAGGTAAGTCCTATCATCATGGTTTATCCTACGTCATCGGGGTAACGGAACACCCGCCCTTCATAGTTCATCAGCCTGGCATAGCCCTCTTCATGGCCCTGGTAGTAGTCGGGAAGCAGGGGGATTTTGCCACCACCCCCGGGTGCGTCGATGACATACTGAGGAACGGCATACCCGGAGGTATGGCCACGTAACCCGCGGATGATCTCCAGCCCTTTGCTGATAGGAGTCCGGAAATGGCTGGAACCAGGAATGGGATCGCACTGGTAGAGGTAATAAGGCCGGACACGATTTTGGAGTAGTCCGTGTACCAGCTTTTTCATGATCTCCACCTCGTCGTTGATCCCTTTCAGCAGCACTGTCTGGCTTCCCAACGGGATGCCCGCATCAGCCAGCCGCTCACAGGCCTCTCTGACCTCAGGAGTGAGTTCATCGGGATGGGTAAAATGGATACTCATAAAGAGGGGATGGTACTTTTTCAGCATAGTTACCAGTGACCTGGTGATTCGCTGAGGGAGAACCACAGGCACTTTGGATCCGATCCGGATGATCTCCACGTGAGGTATCCGCCTGAGTCTGTTGAGCAGGTAATCGATATGAATATCTGGCATCGTGAGAGGATCTCCTCCCGAGATGATCACGTCCCGTACCTCCTGGCGCTCTTCAATGTACCGGAGTCCGGGTTCCCAGGCTTGGATCCCTACATGGCACTTCTCTTTGGCCACCATGTGGGTACGGGTGCAATAGCGGCAATAGGCAGAACAGAAACCTGTTGCCAGGAATAACACCCGGTTGGGGTATCGGTGTATGATGTTGGGCGCCGGACTGTGGCGTTCTTCCAACAAGGGATCCAGGAACTCTCCCGTGGAGGATATCAGTTCATCCAGAACCGGGATAAATGCTTTCCGGAGCGCGTGCTCCGGATTGTTCCGGTCGATGAGGCTCAGGTAATAGGGTGTGATGCGGAGGGGCAGCGTATGGGGTTTTTTCCCGAAGAGGCTGATCTCATTAACCGACAGGTGGATGAAACGATGTAGCTGTTCCATGGTCTGAACGCTGTGTTTGATCTGCCAGTGCCAGTTATTCCACTCTTTTTCCGTGATACCGGGGAAAAACTTGTGCATAAACGCCCGCGACCGTAATGTAACAACGGATTTTTCCTTTTCACTTCGTGCAGGAAAGGGAACTGAATGGAGGTGTCGGAAGGAAACGGCCCGAACAGATTTCGGTGGAGGTTCATCATCGTCCTGATTCATCTGATCACGGACGATGCAAGGTTCATTCTCTAATGTTTCCATTTTGTGTGTTGCCCATAAAGAAAAAGTGGTGCAAGAAAGGAAAAAATTTAATTACTTTGAATGCTGTAATAGAAAAAAATTGCACAAAGATATGTTAATAAGTAATACACGATGAAACTTTTTTTTCGCCAGTTTGGTACGGGTCCGGTTTTCTTCATCCTCCATGGCCTTTTCGGGCTTTCAGACAATTGGGTCACACTGGGTAAACGCTTCGGAGAGCGGTTCCGGGTACTCATTCCCGATCTCCGGAACCATGGCCGGTCGCCCCACAGTCCGTTGTTTGATTTTCCCTCCCTGGAGCAGGATATTCTGGAGCTGATCGAACAGGAAACAGACGGAGCCGTGATGCTGATGGGCCATTCCCTGGGTGGTCGAGTGGCAGTGAACCTGGCGCTCCATCATCCGGAGCTGATTCACAAACTTGTGATCGTAGATATCAGTCTCCGGAAATACCCTCCCAGCAAAGAGCACCTGGGCCTCATTGAGGCGATGCAGTCAGTGGATATCTCCAGAGCGGGAAGCCGGTCAGAGATTGAAAAGCAGCTACGGAAGCTGGTTCCAAACCTGAAACTGCGGCAATTTTTATTGAAGAACATCTACTGGAGGGAACGGGGACAACTGGCCTGGCGAATGAACCTGCCTGTGATCAGCGAAAGCCTGCCTGCCATCCATGAAAAATTCCCCGGCAGTACCATCAGAACCATCGAGAGTGGCACCCACTGGGTTCATGACGATAATCCCGGGGAATTTTACCAGGTGGTCAGCTCTTTCCTGGAAAGCTGATCAGTACCGGTCCACCTTCAGGCTCGAGACGGCCGATTCGATCTCCAGGATGATGACATTGCTCCCTTCCGGATAATTGGCTGTCTGATAAATCCCATCCTCTTTATTCACAAAGTCTTTAAAGTCGCGGCTCACCAGAACTGACTCAGAATGGATCTCACAGGCCGACTCTTTGGGGATCTTCACCACCAGGGAGGCAGCGCCGGCACTGTAGGTCAAATAGGTCTTCGGTTGAAGCGCTCCCAGCTTGATCTCCAGGGAGGCAGCACCAGCATCGATCTTTGCAGTATCGATCTTATAATCGCTCAGGTCCATCTTCACCTCGGCGGCCCCGATGTCGAAATCCAGATCCCACACCATATCACGGTTTAGTTTGATATCGACGTTATTTTTCTTGGAACTCCGCACTTTGGGGTTCTTTTCCAGGCGGATGCGGATGATTGTCTTTCCATCCACCTCCTCGCGGGTCATCGAATAATCGCCGATATCACCCTCTTTCTTGAATGAAAGCATCTCAGATGTCTCACCAGCTACCTGGTATTTTCCGGCAGCTGCGTTCATCTTTAAGACGGCTTTGTGAGATATTGAATCCATGGGAACCGAAAGCAACTGAGTGCTGGATGAGAAGGTTCGAGGGCTGTCGCTCTCATCCCATTCATCAGACCAGCTCCAGTTGTGGTCGTAGCACGAGAAAGACCATCGGGGCTCTGTGATCTGATTAAAGAAAATGAAGGAGAGGGCCAGAAAAACGGCCAACAGGATAAACTTCAACACATCCTTGATCGGGAGGATCGAAATCCCCCAGAAGATGAGAACGAGCGGCCAAAGGCGCCAGATGCTTAACCAATGAAAATCAAGCCATCCGAAATTGCTGAACAGGAATAGGAGCCCGATCGCAATGAGGATCAGAGCCCAAAATAGATTACGGAATTTCATGTTCGTGTGTTTAATCATTTTTCTTTGGTGTTCTTCCATAGGCATTGAAAAGCAGGGCAATACCGATCACAATCAGGATAACAGGCCAGAGGTCCCCGAAATTGAGATGTGGAATAAACTGATCGGCCAGAAATATAGCACCCAGCGTGATCAGCACCAGTCCTCCGATCAGATTCCCTTTTTGTTTGGTCTCCTGGTTTTGCTTGTTTGGATTTTCTTTTGATTCCATTTGTATTGAATTTTGGGTTTGATTACTTTCCCCGGGAGCATCAGGAGTGACGATCCAGAGGATAATGTAGATGATCACAGCGCCGCCTCCGAAGATGGCGAAAATCACGAAGAGCAATCTCATCAGTAACGGGTCGAGTTTGAAATAGTTAGCGAGTCCGGCTGCCACGCCACCGATCACCCTGTTGGTTATACTTCTGTAAAGACGTTTAGGTTCCATAGCAGGAGGGATTTTTAATTTGAACATCGAAAGTACGGAGAAACAGAACTGGTGGCAACCTCTCTCCGGCCAGTACCGGTATTCTCCCGGTTAACGATGGGATATGACTGTTCAGCGGTTCTCTCTACTCCGCCTGTTCTTTTTGTTTGCGGGCATAAATCCGGGAGGAGATACTGAGACTGAATTCAAAGAGCCCATAAAGAGGGATTGCCACGATGAGTTGCGAAAAGATATCGGGACTTGGGGTGATTACTCCGGCTATGATCAGGATGGCAATCAGGGTATGTTTCCGGTACTTTTTCAGGTAAGCAGGGGACAGAACTCCCGCTTTGGTCAGGAAGATCACCACAATGGGAAGTTCGAACAGTAACCCCATCAGGAGGGTCATCATGGTGACCGATCCGGTATAGGAGGAGAGGGCAATCTGATTGGTCACCATTTCACTCACCTGGTACCCTCCCAGAAAATTGACCATCAATGGCACCACGATGAAGTAGGAGAAGAGAACCCCAGTTAAAAACAGTGTAGAGATGATGAACACTACTCCCCGGGTATGCTTTATCTCCAGGTCGGTCAGGCCCGGCTTGATGAAGCGCCAGAATTGCCAAACGACGAAAGGCATGGCCAGAACCAATCCGGCCACCAGTGAGATGGTCATGTGCGACATAAACTGTCCGGCCAGGTTGATATTGATGATCTCAAAAAAGGAGGGATCGATGCAAAGAGAGGGCATGGAAACCAGGTTGGCCAGTTTGCACAGGAGCTGATAGGTGACGAAGCTCTTCTCTTTAGGTGCAAGGAGGATATGGTCAAAGAGGATATCTTTGAAGATAAAGGCTACGGTCCCGCAAACCGCAACAGCCACAAGGCTCCATATCAGGGTGCTACGGAGTTCATCCAGGTGCTCCCAGAAGGTCATTTCGCGAACGTCTTTGTTTTTAGTCATTGGTCAATGGTGCAGTTCCTGACCGGCAAAAATAAGAATTTCGGGTAATAAATCTCTAACTTTGGCATGGTTAACAATCCCGCATGGCAACACTCCTCGTATATATGACCTCCCATGGCTGTACAAAGAAGGCGGCCAATCTGATCAGGGATTTGTTGCCCGGTGAGGTAAGGGTGGTCAACCTGGAAAATTCCGATTCTCCGCCACTGGATTCCTTTGACACCGTCATCATCGGCGGATCGATCCGGATCGGAACCCTGCAGAAGCGGATAAAAAAATATTGCGAAAAGAACCTGGAGACGCTTCTATCGAAAAAGATCGGCCTCTTCATCTGCTGCATGTTTGAAAAAGAGGTGGCGATGGATCAGTTGAAACGGAATTTTCCTGAAATCCTGTGGCAGCATGCTTCGGCGCTCGGCTTGTTTGGAGGGGAACTTGAATTTGAACAGTTGAATGCCTTCGAACGGATGATCATCAACCAGGTGGCCAACATCTCCGTGGATGTCTCCAGCTTCAATGAAGAGGCGGTGAGGGAGTTTGCTGAAAGGATCAGCGATGCAACCTTGATCTGAAATATTATTCTATATATTTGCATTATAGTATTCAGAACACATTCAATTACAAGAAAATTGTTCACAAAACCTGAAGAAACCATGAAAAAAGTTTACGCAGTTTTGTTGTTCGTTGCGATGACATTCGTAACATCCGGACAGACCTTCATCTGGGAAGCTTTTGATTCGGGCCAGATGCCTCCTGCGGGATGGACCCTGAATGGTTATGCGTCACAATGGTCAGTGAGTAATACGGCCAATGCAGGAGGAACGGCTCCTGAAGCCAAGTTTACCTACACCTCAGCGACCAGTGTATCACGCTTCATCTCCCCGGCCTGTGACCTCACGGGTTTGACATCCGTTATTATCTCGTTCAGGCACTTCTATGATGATTACAGTGGAGCCGGTCCAAAAGTAGGGGTGGCTACCCGGTCGGGAAGTGGCGCCTGGCATATTGTCTGGGAGATCAACCCAACGTCCAATGTTGGACCAGAAAAAATAGACCTTACCGTTACAAATAGTGATGTGGGGGCTACTGATTTCCAGTTTTGTTTTTATGTGGACGGGAATTTCTATAACCTGGATTACTGGTACATCGATAATGTCCTTCTCTTCAATCCGCTGAACCTGGATGGCGCACTCACATCCATAACAACACCAACATTCATCGGTGGGCCAACACCCGTCACGGGTTCGGTCATGAATATGGGTGTAACAACTATTACGGGGCTCATCATTGACTGGCAGCTGAATGGAGGACCAATTCACACCAGCACCTTTACCGGTCTTTCAATTCCTCTCCTGGGAGTGTACAACTTTACCTGCACCGATCAGGTGAATGCAGGCATCGGAACACACGCTCTCAACGTTTGGATCAACAAAGTAAATGGGGTCGTGGATGATGATCAGAACAATGACACCCTCCAGAAAACGATCAAAAAGGCCTGTCTTATCATCACGCGAAAACCCTGTTTTGAAGAGTTTACCAGTTCTACCTGCGCACCCTGTGCTGCTTTCAACTCGGGATTTGTGCCCTGGTGTACCTCCAATGCCGGCGATATCACGCTGGTTAAATACCAGATGAACTGGCCTGGTGCGGGCGATCCCTATTACACTGCGGAGGGAGGCGTCAGAAGGGATTATTACGGAGTAGGTTGGGTCCCCTGGCTGAATTGTAATGGATCCTACGTAGAAACGGATATGACTTCTGTGCAGAACGCTTTTGCGATGGCTCAGCAGCAACCCGGCCTACTGGATATCGTCGCCGCACATTCGCTTTCGGGAACAATGATGACCGTCAATGCCGCTGCATTACCCTTTGTGAACTTCTCCAACGCGGTCCTTCACGTCATTGTATTCGAATACGTGACCACAGGGAATGTCGGGACGAATGGTGAAACAGAGTTTCATCATGTGATGATGAAAATGATGCCGGATGCATATGGAACCACAACAAACCTGGTTGATAGACAGCCTTTTAATATAGAACTTACATCGGATCTTTTTGGGACCAATGTGGAGGAATGGGACGATCTGGGAGTACTTGTATTCCTGCAGGATTTTCAGACACAGGAGATCTACCAGTCGTTTTATTCCATCGAGGATGGGGTGTTTAACACCGAAGCCAGGTTAAACGACATCCTGGTGGACGGCGTTTCACTTCCGGGCTTTGATCCGGATGTACTAACCTACGACCTGGAAGTTCCCGGAGGTGTTTTGATCCCTGAAATTACAGGTGTCCCGATGGATCCCAATGCCACTGTGATTGTTGTTCCTGCTGAAGAAATCCCGGGAACCACCACCATCGATGTATTTGCCGAAGACCTGACCTCCCATAACCTCTATGAGGTGAACCTGATCTTTGCTGTAGGACAGGAGGAGAAGCTCTGTGACGCAGTACGGGTGTATCCCAATCCTACTTCTGGAACTATCTATATCATGGGAGCCCAGTATGCGAAGGTGTCGCTCTATACATCGAACGGTACCATGGTAAAATCGATAGAAGACTTCAATGCTCCTGTATTCCTGATACCAGATACGTCAAATGGGGTATATATGCTACGCATTGAACAAGAGAACGGCGCCGTGGTTCAAAAGAAGATCGTGGTCGTAAAATAGAGGGCAACCTGTAGGGGCGACCGGCCCGGTTGCCCCTACGTGTGCGTTACGTGAAAATGACCTGTGTCTGCAAACCTCCGCACAATTCGTAGAATTGGCCGACGGTCAGGACATCTTTCACACCATCCCAGAGGTCGGATCTTTCCAGTTTGAACATATCCATAGCCAGCTTGCAGCCATAGATCTCACCGCCACCGGCTTGGATCATCTCGAGGAATTCCGAAACGGGCGGGATATCCAGTTTCTGCATCTGGCTCCGCATCATGGCAGATACGCCTGCTTCCACTCCCGGCAAGGCGCCGAGCAGGGTCGGGAAGGGGAGACCTCCGGGCATGCGCATGGCCGGATTACCTACCGTACCAGTCTTCAGGCTGTTCATGTATTTTTTGGTGATGGCATCCAGCCCGAAGAAGGTAAAAAAGACTTTGGTCTCTATTCCTTCCATTACGGCGCCGTTGGCCAGTACCAGGGAAGCATATACATCTTCAATGGTGCCCTTGGCACAGATGATGCATACTTTTTTCAGGGGGTGTTCTTCTTTTTGCATTTTTTCTTTTTTTATGGAAGAGACGGCATAAATGCCGTCTGTACAGCCGCCATGAATGGCGGCTCCTGTTTGCTATACACACGACGCCGGCTTCGGAATCCCGGCGATTTTGGCTGCTTTTTTCATGGGAGCGCCCGGAAAGAGCTGGTAGAAACCTTTGATGTCGATGATCCCGGAGTTCCCGACAGAACGGATCGTGATGGTCTCACCTTTGGCTTGTTTGTCGCGAATGAATTCGCACACAGCAAAGTGTTTATCAGTGAGATCGATATTTTCCTCTCTGGCGATCTCCCGGGCAATTTCTTTGGTCCACTGAGTGAGATCTGTCATGTATCCCTCTTCATTGACATCCACAGTGATTCCTGCAATAACTTTTTGAGACATAGAACTAGAATCAATTAAGAATTACGAATTACGAATTACGAATTGATTGTGAATTAAATCACAAATATAAAAACATTTTTTTAATATCTATATACCTAAGTATATTATTTTTTGTTTATTTCTTCCACGAGCCTCAATGAATAGCTCAGTGACTTTCGGACCTCCCGTGAACGAATCTGTTTAAATAGTTGCCAGAAGGACTGATCATCGAGCCGGTCATCCATCTTTACATCCGCCAGAGCCTGTGATATCCGAACCAGTGCATCCACCGTCTCTTTACTGGTCAGGTTTTTAGCGATTGTTGTGAAACTGGCGATATACCCTTTCTCATCCAGCTCATTCATTTTCTGGATCACATCCAGCCCTATCTGACGGAGGATAGGGGTCAGATCCAGAGCCAGATCCCTGGCACACTCCATCAGATCATCCCACTCTTCCCGTTTCCGGTGCTGGATCTCTACGAATTCCAGAACTCTGTCCAGCTTATGGTTGAGTTCATCGATCTGTTCCTGTACGTTTTTTTCTGCCATAATCTGATGATTTAGAGTTTCTTGCCGGCCATGGTCATCTTCGTATCGATTGGCATCTCTTTTCCCTTCAGCAGGATATGCCAGTAAATCCAGCGGAAGAGGAGTTTTCCGTAGTGGTTCATGCGCGTCTCCTGGAGCAGTCCGAATGGCCCGATTCCAGGCAGGGGGAACAAACCGGGTAGGGGTTCGGTATCGTAATTGAAATCGATCAGTGCTCCTTTCCCGTAACCTGTTTCAATGTAACAGTTGGAATGCCCGTCGTAGGAAGCAGTGAATGGTCTTTTCTCGATGGAACAAAGCAGGTTCTCGGTCAGAATATCGGCCTGGAAGTGCACCACTGAACCGGCTTTGGATGTAGGGAAGTTTCCGGCATCACCGATTGCAAAAACATTCTGGAAATCAACCGATTGCAGGGTGTGTTTATCAGCTTTGACAAAGCCCATATCGTCGCCCAGGCCGCTCATCTCGATCACCTGATCCCCTTTGTGCACCGGTACGGTGATCAAAACATCAAACGGGACCTCTCGTTCATCATATGAAACGAGTCTCTTCCCCTCTGTGTCTATCCGTTCCAGGTAGAAATCGGGGATGATGTGGATTTTCTTCTCCACCAGCAAATCTCCGAGCACTTTGGAAGCACGGGGTTTGGTGAAAGCCCCTGACATAGGAGTTACATAGGAGATGTTGACTTGGTTACGAAGTCCGCGTTCCACAAAGAAAGCATCGGCGTAAAAGACAAACTCCAGGGGTGCTACCGGACATTTAATCGGCATATCGGCAATGTTCAGAACCAGTTCACCACCCTGCCATGTTTTGAAGAAATTGGCCAGTGCCATGGCCCCGTTCGGGGTGTAGAAATCAAAAATGCTCTTCCTCCACAGGGGACCTGTCAGGCCAGGTGTCTCTTCTGGAACAATCCGGGTTCCTGTGGCAATAATCAAAAAGTCGTAGTGTTGAACCACGCCGTCGGCCAGAACGACCCGGTTATTCTCCGGTTCGATCCGCCCGATCTCCTGAACGATAAAATTGACGCCATGCGGGATGAAATTGTTTTTTGGTTTCACAACATCCCGTCTTTTGTAATGACCGAATGGAAGGAAGAGAAATCCGGGTTGATAAAAATGGGTATTCTCTCTGTCAACAATCGTGATATCCCATTCATCCTGTTCCAGTTCATGCCTCATTTTGTTGGCCATGATAGTACCGCCTGTACCACCTCCCAAAATCAAAAGTTTTTTCATCTGGTTATATCGAATAGTGTGATTTATAATCGCGAGAAAACATCGACAAAATTATATATAAATATATTAATATGTATATCAGAATACAAATTTAGATATTTTATATAACCAGGAAAATAAGGTGTTAGAAATTTCACAAAACCTGCGAAATCATTAGGAATCAGGGCGATTTAAGCGATTGATTATCCGGCAGGATCGGTGGGGGGAGATTTTTTTTCAGGGGGATCTTTTTTTTCGTAGCCGGATTTATCTTTAGACATATCTTTCAGCTCATCGTCCAGACCTGCAGCACCATCTTTGAAGCTTTTTATTCCTTTCCCGATGCCTCTCATCAGTTCGGGAATTTTCCGGCCGCCAAACAATAAAAGCACGACGAGTACAATCAGAATGATCTCTGTGGTACCCAGTCCGAATAAAAGAAACATCTCATTGAACATGGAGTCCTCCTTGTTTGATTCGATACAAAGGTAATAAAAGCCTTTCAATTTTGGTAACAGACAAAAAAATCATTTTATGTGAGCTGATCGCGAAGGAACAAACAGCTGTCTCCATAGCTGAGAAACCGGAATCCATTCCCGAGTGCATAGCGGTAGATATCCTGCCAGGAGGTCCCAAGGTAAGCAGCGATCAGCAGCAGAAGAGTACTTCTGGGTTGGTGAAAGTTGGTGATCATTCCACGAATGATCCGGAACCGGTACCCGGGAACAATCATCAGCCTGGTGATAGCGGTGAGCTGTGTCATTCCTGACTTGTCCATCATCCGGAGCAGACACTCCAATGCCGTTCTGGCTTCCAGCGGGGGGTCGTCGGGGAGGGTATAAGGATCCCATTGCCCGATCTCATCGTGATTCAAATCAGGTATCGTGAGTTGTTTTACACCAAGCCAATAGAGGCTTTCCAGGGTTCTTACGGAGGTAGTTCCCACAGCAATCACCGGTTTATGTATGTTTTGTAAAAGCTGCCGGATGGTACTGGCCTGAACGATAACTTGTTCCTGGTGCATCAGGTGTTGGGTGAGATCCGGGGAGGTAACCGGCCGGAAGGTACCCAATCCAACATGAAGGGTTACCTGTTCCTGCTGAATATTCCTGGCTTTCAGCTTGTCCATCACAGTGGGTGTGAAATGAAGTCCGGCTGTCGGAGCCGCCACCGATCCTTCCCTGCGTGCGTAAATGGTTTGATACCGCAGGAGGTCAGCCGGTATGTCCTCACGGGTTATATATGGAGGCAGCGGAATCCGTCCGGTTCCCTCTAGCACCTCACCAAAGGAAATTCCAGAAGGTTGCCAGGTAAAAGCAATGGCAAAGGTTCCCTCTTCCAGCTTATGCATCCTGGTAGCATGCAGTGTGACTGAGTGACCGGAGATGTTCACAAGCATCTCAAGGATCCCGCTTTTCCAGCGCCTGGCATTCCCAATCAGGCACTTCCAGGTGACGGGCCCTTTTTGCTGAAATGCCTGGTTGACCTCCCGGGTGGGTTCCAGTGGTTCCAGGCAAAAGAGCTCCACAGGTGTTCCTGAAGTTTTCTTAAACAGCAACCGGGCCCGGATAACCCGGGTGTTGTTGAACACCATCAGACTTTCAGGTGGGAGGTAACCGGCCACATTCCTGAAGAGATCTTCTTTGAGGGTACCGTTCATCCAGCAGAGCAATTTGGATGCATCCCGCTCAGGAAGGGGATGTTGGGCTATCCGCTCCGGGGGGAGATCATAGGAGTAGTCTTGTATATTGAGGGTGGGAACAGGCATCTTTTTATGGTCCAAAATTAGGGAAAATCGATTTCCAGATCTGAAATAGTCTGTATCTTTACAGGAACAATCTCTATACTATGGTCTGGAAACAACTCATCCCAAACACCCTGACTGCCTTTAACCTGATTGCCGGTCTGGTTGCCATCACCCTGGTTCTGGAAGGCAATCTGGTGATGGCCTCACTGTTTATCTTCATCGCCGCCCTGTTCGATTTCCTCGACGGGACTGCAGCCCGGTTGCTGGAAGCCAGTTCAGAACTGGGGAAACAGCTCGATTCCCTGGCCGACCTCGTATCTTTCGGTGTGGCGCCAGGGATGATCATGTTCCAGCTACTCTCAGCAGGGTGTGAAGGAAGCTGTAACATGCTTGAACGGTACTACATCACCCCATTTTTTGCCCTCCTGATCCCGGTTTGTTCGGCCTTCCGGCTGGCTAAGTTCAACATCGACCTGCGCCAGGAGGAGCATTTCATCGGTATGCCCGTTCCCGCAAATGCCATCTTTTTTGCCTCCATCCCGCTGGTGCTCTTTTATCAATCCCACCAGCTTTCACTCATTCCACTTGAATTTTTTACGGATTTCTTCTCAAACTCCCGTGTACTGGCGATTCTGACGGTGCTCTTTTCCTACCTGCTGGTCTCCGATTTCCCTCTGTTTTCCATGAAATTCAAACGAATGAGCTGGAAAGGCAATGAAGTTCGGTATATCTTCCTGATCCTGGCCGCGATCTACCTGATCCTGTTGGCTGTTTGCGCCATCCCGCTGATCATTGCTACCTATTTTATCCTCTCGCTGATTTTTCAAAAGAGAATTGTTTGACGTGAGACGTGAGACGTGATTGCCAAATGCAAACTGTCAACTCATTGCTCATGGCTGTTCAACGTCGTAATTCGAAATTTTGTCCCAGGTATACTTTTCTCACGTGTGGATCTTCGGCAAGTTCAGTTGAGGTGCCGGAACGCAGAATGCTTCCTTCAAATAAGAGGTAAGACCGGTCGGTAATGGAGAGGGTTTCATGGACGTTATGGTCGGTGATCAGCACCCCGATATTTTTTTCTTTCAGTTTGGTGACGATTTGCTGGATATCTTCCACGGCGATCGGGTCGATGCCGGCAAACGGTTCATCGAGCAGGATGAATCTGGGATCGACAGCCAGGCACCTGGCAATCTCCGTTCTTCGCCGCTCCCCCCCCGACAGGTTGATCCCATAGCTTTTCCTCACATTCTGCAGGCCAAACTCATCCAGTAACTTCTCGAGTCTCTCTTTCTGTTGAACCTTGGTCAGGTTGGTGAATTCAAGGATCGCTTTGATGTTATCTTCGACACTCAGTTTCCGGAAAACTGAAGCCTCCTGGGGAAGGTAGCTGATTCCGCGTTTTGCCCGCCGGTACATGGGTTCTGAGGTGATCCCAAGGCCGTCAAGGAAGACCCTCCCGGAAAAGGGCTTGATCAATCCCACGATGATATAGAACGATGTGGTTTTACCTGCGCCATTCGGTCCCAGCAGCCCTACGATCTCCCCCTGTTCTACCTGGATGGTTACTTCGTTGACGACGGTCCGTTTCCGGTATTTCTTCACAATTTTTTCAGTTCGAAGGATCATGATCTTAGATTATTGTACAAAAGTAACGTTTCCTCAGAATGAAAAGTATAAGGAGATAAAAAGGCCGAACTTAGCCGGGTTTGGGTTGAGCTGGTCATTCAGGTGGGTCAGTCGCCATATCGCATCCACCCGTACGATCCGGAAGATATTTTCGATCCCGACACCGGCCTCCCAGTAAGGAATATTTCCGAACGACCGCATCTGGCCGGGGAACAGGGAGTACTCCTGGGCCTTCTCCTTGAGCGTACCGTATACGCAGCGGAGATGGGCGACCTCTCTCCATTTCAGTTTCCGGATAAGCGGGAGGTGATTGAAGAGAAGTCCGTCGAAATGATGCGTATAGTTGAAGGAGATGTACTGGTCACTCGCAAATTCATAGTAGTTCATCAGGTTGGAAGAGAATTCGTCATAAAGGAACGTCTGATTCCCTTCATGGATCTTTAGCAAGGGATAGGGGAAGGTTCCCCATATTTTACCGGTCTCAATGGTGTATTTTGACCACCCGACAGTTGAGAAGTTAAACCACTGCTGAAGGTTCAGCGAAAGCCGGTGATACGTATAGTCGCTTTGAAACAGGTTCGGGATCCCATAGGCATAACGGAGCAGGATGATGAGGAAACTGGAACTTAGCGTATAGCGGTAAAATTCTCCGGTGACAAAGCGTTCACGGAAGGCGATCCGGGTATCGAACACCACTTCGGAAGTAAAGATATCCGGAATGAGAACAGGAGCATCTCTTCCATCCGGATAGATCACAAAGGAGGTTTCCCCCAGCGGAAACATCTGCCGGTGGATGAAATGAAGGCGGTTGATCAACCCGTTGAACCACTCATGCTCATACATGATCCTGAACTCCTGGATACGGGTCAGCTTGTCGTTTGGCCCACGGTGAAAGAGAGAGGAGAGTATGTTATCGGTAGAGAAAGCGTTGGGACTCAACCCAAGCTGTTCCAGATCGTGTTTGTAGGAGGCAACCAGGTCTCTTCTTGGATTTTTTCTGAACATGTATATCACCTCTCCCCCGTATTTCAATCGTTGATCCTTGATTCCGTATGCCACAGAGGCCTCAAGCTGGATTTTCTTACTGAACAAGTTGCTGGTTCGCCCTCCGATCCTGAATCTGGCTCCTTCAATGGTGTTGAAGCTGAACAGTTTTGTGTAGGGCCCTACCTCTACTTTTCC
Source organism: Bacteroidota bacterium (assembly GCA_043810345.1). Lineage (GTDB taxonomy): Bacteria > Bacteroidota > Bacteroidia > Bacteroidales > FEN-979 > QYOJ01. Next base: position 16,695 of record JBDROF010000001.1, on the reverse strand, counting down.
CCAGAGCAGGTAGCCGTTCACGGCCATGTATATAAAATCGATATATGTTTTGAAGATGGGAATATTCTGTACTGAATCAACCATCACATAGATCCCCTTTTCCGATTCGGAAAGTTCTTCATGCCTGGCCAGCTCCCAGTAGGAGTCCTCTTTCTGACTCGCTTCGGGTTCAATGAAGACATTGGCCGGCAGGGCGAGAAAACGTTTGTTTTCAGGAGTGTCAAACTGGAAATTCCGGTAAGAGGAGGTGCGGTGACCAAAGAAGCCAACCACCTTATCAGTATTTTCGATGATGTTGAAATCGGCGATCATCTCATCCCGTGTGATCATCCAGAACCGGTTATCGGTCCACTCAAACTCTTGTTTGACAACCAGGTCGTTAATGAAATTGATGTTGGCATCGGAGGCGATCCGAAGATCAATTTTTCTGATAGCGAAGGAGGTATCAGCTACCCAGAAGCTTCCTGTAAAAGTAAGCTCCTGTTTCCTCCGGGGTTTGAACATGATGTGGTAACACCAGTTGTTGTCCAGGAAGGTACTGTCGACCAGGTAATATTTATAAAAATCGAGGCCAAATTCAGCAACCGGACTCACAAAGTTTTTCTCGAAAATTGGGATATGATCTTTGTAGATGTCGATTTGTTCGGAGAGATTTCCCAGGAATTGTGCCACACTTTCGTTTTCCAGCCCTGAAACACGGGAGGCCTTGATGATCTCTTTCCGTGCCCGGGGAAACTTCCGGACATAGACATCAGACATGGTTTCGGTGAGAAAGACCGGAAGATAAGATTTCCCGTTGATGGTAGAGGTATCCACATAGGAGAAGACAAATTCAAATGGTTTGAACAGTTTCCGTTGCTTCAGTTTTTCGCTGATGTTGTTGGCGTCCAATTCAATTTTGGTATAGGCTTCGTACTGGTAGGAGGAGAAAGATTGCATCGAGTTCATCTCCTTGTTGGCGATCACCCTGGCCAGGATCTTTTCGGCCGGATTCCCGGCATACCGGATGGTCACCTCTTCCAGGGTGTAAGTCTCCGGGCGGAGAGCGAAATCAATGGTCTGGAACTGGTGCAGGATGATCTTCCGGCTTACCGGGGCAAAACCGATCAGAGATGCACGGACAGTGTCAGCCCTGATTGAAAATTGCATAGAATATTTCCCCTCGAAATCGGTGAGAGTACCGATGGTCGTTCCGGCAATGACCACATTGGCAAAAGGGAGAGGTTCGCCGGTGGATGCATCGGTGACCCGTCCCATGATCTTGGTGACCTGGGCGTGAACGGTGATGCTATAGAGGAGAAGCACCACCACCGGTGTGATCCTGTATATCAACCGGTTTGTGGATTAAATGATTCCCTCTTTGAGGATATCATGCAGATGAATGATGCCCAGGTAATTCCCTTCTTTAGATACGATCAATTGGGTGATATTATTGTTCCGCATCAACTGCAAAGCTTCAATGACCAGGGTGTCGGGTTCAATGGTTTTCGGATTCAGGCTCATGATATCCTCCGCTGTCACTTGATCCAACCTGACATCCTTCTCCAACATCCGTCGCAGGTCCCCGTCGGTGATGATCCCGGCCAGTTTATCCTGCTTTATCACGGCAGTAGCTCCAAGCCGTTTGGAAGAGATTTCCAGGATGACGTTTTTAATATTATCGGAAAGTTTTACTTTTGGCGCTGGATTGTTGACGTACAGATCTGCGACAGTGAGATAGAGTTTCTTCCCCAGAACACCTCCAGGGTGGAATTTGGCAAAATCACTGGCCGTAAAACCGCGGCTTTCGAGCAGGCATATAGCCAGGGCGTCACCCATGACCAGTTGGGCGGTAGTGCTGGAGGTGGGGGCCAGGTTGTTAGGGCAGGCTTCCTGCGGGACAGAGGTGTCAATCACACAGGTAGCATGGGTGGCGAGGTATGAAGCAGGATTGCCAACCATAGCAAGAAGCGGGTTTCCGTTCTTTTTGATCAGGGGTAAAAGGATCCGTATCTCCGGTGTTTCGCCGCTTTTGGAGAGACAGAGCACGACATCCTCTTTCTGGATGATCCCTAAATCTCCATGGATGGCATCGGCAGCATGCATGAAAACAGAAGGCGTCCCTGTGGAATTGAAAGTGGCCACGATCTTTTGTCCGATGATCGCGCTCTTTCCTATGCCAGTAACGATTACGCGTCCCCCTGCATGCAGGATCACCTCCACGCAACGGACAAAGTTCTCGTCAACCGAAGAAAGAAGACCCAAAATGGCTTCTGCTTCATGGCGTATGGTTGTTAGGGCAGTTTCCCGGATATCTTTTGTGCTTTTCAAAGTACAATTTTTTTTAAAAATTTGCGCGATTCGGAATATTTGTGTTTATATTTGTATATATAGCTTTAATTCTTTAAGAATCAAGGAATCTCGGACAAAAGTAAACAATTAACCAGATATATACAATGACGGCTGGTAAGGACGATCAAGATCTGCACGATGTATTGAAGAGGGTGTTCGGATATGACCACTTCAAAGGAAACCAGGAGGACATCATCAACAATGTTCTTGCACTGAACGATACATTTGTGATCATGCCGACCGGCGGGGGGAAATCTCTCTGTTACCAGCTTCCGGCCCTTATTCAGGAAGGAACGGCCATCATCGTCTCCCCCTTGATTGCCCTGATGAAAAATCAGGTAGATTCGATGCGAAGTTTCGGAACCGAAGAAGAGGTGGCTCACTTCATGAACTCTTCTCTCTCCCGTCAGGAGATCATGCAAGTCAAGAAAGATATCTCCATGGGGAAGACCAAACTTCTATACGTGGCTCCGGAAACCATCACCAAGGAAGATAACATAGAATTTCTGAAAAATATAAAGGTCTCGTTTTATGCCATCGATGAAGCGCATTGCATCTCCGAGTGGGGACATGATTTCAGGCCCGAATACCGGAGGTTAAGGCCCATCATTGAAGCGATTGGACAAAAGGTTCCGGTGATTGCACTAACAGCAACCGCCACTCCAAAAGTTCAGCAGGATATCCAGAAGAACCTGGGAATGATGGCTGCGAATGTATTCAAATCCTCCTTCAACCGGCCTAATCTTTACTATGAGGTCCGACCCAAGAACAAAACGGTGGTGAAGGATGTGATTAAATTCATCAAAAGTCATCCAGGGAAATCGGGAATCATTTATTGCCTCAGCCGTAAGAAAGTAGAAGAGCTTGCCGAATCTCTTTTGCTCAATGGCATCAGGGCTCTTCCCTATCATGCTGGGCTGGAGGCTGCCGTACGCCGGGAGAACCAGGACAAGTTTTTAATGGAGAATGTAGACGTCATCGTTGCCACCATTGCTTTCGGCATGGGGATTGATAAGCCCGACGTGCGTTATGTGATCCATTTTGATATGCCGAAAAGCCTGGAAGGATATTACCAGGAGACCGGACGGTCGGGGCGTGACGACGGCGAAGGAAACTGCATCGCTTTCTACAGCTACGATGACATCCTGAAGCTGGAAAAGTTTCTGAAGGGGAAAACCGTGGCAGAGCAAGAGATCGCGAAACATCTCCTGTTTGAAACGGTCAGCTACAGCGAATCTTCAGTATGTCGCCGAAAGCAACTGCTTCACTATTTCGGGGAGATTTTCACGGAGGATAACTGCCAGAACTGTGATAACTGCCTCCATCCAAAGAAGAAGTTTGAAGGTAAACAATACATGCAGATTGTACTGGAGGCGGTTCTAGCCATGAAAGAACAGGTAAAGCATAAGCACTTGATCAATGTGCTGCTTGGCAAACTGACCACCCCTGTAAAAAATTACAAACACAACAGTCTGGAGGTATTCGGGAAAGGGGCCGATAAGGATGAGAAGTTCTGGAATGCCGTGATCCGCCAGTGCCTGATCGAACGGATGCTCACCAAAGATATCGAGAATTATGGCATCCTGAAGATGACGGCCGACGGTAAAAAGTTCCTCAAAAAACCGTGGTCGGTCATGCTGGTTGACGATCATGATTATGAAAACCCCGAAGAGGAGGAGTTCCTGGAAGCGATGGGCTCGAAAAGCAGCACTGCAGATAAAACCCTCTTCAGCATGTTGAAGGATCTGCGTAAACAGATCGCCCGGAAGGAGAAACTTCCTCCCTTTGTCATCTTCCAGGATCCCTCGCTGGAGGACATGGCTATCCAGTATCCAATCACCTCTGATGAGATGAAACAGATCACCGGGGTTGGGACCGGGAAAGCACTCAAATACGGAACACCCTTCATCGACCTGATCAAAGAATACGTGGAGGAGAATGAGATTATCCGGCCCATGGATATGGTAGTAAAATCAGTGATCAATAAGTCGGGGCTCAAAGTTTTTATCATCCATAGTATAGACCGGAAAATCTCACTGGAGGATATTGCAAATGCGAAGAACCTGACATTTGAAGAGTCATTGACTGAGATCGAGAGCATTGTAAGTGCAGGAACAAAGGTCGATATCAACTACTACATTGATGAATTTATAGATCCCTATCACCAGGAAGAGATTTTCGACTATTTTCGCACAGCCGAAACCGATTCGGTCTACCAGGCATTACAGGATCTCGGGGAGGATGAGTATTCGGAGGAAGAGATCCGGATGATGAGAATCAAATTTATTTCTGAACTTGGAAATTAAACGATGCAACTATGGAAAAACCAGCTATTAACCTGAATACAGTATTTTTTCTTGTCTTACTGGCCGGACTTATTGGCCTCTACATTCTGTTTTTTACTTCGAAAAGGCCCGGCGAACCCTCTTTGGCTGGCGAGGATACCTCGCGGGTGGAACACCCTTCCGGACCTACCATCGTCTATGTCAACATCGATACGTTGAACGAACGCTATGAATTTGTAAAAGTGCTCAAACAAAATCTTGAGAGTACCGGAAACCGGCTTCACCGGGAGGTGTTGAGAGAACAGGCTGCCCTGGAAAAAGAGGCTGCTGAGTTTCAGCGCAAGGTCTCCACCAACAGCATCACTGAAGATCGGGCCCGGGTAGTATACGAGGAGTTGATGATGAAGCAACAGGCGCTGATGGAGAAAAAAGAGAGCTACACCCAGCAGATCGCCGAACAGGAATTCAATATGAATATCCAGCTCCTGGATACCGTGAACAGCTTCTTAGCCAGGTTCAACCGGCAATTTGGGTATGATTATATCCTGGCTTACCGTGCAGCCGGAGAGATCCTCATTGCCAATGACAGACTCGATATCACTAAACAGGTGCTGGATCAGCTGAACCGGGAGTACGCCTCCCGCAAGAAATAGTATTCATGAAGAGGCTCTTCCTTTTTCTTCCGCTGCTTCTTCTGGTCGCCTGCCTGCCCGACAGGAAACCTGCAGAAACCTTGTTAATTCCGGCTGATTCCATCATTCCAGAGGCACAGATGGTACTTTTGCTGGCGGATGCCCATACCATCGAAGCAGCGTTGGTGATTGCCAGAAACAAAGGAAAGAATACCAGGGATATAGGGAACTATTATTACGCCGGATTATTCAAAAAATACGGAATAAGTCAGGAGAAATATAAGCAAAACCTGGCCTATTACCGGGAGGACCCGGATACCTTTATCAAACTCTATGAAGAGGTGAACCGGGAGCTGAAAAACAGAGAGAAGAATTTCGTAGGATCCTCTTCCAACTAAAGCCTGGTAAATACTGCTGAGATATGATGCAGGGTGGCGCCGTCGTTCAGGGTATAGGGCCAGTTGATCTTGGAACCGGATAAGACGCCGGATCCATTGATGATCCAGTCGTCACCGATCACCTGGTTGACCTCCAGTGTGATCGTGCTTCCGGAAACAATGGCATAGGCAGGGTTGCTGCTGCTGCCGGCATTGGCAAAGTTGTAGATAAAAACACCTCCACTTTGCGATTTTGGATCCAGTTGAATACTCACTTCGTACGTTAGGCGTGTCTCTGTCTCCGTCACACTCCACACACCTGCAAATACCTGGCGTGGATCGGCCGGCACAGGGGTAGGGTCGTCCGTACAGGAGGAGAATCCCAAAGCCAGCAGGACCAGGATGGTAACAAAGGATCTGAGAGTCTGTTTCATATCAGATGTTTTTACATTAAGAAATCGTATTACAAAGATACATACACTTTTCCATTCTCAATCCATGAGAATTTTTTCTGCCAGCTTTCCGGCAGCGGGAAAGGGTCTCCTTTCCATCTTCCGGGGCCATGAATCAGAAAGTGAAACTTAAGCCCAGACTGGGCAGGATCGGAAGCTGGTAGACGATCGTATTGGTGATCCGGTCGACATAGAAAACATTCTTTTCATTGAGCACATTGGTTACGCTTAGATCCACATCCAGTTTCATCCGTTTTCCGAAATGAAACGATTTTTTAATATCGAGGTCCAGTCGGCTGTAATAGGTTAACCGGTGGGAGTTGTAATCGCCATAAAGGATTCCCAGCGATCCGTTGGTGATGGTGATTGGGGTTCCTATGTTGCTGAAAAACAGCTCTTCATAATAACCCTGGGTAGGGGTAAAGGGGAATCCGGAACCGTAATTATACCGGACATTCAGCTCCCATGTTTGCCTCTTACCAAACGCGTAGGTACCCATCAAATTCACGTTGTGACGCCTGTCGAAGGGAGGCACATAAGTGGATATTCCGTCATTACGGTGGATGAATCCCAGCGAGTAGGTCCCCCAGAAATGGACGTTACGGATAGTATATTTCAGTGAGATATCCACCCCTTCGGCATCACCGGATTCAATGATGAAATCCTTTTTCAGGTAATCAGGTTGGTCGGCGTTAGCTTCGGTATCTTCAAAGAACTTGTTCCGGTTCAGGTTGGTTAATTGCGGGTAGTACTTGTAGTACCCTTCCACATTGAGACTAAGATTGCGGGTAATATCCCACTCAAATCCCAGAATCACATGCCAGGCCTGCTGAAGCTTGTTGGTGACCTCTTTTCCGTTGAATTTCTTTGGCAGGTTTTCGGGACCGGTCAGAAAGCCGTAGAAGAGATTCACTACATCAAGATCGTTGGCGGTACTGATCAGGTTCTGGGTATAGTATCCTCCGGCTGCTTTCAGCCTGAAACTCCCGGTAGCATTGAATTTCACTGCCAGGCGGGGTTCCGGTGAGAGGGTGGAGAGAGAAGCGTAGTACTGCGCTCTGAATCCAGGTTCAATGATAAATTTTCCGGCGATCCATTTGTACTTCACGTAAACATCCACCTCCGTGGAGTTCTGGGTGATATCAATGTTCCGGTTGAGGGAGTTGTAGAAATCAAAGACGGTTTTGTATCCCGACATTTCCAGGCCATATTTCAGCGAGTTCTTCCCGAAGAAGTAGGTAAACTGGAGCCCGCCGTTGAATCCGGAGATACTGGAGGAACGGGGTGCTTTATTGGGTTCATCCATATTCACTTTGTAGTAGGAGTAAGCAAAATTACCTTCCAGCAGAACCGCTGATTTCCCGGGGATCACGATGAAGTTTCCACCACCACCATAGGAGTCCCAGTTGTAACTAACCGGTACTTCCGTGAGTACAGAATTGTTGAAGTTATATCCCTGCAGGGTAGCTTGATCGGTAAAGTTGAATCCGAAGAAATTGACTTTACTTCCGTTGGGTGCATTGATAGAGATCTTTCCGTAGATGTCGAGGTAACTATAAGGAAGTTTCTGATCCAGGTAGGAGTAAAAAATCTCAGAGCTTTTATCCAGGTATGAATTCTTCACCGAAAGGATGACCGAAGCGCTGGCAGAATTCTCATTCTTCTGACGAACAATCGGTCCTTCCAGCAGGGCTTTTGCCCCGAATGTACTGACGTCCAGTTTCCCGCCAAACCGGTTTTTGTTTCCGTCGCGGGTAGAGATATCCATGATCGAGGAGATCCGTCCTCCATGCTCGGCATTAAATCCACCGGTATAGACGTCAATGTTTTTCAGGATATCCACATCAAAAACGGAGAAGAGTCCAATGGAGTGAAACGGATTATACACAATCATCCCGTCGTAAAGTGTTTTGTTTTGTATGGGAGGGCCTCCGCGAATGTACAGCTGACCGCCCTGATCACCGGAAAAAATAACTCCTGGTAACACCGTAAGGTACTGGGCCAAATCAGGCTGCCCACCCATGGAAGGGATCTTCTGAATCTCCCTGGGAGTGACTTTGATGATGGAAGTTTGTGTTTCCCGTTGTTTATCTTGTCTGGCAGCAGATATATTGATCTCACCCAGGTCAACCGCCCGGGATTTCAGGTAGAGCTTCTGTGTGATCAGTTCGTTGGCTTTGATCGTTAGAGGAATCTGCAGGGAGTCAAAACCAATGTAAGTCACCATCAGGATATATTCTCCCGGCGGGATACGCGTGATGGCAAAATACCCGTTTTCGTCAGTCGGCGATCCCATGGAGGTTTTATAACAATAGACATTGGTAAAGATGACCGGTTCACCGGTTTCCTCTTCATAGACAAACCCACGGACAGTTCCATACTGCGCCATCAGGGGAACAGAGGCGACAACGAAGAACGAAATCAATGAAAAGAGGTGGAAGAGTAATCGAAATGACTTCATAGTGAGCGTGTAAGGTCATGATTGGTTAGCAGGCGCAAAAATAGAAAAAATGATTCAGCTAAAAAAGGAATGTCTGAAATTGAGCCACCATGGGATGTGACGGGTCTTCATTCACCACCGTCAGGTAACAGCCGAATGCAGATAACCTCCAGCCCCGGTGGATCCCGTTTTGTTTGATGATGAAGATCCGACGGAAGTGTTTCCGTGAAGGGATGGAGAGCGCAATGCATGCATTGATGGCCCGTTCAATGGCATCATCCAGGAGGTGTTCATCCTCCATCATCAACCTCTCCAGCAGGTCGCACGAGAGGTATCTGAGATCGCAGGAATCCACCGCTTCAACGAACTCCAGGATCACACGGGGAGGTTGATCCAGCTCATAGGGTATCAGGTTGTTACAGGATGTCATGATGCATGTCTTAAATTAGCCAGTTTTTGAAAGAGCGAGCGCTCCTCTTCATTTAAATGCTGCGGGATATCAATGACAATTCTGGCATAGAGATCCCCGAACTCCTTTTTCTTTCCAAACAGAGGCATACCTAGCCCTTTCAACCGCACCACCTTCCCGTTCGGACTCTCTCTGGGTATATTGATCTGAACCGCTCCTTTGAGTGTTGCAACTGTTGTTTTCCCTCCCAATACAGCCGTATAGAGCGGGATTTGGATATCACAGTGAAGGTTGTCTCCTTTCCGTTCAAATGTGGAATCGGGTTTGATGTTCACTTTCATATAAAGATGCCCCCTTTCCTGTCCCCCAAACCCTCTTCCGCCTTTTCCCCTGATCCGCAAGATCTGGCCGTCGCGTACACCGGAAGGAATGGCAGCTTTGATCGTTTCTCCGTCCAGCGATAACATAGCTTCCGTCCCATGGTAAGCATCAGCCAGGGTGATAGAGAGATCAGCCTGGTAATCCTGTCCTTTCCGGGGAAAATCCCGGGCTTCGGTATAGGTTGTTCCACCACCAAATCCTCCGCCAAAGAAGGTATTGAAGAAATCAGAGAAATCGCCTCCCTCAAAGTTGTATGCCGCTTGTCGTTGCGAATGTTGCCTTCTGCCTCCCTGCTGCCGGGCCCACTCGGCATAGTCAAAACCGCCGTCCGCACCGGCGTGTTCATAGTGTTTCCAGTTGACGCCAAGTTTATCGTATTTCTTCCGCTTCTCCGGATCCTTCAGCACTTCGTAGGCCTCCCCGATCTCCTTAAACCGCTCTTCTGACATTTTATTCCCCTGGTTTTTATCAGGATGGTATTTCAGGGCCAGTTTCCGGTAGCTCTTTTTGATCTCATCCTGAGAAGCTGTTTTAGAGATTCCGAGTATTTTGTAATAGTCTTTGTATTCCATGTGGGATGTAACAAAATATCAGTGGTTTCAAAGATACAAAAAGCGTAAAATTTCAGCAACAGTTGTGTAATTTCCAAATTCTACGTAGGTTTGTCTGGCATTTCCAAGACTATTTTTTATGCAGAAACTATTGTTGCTGGGAGATGAAGCAATCGCCCAGGGAGCACTCGATGCAGGCCTATCGGGGATCTATGCTTACCCTGGAACTCCTTCTACTGAAATCACCGAATTTGTTCAAAATTCGAAGTACGCCCAGGAGAAGGGAATCCATTCCCGATGGTCAGCAAATGAAAAGACGGCCATGGAAGCAGCTTTGGGGATGTCGTACGCCGGAAAAAGGGCGATGGTATGCATGAAACATGTGGGTTTGAATGTAGCTGCGGATCCCTTTATCAATTCGGCCATCACAGGCGCCAACGGTGGCCTGGTTGTGGTTTCTGCTGACGACCCTTCCATGCACTCTTCCCAGAATGAGCAGGATTCCCGTTTTTTTGGAAAATTTGCCATGATGCCGATCCTGGAACCCTCCAACCAGCAGGAGGCTTACGACATGGTTCATTATGGGTTTGACCTATCAGAGAAATACTTCATTCCGGTACTTTTACGCATCACCACCCGCTTGGCTCATTCACGTGCGGGTGTGGCCAGAACAGAGGTACGGACACAGAATAAGAGACATCTTCCTTCGGATCTCCACCAATTTGTTCTCCTTCCCAGTATTGCCCGGAAACGGTACAAACGGTTGTTAAGCGATTATCCGCGTTTCACCGAAGAATCAGAACGGTCGCCTTTCAACAGATACAGCGACGCTCCCGATAAATCCATGGGCATCCTGGTGTGCGGCCTGGCCTATAACTACCTGTTGGAGAACTATCCGGAAGGCAACATCCCTTACCCTGTTCTGAAAATAGGTCAGTATCCCCTGCCAAGGACAATGATAGAAAAGATGGCCGATGAGTGTGAAAAACTCCTGGTAGTGGAAGATGGTTACCCGATGGTGGAAGAGTTGCTGAAAGGCTATCTGGGTCGCGGTTTGAAGGTGAAAGGCCGGCTCGATGGCACCATCCCCCGCGATGGCGAGCTCAATCCCAACATTGTGGCTGTGGCTCTTGGGTTGGATGACACCATTGGATTCCCGATTCCTGATTTGGTGGTTGGCCGACCTCCTATGCTGTGTTCCGGTTGTCCGCACATCGACTCCTACAATGCGCTCAACGAGGCCCTGTCGATCCTCCCCAAAGGCCGTGTCTTTTCCGATATCGGATGTTATACCCTCGGAGCGTTACATCCATACGAGGCCATCAACTCCTGCGTAGATATGGGGGCCTCCATCACCATGGCCAAAGGAGCTGCGGATGCAGGAATGGTCCCGGCAGTAGCTGTAATCGGCGACTCCACCTTTACCCATTCCGGCATGACCGGATTACTGGATGCGGTATGTGAAAAGTCCCCCATCACGGTGCTGATCCTCGACAACGCCACCACGGCAATGACCGGTGGACAGGAGTCGGCTGCGATGGGAAGGATTGAAGATATCTGTAAAGGGTTGGGGGTAGAAGAGGATCACATCCGTGTGATTCGGCCTCTGAAGAGGTATCATGATGAGTTTGTCCAGATCCTGGAAGAAGAGCTGGATTATCATGGCGTTTCGGTGATCATTCCCCGCCGGGAGTGCATTGTGACCATCGATAAGCGAAAGAGAGAGAAGCTCAGGAACAAACAACCCGCAACTCCATGAAAAAAGATATCATATTAGCCGGGGTTGGTGGGCAAGGGATTCTCTCTATTGCCGCTGTGATCGGTCATGCTGCTCTGGAACAGGGAATGTTCCTGAAGCAGTCTGAGGTTCATGGAATGAGCCAGCGCGGTGGGGATGTGATGTCGAACCTGCGGATCTCTCATGAGGAGATTGCCTCTGACCTGATCCCGTTAGGGAAAGCCGACCTGATCATTGCTGTTGAGCCACTGGAATCCCTTCGTTACATACCTTATCTTTCGAAGCAGGGATGGCTGGTTTCCAGTGCAAAACCGTTTGCAAATATTCCGAACTATCCTGACATCGAAGAGGTATTGGATGCTGTTCGGGCGATTCCTCAACACCTCCTACTGGATGCAGATACGATGGCCAGGGAGGCAGGATCGGTGAAAGCTGCCAACATTGTGATTCTTGGAGCGGCCGCCCCGTTTTTGGGGATGAAGTTCGAACTTCTGGAACATGCCATCCGTGTGATCTTCGATAATAAAGGAGAACAGGTGGTTGATCTGAACCTGCGTGCGTTGAATTCGGGGAAAGAATTTGCTGACCTCCATTATCTCAATTAGACTGAAATTCTGTTTATTACCTATCCAATTCTACAGATCTTAATCTCTCTTCTATGAGGCCTTTACAACGAAAGACATCTCAATATACTGAGCCACAGAAGGTTGAAAAGATGGGGCTCTACCCCTTCTTCAGGGTCATCAATTCAGAGCAGGAGACCGTGGTATCGATGAACGGGAGACAAATTCTCATGTTCGGGTCCAACAGCTATCTGGGACTGACCACCCATCCCCGGATCAAGGCTGCATCAATGGCGGCCACTGAAAAGTACGGTACAGGGTGTGCCGGCTCCAGGTTCCTGAACGGTACTCTCGACATCCATATCGAACTGGAAAAAAAACTGGCCGAATTTGTCGGGAAAGAATCATCCTTGGTATATAGCACCGGCTTCCAGGTGAATATCGGTGTGATCCCTACCGTTACATCGAGGAATGATTATATTCTCATCGACGAACTGAACCATGCCTCCATCATTGAAGCTTGCCGGCTCTCTTTTGCAAAGGTCCTAAAGTTTAAGCACAACAATATGGCGTCCCTGGAAAGGGGTTTGAAGCAATGCAAACCCGGACGGATTAAACTCATTGTGGTGGATGGAGTATTCAGTATGGATGGGGACATCGCAGATCTTCCGGAGATCATCCGGCTGGCTGAAAAATACGATGCCACGGTCATGGTTGATGATGCCCATTCAATCGGGGTGTTGGGTAAACATGGGGAGGGGACTGCATCACATTTCGGACTTACAGACCGGGTGGATCTGATCATGGGCACCTTCTCCAAGTCCCTGGCTTCCATCGGAGGATTCATCGCCAGTGATCAGGATACCATCAATTACATCAAGCACCATTCCCGATCCCTGATCTTTTCTGCCAGTATCACACCGGCATCGGCAGCGGCCGTGATGGCTGCACTGGAGGTCATCCGGCAGGAACCTGAACGGATCAGGAAGCTCTGGTCCCTCACTCACTATGCCATCGATCAGTTTAAAAATCGTGGATTTGATATTGGTCATACAGTGACTCCCATCATCCCGATCTATGTGAGAGACACCATGAAAACACTGATGCTGACACGGATGCTGCTGGATGAGGGAATCTTTGTCAATCCGGTGATAGCACCTGCTGTTAGCAAGGACGCGGCCCTGATCCGATTCTCCCTGATGGCCACTCATACGATGGAGCAGCTCGACTCGGCCCTGGACTCCTTCCAGCGACTCGGGAAAAAACTCGGGATCATTCCATAACATTAAGTTAATCCATGATGGCACTTGAGTTAAAAAAGGTTAATACCCATCGTGATCTGAAACAATTCATCGATTTTCAGTTCAGGTTATACAAGGGGAATCCTTACTGGTGTCCGCCTTTGAGGATGGATGAGATCCGAACCCTGTGCAAGGGTAAAAATCCTGCATTTGCCCATTGCGAGGCTGAATACTGGATCGCTTACCGGGATCACAAGCCGGCAGGACGGATCGCAGGGCTGATCAATCATAAGGCGAACGAACGCTGGCAGGAGAATCTGGTGCGTTTCGGCTGGATTGATTTCGTAGACGATCCGGAGGTCTCCCATGCCCTCATTGGGGTTGTCGCTGAATGGGGAAAGGCGAAGGGAATGACCGGCATCCACGGTCCGCTTGGATTTTCAGATATGGACAACGAAGGGATGCTGATTGAAGGATTTGATCAATTGGCCATCATGACCTCCATCTATAACCACTCCTATTATCCCGTGCACCTGGAACAGATGGGCTTTATCCGGGCTGCTGATTGGGTCCAGTATGAATTTGATATCCTGCAAATCCCTGAAAAATTTGAAAAAACAAAGTCTCTTGTTGAGCAACGTTACAACGTGCGGCTGGTCAAGACCAAGAAAAAGAAAAAGTTACTTCCTTACGCCCGGAAGATGTTCCGGATGCTCAATGTGGCGTATGATGAACTTTACGGATTTGTAGCCCTGACAGAAGAGCAGATGGAGGCCTATACCAGGCAGTATTTTGATTTCATTCGGCCTGAGTTCATCTCCTTTGTGGTGGATCAGAACGACGACATTGTCGGGTTTGGCATCTCCCTGCCAAATCTTACCTATGCACTCCAGAAATCCAATGGCCGTTTGTTCCCGTTTGGCTGGTACCATCTGCTCAGGGCAATCCGGAAAAACGAGATCATCGACATGTACCTGTTGGGGGTGCATCCCGATTATCATGGTAAAGGAGTAGCTGCCCTCTTTTTTTATGAATTGCACAAGGCATACATTGATTACGGGATCAAGAAGGCTATCTCAAGTCCTCAGCTGGAGGATAACTCAAAAGCTTTATCGATCTGGAAGAACTTTCCGGGAAGGATGAATGTGCGGCGAAGGGTGTGGGTGAGGCATTTTAAGTAGCGAGGTAGCGAGGTAGCGAAATAGTGAAATAGCAAGATAGCGAAATAGCGAGATAGCGAAATGCGAAATGCGAATAGCGTACTGATTACCGGGGCAAGTGGGTTTATTGGCAGCCATCTGGTGGAGGAGGGATTGCGAAGGGGGTTTGAGGTGTATGCCGCAGTCAGGAAAACCAGCTCCCGGCGCTATCTGACGGATCCCCGTATCCGGTTTCTGGAATTGGACCTTGCTTCCCCGGAGAGACTCAGTGAGCAGCTGCTGCAAGGCAAAACAGCTGGGGTTCGGTTTAATTTCATCATACACAATGCCGGTATAACCAGGTCACGCACCACCGAAGATTTCTTCCGGATCAATAAAGGGCTAACCAGGAATCTCGTTACTTCGCTCGAAGCTACCAGGCTTGTGCCTGATAAGTTTCTCTTTATCAGCACACTGGCTGCTGTCGGACCGGAAGATCCGGTTTCGATGCAACCTATAATTGATGGAACTCTTCCCAATCCCATCGATGCTTATGGGAAAAGCAAGCTGGCAGCCGAACGCTTTCTGGAATCCCGTTCCGGCTTTCCCTATCTTATCTTTCGTCCCACCGGCGTTTATGGCCCGAGGGAGCGTGACTACCTGCAGGTGTACCGGACCATCAACCTGGGACTGGAATTGTATGCAGGAAGTTTCCGCCAGCGAATCAGTTTTATCTATATCGGCGATCTGGTAAGGATGGTCTTTGATGCGCTGGAATCCCGTTATACAAGTCGTACCTGGGTGGTTTCGGATGGCCGGAACTATTCGGTCAGGGAGTTTTCGGCCCTGGTGAAACGGATCCTGGGCAGAAAGACGGTCACGATGGTGATTCCGCTGCCCGTTGTGAATCTGCTGGCCTATGTTCTGGAGTCTGTTTCCCGTCCTTTTGGGAAGACCCCTCTCCTCAACCGGGAAAAAGCAGCTATCATGGGCAGTATGAACTGGCAATGCGATCCTTCGTCCATCTTCAGGGAGCTTCATTTTACACCTGAATACGACCTGGAAAAAGGGCTGGAGGAGACGATTTGCTGGAACCGGGAGAACGGGCGTTTATAAAAAAAACGGCCGCCCGAAGGGTGGCCGTTTTTTGGTCAGGTTAAATGGTTAGGGTGTATCCCACCAAACCCTGTTCCAAATATTACCGTAAGCCGGTGTATTCGGGTTGTAGGAAATCTCTTCGGTTGGGTAGGGATATCTTCTAGGGATTTCCAGACTCGGCACATTTGGTGTAATGAGAGGAAGTCCGGTTCTTCTCCAGTCGTTGTAAGGCTCAGCCTGGTAGTAGAGGGCAATGTATTTCTGAGTCATGATCTCATTGAACAGCACTCCGGGAGTAACCACGGTATCCAGAAACATTGCCTGATACCCCGTTATGTACTCCTGACTGAAAACACCTCTGGAATTCAGTGAAGCAGTAAGTCCATCTACTAATGTCTGCTTCACCTGGGCCATGGGTGCTTGGGTTACAAATTCACACTCAGCTTTGATGAAGAGGCACTCGGCGTATGAGATGAACGGAACCGGTGAATTCTTAGAGGCTACTGCGGGGCCAGGGGCGCTGGCGTCAGCGTTAGTCCCTCCGGGGCCATTTCCACTATAGCCACCTGCTGCATCCGGGTATGCATATACCGTGATACGCGGATCCTGGCGGAGCAGCAACATATCAATGAAGTAAGAGTTCATTGAGATATCGCCACGCTCATTCATGAACTGCCACAACGGATTTGCATCGGCGTCAGCGGTGCCGAATACAAACGTCAGGTCTTCATCATTTGACGCGAATCCATTTGGAAGTGCTGCTAATGCATCGGCGTAGGCGGTCTGAGGCTGGATCTTCGACAGATGCAGGGCGTAGCGGGCTTTTAATGCGTAAGCCGCTTTCACCCATGAGGCGAGATCTCCTCCGTACATCATATCTCCGTCTATAGCTTCATAATTCCCAACAATCTGAAGGTTGGCGATTGCATCGGTCAGCAACTGCTGAATCGTCGCGTAGATCTCTTGCTGTGTGTTGAAAGCAGGTGTAAGATTGGCATCTCCCTGGAATGCTTCTGTATACGGAATATCATTCCATAGATCAGTACTGACTCCCAGCA